>CAWAJE010000032.1:0-44013 GCA_963782215.1 uncultured Actinomycetota bacterium | reverse complement strand
TGATGCACTGCTGTGCGGCGCTGGACACGCCTACCTCGGGGAAGGTCTTCATCGGGGACGCCGAGATCGGTGGCCTCGACGACAGGTCCCTGACCCGACTCCGCCGGGAGAAGATCGGCTTCGTCTTCCAGTCGTTCAACCTGATCCCCACGCTGAGCGCGCAGGAGAACATCCTGCTGCCGCTCTCGATCGCCGGGCGTCGACCCGACCAGAGCTGGTTCGAGACCGTGATCGACACCGTCAACCTGCGCGACCGGCTCGACCACCGGCCCAACCAGCTCTCCGGCGGGCAGCAGCAACGGGTCGCGGTGGCTCGGGCACTGGTCAGCCGACCCGCGATCATCTTCGCCGACGAGCCGACCGGCAACCTGGACTCCAGGTCCGGCGCCGAGGTGCTGACCCTGCTGCAGCAGTCGGCCCGTGCCTTCGGCCAGACCGTCGTGATGGTGACCCACGACCCGGTCGCCGCCGCCTACACCGACCGGGTGGTCTTCCTCGCCGACGGACGGCTCTCCGGTGTCCTGGTCGACCCCACCCGGGAAGCGGTGCTGGAGCGGATGGCCGCGCACGAGACCGACCCGGGCTCAGCGGAGGCCTGAGCATGCTGCACGCTGCCTGGAAGAGCCTGCTGGGGCGCAAGCTCCGGCTGTTCATGAGCACCTTCGCGATCGTGCTCGGCGTGGCCTTCGTGGCCGGCACGCTGATCTTCACCGACACCCTCAACAAGAGCTTCGTGGCGATCTTCGACAGCTCGGTCGGCGACGTCGTCGTACGCCCCGTCGGCGCAGCCGACAACGAGGCCAACCCGACCACGCTCTCGATCCCGGCCGACGTCGTCAAGACCCTGGCCGACGTGCCCGGCGCTGCGCGCGCCGACGGCAACGTGGTCAGCTTCGGCGTATTCGTGATCGGCAAGAACAACCGGGTGATCGGCGGCCAGGGAGCGCCGGGCCTGGGCTTCAACGCCAACGACGCACCGGCGGCCGGCGGCGTCGAGCCGCTGCAGGTGGTGCGCGGCCGCGCACCTAGGGGCGAGGACGAGGTGGTCATCGACGCGGCGACCGTACGCCGGGCCGGCTACGGCCTCGGCGAGAAGGTCCGGCTGGTCAGTGCGGGCAAGCGGGCCCTGCTCGAACCGAGGCTGGTCGGCATCGCGGACTACCCCGACGGCGGGTCGCTCAACGGCGCCACCGCCTCGATCTTCGACACCGAGACCGCCCAGAAGCTGTTCCTCGACGGCAAGGACGTCTACAACGACGCGTGGGTCACCGCGAAACCAGGGGTCTCCCAGCAGGAGCTGCGCGACAACGTGGCCAAGGTGCTGCCGAAGGGATACCAGGCGCTGACCGGCAAGAAGGCGGCGGCCGAGGCGGCCAGCGGCCTGCTGGAGGCGATCAACTTCATCACGATCTTCTTGCTGGTCTTCGCCGGCATCGCCCTCGTGGTCGGCTCGTTCCTGATCGTGAACACCTTCTCGATGCTGGTCGCCCAGCGCAGCCGGGAGCTGGCGCTGTTCCGCGCGCTCGGTGCCTCGCGCAAGCAGGTCACCCGCTCGGTGCTGTTCGAGGCGTTCGTGGTCGGGGTCGTCGGCAGCACCGTCGGACTCGGTCTCGGAGTGCTGCTGGCGATGGGGATCCGGGCGTTGTTCGCCAGCCTGGGGCTGGACCTGTCGGGCACCTCGCTGGTGTTCGCGGCGCGCACCCCGATCGCGGCGTTCGCGGTGGGGCTGCTGGTGACGATGGTGGCGGCGTACCTGCCGGCGCGCCGCTCGAGCATGATCCCCCCGATCGCGGCCCTGAGGGATGACGTCGCGATGCCGGAGTCCTCGATGCGCCGGCGGCTGCTCGTCGGCTCCTCGATGATGCTCGCCGGTGTGGCCGCGGGCCTGACCGGGCTGTTCGCCGACGTGCCCAAGCCCGGCTACTGGGTGGGTGCCGGTGCCCTCCTCGCGATGCTCGGCATGGCGGCCGCGAGCCCGAGCACCTCGCGCCCGTTCCTGCTGGTCACCGCGGCGCTCTACCGGCGGATGTTCGGCAGCGTCGGCAATCTCGCGGGGCAGAACTCGCTGCGCAACCCACGGCGTACGGCGGCGACCGCGTCCGCGCTGATGATCGGGCTGACCCTGGTCACCACGATGTCGATCGCAGGCTCCTCGGCCAAGGCCAGCGTGGACGCGACGGTCAAGAAGAGCTTCCTCGGCGACATCGTGATCAGCAACGCCATCGGTCAGGGCTTCTCCACCGAGATCGCCACCATGGCTGCCAAGGAGCGCGGTGTGCAGAGCGTGACCCGGGTGCGCACCGTGGTGACCCGCCGTGACGGCGACCGTACCTTCCTGGCCGCGGTGGACCCCGCGACGATCAGCTCGGTCTTCCGGGTCGATCTGAGTGCGGGCTCGCTGAACGACTTCAAGGGCAACAGCCTGCTCGTGGACACCAAGGTCGCCGCAGACAAGGGCCTGGAGGTGGGTCAGCGGGTCCCGTTCAACTTCCCCAACGGCACCACCAGGCTGCGGATCGCCGGGCTCTACGACAGCGCGCTCGGGGCGTCGTACCTGACCACGCTGGACGCCCTCGAGCGCGGTGGGTACGCGCCCGAGGACTCCCAGCTGCTGCTCAAGCTCGAGCCGGGCGCGAGCTCCGCGGAGGTCAAGCAGCGGTTGGAGGACGCCACCGCGAAGCTGCCGATCATCACCGTCAAGGACCAGCGCGAGTACGCCGCTGAGCAGCGCGCCCCGATCGACCGCCTGGTGCTGATGATCTACGCGCTGCTCGGCCTCGCGCTGGTGATCGCGGTCCTGGGTGTGGTGAACACCCTGGGGCTCTCCATCATCGAGCGCACCCGCGAGGTCGGTCTGCTGCGCGCGATCGGCCTCGACCGGCGGCAGATGCGACGGATGGTGGCCCTCGAGTCGGTCGCGATCGCCGTCCTCGGTGCCCTGATGGGGATCGGCATGGGTCTGCTCTTCGGGATCGCGCTGATGGCCTCGGTCCGCGACGAGGGCCTGGAGGTGACCCGGATCCCCTGGGGGAGCCTGGGCGGGTACCTGCTGGTCTCCGTGGTGATCGGCATGCTGGCCGCGTTGTTGCCTGCGCGACGGGCCGGCCGGCTCGACGTACTCCAGGCGATCGCGACCGAGTGAGCCAACAGATGCGTCCCAATTTGGCGAACGGGTATCGCCGCACCCTCGCATCCCGATAGTTTCTAGAACCGACCCCACCAAAAGGAGCAGTTCGCGTGGATGAGCAGTCGACACGCGGTGTCCGGCGTGGGCGCAAGCACGTGCTGGTCCGGGAGTACGTCCGGTCGGTGATCGTCAGCGCCGAGCCGGGAACCCCCGCACCCTCGGAGCGAGATCTCGCCGAGCAGTTCGGCGTGGCCCGGATGACCGTGCGACACGCGATCGACGCGCTGGTGGCCCAGGGCCTCCTCGAACGGATCGCCGGTCGCGGCACCTTCGTGACCAAGCCGCTGATCGACATGCAGATGCGCCTCTCCGCCTACACCGAGGAGATGGAGCGTCGCGGCAAGAAGCCCGAGTCGCGGACCCTGCTGGCCCGTCGCGAGAGTGCCGGCCCCGGCGTCGCGCGCGCCCTGGAGATCGACGAGGGCGGCCCGATCGCGCACTGGCAGCGGCTGCGGCTGGCCGACGGGGTGCCGATGGCGATCCAGCACGTCTACCTCTCCCTCGAGCTGTTCCCCAACTTTCTCGACGAGGCGCTGCCCTCGAGCCTCTACTTCTGGTTCGCCATGCGGGACCTGATGCCGACCTGGGGTGAGGACTCGGTGCTGGCAGGGATCGCCACCGAGGAGGAGGCCGACCTGCTGGAGCTGGAGCCGGGCTCGCCGGTGCTGCACATCTCGCGGCGCGCGTTCTGCCGCGAGAACGTCGTGGAGGTCACCCGCAGCGTCTATCGTGCCGACCGCTACACCCTGTGGGTGCCGGTCCTGCGTCCCGAGCACCTGCGCTAGGCGGCCTGCTCGACGCCGGCGCGAGGCGGTGCGGGTGGTCAGGCGCTGGCCACGCGCTGGTCAGGCGCTACAGGACCTGGTCGGGCGTGGCGCGGACATCGGCCAGCAGCTCCGGGTCGATCGGGTGGGTGGCCGGGTCGAGGGCGAGTGCTGCCTTGATGACGGCCACGTCGATGAGTGGTGCCGACGGGGTCAGGACGATCAGGGAGGTGCCCCGGCCGGTGTCGGTGGCGTGCTCGGGGAGGTTCTCGGTGGCGCTCTCGCGGACCAGGTGCGCGGGGACGCTCTCTGGGACGAGGTGCGCGGGGACGCTCTCCGGGACCAGGTGCGCGGGGACCAGGGCGAGCAGCTGCCGGCCCTCGGGGCCGCCGTCGATGAGCTCGAGATGCACGGCCGCGGCGATCGCGAGCAGGACGCCCGCTGCGGCTGCGACGCTCCGCGGCCGGGTGTCCAGGGCAGGGATGCGCACCCACGTCAGCGACTCCGAGGCCTCGCTGCGCTGCAACCGCCTGGAGCGCAGCTGCACCCGCAGCCGGGAGTCCCAGGCCGCCAGACGGTGCTGCTGCTGGACGAGAAGGTTGGCGACGTCGGCGAAGACGGAGGCGTCGACCGGGTCCAGCGCCTGCAGGGACAGGGTGAGCAGACGCGGTAGACCCAGGGTGTACCCGGGATGGCCGGCGCGCAGGGCGGCCCGGTTGTCGAAGAACTCATCGACCGCGGCCGACACCTGGAGGTGGGCGGCCACCGGGGCGTAGTGGCGGAGGTATGCCGGCGAACCCGGGTGGGTCGGCGGACGCATCCAGCACTCGTGGCACCCCTCCCGGGTCCCGGTCCCGGATCGGGTGGCGCGCAGGTCCGTCTGGGTCGCCGGCCAGGTCCGTATGTCGGTCCCTTGGGCGGTGGCGCGACACTCGCGGTTGATGTGGGTCAGGGAGAGGAACTCCCCGAACAGGACCTGGGAGCTCAACAGCGCACTTCCGGTGGCCACGCCGGCCGCGACCAGGCCGCGATCGAGAAGGTGGACCGCCACCGCACCTGCATCACGAGCAGAGAACACCTGCACCGACCCCCCGGTTGGTTGATGCGCAGCACCGCGGAGCGACTAGCCCCACTTGATGCGTTGCATTCCTGAATTATCGAAGTGCCCCGTTTAGTGGGGTTGCAATCCTGATTTCAGGAAATGCGTGGTGGGTGTGGTGAAGTGCCAGTCTCACAGGAGAACGTGAAAAACCGCAGCCGCCGAAAACCCAGACGCAAAGCCCCAACCCTCACAGCTCGCCGACCGGGGCCACGACGATGCCGGCCTGCTCGCAGACCCAGGTCGGGTCGGGGCCGCCGAGGTCGGGCTGGATGTAGAGGGCGTGCGGGTCGAGGAGGTCGCAGGCGCTGCACAGCGGCCAGCGGCCGCGGGTGTCGAGGAGGGCGTCCTGCACGTCCTGGGCGACCAGGCCGACCACGAAGTCGCGGCCCTCGGCCCACTGCTCGAGCCACCAGCCGCGGTCGGCCACGGCGGCCTCGAGGGCCGAGACCGTCTCGGGGTCGGCGGCGCCGGTGCTCTCGAGGTCACGCAACACGAGGGCCCGTGCCCTGATCACGGCGTCGGGTGCTGTCACGATGTCATTGTGACCCCCGACCGGCTGACCTCAGAAGCACAGAGTGCTGCCTCGACCTCCGGGGAGAGCGCGCACCTCGACGTGGTGGTGCTCCACGGTCGCGATGCCGAGGCGGCCACGGCGGGCGGTGCCGACCGGCTGCTGCTCAGCGCCGACCCCCAGGGCGGTCACTACGCCCCCGAGCCAGCCGCGGTCTCGGCCGTCGTCCGCGAGACGGATCTGCCCGTCTGGGTGGTGCTCCGGACCCCCGAGGCTGACTACGGCCGGATGGTGGAGCTCGGCCGGACCTTCGTCGAGCTCGGTGCCCGTGGCCTCGCCTACGGCTTCCTCGACCACGATCTGGAGATCGACCGGCACACCTGCGCGCAGCTGTGCGCCGACCTGGGGGGCATGCCGTGGCTCTTCCACGGGTTCGACGTGGCGCTGGACGCCGACCGGGCCTGGCGCGACGTGATCGGGCTGCCGGGGCTGGAGGCGGTGATCTCGGCCGGGTCCACCCGCGGGCTCGGGCACGGCGCCGAGGAGCTGATCCAGCGCGCCTCGCACGACCCCCGCGCGGCCGAGCTGCTGCTGGCCGGGGGCGGGATCACTCCCGACCTGGTCCCGTGGCTGGTCCGCGCCGGCGTACGCCGGTTCGCGATCGGGTCCTCCGCCCGCACGGGCAGCTCCTGGACCCGCGCCTCGGTGGACGTCGACCACGTCCGGTCCTGGCGGATGCTGCTCGACGATGCGCTTGCCCGCGCACTGGGCATACCGGTCGACTAGGCCAGTCACCTCTCAGAACGTCGCAGATCTGGACAGGTCCGACTTAGCGGGAGATGCTGCGTCCGGCGCGGGCCCCGTGCCTGACCGGAAAGGCTCCCGCGTGCGTCTCGCTGCCCTGCTCCCCACCCTGCTGGTCGCGACCGGCCTGGCCGCCGTACCGTCCGCCGGCGTCCCCGCACTGGCTGCCGCAACGACCGCCGCAACGACGGCGCCGGCGGCGAGCATCACCTGGACGCCGTGCACGGACGCGTGGCTGCGCAACCGCGAGCTCGAGTGCGGGAGCCTGTCGGTGCCGCTGGACGCAGCCGCTCCCGGCGGCACCAGGGTCCAGCTCGCGCTGACCCGTCGTGCGCACACCTCCTCGGCCGAGGACTACCAGGGCGTGATGCTCACCAACCCCGGCGGCCCCGGAGGTTCGGGCCTGCTGCTTCCCGCACTCGGCGAGCAGATCCCCGACGGCGTGGGCGAGACCTACGACTGGATCGGCCTGGACCCGCGCGGCGTCGGCAGCAGCACCCCCTCGTTGCACTGCAGCTACAGCTACTTCGGCACCGACCGCCCCAGCTACGTGCCACGGACCGCGGCGGTCCGGCGCTACTGGCTGCGCAAGAACCGGTCCTACTCGAAGGCGTGCGCCAACACCGCGACCAAGCGCAGCCTGCTCGCCCACATGACCACGCTCGACACCGTGCGCGACATGGACGCGCTGCGCGCCGCCCTGGGCGTGGAGACCCTGAACTTCTACGGCTTCTCCTACGGCAGCTACCTCGGCCAGGTCTACGCCACCCGCTATCCGAGCCGGGTCGGCCGCTTCGTCCTCGACGGCGTCGTGGACGCGCAGCGCACGTGGTACGCCGTGGGGCTGGACCAGGACCGCGCGTTCGAGCGGAACCTGAACGCCTACTGGAAGTACCTCGCCGCGCACCCGGGCACGTTCCGCCTCGGCTCCAGCTGGAAGGCGATCCGGCGCGGCTACTACCGCAAGCTCGCCCAGCTCGACCGCAGGCCTGCGGCCGGGGGCAAGCTGGGTCCCTCGGAGCTGGCCGATGCGATGGTCGAGGTGGGCTACTACGTCTACGGCTGGGACGAGTACGGCCGCGACTACTCGCAGCTGATCCGCAAGAACCGCGGCGGCGCGATGTTCGCGCACTACCGCAACGGGTCCATGGGCGACGACAACGGCTTCGCGGTCTACAACGCCGTGCAGTGCACCGACGCGCCCTGGCCGGGCACCCAGCGCACCCTGAAGGACGCGGCGTCGCTGAACCGCCGCAACCCGTTCCTGACCTGGAACAACACCTGGTACAACGCCCCCTGCCTGAGCTGGAGCGCACCCGAGCAGGCTCGGCCCACGGTCTCCGGGGCCGGGCTCGGCGCCAAGATCCTGTTGATCAGCGAGACCCGGGACGCGGCCACGCCGTACTCCGGCGCGCTCACCGCCCGTCGGCTCTTCCCCTCGGCCTCGCTGGTCGCCGGCATCGGCGGGACCACCCACGCCAGCTCGCTCTCGGGGGTGGCCTGCGTCGACCAGACGGTGGCGGACTACCTGCGCAGCGGCGTCGTGCCCGCACGGGTGGAGGGGAGCGGTGCCGACCGGTCCTGCCCGGCGGTGCAGCCGCCGTCGGTCTCCGGACGCGCTGCCGGCCGCACGGCGGGTACGGCGGGCA
Source organism: uncultured Actinomycetota bacterium (assembly GCA_963782215.1). Taxonomy (GTDB): domain Bacteria; phylum Actinomycetota; class Actinomycetes; order Propionibacteriales; family Nocardioidaceae; genus Marmoricola. The sequence continues at coordinate 35,996 of CAWAJE010000032.1, read as the reverse complement.
CCGGTGACCGGATGTCGCCGCTGCTGCGTTCCGCCCTGACCCGGGCGCAGCGCTCCGGCCGCTAGCTCGGGTAGGTCCGCAACCAGATGCTGGAGTCGGCCGCGCGCAGGTCCGCCAGCACCTCGGGGGTGAGCTCGGTCGAGACGTCGGTGACCACGTAGCCCTGCTCGCCGCTGGTGGCGAGGTACTGCGCGTCCACGTTGGCCTGGTGGTTGGCCAGGATCAGGTTCACCGACGCCAGCACGCCGGGCAGGTTGTGGTGCAGCAGCGCGATCCGTGAGCCGTGCGTCAACGGCGGCACCGGGACGACTGGCAGGTTCACGCTGAGCGCCGTGCTGCCCCCGCGCACGAAGTTGGTCAGCTTGGAGGAGACGAAGAAGCCGATCTCCTCCTGTGCCTCCTGGGTGGAGCCGCCCACGTGCGGGGTGAGGATCACGTTGTCCAGGCCGCGAAGCGCGGACTTGAACTCGTCACCCTGGGCCTTGGGCTCGACCGGGAAGACGTCGATCGCGGCACCTGCGATGTGGCCGGAGAGGATGTGCTCGCGCAGCGCGATGTCGTCGACGACCATCCCGCGGGAGGCGTTGATGAACAGCGAGCGAGGCTTCATCCGGGCGAACTCCGCCGCGCCGAACATGCCGGCGTTGCCGGGACGTCCGTCGACGTGCAGCGAGACCACGTCGGCCTCGGCCAGCAGCTCGTCCATGCTGCCCACCCGTCGGGCGTTGCCGTGGGCGGGGCGGTCGGAGGTGTCGAAGAAGATCACCCGCAGGCCCATGGACTCCGCGACGTTGGAGAGCTGGGTGCCGATGTTGCCGTAGCCGACGATGCCCAGGGTGCGGCCCCGGACCTCGTGGCTGCCCTGAGCCGACTTGTCCCACACGCCGGCGTGCATCTTCGCGGTCTTCTCGGTGAGCCGGCGCGCCAGCGCGATGATCTCGCTGATCACCAGCTCGACCACGCTGCGTGTGTTGGAGTACGGCGCGTTGAAGACCGCGATGCCACGACGGGCGGCCGCGTCGAGGGCGATCTGGTTGGTGCCGATGCAGAAGGCGCCGATGGCGAGCAGCTGGGGAGACTCCTCCAGCACCCGCTCGGTGATCTTGGTGTTGGAGCGGATCCCGACCATCGTCATGCCCTCGAGGGCCTCGATCAGCTCGTCCTCACCGAGGGAGTGCGAGCGTCGGTGCACCCGGATCCCGTTGCGTTCGAAGACGTCGCTGGCCGACGGGTGGATGTTCTCGAGCAGGAGTACCTCTGGAGCAGTCACCACGCAAGCCTACGAGTGCCCCCTTCTCACAGGTCGCCCGCATCCACGATGCGGTAGGCGTAGCCCTGCTCGGCGAGGAACCGCTGTCGGTTCTGGGCGAAGTCGGCGTCGACGGTGTCGCGGCTGACCACGGTGTAGAACCGCGCCGACTTGCCGTCGGCCTTGGGCCGCAGCAACCGGCCCAGACGCTGGGCCTCCTCCTGGCGTGAGCCGAAGCTCCCGGAGACCTGGATCGCGACCGCGGCCTCGGGCAGGTCGATCGAGAAGTTGGCCACCTTGGAGACCACGAGCAGCTGGATCTCGCCGGTGCGGAACGCCTGGTAGAGGCGCTCGCGCTCCTTGACCGTGGTCTCGCCCTTGATCACCGGCGCGTTCAGGTGCTCGGCGAGCTCGTCGAGCTGCTCGAGGTACTGGCCGATCACCAACGTCGGCTCACCGCGGTGGTCCGCGACCAGCTTCTCCGCGACCAGGGTCTTGGCGTAGGTGCAGCTGGCCAGCCGGTAGCGCTCCTCGGGCTCGGCGGTGGCGTAGGCGATGCGCTCACCCTCGGGCAGGGTCACCCGCACCTCGACGCAGTCGGCCGGGGCGATCCAGCCCTGCGCCTCGATGTCCTTCCACGGGGCGTCGTACCGCTTGGGCCCGATCAGGCTGAACACGTCGCCCTCGCGGCCGTCCTCGCGGACCAGGGTGGCGGTCAGCCCGATCCGCCGCCGCGCCTGCAGGTTGGCGGTCATCCGGAAGATCGGCGCTGGCAGCAGGTGCACCTCGTCGTAGACGATCAGGCCCCAGTCGCGGGCGTCGAGCAGCTCCAGGTGCGGGTAGACGCCCTTGCGACGCATCGTCAGCACCTGGTAGGTCGCGATGGTGACCGGCCGGACCTCCTTGCGGGCGCCGCTGTACTCGCCGATCTCGTCCTCGGTCAGGCTGGTGCGCTTGATCAGCTCGGCCTTCCACTGCCGGGCGCTGACCGTGTTGGTGACCAGGATCAAGGTGGTGGCGCCTGCGCGGGCCATCGCGGCGGCGCCGACGATCGTCTTGCCCGCGCCACAGGGGAGTACGACGACCCCGGACCCGCCGTGCCAGAACGAGTCGGCCGCCTCCTGCTGGTAGGGACGCACGCTCCAGCCGTCCTCCTCGAGCTCGATCTTGTGCGCCTCGCCGTCGACGTAGCCGGCGAAGTCCTCGGCCGGCCAGCCCAGCTTGAGGAGCGCCTGCTTGAGGTTGCCGCGCTGGCTGGGGTGCACCGCCACGTTGTCGGGATCGATCCGCTCACCGATCATCCCGGCGACCTTCTTGCTGCGCAGCACCTCCTCGAAGACCGCGCGGTCGGTGCTGGAGAGCACCAGCCCGTGCACCGGGTGCTTGTCCAGCCGCAACCGGCCGTAGCGGGCCATCGTCTCGGCGACGTCGACGAGCAGCGCGTGCGGCACGGCGTAGCGGCTGAAGGTCAGCAGCACGTTGACCACCTGCTCGGCGTCGTGACCGGCGGCCCGGGCGTTCCACAGGCCCAGCGGCGTCAGCCGGTAGGTGTGGATGTGCTCGGGACTGCGCTCCAGCTCCGCGAACGGCGCGATCGCCTTGCGGCAGTCGCTGGCCTGCTCGTGGTCGACCTCCAGCAAGAGGGTCTTGTCCGACTGGACGATGAGGGGGCCGTCGTTCATGACTTCTCCGTCTGTGGGGAGCTGGTCTGCGTGGGTCGCGAGACCGCGGTGATCCGGTGGATGGCGAAGCTGCGAGCGCCGTCGCTGCGTTCGTCGTACGCCGTGAGCTGGCCGCCCTCGACGCGTTCGGGGACGACGGTGCGCTCACCGACGGTGCCGTCGTTGCCGACGTAGCCGATCACCAGCGAGCCACGGGACTCGGCGGCCTCGCGCAGCATCGCGATCACGTCGGCGGGTGTCGAGGCGGCCTGCCCCCGGTCGGATCGTGCCCCGGCGGTGCGGTCGCCGGCGCGGATGGCGGTGACCACGGCCACGGTGTGCGCCGTGGTGCGGACCGAGGCCGCCGCGGTGGTGCGTCGCCGCGTGGGACGGGCGCGGAAGATGTCAGGCCGGGCCACACGCACGGTGCCGTCGGCGGCCTCCACCACCGGCGCCATCCCGAGCTCGCGGATGCGGGGGAGCAGCACCCCCAGCGACAGGTCGGAGATCAGCACCGTGGGGGCGATCCGTCGCAGCCGCAGCGCGTCCGCGCCGGGGGCGTGCAGCAGCTCGGTGAGGGCGGTCTCGTCGTCGCTGCGCAGGAAGGAGTCGGCGTGGCCGGCGCGCAGCGTGCCGAACCGGCGGGAGACGTCGTCGATCAGGTAGGTGAGCGACTGGGGCACCGGCGTGCGGGAGGTCTCGGCGACGAACTCGTGCACCTCGGTCGCCGACCAGCCGGCGTCGAAGGCCCGCCGCACCGACGTCGAGGCGAACCGGTAGACCGTGGCCCCTCCGCGCGACTCGACGTCGGCGACCAGCGCGAGTCGACGGGCCAGGTCCTGCTCGAGAGGACCCGGGGCGATCGCGGTCAGGTCTGCCTGCAGCAGCACGTGGTCGACGGGTGCGGGCAACAGGTCGGTGAGCAGGTCCGTCGGGTCGCGGCCCTCGACCAGCGCGCGACCGAAGCTGGAGACGGCGTCGAGCCCGCTGACTCCCAGGAGCGCGGCCTCGCCCAGCAGGGGGACGACCTGCTTCAGCCGCGCGGACGGGCGGCGGGGACGGCGCCAGCGCAGCCGCTCGACCAGGGAGGCGACGCCGGTGCCGGCGGCCAGGGACTGTCCTTCGTCGAGCTCGTCCAGCGCGGCGAGGGCATCGGAGCGCAGTGCCACCAGCCAGCTGCGTTCGAGGTCGGGGGAGAGTGCGTTGACCGGCTTGTCGCCGATCCGTCCCCCCACCGCTGAGGCCAGCCGGGGGTTGGTCAGCCAGGCGCGCGCCAGGGTCGCCCAGCGCTGCGCGGTCGACCCGGCCTGCCACACGTCGAAGGTCTCGGTCGGCAGCCAGGCCGCCTCGGGTGCGTCGGTCATCCCCTGGGCGAGCAGCCCGGCAGCCGAGGCGGTCTCGATGACGAGGGCCGCCACGCCGATCTCGACGTGGAGCAGCTGGGCCGCCGCACGCAGCTCGCGTACGCCGAGCCCGCCGGCCTTCAACGCCGGTGGGGGATGGGTGCTCCACCGGTCGAGCAGCAGCTCGGTGCGGCGCACGAACTCGAACGCGGCCCCGGCAGCCGCCCGGTCGACCAGCGGCTGCGCCCGCTCCGAGACGGCCAGCTCGGGGGCCTGCTCGACCTCGACGGTGGAGCGTCCGCCGTGCAGCGCGAGCCGGACGTTCCACGGGATCGTGACGTGGTGGTCGTCACGGCGGACCAGCAGCCCGGCCGCGACCAGGTCGGCGGTGGGACCGGCCGCACCACCCCAGCGGCCGTCCGCGCGCTGCTCCTCGAGGTGGTCCAGGATCGCCCGCGCCTGCGGGGCGAGTCCGTCGAGCAGGCTGGCCGCCTGGGCGACAGGCATCCCCTCGGGCATCCGCAGCAGGTCCCCCACCACGAGCACCGGCCGGGCCGGCGTACCCCACACCAGCGCGAGCGCGGCCAGGTGGTCCACGGCCGAGGCCACGGCCGATGGACCGGCCGCCACCACGTCGGCCGGGTCGGCGCCCTGGACGAGGGCCTGCAGCACCGCCAGCTCGAGGGAGTCGAGCAGGTCGAGGGCGCGGAGGACCGAGGCCTTGACCACGACCCGGGCCGCCAGCTGGGAGGAGTCGTGCGGCGCGGGCGTCGCCAGGTCAGGGCGTTCCGCGAGCAGGGAGACCAGCCGCTCGTCGGGCCAGTCCCGGAGCTGCTCGGCGAGGGTGCGCGGCGTGGCGTTGGGCATCCGACCGATTCTACGGGGGCGGCGGTTCCGTCCTGCCGCGCGCGGGTGCCCGCAACTGGCAGGATCGCCCGCATGGAGGTGACGGCCAGGTTCTTGGAGATGCTGCTGGCCGGTGCCACGCGCGAGGACCTCGACGTGGTGGTGGCCGAGGCGGAGGTCTCCGGGGCGGGCTCCGAGCAGCTCGAGCGGCTGCGCGCCGAGCACGCGCTGGCGTTGCGGATCCATGAGCAGATGGCGCGTCAGCGCAGCCGCGAGGCCGAGCTCAGCGCCCTGAACGAGACCGCGCGCGACCTCAGCGAGATCCGAGACCTCGACGCGATCCTGACCGCGATCGTCCGGCGGGCCAGGCACCTGCTGCGCGCGGACATGACCTACCTCTCCCTCAACGACGAGGAGGAGGGGGCGTCGTACATGAAGGTGACCGACGGTGCGCTGACGGCTGAGTTCCGCCGGCTGCGGCTGCCGCTCGGCACCGGGCTGCTGGGCCTGGTCGCGCAGTCGGGGGCGCCGTACTTCACCGAGGACTACCAGGCCGACCACCGGTTCCTGCACCGCGACTACATCGACACCGCCGTGGACGGCGAGCAGATCCGGGCCATCCTCGGGGTGCCACTCACCGTCGACGGCACCGTCATCGGCGCCCTCCTCGCGGTGCACCGCACCGTGCGGCCGTTCCCAGCGCAGGAGGTGGCGCTGCTGACGTCGTTCGCAGCGCACGCGGCGGTCGCCCTCCAGAACGCCCGGCTCTTCGAGCAGGCCCGTACGGCGGTCGCCGCCGCCGATGCCGCCAACGAGGAGCTGCGCGCGCACAACGCCGCCACCGAGCGCGCCGCCAACGCCCACGACCTGCTCACCGGCGTGCTGCTGCGTGGAGGAGGCGTGATCGAGGTCGCCGACGTGCTGGCGCAGGTCCTGGGCGGCCGGCTCGCGGTCTACGCCGAGGACGGTCGCCCGCTCGCGGGGACCACGCAGCCGCTGCCCGCGGTCCTCGAGGAGTGGGTCGGCAAGGCCCTGGGCTCGGGCCGGTGCGTGCGCGCGGAGCCCGGGGAGTGGGTGGCCGCGGCGGCAGCAGGCGAGGAGCACCTGGGCACGCTCGTGCTGAGCACCGAGGAGCCGATGGATCTCCCGGAGCGACGCACCCTCGAGCGGGGCGCGCTGGTCACGGCGCTGGTGCTGCTCTTCGGGCGCAGCGCTGCCGAGGCCGAGAGCCGGGTGCGCGGGGAGCTGCTTGCCGACCTGGTCAGCGGTCGCGCGCTCGACCCGGACCGGCTCCGGGAACGTGCCCGCCAGCAGGGCGCAGACCTCGGCGCCGAGCTCAGCGTGGCCGTGGCCGAGCCGGTCTCCGCGGGATCGGACCAGCACGTGGCGCGCTCGGCCTCGGCCCTGGCGAGGGAGCTGCGCGGACTCGGCGGGATCCACGAGGGCCTCGCGGTGGTGGTGGCGCCCGTGGAGCCCGCTCGACTCGGGGAGCTGCTGCGGGTCCGACTCGCTGGGGCGACCGTGGGGGTGGCCAGCTGCTCCGACGGCGCGGGTGGGATCAGCGACTCGTGGCGCCAGGCCAAGCAGGTGCTGACCGCGCTGCTGCAGCTGGGCCGGAGCGGTGAGGTCGCCGACCCCGCGGGGCTGGGACTGGCGCGCCTGCTGCTGGGTGGTGGTGGAGCCGCCGAGCTCGCGGAATTCGTGGAGCACTCGATCGGTGCCGTCCGCGCCTACGACGCCGAGCGCGGGTCGTCGCTCCTGGACACCCTGGACGCCTGGTTCGCCTGCGGCGCCGGCCTGCGGGAGACGGCCGAGACCCTGCACATCCACCCGAACACCGTGGTGCAGCGCCTCGACCGGGTGGGCCAGCTGCTGGGGGAGGACTGGCGCTCTCCGCAGCGGCTGCTGGACGTGCAGCTGGCGCTGCAGATGCTCAGGCTCGGCACCCACATGTGATCGGGGCACACCCAAACCAGACAATCATGGGTCTCAGCACATGGCAGGGTGTGACCGGGCCCACGTAACGTCGCCGCCATGACGACACTCTCGGGGCGCACGGCTCTGGTCACCGGCGCTGCCAGCGGCATCGGCCGCGCGGTGAGCGAGCGCCTCGTCGCCGACGGCGCGACCGTGGTGCTCCTCGACCGCGACGAGCGTGGCGTCGCCGAGGCCGCGGAGGCGCTCGGAGCCGAGCACCTCGTCGCCGACCTCTCCGACCCCGCGGCGATCGACGCCCTCGACCTCGGCTCGCGCGGCATCGACGTCCTGGTCAACAACGCCGGCATCCAGCACGTGGCGCCGGTGGAGGACTTCGATCCCGAACGGTTCGCCCAGATCCACCGGGTGATGCTGCACGCGCCGTTCCTGCTCGCCCGCGCACTGCTGCCGGGCATGTACGCCGCCGGCTGGGGCCGGATCGTGCACGTCTCCTCGGTGCACGGCCACCGCGCCTCGGCGTACAAGTCGGCCTACGTGAGTGCCAAGCACGGGCTCGAAGGCCTCTCCAAGGTGCTCGCCCTCGAAGGCGCCGAGAAGGGCGTCACCAGCAACACCGTCTGCCCCGGCTACGTGCGCACCCCGCTCGTGGAGGGCCAGATCGCCGACCAGGCCGCCAGCCACGGGATCGCCGAGGACGAGGTCCTCGACCAGGTGCTGCTGGCCCGTACGCCGGTCAAGCGGCTCGTCGAGGTCGACGAGGTGGCCAACCTCGTGGCCTTCCTGTGCGGCCCCGGGACCAGCTCGATCAACGGCAACTCATATCTGATGGATGGCGGCTGGACCGCCGCATGAAAGGAAGCAACGACATGTCATCGACGTCAACGACCTCAGGCCAGAACCCCGCAGGGGGTGACGCACCGGCCGTCAACAGCATCGGCAAGGTGGTCTTCGCCAGCCTGATCGGCACGGCCGTGGAGTGGTACGACTTCTTCCTCTACGGGTCCGCCGCCGCGCTGGTGTTCGGCAAGCTGTTCTTCCCCGAGTCCGAGCCGGTCACTGCGACCCTGCTCGCCTTCGGCACCTATGCGCTGGGCTTCGTCGCCCGGCCCCTCGGGGGTGTGGTCTTCGGCCACTTCGGCGACCGGGTCGGCCGCAAGAAGATGCTCGTCGTCGCGCTGATGATGATGGGCATCGCGACCTTCGCGATCGGCCTGCTCCCGACGTACGCCACGATCGGCGTCGCGGCGCCGATCCTGCTGCTGGTCTGCCGACTGCTGCAGGGCTTCGCCGTCGGCGGCGAGTGGGGTGGCGCGGTGCTGATGGCCGCCGAGCACGGGGATGACGCCCGACGCGGCTTCTGGTCCTCCTGGCCCCAGGCCGGCGTGCCGCTGGGCAACCTGCTGGCCACCGGTGTGCTGTTCCTGCTCGCTGCGGTGCAGAGCGACGCCACCTTCGAGGCGTGGGGCTGGCGGATCCCGTTCCTGCTCTCCGCGGTGCTCGTGGGCATCGGTCTCTACGTGCGGCTCCAGCTCGAGGAGTCGCCGGTCTTCGCCGAGGCCAAGGCCGAGATCGCCGCGAAGAAGCAGACCTCCTCGCACATGCCGATCCTCGAGGTGATCAAGACCTACCCCAAGGAGGTCCTGATCGCGATGGGCATGCGGATGGCCGAGAACATCAGCTACTACATCTTCACGATCGTCTCGATCACCTACGTCACGACCTACCTGGGCCAGGACAAGAGCACGATCTTGAAGATGCTGCTGATCGCGGCCGCCTTCCAGTTCTTCTTCATCCCGATGGTGGGCGCGTTCTCCGACAAGGTCGGCCGCCGGCCGCTCTACCTCGTCGGCGCGATCGGCGTGGGTGTGTGGGCGTTCGTGTTCTTCGGGCTCCTCGACACCAACAGCCCCGGCAAGATCTTCCTCGCCGTGGCCGTGGGCCTGTTCTTCCACTCCTTGATGTACGCCCCGCAGGCGGCGTTCTTCTCCGAGCTCTTCGGTACGTCGGTCCGCTACACCGGTGCGTCGGTGGGCTACCAGCTCGCCTCGATCTTCGCGGGTGCCCTCGCGCCGATCATCGCGGTCAAGCTGCTCGGTCCCGAGGACGTGAAGAACACCTTCGCGGTGGGCGTCTACGTCGCCATCGCGGCGCTGATCACCATCGTGGCCGTGGCCTTCGCCAAGGAGACCCGGGCCTCCTCGATGCGCCACGACCGCGTGGTCCGGAGCGCGCACAGCTGATCGTCCGTCACTGCTGGTGAGCCCGCTCGCCGCGACCGGCCTTCTCGGCGGTCTCGGCGATGCGGGCTCTCCGCGTCTCCGGGCGCTTCGCGGTCACGATCCACTCCAGGATGCTGCGCCTGGCCGACCGTGAGAACCCCTCCCACGCCTCCCGGGCGCCGGGGTGCTGGTCGAAGGCGACGCCGAGGTCGTCCGGGACGACGAGATCCTCGACGTCGTCGAGCAGCGTCCAGTAGCCGTTCTCCTTGGCGGCGTCGATCACCGCCTGCCCCGCGGGACCCATCCGGTTCTCGGCGTACAGCCTCTCGACGCGCTGCTTGTTGGGCCGGGACCAGCCGCTGCGCGGGTTCCTGGGGGTGAACCACAGCATCGTGCGGTCGTCGTCGAGCCGCTGTCCCTTGCTGTCCACCCAGCCGAACGCGAGCGCCTCCAGCACCGCGGCCTCGTAGTCGACCGGGACGCGGCCGGTGTGCTTCTTCCACATCACCAGCCACACCCCCGCAGAGCTCGCGTGGTGGGCGTCCAGCCAGGCTCGCCACTCCCCGAGGGAGTCGGGCTGCACGCGCTCCGCGTCGGGTGGGGGCATGTGACAAGGTTCGGCGTCGGCCTGCGTTCGGGCAACACCCTCAGTAGAGTTGAAGGGATGTCCGACGAGCCGTCCGCTGCCCCGCTGCCCGACCACGGCGAGGTCTGGTACGTCAGCTACGGGTCGAACATGTCGGCTGCGCGGTTGTCGGTCTACCTCGACGGTGGTGTGCCGGTGGGGGGCACCCACCACAACCCCGGCGCCCGGAACAGCGCCGCACCGCGGCACGACGTGGCCGTGGACCTGCCGGGCGCGCTGTACTTCGCGGGCCACTCCCGGCAGTGGGGTGGCGGCGTGGCCTTCTACGACCACGACGCGGACGGCGGGCCCACGGCCGCGCGGGCCTACCTGGTCACCGCCGGGCAGTTCGCCGACATCGCGGCCCAGGAGATGCACCGGGTGCCCGAGGAGGGCGACCCGCTCGAGGAGGTCGTGATCGGGGGGATCGACGGTGGCATCCACCACGCCGGACCCGGTCACTACGAGACCCTGATCGAGGTCGGTCGGCTCGACGGGGCGCCGATGCTGCTCTTCACCGCACCGCACGGGATCGACCACGTCGAGCACACCCGGCCGGCCCCGTCGTACGTCGCCACGTTGGCCGTCGGCCTCGCCGAGTCCCGGCAGTGGGACCCGCACCAGGTGCAGGAGTACTTCGAGAGGTTCAGCCGCTGGCCGCTCGGTGGTTGAGCAGCCGGTCTGTCCCGAGCGCGGACCGCTCCGCGGATCGCGGGTCTAGACAGGCGGATCGCTGTGGGTGGGGATGACGAGTGAATCCTTCCCAAGCCTCGATCGCTGCGCCTACGTTGACGCCACCCAGCAGCGGACTCGCTCGCTGTTCTCAGGGAAGGTCGCCGACATGACCCCACGAGTGCGCAGAGCGGTCGTGGCCCTCGCGGTCCTCGCGCTGACCGCCACGATCGTGCCCGCCGAGGGGGCCGCGTCGAGTGCGTCGACCTCGGCCGCACCCGCCGCCCGACGGGCCGGTCCAGGGGCCCTGGCCACGCCGAAGCTGGACTGGTACCCCTGCCTGGAGAAGGCCGAGTGCACCACGGTCGAGGTGCCCCTCGACTACGACGAGCCCGCCGGGGCGCAGGTGGAGCTGGCCCTGCTGCGGCTCAAGGCGCGGCGCCCGGCACGCAGGATCGGCAGTCTCTTCGTCAACCCCGGTGGGCCCGGTGGTTCCGCCACCGAGTTCGCCTACTTCTCCGACGAGTTCCTCTCGCCCTCGGTGCTCGACCGGTTCGACATCGTCGGCATGGACCCCCGCGGCATCGGGTTCAGTGACCACGTCCAGTGCTTCCCCGGCGTACGCGAGCAGACCCCGGCTCTGGCCGGCTACCAGAAGGCGTTCCCGACGACACCGGCCGCGGTGCAGTCCTGGCTGCGCTCGGACCGCGCCGTGGGCAGCGCCTGCAGCCGGGACGCGCTGGCGCGCTCCATGTCCACCGCCGAGGTGGCGCGCGACATGGAGCTGATGCGGCGCGCCGTGGGTGACCGGAAGCTGAGCTACCTGGGGTTGAGCTACGGCACCTACCTCGGGCAGGTCTACGCCGCCCTCTTCCCGCGGCGGGTCCGGGCGATCGCGGTCGACGGGGTCCTGGACCCCGTGGCCTGGGCAGGCTCGCAGGCGACCTTCCAGCAGCCGCTCGATCGCCGGCTCCGTTCCTCGCAGGGGTCCTGGAAGGCGTTGCGCGAGATCCTGCGACGCTGCGACCAGGTGGGTGGGTCTCGCTGCCGCTTCGCCGCCGGGGACCCCGTCGCCAACCTGGCGCTGATCGCCAGTCGGCTCAAGGCCGCGCCCCTGACCGAGACCGACCCGTTCTCCGGCGAGGTCTTCACCTTCGACTACTCCGACCTGGTCGCCAGCATGCTCGCCACGCTGTACGACCCCGCCGGCTACGACTGGATCGTGGAGATGCTCGCGGAGCTGATCATCCTGACCGAGCCGCCGAACCCGGGAGCGAAGGAGTCCGCCGCCCAGGCCCGCCGTCGTCAGGCAGCGCTGTCCGGCTTCGCCGAGCGGCTACGTCAGCGGCCCGACGTCGCCGAGCGTCCCCACTTCGCAGCTGCGACGAGCTCGGGTGCCTATGGCTTCCCCTACGACAACTTCGTCGAGGCGTTCGCCTCGGTGACCTGCACCGACTCCCGCGACGGCACCCGGAGCGCCGACTACCCGGCGTACGCCGCGAGTGCTGACCGCTCCGCGCCCTACTTCGGACAGATCTGGACGTGGAGCACCTCGGTGTGTGCCTCGGACGCCTTCTCCGGCAACGACGAGGACGCCTACTACGGCCCCTTCAACAGGCGTACGTCGACCCCGGTCCTGTTCGTAGGCAACTACTACGACCCGGCGACGAACTACGCAGGCGCCGTCTCCGCGTCGCGGCGGCTGCCGCGGGCGCGGTTGCTGCGCAGCAACTCCTGGGGGCACACGGCCTACGGCAGCTCCTACTGCGCGACCTCGGCGGTGGACCGCTATCTGGTGAAGCAGAAGCTGCCGCCGAGGCGAAAGGTCTGCCGCGGTGACGTCCAGCCCTTCGACTCCAGCTTCGAGGAGCTCAGGGCGAACAACAGGCGGCAGCGGGCGCTGCGGGCGGTGCTGAACGTGCCGGCGGGGACGTTCCACTAGGGCTTCGGGGGCCGGTTGCGGGGCGGTCGCGCGGCGGTCGCGGGCGGTAGCGGTCGCGGGTGCGGGGGTCGGGGCCGGGGTCGGATGGTCCACCCGTCCGCTCTAATGGTATAGAACACCTGTTCTATCTTGTCGGTGGTCGCGGTTAGCGTGGTTTTCATGAGCAGCCAGCTGATGGACCGGACGCATCCGGTCGCGGAGTTCGCCGGGCGCGTGTGTGCCCGGTTGGGCGAGCTGGCTGGTGTGCCGACGTGGTCGATGTCGCCGCAGGAGCAGCGCGCGACCTTGGTGGACCTGGCGCGGGCGGCGTCGCAGCTCGAGGCGTTGCGGTTGCGGGTGCTGGCCGAGGCCGACCGGGCCGGTGCCGGTGACGTCAACGCTGCAGCCTCGGCGGCTGACTGGGCCGCGGTCACCACCCAGCAGACCAAGATCGCTGCCCGCTCGGACCTGAAGCTGGCGAAGGCTCTGGAGTCCTGTCCTGTGCTGGCGGAGGCGTTCGGTCGCGGTGAGGTGAACCCCGCCCAGGCACGGGCGATCGTGACCGCGTTGGACCGGTTGCCGTCGAGTGGTGAGTTCGCGGTCACCGACTCGCAGCGCACTGCCGCCGAGACCCATCTCGTCGGTCTGGCTCGCGACCACGACGCCAAGGCGTTGGGGGTGCTGGGTCGTCACATCTTCGAGGTGATCGCCCCCGAGCTGGCCGAGAAGTTCGAGGGCCGGGTGTTGGAGGCCCAAGAAGCGGCGGCTGCCCGCAGGACCTTGTTGATGATGCGCGAGGACGATGCGGGGACCTGTCACGGCAGGTTCCGGATCCCGAGCCTGCACGGGCAGATGCTGCGCAAGATGATCCAGTCCCTGACCGCCCCCACCACCGAACCCGGCGAACGGCTCCCGGTCCCGGTCGAGCACGGCCAAGCGTTCTGCGATCTCCTCGAACGCATCCCCGCCGACGCGCTACCCCGGTCGGGTGGGGGCTCGGCCACGGTCGTGGTCACGATGACCCTCGAACAGCTCCTTGACGGTCTCGGGGCCGCGGGGGTCGACACCGGTGGGCAGATCTCCGCGACCGAGGCCCGCCGTTTGGCTTGCACGGCCGGCATCATCCCCGTCGTCCTCGGCGGCGCCGGGCAGGTCCTCGACGTCGGGCGACGCCGCCGGTTCCACACCGGCGCCCAGCGGATCGCGCTGACCGTCCGCGACCAGGGCTGCACCGCCACCGGATGTGACCGGCCACCGGCCATGTGCCACGCCCACCACGACACACCCTGGTCAGAAGGCGGCAACACCAGCCTGACCAACGGACGCCTGCTCTGCGGACACCACCACCGCCGCATCCACGACCCCACCTACCAAGCCACCCACCACCCCACCAGCCCCGGAGCCCCCGCCGGCAAGGTCAGCTTCCACCGACGGGAGTAGGCCGACGAGCGGGGCCGACCAGTCTCGTGACGTGATCGTCCGCGGCTCACTGCACCGGGCCTTGCGATCTGCGCGTAAACGAGGTCCGACGCACCGGTGAGAACATCTGGCGCCCCAGCGGGGGGCACAACGAGGGGCACCGGCTCGCGTGGTTCCTGATCGGAGTCACCTACCTGGCGACCATCAGCTGGTTGGCGAGCGAAGGCGAGTTGCTGCCGATCTCCCTCAAGGACAAGATTCTGGAGGGAGGGCCTCACCTCCGTCCTGCGTGACGGGCGGGAGGAGTCATCCGGCGCCGTGGGGAACACGGCATGAGGGCACCGGCGGGAGGCCGCGACGAGGGCGGACCTCGCAGCAGGTGCCGTGCTCTGCGCCGCCGCCTCTGCTCGTGGCGAGGTCCCGCCTTCGGACTACCGCTCGCCGCCGATGATGGGCCTGAGGCGAGCCGTGATCGAGGGCGGGGTCTGGGCCCTCATCGTGGGCTTCCACTTCGGCAGCCGAGCGCTGAGTGCGCTCGGCAGCTGAACGCTGAGTGCGCTCGGCAGCTCACTCGCCCGCGGCGAGCACCTGCACGACCGTCTCGCCGTCGCAGGTGCCGGACTCCCGGATCGCCCAGCGGCCGCGGTAGCCGTTGCCGGTCCAGTTGGCCTCGGCGTCATGGTCCTCGGTCTCGCCGTTGGTCACCTTGAAGCCGGCGTCCTGGGCGGGGCCGTTCATGGCATCCAGGACGTCACTGAACGGCAGCGTGGTGATCCCGGTCAGGATCACGCCCTGCTCGCCGCGGTCCTCGGCGTCGTAGACGACCGTCTTGGCCGGGAACGGGAAGTCCTCGGGGAAGCCGGTCGGCACCGAGTCGACCTGAGAGGCGTCGGTGGCACACACGTTGCGGTCGGCCGCCTTCTCGAACGACTTCTCGCTCTCCTTCTCCGCAGCCTTCTCGGCCGCGCTCTCACCGCAGCCGGCGACAGCCGCGGTGAGGAGCAGGAGCGTGCCGGCGAAGTGGGTACGCCGCCTCATCGTCGCCTGGCGATCGTGCGGAAGCGGTTGTTCTTCTCGTTGGACTCCGCCACACGCCTGGTCGCGTCGGCCAGGCCCACCACCCGGTGGGTGCCCTTGCGGGCACGCCAGGTGACGCGGACGGTGCGGCTGTGACCGGCGGTGATCCGGGCGACGCGAGGGCGGCGTACGACCTTGCCGTTGTCCTTCACCTGGGCCACCGAGCGCCGCGCGGTGGCCTTGCCGATGTTCTTGACGGTGAACCGCGCGACCCACTTGCCGTGGTGGCGGCGCACGGTGTGCCTGGTGATCGTCAGGTCGGCCTTGCGCTTGCCGGTGGTGCCGGGCTGGGTGCCGGGCTGGGGGTCGGGGGTCGGCGTGGGGTCGGTGTCCTTGGGAGTCGACGGCTTCGGGTCGTTGGCCGAGAACAGGGTGCGACCCGAGCTCATCCGCGCGATCGTGGCGTAGGAGGCCTGGGCGTCGGCGGGGCCGGCACCGCTGGTCTGGGTGTCGTCTGTGACGCAGGTGTCGATGCAGCCGTCGGCGAACCCGACCTCGACGTGCCCGGTCTTGTCGACCGTGGCGTCGATGAAGTCGAGCAGGTTGCGGTCGTCGCCGCAGGTGGTGCCACCGGTGCAGATCGAGCCCCGCTGGACCGGGTCGTTGGGAGTGGCATCGGTGCTCACCCAGGTCTTGCCGCCGTCGTAGGTCGTGGCGACGTAGAGGTGCCACACGCCCTTGAAGGTCTCGGCGTTCTGGTAGGCGCCCTCGGTCGGGGTGCCGATGAAGGCGAGAGAGGCGCGGTCGTCGTCGCCGGCGATCATCGCCGGGAAGACGGCGTTGTTGATGCCGAACTCGGTCGCGACCGGCTGCGGCGCCGACCACGTCTCGCCCTTGTCCAGGCTGACCGAGACCGCCGGGCGGCCGTCGGCACCCACGTAGCCGAAGTACACCGCGCCGTTCGCACCGATGCTCACCGACGGGTCGTTGTCGCTCGGGGTGGTGCCCGGCACCTTGCGGAGGGTCCAGCTCTCCCCGTTGTCGGTCGACACGGCGACGGCGGCGTTCTCGCCGCAGGCCTTGTTGGGCAGGTAGGCGGTGCCGTCGGGGGCGACCTTCACGTGGCCGTGCAGGCCGCCGCAGTCGAGCAGGTTGTAGGTCGGCACACCCGGGCCGAACGTGGTGCCGCCGTCGTGCGAGGCGGCGCAGAACGCCGTGGCGATGTCCTGGCTGCAGTAGTAGACCGCGTTGGGGTAGTCCGACGTCGGCAGTGCTCCGGTGCCCTGCTCGCTGTAGGGACCGCCACCGATGGTCTGGTGGTCCACGCCGCTCGGGATGCCGCCGCCGGTGGAGGGCGACCAGGTCACGCCGTCGTCGTCGGTGTAGCAGGTGGCGGAGTTGACGCCGGTCAGCTGCGACTCGAAGGTGCGACCGGTGGCGTGGTCGGTGAACAGGATGGGGTCGAGGCTGCGGGTGCTGCCGGCAGGACACCCGTTGGCGGCCTTGGCCGAGACGTCGGACCAGGTCGCCGCCGGAGGCGTCGCGGAGTCGTCGAACTTCACCTTGTAGGTGGAGATGTAGGACTGGTACATCGTCGAGTCGGACTTCCAGCTGGACCCGATCGACGGCTCACCGGCGTTGTTGGCGTTCGGGAGATCCTTCGGTGCGGCGTACGTCGTGAAGCCGGGCGGGGTGTCGGTGCCGGGGGCGGGGTCGGTCGGCTTGTCGACCAGCGTCGCGTTCGCGGTGTAGCTGTCGCCGAGCGGCGCGAAGGGAACGACGCGCACGGTGTAGACGCCGGTGGTGGGGGGAAGCACGACCAGCTCGGGGTCCGCGCTGGAGGCTGCGGTGCCGACGACCGCCCCGGAGGCGTCGAGCACGTAGACGTCGAAGTCTGCGGCGGCGTTGTCCCAGGCCACGTCGATCTTGAGCTGGTGGGCCGTGCCGTAGCCGGCCGGAGTGGTGACCTTGAGCTCGAAGTCGTCGCACGACTCCGGAGCCGAGCAGTCGGGAGCATCCAACGCGGTGCCGGAGGTGTTGGGGACCACGAACGGGCCACCCACCCAGCCGACCGAGCGGGCCGAGTCGGAGACGGTGCCCTGCGACGGGGTGCTGGCCTCTCCGGTCACCGCCATCCCGACCACCAGGGCGCCGGAGGCCACGAGGGCCAAGGGTGCGAGAAGTTGACGACTTGGACGCAATGACATGGCACGCACCTCTGGTGAGATTCCCGGGACGGCGGGATTAACGAGACGCCGGACCTCGGGTCACGCCAGTTCGCCCACCAATTTCTGCGACTGTGGCGACGCGACTGGATCCGGTGCGGGCCATGGTGCCGCAATGGTGGCTTTCGTAACCCTGGACGGGACGCCTGCCATGCTGGCGCGATGGACGACGAGTGTTCCTCCGCGTGGCGCAGCTGGCGCGACCAGCTGACCGACGACCTCCTCTCGCTGGGCGAGGGAGAGTTCCTCAACACCTGGGGCCCGGCCCGCACCCGCGACGGTGGTCGTGACAGGGGCACCGGCTGGTTCGGCCGGTCCAAGCCTCCCGAGGTGGTCTCGGCACCGGTGGTGCGGGTGCTGCGGACCGAGGACCTGCTGCTGGTCGAGTCCGTGCCCGCATTCCCCGGCCGCGGGGAGCCCGAGCTGAGCGACGAGCGGCGGTCCCGGCTGCGTGCGGCCGGGTGGCTGGCGCCGGGGGATGAGGGCTACGTGCCCGTGGGGGGGCCGGACCTGCGCGTGTACGTGCCGGCCCGTGACGCGGCGCAGGTTGCGGACCTCGCGGTGGAGACCTACCGGATCCTGGGAGTGGAGGACCCCGCGGTGCTCACCGTGGAGCGGAGCCACTGAACCGACGACCGAGGCGGCACCCGGCCCCTGTGGCCCCGGGCACGTCGTTGCTTCTAGGGTCAAGGACATGGAGTCCTATGCCGCAGGTGAGACCACCCCTGCCTTGCTCGAGCAGACGATCGGGGCCAACTTCGAGGACGCGGTCGCGGCGTACGGCGAACGCGAGGCCCTGGTGGAGTTCGCCTCCGGTCGCCGCTGGACCTACGCCGAGCTCGACGGCGACGTCAACGCCCTCGCCCGTGGGCTGATCGGGGCCGGCATCGCGGTCGGGGACCGGATCGGGGTGTGGGCCCCCAACTGCGCCGAGTGGACGATCGCGCAGTACGCCACGGCCAAGGTCGGGGCGATCCTGGTCAACGTCAACCCGTCCTACCGCACGCACGAGTTCTCCTACGCGGCGAACCAGTCGGGCATGCGGATGCTGATCAGCGCGGAGGCGTTCAAGACCAGCGACTACCGCGCGATGGTCGAGGAGGTCGTCTCCTCCGGCGCGCTCGCGGGAGACGTCCTGGAGCGGGTCGTCTACATCGGGACCGACGACTGGACCGACCTGGTCGCCGAGGGCAAGGACCTCCCCGAGGGTGCGGTCGCCGAGCGGATGGCGACGCTGCACCCCGGCGACGCGATCAACATCCAGTACACCAGCGGGACCACCGGCTACCCCAAGGGCGCGACGCTGAGCCACCGCAACATCTTGAACAACGGCTACTTCACCACCGAGCTGATCGAGCTCACCCACGAGGACCGCCTCTGCATCCCCGTGCCGTTCTACCACTGCTTCGGGATGGTGATGGGCAACCTCGGCTGCACCACCCACGGCGCCACGATGGTGATCCCGGCTGCCGGGTTCGACCCGGCCGTGACGCTGGAGTGCGTGGCCGCCGAGGAGTGCACCGCGCTGTACGGCGTACCGACGATGTTCATCGCCATGCACAACCACCCGTCCTTCGCCGACACCGACCTCTCCAAGCTGCGCACCGGCGTGATGGCCGGATCGATCTGCCCGGTCGAGGTGATGAAGCGCTGCATCAGCGACATGAACATGGCCGGGGTCGCGATCGCCTACGGGATGACCGAGACCTCGCCGGTCTCCTGCCAGACCCGCAGCGACGACGACCTCGAACGGCGTACGGCCTCGATCGGGCGGGTGCACCCGCACGTCGAGATCAAGATCGTCGACCCGGTGACCGGCGAGACCGTCGAGCGCGGCGAGACCGGCGAGTTCTGCACCCGCGGCTACTCGGTGATGCTGGGCTACTGGCAGGACGAGGAGAAGACCGCGGAGGCGATCGACGCCGACGGGTGGATGCACACCGGCGACCTGGCCGAGATGCGCGAGGACGGCTACTGCAACATCGTCGGCCGGATCAAGGACATGGTGATCCGGGGCGGGGAGAACGTCTACCCGCGCGAGATCGAGGAGTTCCTCTACACCCACCCCGACGTCGAGGACGTCCAGGTGATCGGGGTCCCCGACGAGCGCTACGGCGAGGAGCTCGCTGCCTGGGTCAAGCTGCGCCCGGGAGCCGACCCGCTGGACGCGGCAGCGGTGAAGGAGTTCGCGTCGGGCAAGCTCGCCCACTACAAGATCCCGCGCTACGTGCTGCTGGTCGATGAGTTCCCGATGACCGTCACCGGCAAGATCCGCAAGGTGCAGATGCGCGAGGAGACCACCAAACAGCTCGGCCTGGACCCGAAGGGACACGCATGAACGACCGCCCCACCGACATCGACACCTTGGCTGCGGACTACTGGGCGCACTACCTCGAGACCGAGCCCACCCACGCGCACCTGATCGGTGACTACCGCGGTGCCGGACGGTTCGAGGACGGCAGCCGGGCGGCCGAGGACGGGGAGATCGCCTCCCTGCGGGGTTTCGTGGAGCGGGCGCAGGCCCTCGCCCCCGAGCAGCTCGACGAGCAGCAGCGGATCACGCGTGCGGTGCTGGTCTCCGACGCGACCACCAAGGCCGACGTGCTCGAGATGCGGCTCGCCGAGCTGGGGGCCGACCCGATCTTCGGGCCGCAGGTATCGCTGCCGATCCTGATGGGGATGCTCGCACTGCCCGACACCGACGTGGCCGACGCGCTCGTGGACAAGCTGCGCGGCATCGGTCGTTTCTACGGCGAGCTCGCCGAACGGCACCGGGAGGGCCTGGCCAGCGGCCGGCTGCCCGCGCAGTTCGCGGTCGCCGGGACTGTGAAGCAGCTCGACGGGCTGCTGGCGCGCCCGGTCGCCGACGACCCGTTGCTCGCGACCACGCCACCGCCCTCGGGCCTCGACGTGGACGCCTGGAAGGACCGGTTGCGACGAGCGGTGGAGTCCGACGTACGCGCCGGCATGGAGGCCTACCGCGACGTCCTGCGCGACGAGGTGATGCCGCGGGCGCGTCCCGACGACAACTGCGGCCTGAGCTGGCTGCCGGAAGGCGACGAGGCGTACGCCGCGACGCTGCGCCGCTACACCACCACCGACAAGGGAGCCCGTGAGATCCACGAGCTCGGCCTCGCCCAGGTCGAGAAGCTGGCGCAGGAGTACCGCGAGCTCGGGCCCGAGGTGGTCGGGACCGACGACCTGGGTCAGATCTTCGAGGCCATGCGCACCGACCCCCAGCTGCACTTCCACAGCGGCGAGGAACTGGTGCACGCCGCGGAGGTGGCCATGCAACGGGCCTGGGACGCGATGCCGGAGTGGTTCGAGGTGCTGCCCCAGGCGCCCTGCGGTGTGCAGTCCACGACCACGGGCGCCAAGGCGTTCTACTTCCCCCCGGCCTCGGACGGCAGCCGTGGTGGCAACTTCTTCATCAACGTCGACGACCCGGCCTCATGGGGCACCTTCGAGCTGGAGGCGATGGCGTTCCACGAGGGCATCCCGGGTCACCACCTGCAGCTGGCCATCGCCAGCGAGCTCACCGGCGTGCCGGACTTCCGCAAGCACATCCACAACTCGGCGTACGCCGAGGGTTGGGGTCTCTACACCGAACGTCTCGCCGACGAGATGGGCCTCTACTCCGGCCCGGTCGACCGGATCGGGATGTTCGCCGCCGACTCGATGCGGGCCTGCCGCCTGGTCGTCGACACCGGGCTGCACGCCCTGGGCTGGAGCCGGGAGCAGGCGGTGGAGTTCATGGTCGCGAACTCGCCGCTGGCCGAGGGCGTGGTGCGCCCGGAGGTCGACCGCTACATCGTGACGCCCGGCCAGGCGACCTCCTACATGGTGGGCCGGGTCGAGATCGACCGGATGCGGGCGCAGGCCCAGGAGCGCCAGGGGGCGGCGTTCTCGGTCAAGGACTTCCACTCCGCGGTGCTCGACTCCGGCTCGCTGCCGCTCGGGGTGCTCGACGACGTGGTCAGTGCCCGCCTGGGCTGACCGTTCCGCCTCCGGGGTCTGGGTGCACCCCTTGACTAGCCTCACCTAAACCGGTTTAGTGACGGGCATGGCCAAGCCGACGATCACCGATGTGGCGAACGCTGCCGGGGTCTCCAAGGGCGCCGTCTCGTTCGCGCTGAACGGTCGTCCGGGGATCTCCGAGGAGACCCGCCGCCGGATCCTGGCCACCGCCCAGGAGATGGGCTGGACCCCTAGCTCCCGAGCCCGGGCGCTGTCGGTCTCGAAGGCTCTCGCCGTCGGCCTGGTGATCGCGCGGCCGCCGGAGATCCTGCGCGCGGACTCGTTCTTCCCCTCCTTCATCGCCGGCCTCGAGACCGTGCTCTCGGCCCGCGGGCACGCGCTGCTGCTGCAGGTCGCCGAGCACGACGACCTGGCGGCCTATCGTCGGCTCGCCCAGGAGGGCCGGGTCGACGGGGTCTTCGTCACCGACCTCCAGGACGACGACGAACGCCCCGCCCTGCTCGAGGAGCTCGGCCTGCCTGCCGTCCTCATCGGGCCTCACCTGGGGGAGCCGCTGGGCGCGCGCCAGTCGGCACTGGGGGTGGACGACGCCCCGGGCATCCGGGCTGCCGTCGAGCACCTGGTGGAGCTCGGGCACACCCGGATCGCGCACGTCTCCGGGCCGCGGCAGATGGTGCACGGCCGCTCGCGGCACGAGGCGTGGAGCCGGGCCCTGCACGACGCGGGTCTCGCCGAGGGCCCCTGCGTGGAGGCCGACTTCTCCGCCGAGTCGGGGGCCCGCGCGATGGCCGAGCTGCTCGACCTGGCAGACCGGCCCACCGCGGTGGTCTTCGCCAACGACCTGATGGCGATGGCCGGTCTGTCCCTGGCCATCGCCCGAGGCGTCGCGGTGCCCGGTGACCTGTCGGTCACCGGCTTCGACGACGTGGAGATCTCCGCCCATCTGCAGCCGTCCCTGACCTCGGTGCACACCGACGTCGTCGCCTGGGGCCGGGCCGCCGCCACGCGCCTGCTCGAGCTGATCGACGGCGCTCACCCCGCCCGCACCGACCCGACCCGTGCCGATCCGACCCAGGCCGATCCGACCCGTGCCGATCCGACCCAGGCCGACCTCCCGGACGCCCGACTCGTCGTGCGCTCCTCGACCGGCCCTGCACCACAAATCACCCATCGAATGGAGAAATCATGAAGCACACCTTCCTGACCGCCTCGGCCGTCGTCCTCGTCCTCGGGGTCACTGCGGCCTGCGGGAGCGACGCCGGCTCGGGCGACGCGCAGTCCGCGACCGGGCCGATCAAGGTGTGGCTCTCCAACAACCCCGACGAGATCGCCTGGGGCAAGGCGATGGTGGCCGACTGGAACAAGGCCAATCCCGACCAGAAGGTGAGCGCCCAGGAGATCCCGGCCGGCAAGACCTCCGAGGAGGTCATCGGCGCCGCGATCACCGCGGGCAACGCCCCCTGCCTGGTGTTCAACACGAGCCCGGCCGCCGTACCCCAGTTCCAGAAGCAGGGCGGCCTCGTGGCGCTGGACTCGTTCTCGGGTGCCGCCGACTACGTGAAGGAGCGCTCCGGCACCTCGGCCGACCAGTACCAGTCGCCGGACGGGAAGTTCTACCAGCTGCCCTGGAAGCAGAACCCGGTGATGATCTTCTACAACAAGGACCTGTTCAAGAAGGCCGGCCTCGACGCCGAGAACCCGCCGCTGAAGACCTATGACGAGTTCCTGTCGACCAGCAAGAAGCTGGTCGACAGCGGGGCTGCGCAGGCCGCCATCTGGCCCGCGCCGAGCAGCGAGTTCTTCCAGTCCTGGTTCGACTTCTACCCGCTCTACGCCGCCCAGTCGGGCGGCAAGCAGCTGATCGAGGACGGCAAGGCCACCTTCGACGACGCCGACGGCCAGGCCGTGGGTGACTTCTGGTCGCAGATGTACGCCGACGGCTACGCGCCGAAGGAGAAGTACAACGGCGACTCGTTCGCCGACGGCAAGGCGGCGATGTCGATCGTCGGCCCGTGGGCGATCGCGGTCTACGGCGACAAGGTCAACTGGGGCGCGGTCCCGGTCCCGACCAAGGACGGCGTGGCACCGGAGGAGACCTACACCTTCAGCGACGCCAAGAACATCGGGCTCTACTCCGCGTGCAAGAACCAGGAGACCGCGTGGAAGGTGCTGGAGTTCGCGACCAGCGAGGAGCAGGACGGCAAGCTGCTCGAGACCACCGGCCAGATGCCGATCCGCCAGGACCTGCCCAGCACCTACGCCGACTACTTCGCCAAGCACCCCGATTACACGCTCTTCGCCGACCAGGCCGCCCGGACCGTCGAGGTCCCGAACGTGCCCAACTCGGTGGAGATCTGGCAGCAGTTCCGAGACGCGTACGCCGCCTCGGTGATCTTCGGGAAGAGCTCGGTCGACGAGGCGCTGGCCAAGGCCGCGGCCGAGGCCGACCAGCTCGCCGGTCAGTGACGAGCTCCTGATGTCCACCGCCACGACGCCGGCACGCACCGGCGCACCCCGCAGCCGGTCGAGGACCATCCTCGGCCGGCAGCCGGTGGGGATGCTGTTCGCAGCGCCCTACGCGGTGTTCCTGGCTGCCGTCTTCGCCTACCCGCTCGGGCTGGCGGTGTGGATCAGCTTCCACGACTACTTCTTCGCGGCTCCGGGCGCCGCCGTGGAGCGCCCGTTCGTCGGGTTCGACAACTACCGCGAGGTGTTGTCGGACCCGGCGGTACGCCGGTCCTTCCTCAACGTCCTCGAGTTCCTCGTGATCAACGTGCCGCTGACCGTCGTCCTCGCGCTGGTGCTGGCGACGCTGCTCAACGGTGCCGTCCGCGCCCGGGGGTTCCTGCGGGTCTCCTACTTCGTCCCCTACATCACGGCGAGCGTGTCGTTGGTGGCGGTGTGGCTGTTCCTGTTCAGCCGCAGCGGCATGGTCAACCAGATCCTCGGGTCGCTGGCACCGGACCCGTCGTGGCTGGTCAACGGCGGGCTGGCGATGCCGGTGATCGCGCTGTTCGTGACCTGGAAGCAGCTCGGCTTCTTCATCCTGCTCTACCTCGCCGCACTGCAGAACGTGCCCAAGGAGCTCTACGAGTCCGCCTCGGTCGACGGGGCGAGCCGCTTCCGGGCGTTCATGAACGTGACCGTCCCGGGGGTTCGGTCCGCGACCACCCTCGTGGTGATCCTGGCGACGATCACCGGCGCCAACCTGTTCACCGAGCCCTACCTGCTGACCAACGGCGGCGGCCCCGACGGGGCGTCGAGCTCACCGGTCTTCGTGATGTACCAGAAGGGCATCGAGCAGGGGAACCCCGACACCGCCTCGGCGATCGGCGTGCTGCTGGTGATCGGCGTCCTGCTGATCTCCCTGGTGAACCGCCGCCTGCTGGAAAAGGACTGAGATGACCGTCGACGAGAAGATCCAGACGCCTCCGCAGGCAGCCATGTCGCCGGAGCCGGGGCGAGGGCCGCGCCGTTCCTGGGTGGGCCCGGTGGTGCTGGCGCTCGGGGCCCTGCTGTTCCTGTTCCCCTTCTACTACATGGTGGTCGGGTCGCTGCAGGCCGAGCCGGACACCTCCGTGCGAGGCGCCTTCCCCACGGGCGGGCTGACCTTCGAGAACTACTCGCAGATCAACGAACGTGTCGACCTGGTCCGGTCGCTGCTCAACTCCGCCATCTTCACCGGGGGAGTCGTCATGGGGACGGTGGTCTTCGGCGTGCTCGCGGGCTACGCGCTTGCCCGGCTGCACTTCCGCGGCCAGGGCACGCTGTTCGCGGTGATGCTGCTCGTGCAGATCATCCCGTTCCAGCTGTTGATCATCCCGATCTACGTGATGATCGTGCGTTCCTACGGCCTCGCCGACTCCTACCTCGGCATGATCTTGCCGTTCGCGATCAACTCCACGGCCGTCTTCATCTTCCGGCAGTTCTTCCTGCAGCTGCCCGAGGAGCTCTTCGCCGCGGCACGGCTCGACGGTGCCAGCGAGATGCGGATCCTCTGGTCGATCGCGCTGCCGCTGGTGCGTCCCGCCGTGGTCACGGCAGGCCTGCTCACCTTCATCGGTCCGTGGAACGAGTTCCTCTGGCCGTTCCTGGTCACCAAGCAGGCCGACCTGCAACCGCTGGCGGTCGCCCTGGCGAACTACATCAGCAACGTCGCCGGACGAGCGGCCAACCCCTACGGCGCGATCCTCGCCGGCGCGGTCGTGCTGGCGGCCCCTGCGGTGATCCTCTTCGCTGTGTTCCAGAAGCACTTCACCAACTCCGACCTCGGCTCCGGGGTCAAGGGATGACCCGCACCGACCACCACCACCTCGGGAGACCGCACATGTCCAGGCTCAAGATGGCGTCATCGGCCACGGCCGCCGCGCTCGCCGTACTCCTCACGGCGACGCAGGTGCAGACCGCCACGGCCGCTACGCCGGCCCCGGCCTCCGGCGCTGCCCCGGCGGTCGCCTCCGCCGTCGCGGCCCGGACCGCCGGTCGGCTGACCAACCTCGACCACCTCGACTTCCTGGGTGACACCGTGGCCCCGCCCCGGCAGCCCGGGCACACCACCTACGAGCTCGCCCGCAAGCCGAGGATCGGGGTGCTGTGGACCTATGCGGACCACAACGCCGACGGCAGCTTCCGGCGGGTCGGCGGTGGTGACTACGACGCCGCCGAGGACACCTACAGCCAGGGGGCGTTCAACGCCGACGACATCTCCCGCGCCGCCGTCGTCTACGTGCGTCACTGGCAGCAGACGCGGTCGCGGACCAGCAAGCGGGCTGCCCTGGAGATGCTGCGCGGCCTGACCTACCTGCAGACGGCGTCCGGCCCCAACGCCGGCAACGTGGTGCTCTGGATGCAGCCCGACGGCACCCTGAACCGGAGCCCGAAGCCGACCGAGCTGCCGGACCCCTCCGACAGCGACGCGTCCTACTGGTTGGCCCGCACCGTCTGGGCGCTGGGCGAGGCCTACCCGGCCTTCCGCAAGAGCGACCCTGGCTTCGCCAGGTTCCTCAAGCGCCGTCTCGACCTCGGGATCGCGGCGCTGGACCGCCAGGTGCTCGACAGCTACGGCCGCTACCTGAACATCGACGGGCGTCGTACGCCGGCCTGGCTGGTCGCCGACGGGGCGGACGCGACCGCCGAGGCAGTGCTCGGGCTGGCGTCCTACGTGCAAGCCGGTGGCACGCCGCAGGCACGCCGGGTGCTGTCGCGCTTCAGCGAGGGCATCGCCAAGCTGGCCGGCGGAGACGCCCAGCACTGGCCCTTCGGCGCGGTCCGGCCGTGGGCGCTGTCGCAGTCGGTCTGGCACGCCTGGGCCTCCCAGATGCCGGCCGCGCTCACCCGTGCCTCGACCGCGCTGCGCAAGCCCCGGCTGGCCAAGGTCGCCGACCGCGACTCCTTCACCTTCGACCCGTGGCTGCTGACCTCGGGCGGCCCCGACAACGGCCGGATGCCGACGCGCAACGACGGCACCCAGATCGCCTACGGCGTGGACTCGCGCGTCCAGTCGCTGCTCGCGGGCGGGACCCGGGCCGGTGAGCAGCTCGCCGGGCTCACGGCAGCGTGGTTCTTCGGCGCCAACGCCGCCGAGCGGCCGGCGTACGACCCGCGCACGGGGGTCACCATCGACGGGATCTCCCGCGAGGGCAAGGTCAACGAGAACTCCGGCGCCGAGTCCACGATCCATGGGTTGCTCGCGATGCTTGCGCTCGACGCCCACCCGCAAGCCCGTCGGATCGCGCGTTCGGCCACGCAGCGTGAGGCCGTCGGTCCCCGGCTCCTCGAGGCGGAGGACGCCCAGCTCTCCGGGAACGCCACCGCGGTCGAGCTGAAGGACCTCTGGACCGGCGAGTCGGCCTGGTCCGGCACCGGTTACGCCTCGCTGCGCGACGGCAGCACCGCGACCTTCGACACCGGTCGGCACGGCGCGGCCCTGCTGCTCCCGGTCGTCGAGCTGCGCGCCGGCAGCACCGCGGTCACCACGTTCGCCGCACCGGCCGGCACGCTCGGGTCGGTCGAGGCCGGAGCGATCGGCGCCCAGGGCGACTCACCTGCCCCCGGAGCCCTGCTGCCCCGCACCCTGACGCGCTTCCTGCCCGCCGGCGGCGGCGACGTCACCGCCACGACGCGGGCAGACGACGGTGACGAGACCCGGCTGGACGCACTGATGCTGCAGCCGCTGGTCACCCGGACCGTCTTGGGTGGCGCCGGCCACGGCACCGCCCTGCTCCGCAGCGCCGCGAGCACCGACCGGCGTCAACGGGTCACCGTGCCCGGTCGCGGCACCGCACAGATCTGGTCCTACGACGGCCGGGGCTCCCTGGTCAGCCACCGGCGCTCACGGGCAACCTCGGTCCGCGTGACCGTCCCGGCCGGCGGCTTCACCATCGTCCGTCGCTAGGTCCGTCGCTAGGTCCGTCGCTGGGTCCGTCGCTGGGTCCGTCGCTGGACCCGAGCACCACCCGCACCACCCCGAGAACGATCCTTCCCAACCCGACGAGGAGCCATGACCCACACCCCACACGCCGAGTTTCCGCTCGGCCCGTTCACGCCGTACGCCGAGAACCCGATCCTGCGACCGCAGGGAGACAGCTGGGAGTCCGGCAACGTCTACAACCCCGCGGCCGTGGTCAAGGACGACCAGGTGGTGCTGCTCTACCGCGCCCACGCGGACGACATCATCTCCCACGTCGGCCTGGCCACCAGTGACGACGGCATCAACTTCGAGCGGCACCCGGAGCCGGTGATCTCACCGACCGAGCCCTACGAGGAGTTCGGCTGCGAGGACCCGCGGGTCACCGAGATCGACGGCACCTACTACCTGACCTACACAGCCTGGGACCGGAAGAACGCCCGGCTCTGCCTGGCCACGTCCACGGACCTGTTCACCTGGGAGAAGCACGGGCCGATGTTCCCGGACTTCAACACCTTCCTGCCCCAGGGCAACGGCGTCCCCGGCCCGTGGAGCAAGGCCGGCGGCATCCTGGCGACCCCGATCGACGGCCGCTACCTGATGTACTTCGGCGAGGGCTCGATCTACTACGCCTGGTCCGAGGACCTGATCCACTGGACACCCGGCCCGCAGGACGAGCCGCTGATGGTGCCCACGCCTCCCGGCACGTTCGGTGAGTTCCTCGTCGAGGTCGGCCCGCAGCCGATCGTCACCAGCAGCGGGCTGATCCTGCTCCTGCACAACGCCGCGGTGAAGTACGACGACGGCACCGTCCGCTACTCCTGCGGCCAGCTTCTCTTCGACCCCAGGCGGCCGACCGAGATCATGGCGCAGATGAACTACCCGTGGCTGGAGCCGACCACGCACGAGGACCAGCACGGGCTGGTCTCCAACGTGACCTTCGTCGAGGGTCTGGTGCACTTCAAGGACACCTGGTTCGCCTACTACGGGCAGAGCGACTCCACCCTCGGAGTGGCCACCTACAAGGTCGGCGAGACCTACGGCGGTCTGTGAGGATGGAGCCCGTGACGACCCTCGGTGACCCGGAGCACGAGAGCGGCTGGAGGCCGAGGGCGACCGGCTGCTCGACTTCGGTCGTGCGTCCCGGCACCCCGGAGGTGGGTTCGCGTGGCTCGACGACGGCGGTGAAGCAGAGCTCGACCGACCGGTCGAGCTCTGGATCACCTGCCGGATGACCCACGTCTACGCGCTCGGGCAGCTTCTTGGCCGGCCCGGTTGCGCCGAGCTGGTCGACCACGGGATCGCGGCGCTGCGTGGCCGGTTCCACGACGACGAGCACGGCGGCTGGTTCGCCCAGGTCGGTCCCGACGGGCCGACCGTCACGGACAAGACGGCCTACGAGCACGCGTTCGTGGTGCTGGCCGGCGCCAGCGCGACCGCCGCGGCACGCCCTGGTGGCCGCGAGCTGCTCGTCGACGCCCTGCGTGTCCTGGACGAGCACTTCTGGGACGACGAGCACGGGATGGTGGTCGAGCAGTGGGACCGAACCTGGACCGAGCTGGACGGCTACCGCGGCGTCAACGCCAACATGCACACGGTGGAGGCACTGCTCGCCGCCGCCGACGTGCTCGACGACCCGACCCTGCGGGAGCGGGCCCTGCGGATCGTCACCCGCGTCGTGCACGAGCAGGCGGCCGGCAACCAGTGGCGCATCCCCGAGCACTTCGACGCGGACTGGACCCCGATCCCCGACTACAACATCGAGGAGCCGGCGCACCCGTTCCGGCCCTACGGCGCCACCATCGGGCACTCCCTGGAGTGGGCGAGGCTGGCGCTGCACCTGCGCGCGGGGCTGAGCAAGGATCTCGGCACCGAAGCAACCGCCGAGGTGCGCGACTGGCTGCTCCAGGACGCGCGGTCGCTGTTCGAGGCCGCGGTCCGCGACGGCTGGGCCGTCGACGGTGCCGACGGCTTCGTCTACACCGTGGACTGGTCGGGAGCCCCGGTCGTGCGTGAGCGGATGCACTGGGTGGTCGCCGAGGCCACGGCCACGGCTGCGGCCCTGCACGCCGCGACCGGCGAGACGGCGTACGCCGACTGGTACGCCACCTGGTGGCGGCACATCGACACCTGGTTCCGCGACGAGGAGCGTGGCTCGTGGCGCCACGAGCTCACCCCCGAGAACCAGCCGAGCAGCGTCACCTGGGCCGGCAAGCCGGACACCTACCACGCGTTCCAGGCGACCCTGATCCCGCGACTGCCGCTGGCACCCACGCTCGCGGCCGCCCTGGCCGCCGGGCTGCTCAGCTGAGCGGTGCCAGCCGCCTGACCAGCAGGAGCTGTGCCACGGCGACCGCGAACTCCTGGGGCATCCGGCGGCGCGACTCGCGCTGGATCACGTTGTGGAACCGGTCGACCGACGCGGGGAAGGGGGAGCGGCCGAAGAACAGGTCGCTCGGCTTGTCCGCGTCGGGCAGGCAGGCGCCGAGCATCCCGGCGACCACGCGGCCGCGCAGGCTGCTCGGCGTGGCCCGGGCGACGTAGGCCATCGTGGCCAGCCCGACCAGGCCGTCCACGACGGCGACCTTCAAGAACACCGACTTGTCGGGGTCGCCCCAGTGCGGCGTGACGTCCATCGCGAAGTGAGAGGCCACCCCGACCACGAACGCCGAGGCGGGACCGGGACAGGCCAGACCGACGAGGGCCCCGCCGAGGACGTGGTTGGTGATCAGCACACCCCGAGGCTAGAGGCAGCCCGGTTGGAACGGGGTGGTTCGCCGCGACCTACGCTGTCCGGATGCAGCAGGGGCTGGTGGTCGGGTTCGACCTCGACATGACGTTGATCGACACCTCCGTGGGCTTCGGAGCCGTCCTCGAGGCACTCGGCGCCGAGCTCGACGTGGAGCTCCCCGTCGCGGAACTGGTCTCCCGGCTCGGCCCGCCCCTGGACCAGCTCCTGGAGCCGCATCTTCCCGCCGACCGGATCGCTGCGGCGTGCGACCGGTTCCGCGAGATCTACCCCGACCACGCGATCACGCCGACCCCTGCCTACCCGGGGGTCCCCGCCGCTCTGGCCGCCGTACGCCGTCATGGCGGTCGGGTCGTCCTGGTGACGGGGAAGCACACGCCCAACGCGCAGCTGCACGTCGACCACCTCGGTCTGGACGTCGACGTCGTCGAGGGCCGGGTCTGGGGCGTCGGCAAGGGGGAGGTGCTGCGTCGCCACGGAGCCGGGATCTACGTCGGCGACCACGTGCACGACGTGGAGGGTGCGCTGGCGGCCGGCGCCACCAGCGTCTCCGTGCTCACCGGTGGCTGCACCCGCGCCGAGCTGGAGCGGGCCGGCACCCACGTCGTCCTCGAGGACCTCGCCGACTTCCCCGAGTGGCTGGACGCCCACGTCCTGGCGGCCCGCCTGTCGCGGCTCGAGGAGCTGCTCCGTCGCGAGGAACGCGTCCTGGTGGCCTTCAGCGGTGGGGCGGACAGCGCGTTCCTGCTGGCAGCCGCCGTGCGCGCCCTCGGTGCGGACCACGTGGCCGCGGCCACCGCCTACTCCGACTCGCTGCCGCTGGCTGAGCGTGGTCCGGCGATGGCGTTCGCGGAGTCGCTCGGGGTGCAGGTGCTGACGCCGCGCACCGCGGAGATGGAGCGGGCGGGCTACCGCGCCAACGCCGGGGACCGGTGCGCCTTCTGCAAGTCCGAGCTGCTCGACGTACTCACGCCGCTGGCGGCCGAGCACGGCTACCGCGCGGTGGCCACCGGCACCAACGCCGACGACGCGCGTGCCGGCTTCCGTCCCGGGATCGCCGCAGCCGCCGACCGGGGGGCGTTCACCCCGCTCCTGGAGGCCAGCCTGACCAAGGCCCAGGTGAGAGCTGCCTCCCGGGAGTGGGGGCTGCCGACCTGGGACAAGCCGGCGGCCGCCTGCCTGAGCTCACGGATCGCCTACGGCATCGAGATCACCCCGCTCCGCCTGGCCCGGGTGGAGCGCGCCGAGGCCGACCTGCGTGCCGCGCTCACCGAGGCCGGTCACGCGGTGCGCGACCTGCGGGTGCGCGACCTCGGGGACAGGGCCCGGGTGGAGGTCGACCGCGAGCTGGTTGCTGCCGCCCGCGACCTCGCCGGCGTGGTCACCGCAGCCGGTTTCGACCAGGTGGAGGTCGACCCGCTCGGCTTCCGGTCCGGCTCGATGAACGAGCTGCTGCCCGAGCCCGACCGCTACCGCTGATCCACCGGCGTGGAACCCGATAGCGACCCTCCCGGCCACCGCGTACGCTGTGCACGCGCCGCGCCCAGCTCGGGTTCTTGCGGCCCCATGACGAAAGAAAGGCAGTGCCGTGCCCACCGGAAAGGTCAAGTGGTACGACGCCGAGAAGGGCTTCGGCTTCCTCTCCCGCGAGGACGGGGAGGACGTCTACGTCCGCTCGACCTCACTGCCCTCCGGCGTGGAGTCGCTCAAGGCCGGCACCCGCGTCGAGTTCGGGATCCTCTCCGGGCGCAAGGGTGACCAGGCCCACCAGGTGCGGGTCCTCGAGGCCACGCCGTCGGTCTCCCGTGCGGTCTCCCGCTCGCAGCGCAAGAAGCCCGAGGACATGGTCGGCATCGTCGAGGACCTGATCCGGCTGCTGGAGAACGTCGAGGAGGGCTACCGGCACGGCCGGCACCCCGAGGCGAAGACCGCCAAGCCGACCGCCAAGCTGCTGCGGGGACTGGCCGACGAGCTCGAGCTCTAGGCGCGGCGTGCGCCTCCCCGAAGGTGGCCCCGGCCCCGAGCGGGGGGTCGCGTGGGCCTGCGCGGCGGTGGCGCTGTCCGCTGCTGTCGTCGTACCCCTCGTGTGGTCCTTGACCACACCGTTCGTCCCGCGCGGTCGGGGCGGGCTGGACGGCGCCGTGATCGCATACTCCGTGCTGTGGCTGGTCCCGGCAGCCGCTGCCCTGATCGCCGTGGTGCTGACCAGGATCCGCTGGGTGGGGGTGAGCATCGCCGTGATCGCCTCGCTGCTGACCACGGTCGTGGGCACGGCGGACTTCCTCGTCCGTGGAGGTGACCCTGAGGTGATCGGGGTCCTGGGCTGGCTGCTCGTCGCAGCCGTCTCGGGCATGAAGCTCCTGGCCGCGGACCTGATGGCGCGCCGGCTCTCCCGCTTCACGGCGCGCACCGGTGCGATGGCCGGTGTGCTGGTCGGTCTGCTCGGAGGCCTGATCGCCCTGGCGAGCAACGGGGTGGTCACCGGGGGCGGCCGGCTCGACCTGCTGCCCGCAGTGTTCTGGATCTCGACCTTCGTGCTGACGCCCGCGCTCCTCGGTGTCACGGGCTCGGTGGCGGGCCAGGTCGCGGCCCAGCGGAGCCGCGTCCCCGCCTGAGCTCTAGGCCGACCCCGGCGCCGGTCGGCGAGCGAGCACGAACGCCGTCCACGCCACCATCAGTGCCGCCAGGACCCCGAGTCCGAGCTCGGGCACCACCGTGTCGCCGATGCGCAGCGGCAGGGCGATGCCGATGAAGCCGCCCAGGACCCAGGACAGCTGCAGCAGGGTCTCGGATCGGGCGAAGGTCGAGGTCCGGTGACGCTCGGGGACCCGGTTCTGGATCGTCGAGTCGAGCGAGACCTTGCCCATGGCCTGGGCCACCCCTGCCGTCAGGCCGAGCAGCATCGCGGGGATCAGTCCGTAGAGGATCGCGGCGACCACGGCTGCTGCCGCGTCCGCGAGCAGCGCCACCACGACCGTGATCGCGGGGGTCACGCGGCGCAACGCCGACCCCAGCCCGATCCCGATCACGTTGCCCAGGCCCGCGGCACCGATCACCAGACCGAGCAGCAGGGTCGTGCGGTGCTCGAAGCCGGGCAGGGGCTCCTGCCGCAGCAGGAAGGCCATGTACATCGTCAGGAAGCCCGAGAGCATCCGCAGCCCGGCGTTGCAGCGC
Source organism: uncultured Actinomycetota bacterium (assembly GCA_963782215.1). Classification (GTDB taxonomy): domain Bacteria; phylum Actinomycetota; class Actinomycetes; order Propionibacteriales; family Nocardioidaceae; genus Marmoricola. The sequence goes on along the minus strand of CAWAJE010000032.1, from coordinate 2,554 downwards.
AGCGCGAAGACCACGTCGCTGGGCACCTTGAACTGCTTGCGGTCCGAGCCCAGCGTCACCGGCAGCTCGCCGGCACTGGCGTCGGCGCGGGCAGGGAGCAGGATCGAGAGGATCGTGGCCCCCGCGAAGACCAGGAAGGCGTAGCGCAGCGACCACTGCGAGCCGAACGTCGAGGCCAGCACCGCCAGCGGTGCCGAGATCGCCGCACCGACGACCCCGGCGAGCGAGATCCGGCTGTTGGCCTTGACCAGGGTCAGCCCGGCCGGCTGCAGCCGGGGGACCGTCGCGGCTCTGGCCACGCCGTACGCCTTGGACGACACCAGCACCCCCAGCGCGGTGGGGAACATCGCGAGGGACTGCGAGGCGACCGCATCGGCCATCAACCAGCACAGGAAGGCGCGCAGCGCCATCGTGCCGCCGATCGCCCACCGGCGGCCATGGCTGAAACGGTCCAGGAACGGACCCAGCAGCGGCGCCACGATCGCGAAGGGCAGCATCGTGAGGCCGAGGAACAGCGCGACCTGACCGCGCGCCTCCCCGGGTTGGGCGAAGAACAGCGTGCCAGCCAGCGAGACCGCGACAGCGGCGTCGCCGGCGGCGTTGAAGGCGTGCAGCTCGATCAGCCGGAACAGCCCGCTGTCACCCGCACCTTCGGCACGCGAGGCGCGCCGCGCGGTGCGCAGGGTGTACGACGCCGCGCTGCCGGTCGCGGTGCCGGCACGCAGGATCCCGCGGCCGGTGGCGCCGACGACACGGCGAGCCCGGCGTGGAGGTGTCGAGCCACCGGGAGGTGTCCCGGGGTCGAGCGGTTCATCCTCCATACCCCCATCCTGCCAACCTTCCGGGGCGGGGAGACACGGCACGTGCCGATGGGGGACAATCGCCCGGTGATGTCCACAGCTGACCAAGTCGCTCCCAGCGCGGTCGACACTGCCCGTTCCGCCCTCGTCGAGCAGGTGGGCGCGCAGGTCGTGGGCGAGCACCTCCGCGCCACCCCCGAGGGTGAGGGCGTCACCACCCACACGTTCGCCTGCAAGCAGGCCGGCTACCCCGGATGGGTCTGGGCGGTCGTCGTGGCGCAGCCCGAGGGCCAGGCCGTGGCCACCATCGACGAGGTCGTGCTCCTGCCCGGTGACGACGCGATCATCGCGCCCGCCTGGGTCCCGTGGCGTGAGCGGATCCAGCCCGGTGACCTCTCCCCGGGCGACCTCCTGCCCACCGACGAGGACGACGCGCGCCTGGTCCCGACGTACCTCGCGGGCGACGCGGACGACGACTCCGACCGGGTCGTGGCCGACGAGATCGGAATGGGTCGCTCCCGGGTGCTGTCGGTGGAGGGGCGCCAGCTCGCGGCCCAGCGGTGGTACGACGGCGACCAGGGGCCGGACGCCCCGATCGCGCAGTCGGCCCCCGGCCGCTGCCTGGGGTGCGGCTTCCTGGTCCGGATCGCCGGACCGCTGTCACTGATGTTCGGCGTCTGCGCCAACGAGTTCGCCAACGACGACGGCAAGGTGGTCGCGCTCGACCACGGCTGCGGCGCCCACTCGGAGGCCCAGCTCCGCAAGAAGCAGCTGCCGCCGCCGCTGGCCGACCACGTGCACGACACCGTGAGCAACGACGACCACGAGGACTTCTGAGCCGCTCGCTCAGTCCTTGCGAGGCCCCACGACGTCGTAGGTCGCCACCGCGAAGTCGCCGTTGCGGCCGAGCTCGACCAGCGAGAGGTCGTGCCTGCGCGGGAACAGCGGCCGTCCGGCACCCAAGGTGACCGGGGCGATCGAGACGATCATCCGGTCCAGCAGCCCGAGGTCCGCGAACTGACCGGCCAGGTCGCCGCCTCCGACCACCCACAGGTCGCGCTCGCCGGCCGACTCCACCATCGCCTCCTGGTGCTCGCGCACGTCCCCGGACACCAGTCGGACGTTCTCCGCCAGGAGCGGCAGGTCACGGTGGGTGAAGACCCACGAGAGAACCTCGTAGGGCCATGGCTCACCCGTGCTGCCCAGGTGGTCGCCGAGCCACCGGTAGGTGGTCGCGCCCATCACCACGGCGCCGATGCCGGCGATGAACTCGGCGTACCCGCCGGGCCCGTGCTCGTCGATGTCCTGCTCGAAGAGCCAGGCCAGCGAGTCGTGCTCGTCGGCGAGGTAGCCGTCGAGCGTGGCCGCGGTGTAGAAGACGGTCCGGGGCATCGGTTCCTCCTGGTCAGCCGATCAGGTCCTGGACCGCCTGGCGGGTGTTGCGCCGCCGGCGGCAGTGGTCCCAGCCGACGAGGCCGAGGCCGAACCCGGCCACGCAGGTCCACAGCCACCACAGGTGGCCGTCCTCCCGGAGCCGGCTGTAGAAGGGCAGGATCAGCACGATGGCGAGCAGCCACAGCGCCGTACCGACCTGCATGGTGCGCACGCCGTCGAGGTCCAGCGGATCGACGTCGGCCACGATGTAGGTGCGGTTGCCGATCTCGTGCACCATCGGCTGGTCGTCGGCGGGATCCATGCGTCAACTGTAGTGACGTGCCCACCGGTGGCCCACCTTGGCTGTGCCCGCCGGGGCC
>CAWAJE010000031.1:0-10687 GCA_963782215.1 uncultured Actinomycetota bacterium | reverse complement strand
CGCCGGTCGCTGGTCCCCGGCGTGCGACCTGCCGGAGCAGGGCTTCTGGTTCCCGCCCACGATCTTCACCGGCGTCAGCCAGGCCCACCGGATCGCCCGGGAGGAGATCTTCGGCCCCGTGCTGTCCGTGCTGACCTTCCGAACGCCCAAGGAGGCGGTGGAGAAGGCCAACAACACGCCCTACGGGCTGTCGGCCGGGGTCTGGACCGACAAGGGCTCACGAATCCTGTGGATGGCCTCGCAGCTGCGGGCCGGCGTGGTGTGGTCCAACACGTTCAACAAGTTCGACCCGACCAGCCCCTTCGGTGGCTACAAGGAGTCCGGATACGGCCGCGAGGGCGGTCGCCACGGACTCGCGGGTTACCTGGACACCTCCAGCCTGAAGGGCGGTCAGTGACATGGCACGGACAACTGTCGGCACTTCCGAGCGCCTCGACGTGCGCAAGACCTACAAGCTCTACATCGGCGGGGCCTTCCCCCGCTCGGAGTCGGGTCGTTCCTACGTCGTCAACGACGCCAAGGGTCACTTCCTGGCCAACGCCTCCCACGCCTCCCGCAAGGACGCGCGCGACGCGGTCGTCGCGGCCCGCGCCGCGTTCGGCGGCTGGTCCGGCCGTACGGCGTACAACCGCGGCCAGGTGGTCTACCGGATCGCGGAGGTCCTGGAGGACCGCCGCGAGCAGTTCGAGGCCGAGCTGCGCACCGCCGAGGGAGTATCGACGGCCAAGGCCCGCACCTACGTCGACGCCGCGATCGACCGCTTGGTCTGGTACGCCGGCTGGGCCGACAAGATCGCCCAGGTCACCGGTGGCGCCAACCCGGTCGCCGGCCCGTACTTCAACCACACCGCTCCCGAGCCCAGCGGCGTGATCGCCGTGGTCGCCCCACGGGGACCGCTGCTCGGGCTGGTCAGCGTGGTCGCACCCGTGATCGTCACCGGCAACACCTGCGTGGTGATCGCCAGCGAGCCGCACCCGCTGACCGCGATCACCCTGGCCGAGGTGATGGCCACCTCCGACGTCCCCGGCGGCGTGGTCAACATCTTGACCGGTCCGCAGGCGGAGATCGCTCCCTGGCTGGCCTCGCACATGGACGTCAACGGCCTCGACCTGACCGGCGTGGGTGAGACGGCCCTCGCGCGCGACCTCGAGATCCAGGCGGCCGAGAACCTCAAGCGCGTGCGCCGTCCCGGCGTCGAGGACCTCCTCGCCACCCCGCCGCTGAGCCGGATGACCACCTTCCTGGAGGACAAGACCGTGTGGCACCCGATGGGGATCTGACCTCTCCGCGGATGCAGGCACGGGTGATCGTCCTGGCCGGGCCCTCCGGCTCGGGGAAGTCGCACCTCGCCGACCGGACGGGGTTGCCGGTGCTGCGGCTCGACGACTTCTACAAGGATGGCGACGACCCCACGCTGCCGCGGATCGACCTCGCCGGTGGGGACCCGATCGTCGACTGGGACCACCCCGCCTCGTGGAACGCCGGGGCCGCAGTCACCGCTCTGGAGCAGGTGTGCCGCACCGGTCGTGTGGACGCGCCGATCTACGACATCGCGTCGAGCCGGCGCACCGGCCACCGGGTGGTCGACCTGGGCGGCGCGGCGTACGTCGTGGCCGAGGGCATCTTCGCCCAGGAGGTGGTCGGCGAGTGCCGACGACGCGGCCTGCTCGCAGAGGCGCTCTGCGTCACCCAGCACCCTGCCCGCACGTTCGTGCGCCGGCTCTCCCGTGATCTCAGGGAGCACCGCAAGCCCCCCTGGGTCCTGGTTCGGCGCGGCCTGCACCTGCTCGCCGCCCAGCGGGCCGTCGTCGCGCACGCCCGGGAGCTCGGCTGCCGGGTCGTCTCCCCCGCCCGGGCGCGCGCGGCGATCTCCGCCCGTCAGCTGGTGCGCTGACGGGGCAGGGCCGGCACGATGTTCTGGTTGACGTGGAAGAAGTTCGTCGGGTCGTAGGCCTGCTTGACCCTGGTGAGCCGCTCGTAGTTCGCGCCGTACGCCGCCTCGATCCGCGCCTGGCCCTCCTGGCCGATCATGTTGATGTACGGCGCCCCGGTCGTCGTGGGCCGCAGCTCCTCGGAGTACTCCCGCGCCCAGGTGGAGATCGCCTCCGCGTTCGCCGGGTCGGGGTCGACGCCCACGATCACCGAGGACCACCCGCCGGTGCGGTGTGCGAAGGCCGTGGCGTCCGGGGCCACCCGGGCAGCAGCACCCCCCACCGGGTACATGTGCATCGTGGAGTGTCCGGTGGGCAGCAGCGCGCCGTACTTCTCGTGGATGGCGATCGCCTCGTCGGAGATCTCCTGGCAGAAGTCGGCCCGCCAGTACCACTGCAGGCCGGCCGGGTAGAGCGCGTCGAAGGCTCCTTGCAGCACGTTGAACGGCATCTCGTGCAGTCCGACCACGAGCGGCGTCCCGAAGTCACGCACCGGAGCGGTGACCTCCTCGGCCTGGTCGAGCGGGCCGGTGTAGCACCAGACGATCCCGCAGGCCTTGCGCCCCCACAGCTCCTCGGGGAACGGCGGGGCCGGCGGGATGGTCAGGGTGGCGATCCACCCGTTGAGCTCCTCGGGCAGGTTCGGGAGCAGCTCGCGGTACCACCGCATCACCTCGCCGGTGTCCGCGAGGTCGTAGAGCACCGGGCCACCGAAGATGGTGCCGTTGTCACCGATCGGGTTGCCCCGGAAGGTGAAGGAGGTGACCACGCCGAAGTTGCCGCCGCCGCCGCGCAGGGCCCAGAACAGGTCCGGGTGCTGCTTGGCGTCCGCGCGCACCAGGGTGCCGTCGGCCAGGACCACGTCCGCGCCCAGCAGGTTGTCCACGGTCATGCCGTAGCGCCGGGTCAGGTAGCCCATGCCGCCACCCAGCGTGAGACCGCCGACACCGGTGCTGCCGAGGAAGCCTGAGGGAACAGCCAGCCCGAAGGGCACCGTCGCGTGGTCGACGTCTGCCCAGGTGCACCCTCCGTCGACCCGGACCGTCCGCGCTGCGGGGTCCACGGTCACGCTGTGCATCGGCGACAGGTCGACCACCAGTGCGTCGTCCCACGTGCCCAGGCCCGCGGCGTTGTGGGCACCGCCACGGATCGCCAGGGCGACCGAGTGCTCCTTGGCAAAGCGGACGCACGCCACCACGTCGGCCACGTCACGGCAGCGCGCCACTGCGGCCGGTCGGCGGTCGATGTTGGCGTTGTAGACGGCGCGGGCCTCCTCGAAGTCGGCGTCCTCGGGCAGGACCAGGTGGCCGCGCATCGACGCGGCCAGCTCCTCGAAGGGTCTGGTCGGGGCGGTCCCGCCCTTGGTGGACCCGGTGGCGATGGTTCCGGGGGTGGATCCGGCGGTGGTCGTCATGACTGTCTCCTTCTCTCGGTTGCTGTCTCGGTTGCTGTCTCGGTTGCTGCCGGTACCTGACCCCCAGGGGCCGGCATCGTGAAGTGGTGGTGGCCGTACAGACAGCTGATCCGGACGTGCTCGACCGGACCGGCGGTGGACTCGACCGGGAACCGGTCGATCACCTCCGCCGTGCTCCCGCACCCGGGGCAGCCCACGAGGTCGGGTGTGGTCGGTCGGTCCTCGGCGAGCGGCGCCGTCGGCGTGGTGCCCTTGGACTGCTTGCTCATGTCGAACACTCCGTTCAGCTGGTCGTGCTCAGAACCTAGGAGCGCCACCGTTCCGGGAGCGTTCGTCTCATCCGAGCCGATCCGGAACGCTGGGCGAGGAGTTGCGCCGGGTCAGGTCGGCACGACACCGATCGAGCAGGGTCAGGCTCTCTTGCTCGGTGGCCAGGGCCACGGCACGCTCCAGGTCGGCCACCGCCCTCGTGGTCGGTGAGAGTGCCGCTCGGGCACGCAGCACCTCCGGCAGCCACCACACGTCGACGTTGAGGGTGGCCACGGCATCGGCGGCATCCAGGGTCGCCAGCGCAGCCGCGGTGTCACCACCGGCACGGTGGAGGTCGGCCACCAGCCACAGCCAGTAGGGCATCCGGGCGAAGGACCCCTCGGCCTCCAGCGCGGCGACACCGGCCTTCGCCTGGCGCAACCCGTCGGCGCCGCCCCGGAGCCAGCCGCTCAGCACCACGGCCCACTCGCGGTAGTAGGCGAACTCGTAGCGCTCGCAGACCTCGGTGAGGTCGGCCAGCACCCGCTCGAGGGCGACCCGGTTGCCGCACATCTGCTGGGTGATCGCGGCGTAGGACAGGGCGACGGCCAGCGAGTACGGGTGCTCGATCCCTCTCGCGACCTGCTCGGCCTGCGCGGTGCCAGCCAGCGCGGCCGCCTCGTCACCGAGCAGCCACGACGCATGTGCCCACCAGCAGCGGGCGTGCACCTCCGTGCGGGTCCCGATCGGAAGTGAGTCCCGCGCTCCGGCGAGCTCGCAGGCCTGCGCGAAGTGCAGGTCGGCAGCGCGGACCCGCCCCAGGCTGAGCGCAGACCCCGCGTAGGCCATGTGCGCCTGCCCGGCGAGCTCCGGGAACCGATCGGCCATCTGTACTGCCTGCTCGCCCCAGCGGTTCGACTCCACGGTGTGCCCCTGGACGAAGGTGGTGGCGAAGAGCGCGACGCAGGCGGTGGCCCGGACCTCGTCGCGGCCGAGTCGCCGGCCCAGCTCATGGGCGCGCCGTTCGCTCTCCTCCAGCTCCTTGGAGGCGTAGCCGCCCCACGCACCGAGCGGTGGGAGCAGCTGCTGGATGATCCCGAGCTCACGCTCGTCACGATGGCGTCCCGCGGGCAGCTCCTCCAGCAGCTCGCGGCAGCGCTGCCACAGCCGTGCTGCGTCCGCGTTCGCGAAGACGGCCGTCGCCCGACGGGCGGCCTGGTCGTAGAAGGGCAGCGCTCGCTCGGGCTGCCCGCTGCGGTCGTACTGCTCGGCGAGCTCGGCCGCGACGGAGTCCAGACGGCCGGAGTACAGCAGCTCGAGGGCCTGAGCCAGCCGGCGGTGCAGCAGCCAGCGGCGGGCCGGTGTCACGGTCTCGTAGGCCGCCTCGCGCAGGAGACTGTGGCTGAACGCGTAGCGATCACCCCGCTGGACCACGATGCGCCGGCGCCAGAGCTCGTCCACGGCGTCGACGATGGCGTCGACGTCCTGGTCGGAGGCCTCGCTGAGCAGCTCGAGGCTGAAGGGTCGGCCCACGGCCGAGGCCAGCTGCAGCACCTGCTGGGTCGGTTCGACGAGCCGGGCGAGCCGGTTTCCCAGCACGCCGCCCAGGTCGGCGGGCTGGACCGGGCCCTGCCTCCCATGGGCCTCTCGCAACGCCTCGATGACGTAGAACGGGTTGCCGCCGGTGACCGAGTGGACGAGGGCGAGCTCGTCCTCACGCAGGAGGTCCCCGGTCACCGCCTTGGCCAGCTCGGCCGTCGCGTCGCGAGTCAGCGGCCCCAGGGCCAGCCGCAGAATCCGGTCTGCCGGGCCGAGGTCGTCGAGCGCCCCGCCGTCGTACGCCGCTTCCTGACGCGCCGTCCCCACCACCAGCAACGGCGACGTGGTCGGGAACGACATCAGGAAGGAGAGCCAGGACACTGTCGCCGTGTCGCACCAGTGCAGGTCGTCCACCACGAGCAGCAGCGGACGGTCCACGGTCAGCACGGTGCGCGCCAGACCCTCGAAGAACCGCAGCCGCTGCCAGGCGTCGACCCTGGCCCGTCCAGCGTCCGGCACGTCGGTGGAGGAGCTCGACCGGGGGACCAGGCGCTCCACCTCCCGGCGCCAGACCGGGTCGAGGTCGCCGGCCGACCGGCGCAGCTGCGGGTGCCGGAGCCACTCGGCGACCGGGGTGAGGGGCAGGCTCGCCGTGGCGGCGAAACACGCTGCGGTGACCACCAGCCCGCCCTGGTGGCCCACCAGTTGCGCCAGCTCGTTGACCAGCCGGGTCTTGCCGACCCCGGCCTCACCGGTGACGAGGACCAACCGGCTGCCCTCCCGCACGTCGGACCACGCCTGGAGCAGACGGTCCCGCTCGGGGTCGCGGCCCACCAGCTGGGTCGGTCCCCAGCTGCTGGGGACCCCCGCGCTGCTGCCGGTGGCCGCAGAGGCGACCGGTCCTTCCCGGATCAGGCTGTCGACCTGCAGGTAAGTCTGTTCCGAGGGCGCCACCCCCAGCTCACGCTCGAGCACCGAGGCACACCGGTGGTAGGTGCTCACGGCCCCGGCCCGGTCGCCGCGCGCCTGCTGCAGGTGCATCAGCAGCCGGTACCCGGGCTCGTCGAGGGGCCGCAGCCCGACCCGCCGGCGCTGGAGGGCGATCGCCTCGCCCAGGTCTCCGTGCTCCTCGTGGAAGGCGACCGCACGGTCGCACAGCTCCAGGCAGGACTCCTGCAGGTCCTCCTGGGCCTGGAGGGCCCAGTCGTCGTAGCAGCCCGGCAGGAAGTCGCCGCCGTAGCTGGCCAGGGCGCGGCGTACCTCGGCCCCGGCGTTGACCGCGTCCTGCTCGAGCGCGAGCAACGCCGTGCGCTGCGCACCGCGGAAGCTCAGCACGTCGACCTCGACGCCCGGGGACTCCCGCCAGGTCAGGGCGGCCGCGGTCACCTCCAACGCTCCCGAACCGTTCAACGTGGCCTTGAGGTGGTGCAGCTCCCGACGCAGGTTGGTGCGCGCCTGGGCCGTGGACGAGTCGGGCCAGAGCAGGTCGGCGAGGTGCCCGCGCGGCTGGGGTGCCTCCGGGTGGGTGACCAGGTAGCCGAGCAGCGCGAAGGCGCGCGCGGAGAGCTGAACCTGCCCGCCCGCAACTTCGACGCTTCCGAGAAGGTTGATCCTCACAGCTGCGACCATCGAGCTCCCACCGTCGGCTGGAAACTGTCCCCTCGCCTCACGCTAGCTGCACGCGCAGGCGTGAGTGGTCGGCCGGCGTCTGCCCCGGAAGTGGACTAGTGCACCCCGGCTACCGACTGCGCCCCCCGCGCCTCACTCCAGGTCGATCAGCACCTTGCCGATCGCACCGTTCTCCACGGCGTCGTGAGCAGCCGCGGTGTCCTCCAGGGTGAAGTGGTGCAGGGGTACGCCGACCTCGTCGCCGACCCGGAGCGCACCCGCTGCCACGGCCGCCGAGACGTCCTCGCCCGCCGCCGCGACCAGGTCCGCACCGAGGGTGTAGAGCAGCACGCCCTGCAGCCGCAGGTTCTTGGAGAACGACGGGCGGATCGGCACGTGGAAGGTGTCGCCGCCGTTGTTGGCGTAGTAGGCCAGCGTGCCGCGGTTGCGCAGCACGGCCAGGTCGAGCTCGATGTTCTGTGCCGGGGAGACCTCCACCACCAGGTCGACGCCGTCGGGGATCAGCGCCGTGATCTCCTGCTCGGCGTCGGTGGCACGGTAGTCCACGGTGTGGTGTGCGCCAGCAGCCTTCGCCAGGGCCGCCTTCTCCTTGCTGCTCACCGTGGTCACGACGGTCGCTCCGGCCCACCGGGCGAGCTGGATCGCCGCGTTGCCCACGGCACCGGCACCGCCGGCGACGAGCACGACCTGCCCGGACAGCGCGCCGGGTGCCAGGCGGCTGGCGCCCTCCCCCGCGGTCAGGGCACGGTGTGCGGTCACCGCGGGCACGCCCAGCGACGCACCCACGTCGTACGACGCCCCGTCGGGCAACCGGACCACCCGCTCGGCGGACTGCACGGTGTACTCCGCGGCCGTGCCGTGGGCGCGCTCGTGCTGGGCCAGGATCAGCCAGACCCGGTCCCCCACCGCGACGTTCTCGACCCCGCTGCCGACCGCGTCGACCTCGCCGGCGCCGTCCTGCCCGGGCGTGACCTCGGCGTGGTCGCGCATGGTGCCGGCGCGGAACTTCCAGTCGGTGGGGTTGACCCCCGCCCTGACCAGGCGCACCCGGACCTCGCCGGGACCGGGCTCGGGGACCTCGCGCTCGACGAGGTGCAGGACGGACGACGGACCGGGTTCGGTGTAGACGACAGCTCGCATGTCTGCCCCAGCATCCGGAGACGGCCAGATGTTCCCGGCGTGCTCAGTCGATCGCGTGCGCGGGGTGCAGCCCGAGCTCGGCGTACCCGGGCTTGATCACCTCGTTGATGATCCGCAGCCGCTGGTCGAAGTGGGCGAAGGCCGACTTCATCGCGTTCACCGTGAACCACTGCAGGTCGGCCAGCCCGTAGCCGAACGCCTCGGAGAGCGCCGTCATCTCCTTGGTCATCGAGGTGCCGCTCATCAGCCGGTTGTCGGTGTTCACCGTGACCCGGAACCGCAGCTGGGTGAGCAGGCCGATCGGGTGCTCGGCGATCGAGGCGGCGGCACCGGTCTGGATGTTGGAGTGCGGGCACAGCTCCAGCGGGATCCGCTTGTCGCGCACGTACTGCGCCAGCCGACCCAGGTGGGCGACCCCGTCGTCGTCGACGGTGATGTCGTCGATGATCCGGACGCCGTGGCCCAGCCGGTCGGCGCCGCACCACTGCAGGGCCTGCCAGATCGAGGGCAGCCCGAAGGCCTCGCCCGCGTGGATGGTGAAGTGCGCGTTCTCGCGCTGGAGGTACTCGAAGGCGTCGAGGTGCCGGGTGGGTGGGTAGCCCGCCTCGGCGCCGGCGATGTCGAAGCCGACCACCCCGTCGTCACGGTGGCGTACGGCGAGCTCGGCGATCTCGCGCGAACGGGCCTGGTGCCGCATCGCGGTGAGCAGCTGCTTGACCACGATCCCGCTGCCCGAGGTGCTCGAGGCCATCCCCTCCTCGAAGCCCTGCTGGACTGCGGCCACGACCTCCTCGAGGGTCAGGTCACCCTCCAGGTGCTGCTCGGGGGCGTAGCGGACCTCGGCGTACACCACACCGTCCGCCGCCAGGTCCTCCACGCACTCACGCGCGACCCGGGTGAGGTGGTCGCCGCGCTGCATCACCGCCACGGTGTGGTCGAAGGTCTCCAGGTAGCGCACCAGCGACCCGGAGTCGGCCGACTCGGTGAACCAGCGACCGAGCGCCTCCGGCTCGTCGACCGGCAGGGTGTGGCCCGCCTCGGCGGCGAGCTCCACGATCGTCGAGGGCCGCAGGCCTCCGTCGAGGTGGTCGTGCAGCAGCACCTTCGGGGCGGTTCGGACCAGGTCGGAGGACAGCGGGGTAGGTTCGGACACGTTCCCATCCAAACACCCTGACCAGGTCCGTGACCGTGCGGGCCGCGAGGAGCGCCGTACATGCGCGTGTTCAGCACGTTCGAGGAGATCGAAGCCGCCGCAGGCGAGGAGATCGGCACCAGCGAATGGGTCGAGATCACCCAGGAGCGGGTCGACCAGTTCGCCGACGCGACCGGTGACCACCAGTGGATCCACGTCGACGTGGAGAAGGCCGAGGAAGGTCCGTTCGGCGGCACCATCGCCCACGGCTATCTGACGCTCTCGATGGTCCCGTGGCTCGGCAGCCAGGTCTTCGACCTCGCCACGCCCGGGGCCAAGCTCAACTACGGCGTGAACAAGGTGCGCTTCCCCAACCCGGTCCGGGTCGGCTCGCGCGTGCGCGCCAAGGTCGCGGTCGGCCAGGTCACCGACATCCCCGCCGGCAAGCAGCTCACGCTGAAGTACGTCGTGGAGATCGAGGACCAGGACAAGCCCGCCTGCGTCGCCGAGACGGTCGTGCTGCTGCTCAGCTGATCCGGTCGAGAAGCAGCGGCGTGGGCTGGTACGCCGTCCCGGCCGGCGCGACGTCGTAGCCGTCCTCCAGCGAGGCCAGCGCGCGCTCGAAGCGCTCCGGCTCGTCGGTGTGCAGCGTCAGCAGCGGCTGGCCCTCGGTGACCGTGTCTCCCGGGCGGGCGTGCCACTCCACGCCTGCCCCGGCCTGCACCTGCGCACCTTGCTTCGCCCGCCCCGCACCCAGGCGCCACGCGGCCATCCCGACCGCCATCGCGTCCAGCCGGGTGAGCACCCCGCTCGTCGGAGCGGGGACCACGTGGGTCTCGTGCGCGGTGGGGAGCGCGGCTGACGGGTCGCCGCCCTGGGCGCTGATCATCGAGCGCCACGCATCCATCGCGCCGCCGGAGGCGAGCACCTCGGCGGGGTCGACGTCCTCGCGACCGGCACCGGCGAGCATCTCTCGGGCCAGGGCGAGGGTGAGCTCGACGACGTCGGCGGGACCGCCGCCCTCGAGCACCTCGACCGACTCCCTGACCTCCAGGGCGTTGCCGGCGGTGAGGCCCAGCGGCGTGGACATGTCGGTCAGCAGCGCGACGGTGTGCACCCCGGCGTCCTTGCCGAGGGCGACCATCGTGGAGGCCAGCTCGCGGGCTCGCTCCAGGTCCTTCATGAAGGCGCCGGTGCCGACCTTGACGTCCAGCACGAGGGCGCCGGTTCCCTCGGCGATCTTCTTGCTCATGATCGAGGAGGCGATCAGCGGGATCGCCTCGACGGTCCCGGTGACGTCACGCAGGGCGTAGAGCTTCTTGTCCGCAGGCGCCAGTCCCGAGCCGGCGGCACAGATCACCGCCCCGACGTCCTCGAGCTGCTGCAACATCGCCTCGTTGGACAGCGCCGCCTGCCAGCCGGGGATCGACTCGAGCTTGTCCAGCGTCCCGCCGGTGTGCCCGAGTCCGCGACCCGACAGCTGCGGCACCGCCACCCCGCAGGCGGCGACCAGGGGCGCGAGCGGCAGGGTGATCTTGTCGCCGACTCCGCCCGTGGAGTGCTTGTCGGCGGTGGGTCGCGACAGCGAGGAGAAGTCCATCCGCTCCCCGCTGGCGATCATCGCGGTGGTCCAGCGCGAGATCTCGCGGCGGT
>CAWAJE010000030.1:0-7101 GCA_963782215.1 uncultured Actinomycetota bacterium | reverse complement strand
GCTCAGCCCCGGTGTCGCAGCAGCACGGCGGTGAACTGCTGCGCGGTGCCCCACGGGGTGAGGTGGTCCTCACCGGCGGTGGAGACCAGCTCGAAGTCTGGGAACTCGGCCGCCAGCTCCGCGTGGGTGTAGCGCACGATCGGCAGCCCGCTGCAGGTGGTGGGCCCGTCGGGCCCGAACGTCGCCACCACGGCCCAGCCGCCTGGGACCAGCGAGCGCCTCAGCGAGGCCCGGTAGTCGTCGCGCTCCTCCTGGTCGATCAGGAAGTGGAAGACGGCTCGGTCGTGCCACAGGTCGTAACGGCGGCCGGTGTCGAGGTCAAGCACGTCGGCAACGGTCAGCACCACGTCGGCCCCATCGGGCCCGAGCCGGTCGCGCACGGTGTTCAGGGCGCTGATCGAGAGGTCGATCGCGGTCAGGTCGCCGTACCCGCGCTCCAAGAGGTGGTCCACCAGCGTCGACCAGCCGGCGCCGACGTCGATCACCGGGCGGTCACGGGGCACACCGGTGGCGTCGACCAGTCCGAGCGAGAGCTCGGGAACCGACTGCCACCACGAGACCCCGTCCTGGTCCTTGCCGTCGTGGACGTTCTCCCAGTAGTCGGCGCGCGCGTCGTGGTCCAGCGGACGGTCGGCGGGACGGTCGGGGGCGTCGTGCGACATGTGACCTCCAGGTGCGGGAACCTCCCTGACTTCGCAGGCTAACCCGTGACCATCGACCGGTCACGGGGGTGGGAGCCACGCCTATGGTGAGGAGATGACCTCCCCGACCCCCGACGGCCCGGCTCCGCCGAAACAGCTCGGCGAGCTGGCCACGCTGATCGACGGGGGCGACATGGACTGCGGCAGCGGGTTGCTGCTGCTGATCACCCGGGCGATGCGCCGCCTGCAGCCCGGAGGCCTGCTCGGCATCCGCAGTGCCGAACCGAGCGTGCTCACCGACCTGCCGGTGTGGGCCGAGCTGGTGGGCCACGACGTGCAGGCCGAGGTGGCTGAGTCCAGCGAGGGACCGTGGTGGTTCGCGGTGCGCAAGAACGTCGCCGGCGTCTCGAGCGGCCCCGCAACCGGCCCCGCGACCGACCCATCGACCGGCACCGTGTTCAGCCTGGGTCAGCGCACGCCGGTGGGCCACCGGTTGTGGGCCTACACCAACTTCGACTGCAACCTCGCCTGCGCCTACTGCTGCGCGGAGTCCTCCCCCCGGGCACCGTCGCGCCGGTTGGAGCTCGACGTGGCCCGCGAGGTCTTCGCCGAGTTCAGCGCCCTCGGTGGCAAAGAGCTGTTCCTCACCGGCGGCGAGCCCTTCATGCACCCCCAGCTCGGCGAGCTGGTGGCCGCGGCCGAAGGGCTCGAGCGCACCATCTTGACCAACGCGATGGTCTTCGGGCGCGGCAGGCGCCTGCAGACGCTGGAGGAGATGGACCGCTCGGTGGTGCTCCAGGTGAGCCTGGACTCCGCCACCGCGGAGCTGCACGACAAGCAGCGCGGCGCCGGGTCGTGGTCGCGGGCCCTGACCGGCATCGGCCAGGCCCACGCACTCGGATTCCGGGTCCGCGTCGCGGCGACGATGTACGACGAGGATCCCGTCGGCGTCCGCGAGCTGCACACCCGTCTCGACGCCGAAGGCATCGCCGCCGAGGACCGGGTGATCCGGCCCGTCGCCCAGGAGGGCTTCGCCGACACCGGCGTGCACGTGTCGATCGACAACCTCGAGCCGGAGCCCACGATCACCTCCGACGGCGCCTGGTGGCACCCGGTCGCGGTCACCAACCCCAACATGCGGATCGCCGACTCGCCGCTGCCACTGGCCGAGGTGTTCGGGGTGGTCCGGGACACCCTGGAGGTCCAGGACGCGGCGCTGCGCTCGGGGCGTGAGGTCTTCCGCTGCGCCTGACCGCTTCTTCGCGTGACCGATGCTGGCCCGCACTGAGGAAGGAAGCCCGATGAGCACACTGAGAGACCGGCTCGACACCGGCCGGCGCTGGGTGCTGGCGCCCGCGACCGAGACCGACACCCGCGGCCACCTGGCCGGCATGACGTTCTTGCGGATCCTGCTCGGGCTGATGTGGCTCTACAACGTGTCCTGGAAGCGCGCTCCCGACTTCGGTCAGGAGGCCGGCAACGGGTTGTACAAGTTCACCTCCTACGCGGTCAGCCACCCGGTCTTCCCGCCGTACAGCTGGGTGATCGAGAACGTCGTGCTCAAGGCGTTCACTCCCTTCGGCTGGATGGTGCTGGCCGCGGAGACCACGCTGGCAGTGCTGCTGCTCACCGGCGCCTGGGTCCGCTTCGCCGCCCTGATCGGGGTCGCGCAGTCGGTGGCGATCGCGCTGTCCGTGGCCTACGCCCCGCACGAGTGGCCGTGGTCCTACTGGCTGATGATCGGTGCGCACCTCGCCCTGCTCGTGACTGCCAGCGGCTGCGCGCTCGGCGTGGACGGGGTCCGTGACCGGCGCGAGTCGTTGCCGTTGCTCGGCCAGGTCTGGGGTGGTCTCTCCGTCGTGCTCGGCCTGGTCAGCATCGTCGGCTCCTTCGGTGACCCCTTGGCTGCGCGAGGCAACGGGCTGGTCTCCTCCGACCTCTCGATCAGCCTGGGCAACTACAACCTGCTCGGTGGCGTCGTGCTGCTGGTCGCCGGCGCGCTGGTGATCCTCAGTGCCCGCGGCGGCACCCCACGCGCCGCCCAAGGTGCGGCCGCACTCTCGTTGCTGGGCGCGCTCTCCCTCTACGCTCAGCTGGGCTTCTCCGACCCGATCCTCGGGGGGACGCCGACCTCGGCGGCCTTCCTGCTCGCCCTCGCCCTGGTCGCAGCCGTCGTCGGAGGCCTGTTCGCCCGCTCCTCCCACGACCACCGCCCGGAACCTCGCCCCTGACACCAACCCGCCGCAGGAGCTGGGTGTGTCCGGGTGGTGGCGTTGTGTCCGGAGCGTTCACCGGACGCTCACCTGACCGTCATCGCGCCGACCCCGGCCCCCGGCACGCTGAACGCATGCGGATCGCACTGGCAACCGAGCAGTTCACCCCGAGCAACGAGCCCGCTGCCCACGTCACCCGGGCGGTGGTCACCCACCTGACCGGGCGTGGGCACGAGGTCGTGGTCTTCGCCGGCGGACGTGGTCAGGCCAGCTTCGCCGGAGCCCGACTGTTCTGGGCCAGCCGGATGACGCCCATCTCGGCAGTCCGAGAGGCGATGGCGGTCTCACGTCCCGACGTGTGCCACCTGATCGACCCGCACCGCGTCGGCCTCAAGGCTGCGGAGGCGGCCGAGCGGCTCGGCGTACCGACCGTCTACCTGGCACCCGAGCGCTGGAGCCCCGGCGTCGACCTCGGGGACCACCACGCCGGGTTGCGCGACGATGCCCTGCACGATCGCTGGACCCGGGTCCACTCCCCCGACGGCGGTCAGTTCGTCGTCGGGTACGCGGGCCCTCTCGAGACCAGGAAGGTGATCAGTCGACTGCACGCGATCGCGGGCCTGCCCGGCGTACGCCTCGTGGCACTCGGCGACGGACCCGGCACCGCGGGCCTGCGCGCAGCAGGCGCCAAGGTGATCACCTCCGCCACCGGTATCGAGCGGGCCCGCTGCCTGGCCACCTTCGACGTGCTGGTGCAGCCGCGCAAGAAGACCGTCTACGCCCCCGTCGTGCTGGAGGCGCTGGCCAGTGGGGTGCCCGTGGTCGGGTTCGCCACCGGTACGGCGGCTGCGGCCGTGCAGCACGAGGTGAACGGGTTGCTGGTCGCCGCCGACCGCGGCTCGAGCTCCCTGCTCCGCGCCGTCGCCCGGTTGGCCGCCAGCCCCGACCTGCGCCTGGACCTGGCCGCGTCCGCACGAGCCTCGGTCGTCGACCGCGGCTGGGACAAGGCCGTCGACGACCTGCTCGAGCTGCACTACCCCCAGGCCGTCGGCCGCTTCGTCAGCCTGGTCTGAACGGCGCCCGACTCCCCGGCCGCTACCTCGATCGTCAACCGGGGCGCGTCCGTGCGAGTTGCCTCGCGCGAGCCCGCGACAACTCGACGGCGCAGGACTATTCTCGACCTCTGACGCCTCCCGGCGTCCCGACCGGGGGGTCGAATGACCGACGTGACCGTCTCGGACCAGGGCGCCGAGGAGCCACCGCCGCGCCGAGGCTTCGCCCGCGACCTGCGCGCCTCCTTCGCCGCGGTGGCGGGGAACCGCAACATCCGCAGGGTCCAGCTTGCCTTCGTCGGGTCCTCGATCGGCGACTGGGCCTACGGCACCGCGGTCGCGGTCTGGGCGTACGGCGAGGGCGGCGCCAAGGCCGTCGGGGTGTGGATGGCGATCCGCTACACCCTGATGGCGCTCAGCGCGCCGTTCACCTCCGGGCTGGCCGACAAGATGCCCCGCAAGCGCCTGATGATCCTCGCGGACCTGTTCCGCGCGCTTCTCGTCGCCGGGGCCGCCACCTGCCTGATCCTGGACACCCCAGCCGCGCCGATCTACGTGCTCGCCACGCTGACCTCGTTGCTGGGCACGCCGTTCATGGTCGCGCAGCGCTCTCTCCTGCCGAGCCTCGCCGAGCGTCCCGCCGAGCTCACCGCGGCCAACGGCACCGCCAGCACCATCGAGTCGGTCTCGTTCTTCGCCGGGCCGGCGCTGGCCGCGCTGCTCATCGGCGCCACCAGCATCGAGGTCGTCTTCCTGCTCAACGTGGCCACGTTCGTGTGGTCGATGCTGCTGGTGATGGGGCTGAGGGTGCCCCATCGCGATAAGGCCGCGCCCCCGGAGGACGCCGAGCCCGCAACTCCCGGTTTCCTGGCCGAGACCACGGCGGGGTTCCGGACCATCGCCCGTGACAGCGGCCTGCTGGTGGTCACGGCCGCGGTCTGCGTGCAGACCGTCATCGCCGGCGCCTCCACGGTGTTCGCGCTGGTGATGGCCGACGAGATCCTGGGCACCGGTCCCGAGGGTCTGGGGTACCTCGACGCGGTGCTCGGGGTCGGCTCCATCTTCGGTGGCATGCTGGCCATCTCACGGGCGGCGAAGGGCCGGCTCGGCTCCGACCTCGCTGTCGGAGTGCTGCTCTGGTCGGCCCCGCTGCTCCTCGTGACCCTGTGGCCCTCACCGGTCACCTGCTTCGCGGTGATGGCGATGCTCGGCCTGGGCAACCCCCTGGTCGACGTCAACCTGGACACGATCATGCAGCGGCTCGCTCCCGACGAGGTGCTGGGACGGGTCTTCGGCGCGCTCGAGGCCTGCCTGATCGCCACGATGGCACTGGGCGCCGCGGTGATGCCGTTCGTGATCGCCTGGCTGGACCTGCGCTACGCGCTGCTGGTCGTGGCCGGCCCGGTGGTGCTGATGGTCCTGGGGCTGTTCCCCGCGCTGCGCCGCCTCGAGACCAGGTTGGCCGCGCCGGCGAACCTCGCCCTGCTCGAGGCGGTCGACGTCTTCGCGCCGCTGGCGGCGCCCGTGGTGGAGTCCCTCGCCCGGGCGGCCACGGAGAGGCGGTTCGCCACCGGGGACGTCCTGGTCCGCGAGGGTGGCGTGTCGGACACCTTCTACGTCATCGAGAGCGGCCACGTCGAGGTCACCCAGGGCGACCGGGTGCTGCGACGCGAGGGTCCGGGCGAGTACTTCGGCGAGATCGGCCTGCTCCGCAGCGTCGCTCGTACCGCCACCGTCACCGCGCTCGAGGACACGGTCGTCCAGGCCATCGGGCGAGAGGAGTTCCTCGAGGCCGTCTCGGGACACGGCGAGGCCCGGCGTACGGCGGAGAGCGTCGCCAACCGCCGACTGGCCATGTGACCCCGGTCAGGCTCAGACCTCGCTGCGACCCTCGTCGTCCTTGTTGCGCAGCCCGATCTTGCTGCCCAGCCACACCAGCGGGTCGTACTTGCGGTCGACCACGCGCTCCTTCATCGGGATGATCGCGTTGTCGGTGATCTTGATCCCCTCGGGGCAGACCTCGGTGCAGCACTTGGTGATGTTGCACATCCCCAGCCCGGCCGCGCCCTGAGCGAGCTCACGCCGGTCGTGGGTGTCGAGCGGGTGCATGTCCAGCTCGGCGTACCGCAGGAAGAACCGCGGGCCAGCGAAGGCCGGCTTGTTGTCCTCGTGGTCGCGCACGACGTGGCAGGTGTCCTGGCACAGGAAGCACTCGATGCACTTGCGGAACTCCTGGCCGCGCTCGACGTCGACCTGGGCCATCCGGCGCTTGCCGTCGGCGTCGCGCGGCGGCGGTGCGAACGCCGGCACCTCCTTGGCCTTCTCGTAGTTGAAGGACACGTCGGTGACCAGGTCGCGGATCACCGGGAACGAGCGCATCGGGGTGACGGTGATCGTCTCGGCCGGGTCGAAGTCGGAGAGCCGGGTCATGCACAGCAGCCGCGGACGGCCGTTGATCTCGGCGCTGCACGACCCACACTTGCCGGCCTTGCAGTTCCAGCGCACCGCGAGGTCCCCGGCCTGGGTGGCCTGCAGCCGGTGGATCGCGTCGAGGACGACCTCACCCTCCTCGACCTCGACGGCGTAGCCGTCCAGCGCACCGCCGTCCCGGTCGCCGCGCCAGATCCGCATCTTCAGCTCGTAGCCCATGGGGTCCCCTCGGTCACTGTTCGAAGAACGTCTTGAGCTCGTCGGGCATGACCGACAGCGGCTGCTCGGTCAGGTCGATCCCCGTGCGCCCGGAGTCGAGCCGCACCACGAGGTTCTTGGCACCCCACTCGGGGTCCGGCTTGGGGAAGTCGTCGCGGGTGTGGCCGCCGCGGGACTCCTCGCGTGCCAGCGCCGCCTTGGCGATCGCCTCGGAGACGAGCAGCATGCTGCGCAGGTCCAGCGCCAGGTGCCAGCCGGGGTTGTACTGCCGGTGGCCCTCGACGAGCAGGTGCTGCGCACGCTCCTTGAGCTTCTCGATCTCCTGCAGCGACCGGCTCAGCTCCTCGGCGGTGCGGATGATCCCGACCAGGTCGTTCATCGTCTGCTGCAGGTCCTGCTGGATCGTGTAGGGGTTCTCGGTGTGCTGCCCCTCCGGCGCGAACGGCGCCAGGGCGTCCGCCTCGGCCGCCTTGACGTCGTCGGGGCTCACCGCCGGGCGCCGGCCCGGTCCGCCTGTGGTCTCCCCGTCGGTTCCGGGCGCCAGTC
>CAWAJE010000029.1:0-22253 GCA_963782215.1 uncultured Actinomycetota bacterium | reverse complement strand
ACCCACCTCGCAGTCCTTGAGGGTGGAGTCCGGGCCGACCACGGCGTCCTCCTCGACCACGGTCGCGCCGAGCAGCTGTACGCCGGGCAGGATCGTGACGTCGGGGGCGAGCTTGACGTCGACGTCGATCCAGGTGGTCTCCGGGTCGGTGATCGTGACGCCGTCGCGCATCCAGCGGGTGAGGATCCGCCGGTTCTTCTCCTTGCCCAGCGTCGCGAGCTGCGAGCGGTCGTTGGCGCCCTCGGTCTGGAGGACGTCGGCGATGGCGAACGCCCCGACCGTGAGGCCGTCCTGCCGGGCCAGGTGGACGGTGTCGGTCAGGTAGTACTCGCCGTTGGCGTTGTCGTTGGTGAGTCGCGAGAGCGCCGCGTCGAGGAACGCCGCGTCGAAGGCCAGGATCCCGCTGTTGATCTCCTTGACCGCGGCCTGCTCCTCGGTGGCGTCCTTCTGCTCGATGATCCCGATCACCTCACCGGACTCGTCGCGCAGCACCCGGCCGTAGCCGTGCGGGTTCTCCACGATGCCCGAGAGGATGCTCACGCCGCGCGCCGCCCGCACGTGGTCCTCGGCGAAGGCGCGCAGGCTCTCGCCCTCGAGGAGCGGTGTGTCGCCGTACGCCACCAGCACGGTGCCGCTGCGGTGCTCGGGGTCCAGGGCCGCCCACGCCACCTGGACCGCGTGACCGGTGCCGTCCTGGGTCTCCTGCACGGCCAGCACGCAGTCGGGCAGCAGCTCCTGGATGTGCGGGCCGACCTGCTCGCGCTGGTTGCCGACCACCGCGACCACCCGGTGCGGCTCCAGCGCCGCGACCGCGTCCAGGACGTGGCCGATCATGCTGCGTCCGGCGATCGGGTGCAGCACCTTCATGGTCTTGGACTTCATCCGGGTGCCGCCGCCGGCCGCGAGGACGATGACGGTGATCGGGCTCTGTGGTGTGCTCACGCTCCCCGGGTAGGAGTCGAACCTACGTCGCTAGTCCTGATTCAAAGTCAGGCGGGCCCTGCCGGCAGACCAACCGGGGAATGACGGCACGAGGCTACCGTTCCCTCGGCCGGGCGAGGGTCAGGGTGAGGTCGGTGTTGATGTGCTCGACACCCTGGCTGCCCCAGTTGGTGGCCATGCTGGCGACGGCGGCGGCGCTGACCTGATCCCAGGAGTGCGCCGCCGCAGTCGGGAAGCATCAGGGGCGGGTCACCTCTTGACCCGCTTGGTGGCGGCGCTGCCACGTGCGGTGGTGACGTAGTCGGACTTCTCGGCGGTGACCACGACCCTGATCCTCTTCCGCAGGTCGCGGCGGGTCAGCCGGTAGCGTTGGCCGGTGGCTCCCTGCACCAACCTCCCGGAGCGGTACCACCGGTAGCTGACCGAGCTGGGCGCTGGCGACCAGGTCCCGACCCGCGCCCTCAGTGTGCGGCGGAGCTTCGCCCGCCCGGTGATTCGCGGGTTCGGGGCCCTGGAGAACCTGCCAGCGGCAACCGGGTCGGTGTAGGCCGTGAAGCGTCTCGCGGTGACGAAACCGACCTTGGCCGCGGTGACGATCACGTTGAGCACATGGCCACGGTCCGCCCCGGTGAGCGTGTACGTGGGCGAGACGGCACCCGGGATGGTCTGGAAGCCGTCACGCTGCCACTCGTAGGTCAGGCTGTCGGGCGTCGGCGCCCAGGTCCCCGGGTGAGTGGTCAGCGTCTTGCCGACCTCAGCAGCTCCGGTCAGGGTCGGGCGGGGGCGCGCGCTGAACGTTGCGAGATCACCGCAGTCAGCAGGCACCGAGAACGAGTAGGGCTCGGAGTAGTAGACCGCCTTCTCGCCCAGCGGGTCGTGCTCGAAGGACACCAGGAACTGCTCGGTGTCGCCGGCCGCCACGTCGGGGAGCGTCATGGTGTAGGTCCCGTCCGACACGATGTGGTGCACCCACCGGTCCGGGTGTTCCGCGGACGTGTGACCGATGGAGGTCCCGCGCCCGTCACCGAAGGTGAGTTCCACGGTGACCACGGGGGCGGTCACGGTGCAGCTGCCGCTGTTGACGCCAATGGTCCAGAGCCCCGGGGGATCGGCCGCCGTGCTCGCGCTGGCCCCGCCCACCAAACCGCCGACTACCAAGACCGCAACCCCAAGGTATGAGGCGAGTCGCCTCCACTGAGTCCTCACGAGAACCTCTCTCCTTCGCATCGTTGTCGATGCCGTCATGCACAGATGGGCACAGTGCCTGCCTAGGGAGAAGCCACAAACGACCGCCCGAAGGCGGCAACAGCGAAGTCAGTCCCCGAGCCCCCGACGGCGAGATGGTAGGTCGAATCCCCCGACGGGTGCAGAAGCGGTCTATGCCTCTCAAGAGCCATCTCGGGCGAGAGTCCGACAAGGATCAATCAACCGGACATGGTCGAGAACTTCCTCTTGATCCCGGGGCATTCGTCGTGGACTGTCTTCGCGCCCCCTCGCGAGTGGCGCGTGACCCGACGTGGCGGTACGGCGGCGCCGTCCTGCTCGCCGGCAGACCGCACGCAGGCGATGGCCGAGTCGTCCATCCGCGTTATCTCGATATCAAGAATCTTGTCCGGCTAGAATCTCGGCGTGGAGCGGGACGAGGTCGACGAGCTGGTCGAGGCATGGCACCGGGAGCGTGCCGACCTCGACCTGGCACCCGTGGAGGTGTTCAGCCGGATCAGCCGGTTGGCCAGATTGCTCGACAAGGCCCGGCGCGACGCCTTCATCGCTCACCAGATCGAGCCGTGGGAGTTCGACGTACTGGCGGCGCTGCGGCGCGCCGGTCGGCCCTACCAGCTCACCCCGGGAGCGCTGCTGCGCCAGACCATGGTCACCAGCGGCACGATGACCAACCGTGTCGACCGGCTCGCGATGCGCGGCCTGGTCGAGCGCTCCCCCGACCCCACGGACCGACGCGGCGTGCTGGTGCGGCTCACCACCGCGGGCAAGCATGCCGTCGACGGAGCATTCGAGACCCTGCTCGACAGCGAGCGCAGGCTGCTCGCCAGCCTCTCGCGCCACGACCGCGGCACCCTGGCCGACCTGCTCCGCCAGCTGATGGGGCCGTTCAGCGCGGGGGACTGAGCCGAGGCTTGGGAGCGTGGGGTGGGGGCTGGAACGGTGCGGGGCGGTGCGGAGCTGGAGCGGGGGGTCGGTTAGTTGCGGGGGGTTGATTTCCCAGGTTAAGAGGTCAAATTGCCCTGACCGGCTCGTCCTCACACAGGTTCCTGCCTCTTCACACACCGCGCCTGGTGTGTGAAGAGGCAGTTTGGGTTCTTGACCTGGGAAACCGCCGGCCGAGCGACACCGCCGGCCTGAGAAACCCGGCACCCGAGCGCGAGACCGCTAGCCCAGCACCTCGGAGGCCTCGAGCCACTCCAGCTCGAGCTCGTCGCGCTCGGCGGCGAGCGCGCTCATCTGCTTGCCCAGCTCGGCGAGCTGCTTGTGGTCGCCGAGGTTGGCGGCCATCTTGGCCGTGGTGGCGGCCTCCTGCTCGAGGACCCGCTTGAGCTGGCGCTCGAGGCGGGTGACGGTCTTGCGAGCGGCCCGCTCCTCGGCCGATCCCGGCGCCGCCTTGCGCGAGCCTGCGGCCGCGTTCGCGGCCGGGGCGGGAGGCTGCTCCCGGGTCGCGGTGAGCTCGTCGGCCGCCTGGCGCTTGCGGTGCTCGAGGTACTGGTCGACCCCACCAGGCAGCATCGAGAGCTTGCCGTCGCCCATCAGTGCCCAGACCGAGTCGGTGACGCGCTCGAGGAAGTAGCGGTCGTGCGAGACCACCACGAGCGTGCCCGGCCAGCCGTCGAGGAAGTCCTCGACCACGTTGAGGGTGTCGATGTCGAGGTCGTTGGTGGGCTCGTCGAGCAGCAGCACGTTGGGCTCCGAGAGCAGCAGGCGCAGCAGCTGCAGCCGTCGACGCTCACCCCCGGACAGGTCGCCGACCCTGGTGGTGAGCTTGTCCCCCGTGAAGCCGAACCGCTCGAGCATCGAGGTGGCGGACACGTCCTGACCGGTGGTGAGCCGGGTGACCCGCTGGATCGCCTCGATGGAGGGCAGCACGCGGGCGTCCGGGTCCTCGGCGGGGACCTGCTGGCTGAGGTGCTCCAGCGCGACCGTGCGACCGCGACGGACCCGCCCCTTGTCCGGCTCGAGGTCCCCGGCCACCAGCCCGAGCACCGAGCTCTTGCCGGCGCCGTTGACTCCGACGACGCCGACCCGGTCACCGGGACCGAGGCGCCAGGTGGCGTGCTTGAGCAGCTCGCGGGTGCCGCGGGTGAGGTCGACGTCCTCGAGGTCGACGACGTCCTTGCCCAGGCGCTGGGTGGCGAAGCGCTGCAGCTCCAGCCGGTCGCGCGGCGGCGGGACGTCCTCGATCAGGGCGTTGGCGGCGTCGATGCGGAACTTGGGCTTGGCCGTGCGGGCCGGCGCTCCCCGGCGCAGCCAGGCCAGCTCCTTGCGAGCGAGGTTCTGCCTGCGGGACTCCGAGGCCGAGGCCTGCCGGGAGCGTTCCGCGCGCGCGAGCACGAAGGCGGCGTACCCGCCCTCGTAGGAGTCGACCACCCCGGCACCGTTGGCTCCGGGGTGCACCTCCCAGGTGCGCTGGCACACGGCGTCGAGGAACCAGCGGTCGTGGGTCACCACCACCAGCGCGGACGTACGTCGGACCAGGTGCTCGGCCAGCCAGGCCACCGCCTCGACGTCGAGGTGGTTGGTGGGCTCGTCGAGGATCACGAGGTCGTCGTCGTTGAGCAGGAGCCGGGCCAGCGAGCAGCGGCGGCGCTCCCCACCGGAGAGTCCGTGCACCTCGCGGTCCAGGGAGACTCCGGCCAGCAGCACCTCGACCACCTCGCGGGTGCGTGCGTCTGCGGCCCACTCGTGGTCCTCGCGTCCGTCGAGGACGACCTCGCGCACGGTGTGGGTGTCGTCGAGCAGGTCGCGCTGGTCGAGGTAGCCGATGTGCACGCCCCGGTTGACCGAGACCCTGCCCTCGTCGGGTGTCTCGCGCCCGGACATCAGGTTGAGCAGCGTGGTCTTGCCGTCGCCGTTGCGCCCGACGATGCCGATCCGCTCGCCTTCGGCGACGCCGAGGCTGACCTCGTCCAGGAGGATGCGCACGCCGTAGGACTTGGTCACCTTTTCGAGGTTCAGCAGGTTGGTCACGACACGTACTCCACCACGTGCGCGCCGGAGACCGGACCCAGCGCCACCAGAGCCTGCTGCTGGCCGGCCTCCAGCAGGGTGCTGCGCACCCGGTCGGCGACTACCCGGTCGTGGCACAGGAAGACGCAGGTCGGACCGGAGCCCGAGACCATGCCGCGCTGCGCTCCGGCCGCCTCACCGGCGGCGATCAGCTCGCCCAGCTCCGGGCGCAGGTCGATCGCCGCTGCCTCCAGGTCGTTGTGCATCGCCGCCGCGAGCGCGCGGTTGTCGGGGTCGGCCAGCGCCGCGTGCAGCTCGTCGGGGACCGCGACCTCGGCCGGCGCCTCGGGCGAGAGCCGGTCGAAGTGCCGGTAGACCGCCGGGGTGGAGAGCCCGGACGCAGCGGGCACCACCACCCACCACCGAGTGGCCTCGTCCACGAGCGCGGTGACCTGCTCGCCACGACCAGCACCGAGGGCGGTGCCGCCGAGGAGCGAGAACGGGACGTCGCTGCCGAGCTCGGCGGCCAGGGCGAGCAGGTCGTCGTCGCTGGTCTGCAGCTCCCACAGCCGGTCGAGGGCGACCAGGGTCGCGGCCGCGTCGGCACTGCCACCCGCCAGACCGCCGGCGATCGGGATGGACTTGCGGACGGTGAGCTCGGCCCCCCGCTCGGGAATGCCGTGGTGGGCAGCCAACAGGTGCGCCGCCTTGAGCACGATGTTGCTCTCCCCCATCGGGAAGGCGTCCCGGTCGATGCCCTCGCCACAGATCAGCTCCAGGCGCCACGTGGGTCGGGTGCAGGCGGTGACGTCGTCGTGCAGGCTCAGCGTCTGGTAGACCGTCGCGAGCGGGTGGAACCCGTCGGGGCGCGCACGTCCCACGCCGAGGTAGAGGTTGACCTTGGCGGCGGCGCGCACGGTCACGACCTGGGTGGACGTCCTCATCCGGGCTCCCCCTCGGCCAGGGCCTCGGCGATCCTCACGAAGTCCTCCAGCAGGAGCTCCTCACCGCGCTGCATCGGGTCGATGCCGGCGCGCACGAGCGCGTTCTCCGAGCGCTCGGCCGAGCCCGCCAGGTCACGCAGCGAGGGGCGCAGCGCCTTGCGGCGGTGGGCGAAGGACGCGTCCACCACGGCGAAGACCTGCGTCCGGGTGACCACGGTGGTCGGCGGCTCGCGCCGGGTCCAGGCGACCAGCCCGGAGTCGACGTTGGGCGCCGGCCAGAAGACGTTGCGCCCGATCGCTCCGGCCCGGCGTACGTCGGCGTACCACGCGGCCTTGACCGACGGGATGCCGTAGACCTTCGAACCGGGCGAGGCAGCGAGCCGGTCGGCGACCTCGGACTGCACCATCACCATGCCGCGCTCGAGCGAGGGCAGCAGGCCGAGCAGGTGCAGCAGCACCGGGACCGAGACGTTGTAGGGCAGGTTGGCCACCAGCGCGGTGGGAGCCGGCCCGGGGACGCTGGTGACGCGCAGGGCGTCGGCCTCGACCACCTCGAAGCGGTCAACGTGGGAGGGCGCCCGCTCGGCGATCGTCGCCGGCAGTGCACGCGCCAGGTCCGGGTCGATCTCGATGGCGACGACGCGCGCGGCGACCTCGAGCAGGCCCAGGGTGAGCGAGCCCAGGCCGGGACCGACCTCGAGGACCACGTCGGAGCCGTCGATGCCCGAGTCCCGCACGATGCGCCGCACGGTGTTGGCGTCGATCACGAAGTTCTGGCCGCGCTGCTTGGTCGGGCGCAGGTCGAGCGCCGCCGCCAGTGAACGCACTTCTGCCGGCCCGAGCAGTGCCGGGCCGGCAGAAGAGGGGTCAGTCACGCCCGAAGGCTATGTCAGGCCTGCTTGCCACAGTGCGGCCAGGCTCCGTAGCCACCCTCGGCCTGACGAACCCGCTCGGCCACGGCGATCTGCTGCTCGCGGCTGTTCTGGTCCGGCCGGCCGGAGCCGCCGTACGCCTGCCACGTGCCGAGGCTGAACTGCAGCCCGCCGTAGTACCCGTTGCCGGTGTTGGCGGCCCAGTTGCCACCCGACTCGCACTGCGCGATCCGGTCCCAGGCGCCGCTGCCGGAGGCGTAGTTGGCGGCCGGTGCGACCGGTTCGGTCTTGGTGCCGACCTTCACGACGGTCGGGGTCGGGGAGGACAGCACCCGGGCGCGCACGGTCTTGCGCTTGACGACCTCGCCGTTGCGGAAGTGGATCTTGTAGGTGACGTCGCGGACGCCGTCACTGCCTGCGCGCACGGTCTTGGTCTCGCCGACCGTCATCGAGTCGTCCTTCTGCTTCACCACGGGGGCCGGGAGCCGCTCGCGCTTGACCCGCTTGGTGCGAACGCCGATCTTGGTGACGACGATCTTGGTGCCGTCAGTGAGCTCGGTGCTGCGCTTGGGCCTGACCACGTCGTTGGAGTCGACGTCGGCCTTGATGTCGCTCAGCAGCTCACCCACCGTCGTGGCCGGCAGGTCGTGCTTGACGGCCTTGGTGTTTGCGACCTTCAGGGTCACCTTCTTGGGGGTGACGACGTCCAGAGCGAGGCCCGAGCGGTCGATGCTCGCGCTGCGGCTCGCCGAGAGCTCGGCACCGGCGAAGCGCAGCCCGAGGCTGCCCAGCGCGGAGGAGACGTCGGTCGCGGTGGTCCACACGGTGCGCTCGTCACCGTCGACGTTGAGCTCCAGCGGTCGCCCGAGTCGTACGGCGACCTCGGTGCCGTCGTTCACCGGCGAGTCGACAGCCGGGACGATCACGTCGTGGTCGCTGGGCGTGATGCCCTCGCCGGCCAGGACCTCGCCCACGTCGGCACCGAAGGTGCGCACCGTGGTGGTCTTGCCGTCGATGTTCAAGGTGACGGTCTTGCTCATCACCGCGTAGGCGGTGGTGGTGCCGGCGGCTGCAAGCACAAGTGCCGCGATCAGGCCGAGAATCAGGGGTTTGGTGGTCTTGAGGTGCGTGAGTGCAGCGCGCACGAGACTCCGATGTTCGTTCCGTCCGGGCCGCGGGGGCGGCACCGAAACTCACGGCGCCGGCCATCGATACTGGGCTACCCGCTCCCGGCCAACAGCCTTCGACGGTAGGCACGCCCCCGAGCACAGGCAAACCGAGAACACGCGTTCCAGGTGCTCTCAGGCGGGGCGGCGTGGGCGAGGTCACGACAACGGTGTGACGCCGCTCACACCCCAGGATCCCCCGAATGCGACAAAGGTGTTGGACTCGATCGCGCGGCACAGTGCTGCCAGATCGACCCCCAGCACGTCCGCCATCGCGCGCACGGTGAGCGGCACCAGGTAGGAGCCGTTTCCCCGTCCGCGGTGCGGCACCGGGGTCAGGTAGGGGGCGTCGGTCTCCACCAGGATCCGGTCGAGGGGGGTCACGCGCAGCGCCTCGCGCAGCGGCTCGGCGTTCTTGAAGGTCAGCGTCCCGGCGAAGGAGAGGTGGGCCCCACGCTCCAGGCACTCCTGGGCGAAGACTGCGTCACCGGAGAAGCAGTGCATCACCCACCGCCGCGGCGTCCCCACGTCGTCGAGCACGCGGAGCACGTCGGCATGGGCGTCCCGGTCGTGGATCACCAGGGTCTTGTCGAGCTCCTTGGCCAGGGCGACGTGCCGCCGGAAGGACTCCTGCTGCGCCTCCCGGCCGTCCGCCCCGGTGCGGTAGTGGTCGAGCCCGGTCTCACCGATGGCACGGACCCGGTCGCTGCTGCGGGCCAGGCGCTCGATCTCGGCGAGCGCCTCCTCCAACCGGCCCTGCTCGGCCAGTCGCGGCGCCTCGTTGGGGTGCAGCGCGACCCCGGCGACCACCTGGTCGTGCTCCTCGGCCGTCGCCACCGCCCAGCGGGCACCGTCGAGGTCGCAGCCGATCTGCACGATCCGGGTGACCCCGACCGAGGCCGCCAGCGCGAGCGCCTCCGCGACCGGCAGTGCGGGCTCGTCGGTGCCGCGCGAGATGTCGAGGTGGCAGTGGTTGTCCACGACCGGGTGGGGCAGCGCCTCGGGCAGCGGTGGCCGGGTCACGGGAGGTGCACCGCGTCGTAGACGGTGCGCTTGGGCACCCCGGAGCGCCGGGCGACGTCCTGGATCGCGACCTTCCGCGGCACCCCGGCGGCCTCCTGGGCAGCGACGAGGGCAGCCAGCGTCGCCGGGTCGGTCACCGCCTCCGGCTCGGCCGCCCCCTCGACGACCAGGGTGACCTCTCCTCGTACGCCGGGCTCGGTCCACTCGACGAGCTCGGCCAGCGGACCCCGGCGTACCTCCTCGTGGGTCTTGGTCAGCTCGCGGCACACCGCCGCACGCCGCTCGGGGCCGAAGGCGTCGGCCATCGCTGCCAGGGTGGCGTGGGTGCGGTGCGGCGCCTCGAAGAAGACCAGGGTGCGCTGCTCCTCGGCCAGGGCGGCCAAGCGCCGCGAGCGCTCACCGGCCTTGCGCGGCAGGAACCCCTCGAAGCAGAACCGGTCGACGGGCAGGCCGGAGACCGCGAGCGCCGTCAGCACCGCGGAGGGGCCCGGGACGTTGGTGACGCCGATGCCGCGCTCGATGGCTGCCGCGACCAAGCGGTAGCCGGGGTCGGAGACGCTGGGCATGCCGGCGTCGGTCACCAGCACCACCCGGTTGCCCTCCAGGAGCGCCTGCAGCAGGCCCTCGGTGCGCTGGTGCTCGTTGCCCTCGAAGTAGGAGACCACCCGCCCGCTGAGCTCGATGCCCAGGTCCGAGGTGAGCCGCCTCAGCCGCCGGGTGTCCTCCGCGGCCACGACGTCGGCCGCGGCGAGCTCGGCGGAGAGTCGGGGCGAGGCGTCGTCGGGGCGCCCGATCGGGGTCGCGGCGAGCACGAGTACGCCGGGCGGTGCATCCATGGGCCCGATCATGGCAGTCGTAGCATCCTCCGATGTGACCCTCCCCGCCCCACTCGTGCGCGACCGCGGCCTGTCCCGGACCGTGGACGGGGACGTCGTCCCCCCCGCGTCGCGACGTGCACGCCTGCGGGCGGTCGACCAGGACCCGGTGATCGCCTGGGCCGCGACCGCAGCGGTGACGCTGCTCGCGGCCTTCCTGCGGCTCTGGGACCTCGGCAGGCCGCGGGTCTTCGAGTTCGACGAGACCTACTACGCCAAGGACGCCTGGTCGCTGCTGCACTTCGGCTACGTCCAGGGCTACGTCGCCAAGGCCAACGAGGAGATCCTCGCCGGGCACACCACCGGGTTGTGGAACGGTACGCCGAGCATGGTGGTGCACCCCGAGGTCGGGAAGTGGATCATCGCGGTCGGCGAGCACCTCTTCGGGATGACGCCGTTCGGCTGGCGGGTCTCCGCTGCCGTGGTCGGTGCGCTGATGGTGATGGTGATGATCCGGCTGGCGCGCCGGGTCACCCGCTCGACGATGCTCGGCCTCGTCGCCGGGCTGCTGATGTGCTTCGACGGCCTGCAGCTGGTGCTCTCCCGCCTGGGCCTGCTGGACATCTTCCTGGCCTTCTTCGTGCTGTGCGCGGTCAGCTGCATGGTCGCCGACCGCGACTGGGTCCGCTCGCGCATGGCGCGGGCCGTCGGCGAGAGCCACCGGCTGTCCCCCGAGGCCTGGGGCCCGCTGCTGCTGTGGCGTCCCTGGCGGCTGGCCACCGGCCTGGCCTGGGGGCTGGCCATCGGCACGAAGTGGTCGGCGCTGTTCCCGCTCGCGGCCTTCGGCCTGCTGATCTGGTTCTGGGACGCGGGGGCGCGTCGCTCGTTCGGCGTGCGCCGCGCGCTGCTGAAGTCTGCGGTGATCGACGCCCTGCCAGCGGTGGGGTACGTCGTCGTGGTGCCGGCGCTGGTCTACGTGGCCAGCTGGACCGGCTGGCTGCTGCACGCCGAGGCCTACGAGAAGGCGCTGTCCAACACCCAGTACGGGCCCTACTGGGGCAGCTACCTGGAGACCGACGCGCACGGGTTCTTCCCTGAGCTGTGGCAGTCGTTGCGGTCGCTGTGGCACTACCACCAGGACGTCTACGCGTTCCACACCAAGTTCCTCAACGACAGCACGCACGTCTACCAGTCACGACCATGGGGATGGCTGCTCCTGAACCGGCCGGTGGGCGTCGACGCCCAGCTCGACATCCAGCCGGGCGAGCAGGGCTGCGCTGCTGCGGCGGGTTCCACCTGCCTGCGCCAGGTGCTGCTGCTCGGCAACCCGATGGTGTGGTGGTTCGGCACCCTCGCGCTCGCCTGGTCGGTGGTCGCGTGGGTGGGCAGGCGCGACTGGCGCTACGGGCTGGTGACGATCGGGGTGGCCGTGACCTGGCTGCCGTGGTTGCGTTACGACGACCGCCCGATCTTCAGCTACTACGCCGTGGTGATCCTGCCGTTCCTGATCCTGGGGGCGACACTGCTGCTGGGCGAGATGATCGGCCGCGCGGATGCCTCAGCAGCGCGCCGTGGCGTGGGGACCGGGCTCGCGGGTGCCGTGCTCGTGCTGACCATGCTCGCGTTCGCGTGGTTCTGGCCGATCTGGACCGACCAGCTGGTCACGAACTCGGAGTGGCTCCAGCGGATGTGGTTCAGACGCTGGATCTAGCGCGCACCGAGTCGGCGTCGCCCGGCAGGACGGCGTGCGCCTGACGCTCGACGCGGGTCAACAGCCAGGAGGAGCCGAGCAGCACGAGCAGTCCGAGCATGGCGAGCGCCACCACCGAGAGCGGCGCGAATGATGTCATCGTGGGTCCTCCCAGACCTCTACTGAACTGCCAAGGTATCCGAATCCGTCATTTTCGGAAACGTCCGGTTCCGGAAATGCCGGCGGTGGAGCAGTCCGGTGCTGCGGCACCCTGCGGACCCCTCCGGATCGCGCACCCCTCGCGGCACCCTTCCCGGCTTGCTCGGGCGGTGGGGGCGCCCGCGTTCGGATCCTAGGTGCGGGCTCGCGCGAAGGACAACCGCGCCGGCCCGGAAGTAGACAATCGCACTGGCAGGAGAGGTGGGGGCAGGTCGCCCGGATCAGTCCTGCCGCGCTGGCGCACTCCGTCAGTCCGAAGGAGTTCGAGCACCCGACAGGGACAACCAGGCCGTGGCCAGTCCGACCAGCGCCATCCCGGCTGCGCCGAACGGCGAGAAGATGTGGTCCTGGTGGACCAGCCAGGCACCGAGCAGGCCGGTGACAGCAGGCAGCGCCCGCGGACCGGCCCGGCGTACGCCGTCGAGAACCAGCAGTGCGATCGCCAGCAGAAGGGCCAGGGAGCCCACTTGCCCCAGCGGCGTACCGATCGCGAACAGCAAGCGCACCTCGTCGGGCCGCGGCACCCCCTCGCCCAGCCGCCAGGTGACGTAACCGGCCGCGAGACCGCTGATCACGTCGAGGGCGCTGTAGGCCGTCGCGTAGACGTAGGCCGCCAGCACGGCCAGCACCGCCAGCGGGTCACGACGCCCGCGCACCAGCGAGGCGAGCGCCACCCCGACGAGCGGGAAGACGAACAGGCCCACCAGGTGCAGCCCCCACCACGTGCGCGACGTCGCGAAGCTCAGGTGCATCGGGTGGATCAACCCCGCTGCCCCCAGGGCAAGCCCAGGACCTGCCAGCACCGCCGCGTGGAGCAGCCGGTTCTTGGAGCCGGGACGCGTCAGTGGAGCGGGGTCGGTCTGCACCCGCCGAGCCTAGGACCAGTCCCGCAATCGCCCCCCGGTGTGGCCGCGCCACGCCCGCTTGATCGCATCCGGGGTCACCGCATCCGGTCGCGGAAGACCCGGTGGAAGATGCCGGCACGACCGAGGCTCAGGCCGTCGTCGCCCGAGACGCTGCGGTGGTCGAGGTAGTCGGTGAAGCCGGGAAGTGTGGCGGCGTCCACGGGGTCCAGGACCTCGAAGCCCATCGACCAGTCGGGAAAGGTCCGTGCCTCGATGGGCTCGCGCAGCGCGATGAACACGTCGCGGTGGCCCGGGTCGTGCTCGATCCGGGCGAAGGTCGTGTCGACGACGTCCGCGGGCCCCTCGAGGGTCTGGATGAAGTGGCCCCCGACGTAGAGCAGCATGCCGGTGAGGCCGCGCTCGTGGTTCCGGTCGCGGAACGAGTCGAGCAGGTCGCTCAGCTGTGCGTCGTCGTAGGGCTCGGTGGCGGTGCTCAGGTAGGTCAGCGAGATCAAGGCAGGCCTCAGGGTGCGTGGCACGGGGCTGGTGCCGTCGTTCCACCCCGAAAGCACCACAAATCGGTCGAGGTGAGACTAACCGCGTTGGCCGACCGGCGCGGCCGTATCGTCCGACTCGTGACCACGACATCGATCTGTACGACGCTCGCGTTGCTCCTGACGCTGACCCTGAGCGGTTGCGGCACCTCGGCGCAGGGCGGCGGGACCACGCCGCCGAACGGGGGCGGCTCCGGGACGAGCGTCACGATCGCCGGCAACGACGCCCTGTCGTGGGGCACGGGCGACTACGGCGTCGTACTCGCCCACGGCGCAGCCTTCGACGCCGCCAGCTGGGAGGCGCAGGCCACGGAGATCGCCGAGCAGGGCGCGACCGTGGTCGCCGTGGAGAACATCTCCCCGGGAGCGATCCGTGACGCTGTCGACCACCTGCAGGCCAAGGGCATCCGCGACGTCGCTCTCGTCGGCGGCAGCGCTGGAGCAGACGCCATCCTGGACCTGGCCAGCCAGGAGCCAGACCTCCCCGACCAGCTGGTGCTGCTCTCCCCGAACGGAACCGTCGACGGACTGGGCGAGGAGCCGAAGCTCTTCGTGGCCAGTGAGGACGAGCCGGTCGCGAAGGTCTCCACCGGGCTGGCCGAGTCGGCTCTGGGCGAGGACAACGAGGTGAGGCTCCTGCCCGGCTCGGCGCACGCCCAGAACATCTTCGACGGTCCCCAGGCCGGTCCCGCGCTGCAGGCGATCCTCGAGCGGCTGCAGGAGTACGCCAACCGCTGAGGCGGGCTCGTCGTGCTCCCGCCGACCGTGGTCAGCGCAGGTCGGCGGAGAGCGCGTCGGCCGCCACCCGGAGCAGCGGGACCGCCCGCACGACCAGGTCCTCGCTCATCCGGGTCGCCGGTCCGGAGACCGAGATGGCGAGCTTCGAGGGAGCGTCCGGCACCGACACCGCGACACAACGCACCCCCACCTCCTGCTCCCCCTCGTCGATGGCGAAGCCCTGCGCGGCGACCTGTTGCAGCGCACGCGTGAACTGCTGGGGGTCGGTGAGCGTGTTCTCGGTGTAGTGCGGCATCCCGGTGCGGTTGATCAGGTCGCGCACCAGGACGTCGGGCATCTCGGCGAGCAGCGCCTTGCCCACAGCCGTGCAGTGGGGCAGCACCCGACGCCCGACCTCGGTGAACATCCGCATCGAGTGGCGCGAGGGCACCTGGGCGACGTAGACGATCTGGTCGCCGTCCAGCATGGCGAGGTTCGCCGACTCCCCGAGCTCGTCGACCAGACGCTCCAGGTGCGGCCTGGCCCACAGGTTGAGCTTCTTCGCCGAGCTCTCACCCAGCCGGATCAGCCGCGGACCGAGGGCGTAGCGCCGCGAGGGCTCCTGGCGCAGGTAGCCCAGGTCGACCAGCGTGCGGACGACGCGATGGATCGTGGGCAGCGGCAGTCCGGACTCCGCCGCGAGCTGGGAGACACCGGCGACACCACCGAGGTCCGCCATCGTCTCGAGCAGCGCGAACGCCCGCTCGATCGACTGCACCCCGCCACCCGATCGGACGGGCCGCTCTGCCGGATCGCCGGTTGCGACATCTTGGTCCGCCACCTCGATCTTCTTCGCCATGGTTTCCATCCTCGGTCTTCCGACTTCCGGGAAGCGGAAGTCTATGGGACCGCGGCGCGGGCCGGCCCGGTGATGTCGCGGGACTCAGGACGGACCGAGCGGGTCAGCCGAGGGTGACGTCGTTGCAGGCTCCTTGAGCTCGATGAACACCGTGTGGGTCTCGGTGTCCCCGATGTTCATCCCGGAGTGCTCCTGCGCGTCCAGCCACCGGGCCTGGAACGCGGGCAGCTCGACCTCGACCTCGCGGTCACCCGCCCACAACCGGCGCGAGAAGGAGGAGAGGGTCACCATCACCGAGTCGGGATGGCTGTGCGGGCTCGTGCGGTCCCCCGGGTGGTCGAGGTACTCCAGCACCCGGACCCGCGGGTTCTCGAAGACCACTCGATACAGCTCCGGGCTCACCTCGACAGGATCGGCCATGACACTCTCCGTTTCTGCTCGTGGGACGTACATCCCACGATAGGACGGACATACCATGTTGCCTATGGCTTCGGCGTACGAGTTGTCCGGCCGCACCGGCCAGAAGCAACGCACCCGCGAGCACCTGGTCGCCACGATCAGGCAGCTGCTCGCCGACGGGGTCACGCCCACGGTGGAGCTGGTCGCGGAGGTCTCCGGGATCTCGCGGTCCTCGACGTACCGCTACTTCCCCGACCAGCGCTCCCTGCTCCTCGCCGCCCATCCCGAGATCGACAAGACGTCGATGCTTGGTCCTGACGCGCCTCGCGACCCCCGGCAGCGGCTGGAGATCACGCTGGACGAGCAGTTCCGGATCCTGCTCGACTGGGAGCCGCAGCTGCGGGCCTCACTGCGAGCCTCGCTCGGCCCTGGGACCGGCCCGACGCCGTTGCGCGGGGGGCGGGCGATCGGCTGGTTCCAGGACGCCCTGCGCCCGCTCGGCGCTCGCCGCGCCCGCAGCCTCGCGATCGCGATCCGGGCGACCGCGGGCATCGAGCCCTACGTGTGGCTGCGCGACGTCGCCGGCCGCTCCCCGGCCCAGGCGATCAGGATCATGCGCAGCAACGCCTTGGCGATCTACGACCAAGCCGTGGACTGAGCCCGCCTGGCGGGCCGGTGCGGGGCGGGTCGGTCCCCGGTAAGGGCGGAACCGCCCGCCCCGCCCCCGGAGACGCGCCACACCACCCGAGGGAGCGGCCGCACAACGCCCGCTCCCCAGAAACCACAAAAGGACCTCGCCCTGCTGCGCGACGGCAACGGGCGGGTCCTGAGTGGGTGGAGCTGAGGGGATTCGAACCCCTGACCTTCTCGATGCGAACGAGACGCGCTACCAACTGCGCCACAGCCCCGGTGCGCCCGTGAGCGCGAGGGAAAAGTTACCACTGTCGTGCTGGTGCCCCGAATCCGGGCACCGGTCGGCCGCCGGGTCCCACCCGGCGTCCTGCCAGCGTCAGGCGCCGGCCACGCGGCGCTGCTCGGCTGCGTCCTCGACGGCCTGGGCTGCCTCCGCCGACTCCGCGGCCTCGCGGGCCAGGGCGGAGTCGGTGGTGTCGTGGCCGGAGCTGTTGATGCCGGTCAGCTCGATCGTGCGGACCGTACGGCGCGCACGCGCCTTGCCGACGTACGTCGGGAGGGTCATCGGGAGCGGGTCCCACAGCGAGCCCTCGTCGGCGAGCGCGGCCTCGAGCTCGAGCCGTGGGACGCCGACGGTGTCCTCGGTGTCGGACTCCTCGGCGGCGACGGGGGTGTCGTCGGCGTCGAGCTCGACCGCGGGGACGACCTCGGTCGTGGGCGCCCCGACGGACGCGCGGGCTGCGACCGGACGCGCCGCGCGACCGCGCTGCGCCCGGCGCACCGAGATCCGGGCGACGACCACGAAGCCCACGATCAGGCCACCGGGAACAGCGGTCGACCACCACGGCACGATCGCGAACCAGGCCAGGCCGACGACCGTGGCCAGGGCGAGGGCGAGCACGCCGAGCACGCGGCGGCGGTTGCGGGCGGCGCGACGGGCCGACTCCCGCGTCGGCGGCGTGACGGACGCTCGGACAGGAGCCTGGACCGCAGCGGGCGCGGCCTCGGGAGCCACCGGCGCAGCGGCGTCGGCAGCGACGTCGTGCGCCCGGCCGTGCCGCGAGAGCACCCGCACCTTGTCGGAGTGGCCCTCGACGAGCCGGTCGCTCGCCATGTCGTCATGGTGCTTGAGCGCCTTGGGGATCAGGTAGACGGCCCAGGCAGCGGCGAGAACGACGAAGATGACAGCTGACAGGTCCACGAGGGTGACGATACGAGCGCGACCGGGTCGCATCCGGCAGCAGTGCCGGTGTGTCGTGAGATGACTCTTGTGACTGGTGGTGCAGATGTGCCTAGCCGGTGGCTGCCGAGCGGTCCAGCCGCTCCACCATCCCCTGCGGGACGTCCTCGCGGGTGATCGCGAACAACCGGTGGTCGCGCCAGTCGCCGTCGATGTGCAGGTAGCGCCGAGCCAGCCCGATCTCGCGAAAGCCGAGCTTCTCCACCACCCGCAGGGAGGAGAGGTTCTCCGGCCGGACCGCGACCTCGATCCGGTGCAGTCCGACCGGTCCGAAGCAGTGGTCGACCACGAGGGCGACGGCGCGCGGCATCAGGCCACGGCCGGCGTAGGCCTCGTCGATCCAGTAGCCGATCGAGCCGAACTGCGCCGATCCGCGCACGATGTTGCTCACCGTGAGCTGCCCGACCAGCCTGCCGTCGTACTCCACGACGAACGGCAGCTGGCGTCCCGCGCGCGCCTCGCGGCGCAGGTGCCGCACCATCGCGCCGAAGCTGCGCGGCGCCCCCAGCAGGTTGCTCGGTGGGGTGGCGTCCCAGCGTCCGAGCCAGGCCTGGTTGGCGCTGCGGACCGTGCGCCAAGCCGAGCTGTCGGACCGGGCGATCGGGCGGACGCGCACCCCGCGTGACTCCAGCACGACCGGCCAGCCGGCGCTCAGTGGTCGCTCCCCACGATCTGCTCGACCGCGTGCCGCAGGATGGGCATCAGGACGCTCAGGCCGTCCTTGACCCCACCGCGCGAGCCCGGCAGGTTCACCACCAGCGCATGACCGAGGGTGCCGGCGAGGCCGCGCGAGAGTGCGGCGGTCGGGACGCCCTTGGCGACACCGTGGGCCCGGATCGCCTCGGCGATGCCGGGCACCTCGCGCTCCAGCAGGGCGCGGGTCACCTCGGGGGTCAGGTCGGTCGGGGTCAGGCCGGTGCCGCCGGTCGTCACCACTGCGCGGGCACCGGCGGCCACGGCGGCGGCGATCGCTGCGCCGACCGGCTCACCGTCGGGTACGACGACCGGCTCCTCGACCAGCCAGCCGTCGGCACGCAGCGCCTCGACGATGAGCGGGCCGGTGGTGTCGGCGTACACCCCGGCTGCGGCGCGGTTGGAGGCCACCACCACGGCGGCCCTCAGCTGCTCACTCACGACGGAACGTCCCGCTCTTGCCACCGGTCTTCTCCTCGACGCGCACGTCGGTGATCACGGCGGCCTTGTCGACGGCCTTGACCATGTCGATCACGGTCAGCCCGGCGACCGCGACGGCGGTCAGCGCCTCCATCTCCACCCCGGTGCGGTCGGTGGTGCGCACGGTGGCGGTGATCGCGACACCGTCGTCGAGGACCTCGAGGTCGACGGTGACGCCACTGATCGCGAGCGGGTGGCACAGCGGGACCAGGTCGGGGGTCCGCTTCGCGGCCATGATGCCGGCCACGCGGGCCACGCCGAGCGCATCACCCTTGGGTACGCCGTCCCCGCGCAGCAGCTCGACCACGGCCGCGGAGACCAGCACCTTGCCGCTGGCCGTCGCCGAGCGCGCGGTGACGTCCTTGCCGGAGACGTCGACCATCCGAGCGGCTCCGGACTCGTCGAGGTGGGTGAACCCCTCCATCAGCCCTCCCGGTCCACGTCGAGCACCAGCACCGGGACCTGGTCGCCCTGCTCGACCCGGGTGACGTCGACGTCGAGCACGATCAGCGCGTTGGCCTGCGCGAGCCCGCCGACCAGGTGCGACCCGGTGCCGCCGACGGGCGTGACCCGCGAACCGGTGGCGTCGCGGTCCAGGCGCGCCCTGACCAGCTGCTTCTTCCCCGCCATCGAGCGCATCGAGGTCTGCACGACGGCGGTGCCCAGGGTGCGCTCCACGGGGTCGTGCCCAGTGAGCTTGCGCAGCGCCGGCACCACGAACATCTCGAAGGAGACGTAGGCCGAGACCGGGTTCCCCGGCAGCGTGAAGATCGGGGTCGCGTCCTCACCCACCACCCCGAAGCCCTGCGGCTTCCCGGGCTGCATCGCGACCTCGAGGAACTCCACGGTGCCGAGCTCGCTGAGCACCT
The DNA here is from genome assembly GCA_963782215.1 of uncultured Actinomycetota bacterium. GTDB lineage: Bacteria > Actinomycetota > Actinomycetes > Propionibacteriales > Nocardioidaceae > Marmoricola. The sequence goes on along the minus strand of CAWAJE010000029.1, from coordinate 3,117 downwards.
CCTTGACGACGTCGTGGGTGCCCTTGCTGACTCCCCCGCTGGTGACCACGAGGTCGGCGCGGACCAGCTGGTCGCTGAGCGCCTCGGTGAACGCCTCGGGGTCGTCCGAGCTCGCGGTGACGCGGTAGGCGATGCCGCCGTGGGCACGCACGGCGGCCGCGAGCAGGTAGCTGTTGGAGTCGTAGATGCTGTCCGGCCCCAGCTCCTTGCCGGGCTCGACCAGCTCGGAGCCGGTGGACATCACCACCACGCGCGGCCGGGGCGAGGTGGGCACCCGGCCGAGGCCGACGGCGGCCAGCAGCCCGAGCTGGCGGGGGCCGATCATCTCGCCACGACGCAGGATCAGGTCGCCGGCCTTGATCTCCTCACCGGCGCGACGGATGTGCTGGCCCTCGTGCGGCGCCTGGTTGATCCGGACCTCCCCGGCCTCCTCCTCGGTCCACTCGAAGGGCACCACGGCGGTGCAGCCGCTCGGGATCGCCGCCCCCGTCATGATCCGAACCGCGGTGCCGGGGGCCAGGGTGCGGATCGAGGTCAGGCCGGCCGCGATCTCACCGACGACCGGGAGATGGACGACCCGGTCCGCGGAGGCGTCGGCCACGTCACGGAAGGCCACGGCGTAGCCGTCCATGGCGGAGTTGTCGAAGACCGGTAGCGGGACGGCAGCGTGGACGTCGCGAGCCAGTGGGAGACCCAGGGACTCCATCAGTGGCTGGTCGTCGGGAGCCATCGGCTCGATGCGGCGCAGGATGCGGGCGAGGTAGTCCTCGACCGGCAACATCCCTGGGGAGGAATCAGACATGCGGCCGACCCTAGGCCACGTCAGGCGTCGTCCCCGAGGACCGCGCCCGCATCGACCCGACCGTGCTCACCCTCGAGGGTGGCGTTGCCCTTCACGCTCACCCCGGATCCGAAGGTCCAGTCCCCCTTGACGACCAGCGACTCGGCGTCCTTCAACGACGGGACACCGGCCGCGAAGCGACGGTCGAAGTCCCCGATCACCTTGTAGTGCTCGCTGAGGTCGACGAACGGCAGGCTCTCGCTGACCTGGCCGAGCAGGAACTCACCGGTGAGGTCGTAGGCGTCCGAACGCAGCACCAGCAGGTCGTTGGTGGTCTTCACCGGCACGAACCGGTCGCGCCCGACCTCGATGGTGGTCGAGTCGTCGAAGAGCTCGATGGCGGCTCCCATGGCACTCTCGATCTGGATCACCCTCGGGCTCTTGGGGTCCGAGGGGTCGACGTTCTTCTCGTTGCGGATCAGCGGGAGGCCGAGGACGCCGTCGCGGCGCTGGAGCTCCTGGCGCATCCGGGCGAGGTCGAACCACAGGTTGTTGGTCGAGGTGAACTTGTGGCGCTCGAGGTCGCCGAGCGCCTCCTTGTCCGCGTCGGTGGTCTGGGCGGTCTCACGCAGGACGATCCGGCCGTCGGCCTTGCGGCGCGCGAGGTGGCCGCCCTTGCGGTCCGAGGGCGTTCGCCGGACCGACTCGATCGCGAACGGCGCACCCGTGGAGGCGAACCAGCCGGCGACGCGCGCATCGGGCACCGCCCCGAGGTTGTCGGAGTTGGAGACGAACGCGTAGCGGTAGCCGGCATCGATCAGCTGGTCGAGGAGCCCGGTGGCCAGCATCGCGGTGTAGAGGTCGCCGTGCCCCGGGGGACACCACTCCAGCGCGGGGTCGACCGTCCACGCGACCGGGGTCAGGTCGTCGGCCCGGAGCTTGGGCTCCTTGTTCTGCAGGAAGTCCAGCGGCAGGCCCGCGACGGGGAGGTCGTCGTAGCGCGCGAGTGCGGCCAGGGTGTCCTCGGAGGTGCGGAAGCTGTTCATGAAGATCAGGGGCAGCGTGACGCCGTACTCCTTGCGCAGGTGCAGGACCTGCCGGGCGATGATGTCCAGGAAGGACAGACCACGACGCACGCACAGCAGCGACTTGGCCCGCTCCATGCCCATCGAGGTGCCGAGACCACCGTTGAGCTTGATCACGGCGGTGGCACCGATCGCCTCGGCCGCGACCTCGTCACCGACCTGGACGTCGGCCAGCGACTCCATGTCGTGGGGCTCGATCGAGTCCTCGGTGATCATCCCGGTCTCACCGCGCTCGATCAGGCGGTAGTAGTGCGCGAAGACGTCGATCGCGACCTGGTCCACACCAGCGTTCCGCATCTTCTCGGTCGCCTGCTTCAGGCCCTTCGATGTCATGTCTCGATCGTAGGCTGGTTCCGTGCCGGAAATCATGCGGGTCGCCAAGCTGGCCCTTCGAGACCAGCTGCTCACCGGGCGCAAGCGCCTCCCGCTGACCGAGCTCGGCGAGCGCGCCCGTCGGGTCGCCGACCACCTGATGGCCGCTCCGGAGGTGCGGCGCGCAGCCACCGTCGCGGCGTACGTCGGTGTGGGCAGCGAGCCCGGCACGGGGCCGTTGCTCGACGCCTTGCGTGCCGCCGGGAAGCGGGTCCTGCTCCCGTTGCTGCAGCCGGACAACGATCTCGACTGGGCCGTCTACGCCTCCCCTGCCGACCTGCGCCCCGCCGGGCGGGGGCTGCTCGAGCCGGCCGGTCCCCCGCTGGGCCCGGAGGCGATCGCGACCGCCGACGTGGTGCTCGTCCCGGGGCTGGCGGTGGGTCGCGACGGGGTCCGCCTGGGTCGCGGCGGTGGGTCCTACGACCGGGCGCTGGGCCGGGTGCCGGTCGGCACGTTCGTGTGCGTGCTGCTGCACCAGGACGAGCTGCTCGAGCAGGTGCCGGCCGAGGCGCACGACCGTGCGGTGACCGCCGCGGTCACCGAGGACGGCGTGGTCCGCTTCTAGCGGGCCGGGACGAGCACCAGGCGCTGCTCGGTCGCCTTGTCCACGGCGTCCCGGCTGGTGGCCCACGCCAGGGTGCGGCCCTCGACCCACAAGGGTGTCTGGTCGCGGTAGTGGCCGGACCACACGTGTCCTGACGCTCCGGTGAGCGAGATCCAGCGGGAGCGGTCGAGGTCGTCGAGGTCCACCACCATCCGCATCGACGGCGGGGAGGTGACGGCGTACCCCTGCGCCGCGTCCCAGGCCGAGGCGTCGACCGCGGCGCTGCCGCCACCGAGGTCGAAGGGACCGGGCTCGAAGATCCGCCCGAGGACCGC
>CAWAJE010000028.1:0-18544 GCA_963782215.1 uncultured Actinomycetota bacterium | reverse complement strand
CACCCGCGAAGTGACTACAGGCCCCCCGGGTCACCGGGGGCTGCTCTTCGCCGGAATAGTTAGCAAGGGTAATGAGTTAGGCTAACTATCATGACTCCCACCGTCCAAGAAGCAGCGCGCACCGACGCAGGTCTGGCCAGCGAGCTGCGCTTCTCGGTGGCCAGGTTGACCCGTCGGCTGCGCAACGAGCGCGAGCCCGACAACCGCTCAGCGTGGCCTCCCTGAGCGCGCTCGGCATCCTCTTCCGTGAGGGCGAGTGCACCGTCGGTGCCCTCGCCGCGCACGAGCGCGTGCAGCCCCCGTCGATGACCCGCACCGTCAACTGCCTGGTCGAGGACGGCTACGCCGTACGCCGTCCGGGTGACTTCGACGGTCGCCAGGTCCTGGTGGACCTGACCGACAAGGGACGCGAGATCCTGCTGGCCGACCGACGCCGTCGCGACGCCTGGCTGGCCCAGCGGTTGCGTGAGCTCACCCCCGAGGAGCGCGCCCTGCTCCGCCAGGCGGCACCGTTGATCCAGAGGCTGGCCACCACGTGAGCCCCACCTTCCGCGCACTGCACAACCACAACTACCGCCGCTACGCCACCGGCGGCGTCGTCTCCAACACCGGCACCTGGATGCAGCGGGTGGCGCAGGACTGGTTGGTGGTGCTGCTCGCCACCAACGACGGGGTCGCGCTCGGAATCACCACCGGGCTGCAGTTCCTGCCCGCGCTGCTGATCTCGCCGTACGCCGGCCTGGTGGCCGACCGCTTCCCCAAGCAGCGCCTCCTGCAGGTGACCCAGGCCGTGATGGCGTTGACCGCCCTGCTGCTCGGCGGGCTGGCGCTCACCGGCACCGTCGAGGTCTGGCACGTCTACGTACTGGCGTTCGTGTTCGGGCTCGGGTCGGCCTTCGACGCCCCGGCACGGCAGAGCTTCGTCAGCGAGATGGTCGAGCCCGAGGACCTCAGCAACGCCGTGGGCCTGAACTCCGCGAGCTTCAACGCCGCCCGAGTCGCCGGACCGGCGATCGCCGGACTGCTGATCGGCGCCTTCGGCGGTGGGGTCGCCGCCACGGGTGGAGTGATCGTGCTCAACGGGCTCAGCTACGCGGCGGTGATCTTCGCGCTGCGGCGGATCGTGGTCGCCGACCTGTTCGTGAGCCCACGCGAGGAGCGCCGCAAGGGGATGATCCGCGACGCGGTGCGCTATCTGCGTGGGCGGCCCGACCTGATGCTGATCCTGACCGTGGTCTTCTTCGCCGGTACGTTCGGCCTGAACTTCCAGATGACCTCGGCGCTGATGGCCACCCAGGTCTTCGACAAGGGCGCCACCCAGTACGGCCTGCTCGGCTCGGCCATGGCGGTCGGGTCCCTCACCGGGGCGCTGCTGGCGGCACGACGTACCCGGATCCGGCTCCGGCTGGTGGTCGGAGCCGCCCTGGTCTTCGGGGTGGTGGAGATCCTGGCCGGTCTCGCGCCGAACTACCTGACCTTCATGCTGATCGTCCCGCTGCTGGGCCTGAGCGCGCTGACGATGATCACCGCCGCCAACACCACCATGCAGCTGGCCACGGCGCCCGGTCTGCGCGGCCGGGTGATGGCGCTCTACCTGATGGTGTTCATGGGCGGTACGCCGCTCGGCTCCCCGTTCATCGGCTGGATCGGCTCCCAGTTCGGTGCGCGCTGGACGCTGATCGGCGGGGGTGGGCTGACCATCCTCGGGGTGCTGTTCGCCGTGGCGGTGTTCACCCGCGGTCGCGGTGCACTGGACCGGCGGGTACTCACCGCGCAGGACACCGTCGAGCAGCCCATACACTCTGGGGCATGAATCCCCGCTACCGCCGCCTGGTCATCCCCGTGGCGCTGGTGGGGCTGATCCTGATCTCGGTCATCGCTGCGCTGAGCAAGTAGCCCGTCGATGGCTGAACCCCTCCTGCGTGCGCTCTCCCGGTTGCGGAGCGAGATCCTCGCGGACGAGACGTTGGTGCGTGCGCTCGCCTCCGGCCGGCGACGGGGCCACGACGAGCCGCGCTGGCGCCGCGTCGAGATGCGGTACGTCGACCTCAAGGTGGGACGCCAGCTGCAGATCACGGCGTACGACGAGACGCAGGCGCACGTCACCAACCACGCGGACCCGCGCCCGGCGCTCGACGACCTGATGGACGAGGCCTACGCCAACTGGCACGTCGAGACCGCCACCCACACCCACCAGCTGCGGGTGACCAAGAAGGGACAGGCGCTGCTGCACACCAGCGAGCGCCAGCAGGTCGCGCGACCGGACCGCAGCCACGACCAGGCCAAGGACCGGCTGCTGCCCGAGGACCACCCGGTGCTGCGCGAGCTCGGGATCGCCGACGCGCAGGGCCGGATCAAGCCGTCGCGACAGGCGAAGTACCGCCAGGTCGAGGAGTTCCTGCGGGCGCTCGCGGCCGCGATCGACGACGCGACGAGGAGCAGGAAGCTGCGCGTGCCCACCCCGGAGGACCCGCTGCGGGTCGTCGACCTCGGGTGCGGCAACGCCTACCTGACCTTCGCCGCCCACGCCTGGTTGCGCGAGCGGATGCCGGTGCGGCTGACCGGTGTCGATGTCAAGGAGCAGTCGCGCCGGCACAACACCGAGGTCGCCGAGCGGCTCGGTGTGGCCGACGAGATCACCTTCCTCGCAGCCGGCATCGGCGACGTCGCCCTCGAGGACGCTCCCGACGTGGTGCTGGCGCTGCACGCCTGCGACACGGCCACCGACGACGCGCTGCACCGCGCGGTCACCTGGGAGGCGGCGCTGGTGCTCGCGGCGCCGTGCTGTCACCACGACGTCGCCGCCCAGCTCCGTCGGGTCCCCTCCCCGGTCGGCTACTCGGCGCTCACCCGCGACGGCATCCTGCGCGAGCGTCTGGCCGACACCCTGACCGATGCGCTGCGCGCCTCGGTGCTGCGGCTCTCCGGGTACCGGGTGGACGTGATGGAGTTCGTCGAGAGCGAGCACACCCCGCGCAACACCCTGCTGCGCGCCGTACGCACGGGGGTGGAGGCCTCACCCCAGGCGCTCACCGAGTACGACGCCCTGACCTCGACCTGGCACCTGCGACCGGCGCTGGGTGAGCTGTTGGGACTGGAGCCGTCGCGGTGACCGGGGGTCGGGTGGCGGCGGGGATCCTGGCAGCCGGGCTGCTCGGTGCGCTGGTGCTGCCCGTCTCAGACTCCCCGGTGGCTGCGGAGAGCAACAACCAGGTCGTGTTCAGGTTCGCCGACGACCGGATCCTGGAGTCCAGTGGCCTGGTCGACCTCGGCACCGCGATGGTGACGACCAACGACTCGGGTGACAGCGCCCGGGTGTTCGTGGTCGATCCGACCTCGGGGAACACCATCGGAGTCACCGAGTACGGCGGGCCCGTGGTCGACGTGGAGGCACTCGCCCCCGCAGGTCCCGACGAGGTCTGGGTGGGCGACATCGGCGACAACGCGCGCACCCGGCCGTGGATCCGCGTCTACCGGATCCCGGTCGCCGCCCGCCACATCGAGGTGGAGGCACCCGAGGCCTACTACCTGACCTATCCCGACGGCCCGCACGACGCCGAGGGGATGGTCGTCGACGACGACGGCAACCTGCTCGTGACCACCAAGTCGGCCGCCGGGGGCAAGGTCTACCGGGCGCCCGCCGAGCTGCACGACACCGCGGAGAACATGCTGGAGCTGGTCGGCCAGGTCGACGAGTACGTCACCGACGCCGCGCTGACCCAGGACCAGCGTCACTTGCTGCTGCGCAGCCTGGGGCAGGCCAGCCTCTACACCTACCCGGACCTCGAGCTGGTCCGGAGGTTCTCGCTGCCCGCCCAACGCCAGGGAGAGGGCGTCTCCTTCGGCCCCCGGGACCGGCTGCGGCTGAGCTCGGAGGGACAGGGGACCGCGGTCCTGGAGATGGAGCTGCCGGACCTGGGCGGACCCGCTGAGCAGGCTCAAGGCGCAGGTGCCGGCGAGGCGTCGGGCGCGGACCGGTCGAGCTCGGGTGTGGTGGGGGCGGAGCGGTTCGAGGACCAGGCGGCGCGGCCCCGGTGGCTGCTGACCACCATCCCCGCGGTGATCACCCTCGGCGGCCTGGTCATCGCGTTGACACTGCGCCGGAGCCGCAAGTGGAGCTGAGCGTCGTCCTGGGCGACATCACCTGCGAGGCGGTCGACGCGGTCGTCAACGCCGCCAACCGGGCGATGCGGGGCGGTGGCGGCGTGGACGGTGCGATCCACCGCGCCGGCGGGCCGGCGGTCCTGGAGGACTGTCGTCGTCGCTTCCCCGACGGGCTCCCGACCGGCCAGGCGGGCTGGACCACGGCCGGGGAGCTCCCCGCACGGTGGGTGATCCACGTGGTCGGCCCCAACCACGCTGCCGGTGAGCGCGACCGCTCGCTGCTCACCTCCTGCTACGCGAACGCCCTCGCCGTCGCCGACGAGCTCGGCGCCCGCACGATCGCCTTCCCGCTGGTCTCGGCCGGCATCTACGGCTGGCCCCTCGAGGACGCCGTCGCCGCCGCCGTCGAGACCCTCGCCTCCACCCCGACCCAGGTCTCCTCCGCCCGCCTGGTCGCGTTCAGCCCCCCGGCGTACGAGCTTCTGCGGGCTGCGGTTTTTCACAAGAGAACGTGAAAAACCTACAGCGCCGAGACCACGTGATCGATGCACGCGGTGAGCGCCTCGACGTCGGCTGAGTCGACGGCCGGGTACATGCCGACGCGGAGCTGGTTGCGGCCGAGCTTGCGGTAGGGCTCGGTGTCCACGATGCCGTTGGCGCGCAGGGTGGCGGCCACGGCGTCCGCGTCGATCGACTCGTCGAAGTCGATGGTGCCGATCACCAGGGAGCGGTGGGCGGGGTCCTTGACGTACGGCGTGGTGTACGCCGTTCGCTCGGCCCAGCCATAGAGCGCGTCGGAGGAGGCGCGGGTGCGCGCGACCATCGCATCGAGGCCTCCCCGGCCGTTCATCCAGTCCAGCTGCTCGGCCATCAGGAACAACGTCGCGACCGACGGGGTGTTGTAGGTCTGGTTCTTCGCGGAGTTCTCGATCGCGGTCGGCAGGTCGAAGAAGGCCGGCACCCAGCGGTCGCTCGCGGCGATCGCGTGCGCCCGCTCGAGCGCGGCCGGCGACATCGTCGCGATCCACAGGCCGCCGTCGGAGGCGAAGCACTTCTGCGGGGCGAAGTAGTAGACGTCGGTCTCCGCGAGGTCGACCGGGAGGCCACCGGCGCCGGAGGTGGCGTCGATCAGCACGAGCGAGTCGTCGTCGGCGACCCGGCGTACCGGTGCCATCACCGCGGTCGAGGTCTCGTTGTGCGCCCACGCATAAGCGTCGATGCCCTCCTCGACCTGCGGCGAGGGCAACGCGCCGGGCTCGCTCTTGATGACCGACGGGTCGGCGAGGAAGGGGGCCTTCGCGGCCGCGGTGGCGAACTTCGAGGAGAACTCACCGAAGCTCAGGTGTTGGCTCCTCTCCCGGATCAGCCCGAAGGTGGCGATGTCCCAGAAGGCGGTCGCGCCACCGTTGCCGAGCACGACCTCGTAGCCGTCGGGCAGCGAGAACAGCTCGGCCAGCCCCTCGCGCACGCGGCCCACGGTCTGCTTGACCGGCGCCTGGCGGTGAGAGGTGCCCATCAGCGAGGTGCCGGTGGCGGCCAGGGCGTCCAGTGCTCCGGCGGGGATCTTCGAGGGCCCGGCCCCGAACCGTCCGTCGGCGGGCAGCAGGTCGGCGGGGATGGGCAGCGCGGAGCTCATGGGAAACCTTCCGACAGGTGACTGCGATCAGGTGCCGCGGGTGGAACCGGCGAGACCTATTCTGACAGCCGGAGAACCGGCAGCCGACGGAGGGAAGACCCGTGGACAACCTCGCGACCCCGCGGGCCGCCGCGTCGGGCACCCGCACCCTGCGGATCGAGCACCTGCCGATCACCCACCCCGACGCCGCCCGGCTCGTGGAGGAGGTGCAGGAGGAGTACGTCGCACGCTACGGCGGGCGTGACGAGACGCCGATCGAGCCCGGCTACTTCTCCGCCCCGGCCGGTGCGTTCTTCGTCGGCTACGTCGAGGACCGACCGGTCGCGACCGGGGCCTGGCGTCGGCGTGCCGACGTCGCCGTGGACGGCGTCACCGCCACGGCCGAGATCAAGCGGATGTACGTCGCCGCCGGTGCCCGCGGCGCCGGTCACGCCCGCACGATGCTCGCCCACCTCGAGCGCACCGCTCACCAGGCGGGGGCTGCGGTGATGGTGCTGGAGACGGGGGAGCGCCAGCCCGAGGCGATCGCGCTCTACGAGTCGGCCGGCTACACCCGCATCCCCGGCTTCGGCTACTACCGCGACGCGCCGCTGTCGCGGTGCTACGCCCGCGTGCTGGGCCCGCTCGGACCTGCCGCCTGAAGAGGCGCCTGAAGAGCCGACCGAAGAGACGACTGAGGAGGCGCCGGAGGGGGGCCTGAAGGGACGCCGAGGGCCGAGGGGACCGGGCCCGGCCTCAGACCAGCTCCTCGGGGCGCGGCGCCTGCCACACCAGCCGGTGCTCGGAGTCGCTGGAGTCACGGGAGACGCAGTTGTTGTGCGACGGCGTGGCCCGCCGTCCCCAGGCGTCGTCGCCCATCCAGGACGGCAGCCCGAAGGGCAGGTCCGTGGCCGGAATGCGGGCATAGTCGGACTCGTCGATCTCGGTCCCGTAGTTGCGTCCGGTCACGGCACCGTCCGGATCCGGGGTGACCACCGTGCGCAGCTCCGCCACGGCGGTCCGCCAGCTGTCGGCCAGCGCCTCGGGGTCGCGGCTGGAGGGGTGCGGGACCCGGAAGGTCGGTACGTCGGGCGCGCGGTCCCACAGCTCGAGGGCCTGCTGCGCGTTGCGCCCGAAGGCCACGATCGCCTCGAGGCCGGGGCCGGTGACGAGGTCGTAGAACCGGTTGCGCCACGCGAGCTGGTCCGGCTCGGCCAGCAGCGGCAGCGCCGAGCTCGACTGGCTCGGGTGCAGCGCGTAGGGGAATGCGTTGACCAGCAGGTAGCTCCGGGTCAGCCCGATCTTGCTCAGGAAGCCCTGCACCCGCTGGCCGGCGTCGCCGACGAGGGTGCGCCCCACGATCCGCTCGGTCGGCCCGGGGTCGGAGGCGATGCCCAGCAGGCGCGGATTGCCGGAGAGCCGGCCGCGGTAGAAGATCGGCCCCCAGTCGTACCAGAACTTCTCTCGCTCCTCGGGCGGCAGCTCCGGCAGTCGCGCGAGATGCCGCGCGACGAGCGCCGGAGGCCCCTTGTCGAACGTCACCATGGTGCACCCCCTTGCTCAAGCCTGCCCCCCACCCCTTCACCTGTCGAGAGGTCTTCGTGCCCTTGTCGGGACCCGTCTAGGGCGGGTAGTACGGAACCAGTGCGGTGCGAGCACACCGCGAGGGGGGAGCCATGACCAGCAGGCCAGCCGCAGGGCCCTTCGACGAGGCCTACCTCGAAGGGATGCCGGAGTCGCTGGAGACGGTGACGCCCGAGGCGGACGAGGCGGACGAGGCGGACGAGGCGCCGGGGCGCGGCGGGCGACCGCCCGCCTCCCGCGACATCCCGAGTGAGCCGATCGCGCTCGGCGGTCAGGTGATCACCCCGGACGGCGTACGCCGGGGCTGGGTCCGGATCGAGGCCGGGGTGATCACCGAGATCACCAGCCGCAAGCCACGCGACGCCCGCACGGTGACCACCGAGGGCGTGATCATGCCCGGGATGCTGGACCTGCACGGGCACCCGGAGTTCAACGTCTTCGCCGCCTGGGAGCCACCCAAGGTCTACGTCAACCGCTACAGCTGGCGGGGTAGCGAGCTCTACCAGCAGCTGATCCGGGAGCCGCAGAACCGGCTGCTCACCGACCTGCCGAGCGGCACGCAGCTGCGCTACGCCGAGATCCGCGCGCTGGTCGGCGGCGTCACCGCCATCCAGGGCGCCAGCCTGCGCACGCAGGGGTCGCAGGAGTCGATGGTGCGCAACGTCGACGGCATGGTCTTCGGTGAGCACCGGGCTCGCGCGGCCATCGACCTGCCGTCGAGCCTGACCTCGCGAGGCGGTCCCCAGCTCGAGCGGGTCCTGGCGGCGATCACCGCGGGGGAGGTGGACGCGTTCTACGTCCACCTGGCCGAGGGGATGCGGGACAACCGGCGCTCACAGGAGGAGTTCGAGCGCTTGGTGGCGCTCGACGCGCTGACCCCGGCCACGGTGATCATCCACGGGACCGCCCTGTCCCGCGCGGACCTCGCCCAGGCGGCCGATGCCGGCGCGAGCCTGGTCTGGTCGCCACAGTCCAACCTGCGGCTCTACGCCGAGACGACGCGCGCCGCCGACGCCCTCGACGTCGGCCTGCCGATCGGTCTGGGCGCCGACTGGCTCCCCTCGGGCTCCACCAGCCTGCTCGCCGAGCTCAAGGTCGCCCGGCAGGAGCTGGTCAACCAGGGGCACCCGCCGAGCCCCGAGGAGATGGTGAGCATGGTGACCTCCGGGGCCGCGCGCATCGCCGGCCTCGCCGACAAGCTCGGCAGCATCGCAGTGGGCCGTGCCGCCGACGTCGTGGTGCTGGAGCGCCGGGCGGGGGACGCACATGAGTCGGTCTGCGACTCCAGTCCCGCCGACGTCGAGCTCGTGCTGATCGGCGGTGACCTGGTCTACGGCCGGGAGGACTGGTTCCTGGAGCTGGCCGACGACCCGGCTGACCCTGCCCTGGAGGCGGTCACCGCGTGGGGCCGCCGGATGTGGCTGGACACCGGGTTCGCCGTACGCCCTGCCGCCGCGCCGGCGCCCACCCTGGCCGAGCTGCGCACCCTGCTGGTCGACAGCTACCCGCAGGTGGGGCCGATCTGGGCGTGAGCATTCCCTGAATACCGGACAAGTCGCCTCATACTGTCCTACGGTGGGCTTTCCGGTCCGGGGGAGGGAACCACACCGATGCACCAGCTCCGCATGCTCGGACGGCTGCTGGCCGTCCTGCTCTGCACCGCCACCGTCTTCGGGCTGATGCCGCCCAGCGTGGCGGACGCACCGGTCGAGGACTACCCCCGCTACGAGCCGCAGACGCGGTGCCGGCCGCACGCCAAGGCCGGGACGCGGGTGCTGGCGGCGTGGATCGTCAAGACGTACGGCGGACGGCAGGGTGGGATCTCCCGCTCGTGCGCGGGCAGCTCGACCTCGGAGCACAAGGAGGGTCGCGCCCTGGACTGGGCGCTGGACGCCAGGTCGGCCGGCGACCGGGCCCGCGCCGGGCGGCTGCTCAGCAGCCTGTTCGCCACCGGGCCGAGCGGCGAGCCGGCCGAGCTCGCCCGGCGGATGGGCGTGATGTACGTGATCTGGAACGACCAGATGTATGCGTCCTACGAGGGCTACCAGCCCAAGCGCTACCGCAGCTCGAGCTGTCGCAGGCTGCGGTCGTGCTCACCCACGCTGCGGCACCGCGACCACCTGCACGTCTCGCTCACCCGGGCCGGCGGTCGCGGTCGCACCAGCTGGTACGCCGGCCGGCTGCCCTAGCCGTCGAGAAGGCCGGGTCAGACGACCGGCTCGTCCGCGGCGTCGGTCTTGGCCCACTCCTCGTTCCAGCCCTCGATCTCGCTGGCCGGGCGCGTGCCGGGGCCGGTGTAGATCGCGGAGGGCCGGATCAGGCGACCGGTGCGCTTCTGCTCCAGGATGTGCGCCGACCAGCCACCGGTGCGGGCGCAGGTGAACATCGAGGTGAACATCGGCGCCGGGACCTCGGCGAAGTCGAGCACGATCGCGGCCCAGAACTCCACGTTGGTCTCGAGCACGCGGTCGGGACGACGCTCCCGCAGCTCGGCCAGCGCGGCCTTCTCGAGCTCCTCGGCGACCTCGTAGCGGGGCGCCGCCAGCTCCTTCGCCGTACGCCGCAGCACGCGGGCGCGCGGGTCCTCCGCGCGGTAGACCCGGTGGCCGAAGCCCATCAGGCGCTCGCCGTCGTCGAGCAGCTTCTTGACGTAGGCACGCGCGTCGCCGGACTTCTCGACCTCCTCGATCATCCCCAGCACGCGGGAGGGGGCGCCGCCGTGCAGCGGGCCGCTCATGGCGCCGATGGCACCGGAGAAGGCGGCAGCCACGTCGGCACCGGTCGAGGTGATCACGCGGGCGGTGAAGGTGGAGGCGTTCATGCCGTGCTCGGCAGCCGAGCTCCAGTAGGCGTCGATCGCCTTGACGTGTGCGGGGTCGGCCTCACCCTTCCAGCGGGTCAGGAACTTCTCCGCCAGGGTGTTGCCCTTGTCGACCTCGGCCTGCGGCACGATCGGCAGCCCGAGCCCGCGCGCGGCCTGACCGGCGAAGGACAGCACCATCACCGCGACCCGGCTCAGGTCGGTGCGGGCCTCCTCGTCGGTGATGTCGTAGGTCTGCCTCATGCCGAGCATCGGCGCGAGCATCGCCACGGCGGCCTGCACGTCCGCGCGGACGTCGCCGGTGTGGATCGGGATGTTGTAGGGCTCGGCCGGAGGCAGACCCGGGTCGAAGGCGCCGTCGATCAGCAGCCCCCAGACCTTCTCGAAGGGGACCCGACCGACCAGGTCCTCGATGTCGACGCCGCGGTAGCGCAGCGCGGACCCTTCCTTGTCGGGCTCAGCGATCTGAGTCTCGAATGCAACGACACCCTCGAGCCCGTGATGTACCTCAGTCATGGGTGGCATTGTGCACGGTGGAGCCGGATCCGGATACACCGGCGCGCGCGGGGTCAGGACCGGCGACCTAGGTTGAGAGCCATGGTGACCTCCTCCTCGGACCACTCGGACTCCTCCGACCCGGACCTGGGCGCGCTGCGCCGGGAGTACGGCAACGCAGGCCTCGACGACCCGGACCTCGCACCCGACCCGGTCGCGATGTTCCGGGGGTGGCTCGCGGACACCGTGGCCTCGGGGTTGCACGAGCCCAACGCGATGGTCGTCTCGACCGTGTCGGCCTCGGGTACGCCGTCCTCGCGGATGGTCCTGCTCAAGGGGCTCGACGAGCGGGGGTTCGTCTTCTACAGCAACCTCGAGTCCCGCAAGGGGCGCGAGCTCGGCGAGAACCCGCGGTGCGCGCTGCTGTTCCCGTGGCACGACCTGCAGCGGCAGGTGCGTGTGGAGGGAGTCGCCGAGCTGGTCGAACCCGAGCAGACCGAGGTCTACTTCCGCTCCCGGCCCCGCGGCTCGCAGATCGGTGCCTGGGCCTCGCGCCAGTCCACCGAGGTGGCCTCGCGTGCCGAGCTGGAGCAGGCGTACGCCGAGATGGAGCGCAGGTTCGAGGGTGGGGAGGTACCGCTGCCGCCGTACTGGGGCGGTCTGCGGGTGCGACCCGAGGTGGTGGAGTTCTGGCAGGGCCGGCACGGCCGGATGCACGACCGGCTGGTCTACCGGCGCGACGGTGCGGCGGACTGGACCACGGCGCGGCTGGCCCCCTGAAAACCCCTTGTGAGTGAGTACTCACTCACTTAAGGTCGGTCGGGTGACTCCTCGTGCTGCCCCGATGCCTCCCGAGCTGCGCCGCACCGCGCTGATCGAGGCCACCCGTCCGCTGCTGGTCGAGCACGGCCGCGACCTGACCACCCGCACCATCGCCGAGGCGGCCGGTGTCGCGGAGGGCACGATCTTCCGGGCGTTCGGCTCCAAGGACGAGCTGGTCGACGCCGCGATCGCTGCTGCGTTCGACCCCACCGAGTTCCTCGCTGCGGTCGACCGGATCGACCCCTCCCTGCCACTGCGGGAGCGGCTGGTCGCCCTGGTCGACCTGCTGCAGCGACGCTTCGTCGCGGTGTTCGCGCTGATGCGGGCGGTCGGCCTGGTGGCACCCCCGCACCACGACAGCGCCGAGGCCGGCGAGATCCGGGCCGCCCTGTCGATCCGCCTGGTCAGGCTGGTCGAGCCGGACGCCGACGCCTTCGCCATCCCGCCGGCGCAGGTGGTCCACCGGCTCCGGTTGCTGACCTTCTCCGGCTCGCACCCGGAGATCTCCGACCACCAGCCGCTGACGCCGGAGGAGATCGTCTCCACCGTCCTCGACGGGGTGCTGGCCGGGCGGGGTGGTGCCGCGTGCTGATCGGTCTCGCGCGGGAGTACCTCCGGCCCTACCGACGCGCGCTCGGCGCGATCGTCGTGCTGCAGTTCGTCGGCACCGTGGCCGCGCTCTACCTGCCCAGCCTCAACGCCGACATCATCGACCGCGGGGTCGCGGTGGGGGACACCGGCTACATCGTCCGCACCGGGGGGTGGATGCTCGCGGTCGCCCTGGTGCAGATCGGGTGCTCGGTGGCCGCGGTGTGGTTCTCGGCCCGCACCGCGATGAGCTTCGGGCGGGACCTGCGGGCCTCGATCTTCCGCCGGGTCGGGTCGTTCTCCCAGCAGGAGGTGCAGCGCTTCGGGCCCCCCTCGCTGATCACCCGCGAGACCAACGACGTCCAGCAGGTGCAGATGCTGGTGCTGATGACCTGCACCCTGATGGTGGCCGCGCCGATCATGATGGTCGGCGGCGTGGTGATGGCGATGCGGCAGGACCTCGGACTGTCCTGGCTGCTGGGGATCAGCATCCCGGCGCTGCTGCTGACGGTGGCCTTCGTGGTCTCCCGGATGGTGCCCAGCTTCCGGGTGATGCAGCAGCGCATCGACGAGGTCAACCGGCTGCTGCGCGAGCAGATCACCGGCGTCCGGGTGGTGCGGGCCTTCGTCCGTGAGCCCCACGAGACCGCCCGCTTCGACCGGGCCAACACCGAGCTGACCACCGTGGCGATCCGCGCCGGACGGTGGCTGGCCACCATGTTCCCGGCCGTGATGCTGATCCTGAACGCATCGTCGGTCGCGGTGCTCTGGTTCGGCGGCCACCGGGTGGAGAGCGGCCAGATGGAGGTCGGCTCGCTGACCGCCTTCCTGGCCTACCTCGTGCAGATCCTGATGTCGGTGATGATGGCGACCTTCACCTTGATGATGGTGCCGCGCTCGGCGGTGTGCGCCGACCGGATCACCGAGGTGCTGCGCACCGAGAGCTCGGTGACTCCTGCCGCCGACCCGGTCACCGAGGTGCGCGAGCACGGCACGCTGGCCTTCGAGGACGTCGAGCTCACCTACCCGGGCGCGGACGTGCCCGTGGTCCGCGGCGTCTCCTTCTCGGCGACCCCGGGCCAGACGGTGGCGATCATCGGGTCCACCGGCGCCGGCAAGAGCACGATGATCAACCTGGTGCCCCGGCTCTTCGACGTCACCGCCGGACGGGTGCTGGTCGACGGGGTCGACGTACGCCGGCTGGCACCGGAGGTGCTCTGGCGCACCATCGGGCTGGTGCCCCAACGGGCCTGGTTGTTCTCCGGCACAGTGCGCTCCAACCTGCAGTACGGCCGACCCGATGCGACCGAGGACGAGCTCTGGCAGGCGCTGGAGATCGCCCAGGCGAAGTCGTTCGTCGAGGCGATGCCCGAGGGGCTGGACGCGCCGATCGCCCAGGGTGGCACCAACGTCAGCGGCGGGCAACGGCAGCGCCTCGCGATCGCCCGCGCGCTGATCTGCCGGCCGGAGATCTACTTGTTCGACGACTCCTTCAGCGCCCTCGACCTGGCCACCGACGCTCGTCTGCGCGCCGCGTTGCGCCCGGTCACCCGGGAGGCGACCGTGGTGATCGTGGCGCAGCGGGTCAGCACGATCCGCGACGCCGACCTGATCCTCGTGCTCGAGGACGGGCTGGTCGTCGGGCGCGGCCGGCACGACGAGCTGCTGGGGTCGTGCGGCACCTACCGCGAGATCGTCGAGTCGCAGCTGAGCGCGGAGGAGGCAGCATGAGCACGCCCGCCCCCGCGTTGAAGGAGACCGAGCGGATCCAGGCCGGCCCCGGTCCGGGGCGCGGCCCGTTCGGCGGCGGCATGGTCGGCCAGAAGGCCTCGACCTTCAAGCCGTCGGCGAAGCGGCTCGTGGGCCGGCTGGCCCCGGAGCGGGCCAAGGCGATCTGGGTGGTCGTGCTCGCCGTCGCCAGCGTGCTGCTGACCGCCGTCGGTCCGAAGATCCTGGGTCGGGCCACCGACCTGATCTTCGCCGGGTTGATCGGCAGCAAGCTGCCGGCCCAGATGACCAAGGCCGAGGCGGTGGCGGCGCTGCGCGCCCGCGGCGAGGCGAAGTACGCCGACATGGTGTCCGCGATGGACGTCAGGCCGGGCCAGGCGGTCGACTTCGGGGCCGTCGGGCAGGTGCTGCTCCTCGTGCTGGCCGTCTATCTCGTCGCCGCGGCGCTGGCGTGGCTGCAGGGCTACCTGCTCAACGACGTGGTGCAGGGGACCGTGCTGCGCATGCGCGGGGAGGTCGAGGACAAGGTCAACAGGCTGCCGCTGGCCTACTTCGACAAGCAGCCGCGCGGCGAGCTGCTCAGCCGCGTCACCAACGACATCGACAACGTCAGTCAGACCCTGCAGCAGACGATGAGCCAGCTGCTCACCTCGCTGCTGACAGTGGTCGCCGTGCTTTCGATGATGTTCTGGATCTCCCCACTGCTGGCGCTCGTCGCGCTGATCTCGGTGCCGTTGTCGATGGTGGTCACCAAGGCGGTGATGGCACGCTCGCAAGGGATGTTCGTCGAGCAGTGGCGGCGCACCGGCAAGCTCAACGCCCACATCGAGGAGGCCTTCTCCGGGCACGCCCTGGTCAAGGTCTTCGGCCGGCAGACCGAGGTCGAGGTGGTCTTCGACGAGCAGAACGAGAAGCTCTACGAGGCCAGCTTCGGCGCCCAGTTCGTGAGCGGCCTGATCATGCCGGTGATGATGTTCATCGGGAACCTCAACTACGTGGTGATCGCCGTGCTCGGCGGCCTCCGGGTCGCCAGCGGCTCGATGTCGCTGGGTGACGTGCAGGCGTTCATCCAGTACTCCCGCCAGTTCACCCAGCCGCTGACCCAGGTGGCCTCGATGGCCAACCTGCTGCAGTCCGGGGTGGCCTCGGCCGAGCGGGTCTTCGAGCTGCTCGACGCCGAGGAGCAGGTGCCTGAGGAGCTCGGGGCCGCGGCGGCCGCGGGTGAGCGGCAC
This sequence comes from uncultured Actinomycetota bacterium, assembly GCA_963782215.1. Classification (GTDB taxonomy): domain Bacteria; phylum Actinomycetota; class Actinomycetes; order Propionibacteriales; family Nocardioidaceae; genus Marmoricola. The sequence goes on along the minus strand of CAWAJE010000028.1, from coordinate 3,555 downwards.
GGTGAGGTGCGCTTCGAGGACGTCTCCTTCTCCTACGACCCGGCGTCCCCGCTGATCGAGGGCCTGTCCCTGGTTGCTGCGCCCGGCCAGACGGTCGCGATCGTCGGTCCCACCGGCGCCGGCAAGACCACCTTGGTCAACCTGGTGATGCGGTTCTACGAGGTGACCGGTGGCCGGATCACCCTGGACTCCGTCGACATCGCCGCTATGCCACGCGCGGCGTTGCGCAGCCAGATCGGGATGGTGCTGCAGGACACCTGGCTCTTCGAGGGGACGATCCGCGACAACATCGCCTACGGGCGGCCCGGAGCCACCGAGGAGGAGATCCTGGAGGCGGCGCGGGCCACCTTCGTCGACCGGTTCGTGCACTCGCTTCCCGACGGCTACGACACCGTGATCGACGAGGACGGCTCCAACCTCTCGGCCGGCGAACGGCAGCTGGTCACGATCGCGCGCGCGTTCCTCTCCGGCCCGGCGCTGCTGATCCTCGACGAGGCGACCTCGTCGGTCGACACCCGCACCGAGCTGCTGCTCCAGCACGCGATGGCGGCGCTGCGCACCGACCGGACCTCGTTCGTGATTGCCCACCGGCTCTCCACGATCCGTGACGCCGACCTGATCCTGGTGATGGAGTCAGGCGCGATCGTGGAGCAGGGCACCCACGACTCGCTGCTGGCAGCCGAGGGTGCCTACGCCCGGCTCTACAACGCGCAGTTCGCCGCGGCCGTCTCGGGCTGAGCCCGCCGCGGGTCCGCCGGCCTCAGCCGGCGCCACCACCACCGTTGTCGAGGGCCTCGGAGCCGTCGTCCTCCTCGGCGTCGGCCGGGCCTGAGTCGGACTCTGAGTCGGACCCTGAGTCCGACCCTGGGCCGGAGTCCAACCCGGAGTCCGAGCTGGAGTCCGAGCCCGAGTCTGAGTTTGAGTCCGAGTCTGAGTCCGGGCCACCGCTGCCGTAGGTGATGTTGGTCGAGGGGTTGTCGGCGTCACCCGACTCGCTGTCGGCGCCGATCCGGTCCTCGTCGTCCCCGGTCTGGCCGGGGTGGCGCGCGAGCGGGTTGTCCTCGGTGGGCTGCAGGTCCTCGGGCAGCTGCTCGTCGCTGACGCCGCGCTGGTCGCCGCCGCCCGTGTCGCCGCCGGTGTCGCCGCCGGTCTCGGGGGTGTCCGCGGTGTCGTCGGAGGGGTTGGAGGAGTTGGTGGGGTCGTCGTGGTCCTGCGTCGTTTCGCTCATGGGTCCGTCGTACCCCCTGCGGCCCGGGCCACACCGGCCGCGCAGGGGGCGGCGGCAAGAAAGCCATTGAGTCCGCGGGAGGTGCGCCCTACCGTGGTGGGACACGGGAAAGGAGGTGGTCCGAAGGATGAGTTCTTCAAGGACGCGTGAGGTGGCTGCTCACTAGCAGCGCACCGGCCAGACCGCGAGAGCGCGCTGGTGAGTTCCAAGCAGTCACCCGACCCGCAGGCGATCCGGGAACCACGTCCCCCGGAGCGGCTCCACCGTGAGCCACGCCTGCGGGTCGCTGCTTTGTATGGTTGCCCCGTGGCCACCGATGAGTTGATGCGCGCGCTCGAGCACGAGATGGGTGTGCTCGTACGCCGGATCCGGCGGGTGATCGCCGAGCGGGCCAAGATGCTGCACCCCGACCTGCCTGCGGTCTCCTACTCGATCATGGGTGCGCTGATGGACTCCGGACCCTGCCGGGCCAGCGAGCTGGTCGAGCTGTTCGCGATCGACAAGGGGGCCGTCAGCCGGCACCTCCAGTTCCTGCTCGAGCTCGGCTTCGTCGAGCGCACGCCCGACCCGGAGGACCGGCGTGCAGCGATCATCACGATCAGTGCCGAGGGCATCCGCCGGATGGAGGAGATCTCGGCGCAGCGACGCCAGCAGGTCGGCGCCTCGCTCACCGACTGGACCGACGCCGAGCTGCAGCAGTTCGTGAGCGCGCTGGGCCGCTACAACGCTGCGCTGGAGTAGTCGCACGATCCCACGCCAGCGCTGACCACGCGTCCGGCGCCACCGGTGGTGCGCGACAATGTCTGCGTGAGCGACCTGATCGACACCACCGAGATGTACCTCCGCACCATCTACGAGCTGGTCGAGGAGGACATCGTCCCCCTGCGCGCCCGGATCGCCGAGCGGCTGCACCAAAGCGGCCCGACCGTCAGCCAGACCGTGGCCCGGATGGAGCGCGACGGTCTGCTCACGGTCGAGGGCGACCGGCATCTCCAGCTGACCGAGGAGGGCCTGAGCCTGGCCACCCGGGTGATGCGCAAGCACCGGCTCGCCGAGCGCCTGCTCACCGACGTGATCGGGCTCGACTGGGAGCTGGTCCACGAGGAGGCCTGTCGCTGGGAACACGTGATGAGCGAGACCGTCGAGCGCCGCCTGCTGGAGCTGCTCGACCATCCCACCGAGTCGCCGTACGGCAACCCGATCCCGGGACTGGCCGAGCTGGGCGAGAGTGCCCCGGGCGAGGAGTTCCGCGACGGCGTCGAACCGCTGTCCGGGGTGGTCTCCGCGGAGTCGCGCCGGGTGCGGGTACGCCGGATCAGCGAAGAGGTGCAGAAGGACGAGAGCCTGATGGGGGCGCTGCGACGGGCCGGTGCGATGCCCGGACAGGTCGTGGCCGCCGTGGAGACCAGCGAGGGCGTGCTGCTGGGCAGCTCAGGCGAGACGGCCGAGGTCGACCCCGAGGCGGCCGACCACATCTTCGTCACGACCGCCTGAGGCCGCCGCCCACGCATCCAGCCAGGCGCTGCACCCCGCCTCGACCTTGACCGAGGCCAGGTCGTCGCCGCGGGTCACGCCCCGGTTGACGATCACGACCGGCAGTCCGCGCCGCGATGCGTGCCGCACGAAGCGCAGCCCCGACATCACGGTCAGCGAGGACCCCGCCACCACCAGGGCGTCGGCGTCCTCCACTGCGGCGTAGCAGCGCTCGACCCGGTCCTTGGGGACGTTCTCGCCGAAGAAGACCACGTGCGGCTTGAGCCGACCACCGCAGACGGCGCAGTCCGGCACCACGAACCGGGCAGTCTCCTCGAGGTCGACGTCGCCGTCCGGGCGCGCGGTGACTGCGGCGTGCTCCTCGAGCCAACCCGGGTTGGACTCGGTGAGCCGGCGCTGCATCTCCTCGCGGTGGGTGCGGGTGCGGCAGTCGAGACAGACCACGTCGCTGACCCGGCCGTGCAGGGCCACCATCCGCCGCTGACCCGCGCGTTCGTGCAGGCCGTCGACGTTCTGGGTGATCAGGAACGACACCGCGCCGTCGGCCTCGAGCCGGGTCAGCGCCCGGTGCCCGTCGTTGGGCACCGCGCCTCCCATCCGCGACCAGCCGAGGTGGGCGCGGGCCCAGTAGTGCTGCTGGCTGCGGGGGCTGGCCACGAACTCCTGGTAGGTCATCGGCATCCGCACCGGCGCCCCCGGCCCGCGGTAGTCCGGGATGCCGGAGTCGGTGCTCAGCCCGGCGCCGGTGAGTACGACGGTCCGGCCCACGAGCAGGTCGAGCGACTCGGCGGTGGGGTCAGCCACGGGCGTAGCGGACCTCGGCGCGGGCGCGT
>CAWAJE010000027.1:0-38133 GCA_963782215.1 uncultured Actinomycetota bacterium | reverse complement strand
GACACCCGCGGCCTCTCCCGCAAGATCGAGGCTCTCGACACCGGTGACATCGGAGGGTTCGACAAGCTCGTCGCGCCGGGTGCGCCCACGATCTCGCTGTTCAGCGACGGCTTCTACATCGACGACCTGGAGAACGGTGTCGACGTACCGGAGATCGTGCTCACCTTCACGGTCACGGCCGGTGCGGCTGTCAGCATCGGCATCTTCGAGGCAGGCATCCAGGGTGGGGTCACGCTCGAGCTCAATCTCGATGCCTTCGACCCCAACGGCGATGGCAAGATCTACACCGACGAGTTCGCCGGCGCCTCCTCGGGGCCGGACTGCGCCTTCAACGTCTCCTCGACGATCCAGTTCTTCTTGCAGTTCTACTTCTCGATCAGGCTGTTCTTCTACACGATCAACAAGGCTTTCGACATCTATCGCAGTCCGAAGCTGAAGATCTTCGAGTTCAACTGCAAGAAGGCGGAGCCCGTCCTGGCCACCTTCGAGAACGATGGCGGGCCCAAGCTCAAGCTCAACATGGGCGCGAGGGCGTCAGATCGCAAGGCCTATACAGACGAGCCCAACGAGAAGTTCACCGTGCGCCAGCTCGGGCCGGCCTCGGGCGGGATGATCACCCTCCAGGTGAGCGCGTTCAACCTGGTGCAGAACTACCCGGTCACCGCCGGCACGAAGATCGTCGCCGACGGTGGCGCTGGGTTCGACACCATCCGGCTCTACCCAGCGCCAGTCCTGACGACGAATGCCTCGGGGCAGCCTGAGCTGCTCGGTCCCGAGGACAAGGACTTCGTGGCGCCTGTCTTCACCGTCACCTCGGACCTCAAGGGCGGGGCCGATGGGGACACCATCGAGACCAGCGACGCCCCCGACACGATCGATGGTGGCGAAGGCAACGACTCGATCCGCTCCGGAGCCGGCGACGACGTCGTCAACGGCGGCGGCGGGATCGACCTGATCGACGGTGGTGAAGGACGCGACACGTTGCAGGGTGGGTCGGGGAACGACCGGCTCAACGGCGGTCCGGGTGCGGACTGGCTGCGCGGTGACGCCGGTGACGACGTCTTGGACGGTGGCATCGGTGCCTCGCCGGAGATGCTCTTCCCGACGATCAAGCCCGCCAGGATCCGACCACTGCTCGACGCCGGTGACCTGGTGGTGGGCGGCGACGGTGCCGACAACATCAATGGCGGTGACGGCTCCGACATCGTGGTGGGTGGCAGCTACCCCGACACCGCCCCGACGTACTCCACCGCCCAGACGAACACCGTCTACGGCCTGGACGAGACCAACACGGTCCAACAGGTCGACGTGACCAACACCGAGACAGTGACTGCTCCGAGTGAGCAGCTCATCGCTGCCCAGTGTGCGAGCGATGGTGCTGCCGGGGAGACCGGCCCCGACGTCGTCAGCGGCGGTGGCGACCGCGACTTCGTCATCGGTGGCGCCGGCAGCGACACCTTGTCAGGCGGTGGCGGGAACGACGTGGTCTGCGGCCGTGCCGGCAACGACCTGCTCGAAGGCGACGGCGTCGACGTCCCGGTCAAGCTCCAGGGCGACGACCTCGTCCGTGGTGGACCCGGCCAGGACCGGCTCTACGGCTCCGGCGGCAAGGACGAGATGTTCGGCGACTCGGGCGACGACCTCGTTCGCGGTGGCAACCAGGACGACACCATCTCCGGTGGCGCCGGTTCGGACCTGCTGCTCGGTGAGGGCGGGCTCGACACCGTGGACGGCGACAGCGCCGCGGGGAGCCCCGAGGTCCCCGTGGACACCACGGACGAGAACAGGTCGGGCCGGGACGTCGTCTGCTCGACCTCGACCAGCATCGTCAGCGGCCGGATCGACCTCGACGGCGACCTCGCGGGCAACGACGACGGACGTCTCGAGGGGCTCACCGTGGTGGGCGGTGTGCTCAAGGACGTCACCGGGACGAGCTACACCGGCGTCCTGGCCGGAGTGGTCTTCGCCGACGGCCTGGCCGACCTCGACGGCAGCGGCACGATCGAGGCGCGGACCCGGTCCGTCGTCGGCGACACCGGCTCGATCCCGCTGGCGGGCATCACCGGCGCCGGCGGCAACGGTGACTGCGTCCTCGGCGGCGACGAGGTGGACAGACGCCTCGACGGCGGAGTCGGCGCCGACTACGTCGACGCCGGAGCCGGTGACGACAGCAATGTCCACGGAGGCCCGGGCAACGACCTGGTCCGCGGAGGCGACGGCAACGACCTCGTCCACGGCGACGCAGGCGACGACCTCGTCGCTGGTGACGCTGGGAGCGACACGCTCTTCGGCAACCAGGGCGAGGACGTGCTGCGCGGAGGGTCAGGGGCCGACCTGCTGGCGGGCGGAAGCAGTGCCGCCGGAGCGCCCGACGGTGCCGACGAGGTGCTCGGCGACGGGGGCAGTGACGTCGTCCTGGGTGGCAACGCGACGCTGTCGCGCACGGCGATCCCCGGCACGGCCATTCCCGGTCTGGGCATCACCCTGCTGAAGACGGACGACGCCGGGCCCGATGACAAGGTCTATGGCGGCTACGGCGACGACTGGGTCTTCGCCCAGGGCGGGGACGACAAGGCGTACGGCGGGCCGGGGGCCGATGTGGTCGAAGGCGGTCCGGGCAACGACCGGGTCCAGGGCGACGATGGCGCGGACCTGCTCGTTGGTGGATCCTCCACCACCGGTGCGGTGACCGTGGACCGCTCCGCGAGTGGTGCGGATGACGGCGGCGACACAGTGGTCGGCGACGAGGGTGTCGACGGCCTCGACGGTGCCGACGTGATGGTCGGGGACAACGCCCGGCTTCAGGTGGTCGCGGGCAGCAACCGGTCGCGGTGGAACCGGCTGCGACCCGACGTCGAGGTCGAGCTGTTCGACGTACCCGGAGCCTCGGCGCCGGCCGCGAGCTCGAGCGGCAAGGACACGATGCGAGGTGGCGGTCTCGACGACCTGATCCTGGGACAGAGCGGTGACGACACCATCAGCGGTGGCGACGGTGACGACGGTATCGAAGGTGGCGCAGGCGGCGACGCCGTGCACGGTGACGCCGGCGATGACGAGCTCATCGGTGGGTCATGGACAGCGGCCACCTATGACGGCGGCAACAACGACGTGCTGTTCGGCGACGCCGGGAACGACCTGCTCCTCGGGGACAACGGCAACCCGGCCAACGGCACCGAGCCCTACGTCAAGCTGCTCGATGCTCCGGCGAAGGGTGCCACGGCCTCACCTGCCTTCTTCGGGGGCGACCAGCTCCTCGGTGGCCCAGGTGAGGACCGGCTCTTCGGCCAGGGCGGCGGCGACGTGCTCGAGGGCGACGCAGGCATGGACGCGCTCGAGGGCGGTGCCGGCGCCGACACCTTGTCGGGCGGCACGGAGGACGACGCACTCACTGGCGGCAGCTCGTCGAGCGACGGCATGATCTCGCCGCTGCGGACGGCGACCGGCCAGCTCGACGCCGCCGACACCCTCGCGGGTGGGCCCGGCGACGACGTGCTCGCCGGTGACAACGCCCGACTCGACCGGACCAGCGCCGTGCGGGCCGACGGCACCCGGTTGCGGTCGGTGCTGCTCTTCGACCTGGCCACCGCGTCGAAGGACGCGGGAGCCGGTGTCGGATCGGGTGACACGCTTTCGGGCGACGACGGTCGCGACCTCGTGTTCGGGCAGGCCGGCGACGACACGCTCGACGGTGGCGCGGATGCGGACTACCTCGAGGGCAACGTCGGCGACGACACGCTCGACGGCGGGGAGGGCGAGGACGACCTCATCGGTGGTGGCTCGTCCAAGGACGGAGCCGTGATCACGGTCTTCGGCATCATGGTCACCGACAGGTTGCTCACCTCCCTGTCCAAGACGACCGACGACTCGGCTGCTGGTCTGGTGGACGGCAACGACGTGCTCCAGGGAGGCGACGCAGGTGACGTCCTGCTCGGCGACAACGGCCGGATCACCCGGGACGGACCCAACGTGACGCTGGCCGGCGGTGCCTCCGGGCCGCAAGCCGTGCGGCACGTCGCCATGGCCGACCAGGGGCCCGGTGTCTGGTCGGGCAGCGACCGGCTCGACGGGGGACTCGGCGACGACGACCTCTACGGCCAGTTCGACAACACCACCACCGCGCGGCCGCAGCAGTCCTACCTGGGCGCCGTTGTGCAGGGCGACATCCTGGTCGGTGGCGGGGGCGACGACGCCCTGGTCGGCGACCAGGGGGTCGACGTACCGACTCCTGCAGCTGCTCTGGGGGCCACCAGCCGGACGGTCAAGGACAGCAGCTCGTTCATCAGTGAGCTGGTGCGCCCGCTGGGCACGCTGGTCCGGGTGGTCACGCTGACGCAGTCGCCACTGGGAGGCGACGACCTGATCCTGGGTGAGGACGGTGCGGACTCGATCCACGCCGGCGCCGGCCGAGACGTCATCAACGCCGGCTCCGGGGACGACGTCGTCTTCGCCGGCGACGGGGCCGACGCGCTGTGGGGCGGTGCTGACCACGACCGGATGTTCGGTGGTGCTGGCAACGACCTGCTCGACATCAAGCGGCGCACGCGTGATCCGAAACTGTGGCAGGTCTCTGCTCCCACGGAGGACACCGACCGTCGTCGCCGCACCATGAACGGTCGCGACGTGCTCTTCGGCGGTGCCGGGGCTGACGCCATGCAGGCCGACCAGGGTGACGAGGGCAGTGCACGCAGGATGCAGGGCGATCGCCTGATCGACTGGCGCTCGACGATCAACTACTACAAGCTCTGCCAGTCCGGGTACGGCCCCGGCAAGGTGCTGAACTCCCCGAGCTCCTCGATGATCTCGACGCTGCGCCAGCTGGCGGCGGCGACCGGGTCCGTCGGCTCCTCGGAGCTGGCGATCCCCGGGAGGGAACGAGTCACCAAGTACCCGGGCACGCGCACGTTCGTCTGCGAGACCCGCTGAGGTGGGTCCGGGGTCCCAGAGGCTCTATGCTCCAGGGGCGGATGAGCTGGCCGGGCGACCGCGATGTGACCGGGCGACCGGAAGCGTCGAGGAAGGTCCGGGCTCCACAGGACAAGGTGGTGGGTAACGCCCACCCGGGGTGACCCGCGGGATCAGTGCCACAGAAATCAGACCGCCACCGCTCCTCGGAGCGGGGGTAAGGGTGAAACGGTGGTGCAAGAGACCACCAGCGCGGCGGGAGACCGTCGTGGCTAGGCAAACCCCACCTGGAGCAAGACCAGACAGTGAGCGTTCGAGGGCGGTCCGCCCGAGCTCACGGGTAGGTCGCAGGAGGGCGTCGGCAACGGCGCTCGTAGATGGATGGTCGCCAACCGGACCGTCGTGAGGCGGTACGGCGAACAGAACCCGGCCTATGAGCCAGCTCATCCGCACCAAGCTGGCCGGATCAAGGTGGGGCCACCTAGGGCGGTCCGGCTGAACGGCCAGGGGAGCTCAGCTGATCCGCAGCTGTTCGTGTGTCCGGGAAAGGCCAGCGGGGGAGAGCAGCTCGTCCACCACCATGAATGCCGCGCCTCGCAGTCCGGCGCGGTCGGCCAGCGGGGACTGAAGAATCTCGAGGGACCTGGTGGCCAGCGGCAACGACCGGTCGAGCACCGCGAGCCGTACCTGCCGCAGGTAGAGGTCTCCGGCTGAGGCCACCCCACCCCCGATCAGGACCAGCGAGGGGTTGAAGAAGTTCACTACCCGCGCCAACGCCTCCCCGAGCAGGCGTGCGGAGTCGGTGACCAGCCCGCGAGCCACCGGGTCGCCGCGCAGTGCGGCATCGACCACGGTCTGTGCGGTGATGTCGCGTCCCGCGGCAAGCTCATCGGCCAGCGCCGGACTCTCGCCCGATCGGGCCAGCTCGAGGCCGTCACGTCCGAGTGCGTACCCTCCGGCCAACGCTTCGAGGCACCCCAGCTGACCGCAGCGGCACTGCACGGTGCTCTCGCCCACCGCCATGTGACCGATGTCCCCGGCGCATCCCTGCGCGCCGCGGTGCAGCTGACCGCGGGAGACGAGTCCTGCGCCGATCCCGGTGCCGATCTTCACGAACACGACGTCCAGGTGTCCGCTGGCCAGGCCGCCGCGGAGCTCCCCGAGCGCCATCACGTTGACGTCGTTGTCCACCCACACCGGTGCGTGGTAGCGCGTCGCGAAGAACGAGCGCACGTCGAAACCGTCCCAGCCCGGCATGATGGGTGGCGAGATCGGGGTCCCAGTCTCGAACTCCACGGGTCCGGGTAGGCCGACGCCGACCCCCCACACGTGGGCGTCCCCGGGCAGAGCGTCGACCAGCTCGTCGAGCAGTTCGGCCACGCGCCCCAGAATCTGCGCCGGGCCCAGTGTGACGTCGGCATCCTCGCCTCGCGCCATAGAGATGCTGCCGGAGAGGTCGGCGGCAGCGACCTCGATGCTGGTAGCTCCGAGCTCGGCGACCAAGATGACGCCGGCGGCCGCATTGAAGCGCAGCTCACGAGGTGCCCTGCCACCCGTCGAGCGTCCCAACGGCCCCTCGGTGAGCAGGCCGGCTGTGATCAGCTGGCCGGCTCGGTCCGAGACGACGTTGCGCCCCAGTCCGGTGAGACGGGTGATCTCTGGCCTCGTCTTGGCTTCGGACACCCGTACGGCGTCGAGTACCGAGACCAAAGACTCGATGTTGTCCCCGGCCAGTAGGGAGACCGCACGTGCGCGCTCCATGGGCTCCACCTGCCTTTCGTCGAAGAGAATGGTACATAAGCCTACAGCGTGTTGACTTATGCATGTGACGTGCTTAAGGTAGGTCCAATCCCACCACCGGGGAAGCAGTTGAAAGGAGGGACCGTGCGAGTCGGTTATCACACGATCACCTGGGGCGGCGTCGTTGGCGACCCTGTAGGCGTCACTAGCGTCAAGGACCTGCACTACCGCGTGAACGGGTCCATGGACCGGGCCATCACCGAGATCGGCTCCCTGGGCTACGAGGGCATCGAGATGTTCGACGGCAACGTCGCCGACTATGCCGACAACCCCGAAGAGCTGGTCGCTCTGCTCGAGGCAGCGGCCGTGCAGCTCGTCGGTGTCTACACCGGCGGCAACTTCATCTACGACGAGATCCTCCCCGAGGAGCTCAGCCGGGTGACGCGAGCTGCAGAGCTCGCCGCCCGGTTCGGAGCCACCAGCCTCGTCGTGGGCGGCGGCGCGAGGCGCGCATCCGGCACCCTGGAGGAGGACTACAAGCGACTCGCCGCCGCTCTCGACCAGGTCACCGACATCGCGATGGCTCACGGCCTCGAGGCGTGCTACCACCCGCATCTCACGACGATCGTGGAGAGCCCCGAGGACCTCGAACTGCTGATGCCGCACACCCGCATCGGCTTCTGTCCCGACACCGCGCACCTCGCTGCAGGCGGCGGCGACCCTGCCGAGCTGATCCGGCGCTACCCCGACCGAGTCCGCCACGTCCACCTGAAGGACGCCAGCTTGTCGCCCCTGGAGTTCCGTCCCCTGGGCGCCGGGGAGATCGACTTCGCAGACGTTCTCGAGGCGCTGCACGAGACCGGGTACGACGGCTGGCTGGTCGTCGAGCTCGACTCCTACCCGGGCGATCCCCGCGAGGCGGCCGCCCAGAGCAAGACCTACCTCGACCGACTCCTGGCCACGACCGGCCCGGCTGCCACCCACCCCACCACTGGAGAATCACAATGAACAGGAAATTCCGTTACGCGGCCGCTGCCGCAGTGTTGGCACTCGCACTGAGCGGGTGCAGCTCGGCCAGCTCGTCGTCGGCCTCGGAGGACCCCGGGGTCACGAAGAAGGTGGATGACGCCCTGGCCGCGATCCAGGGCAAGGTCCTGAGCAAGGGGCCCAACGGTGAGGAGCCTGAGCCGGCCGAGGTCGCTGAGCTCAGCGAGGAGGAGATCGCCCAGGTCAAGGAGCTCGGCGCCACCGCGGCGATCGTGATGCACTACGGCGGCAACGACTGGGCCAACGCCCAGGTCGACGGGCTCAAGGACCAGTTCGCCAAGCTCGGCATCGACGTGGTCGCGGTCACCGACGCCAACTTCAAGCCCGACAAGCAGGTTTCCGACCTCGAGACCGTGATGGCCAAGAAGCCGGACATCATCGTCTCCATCCCCACCGACCCGGTGGCAACCGCATCGGCGTACAAGAAGGTGGCCAAGACCGGCACCAAGCTCGTCTTCATGGACAACGTCCCGCAGGGGCTCGAGGCCGGCACGGACTACGTCTCGGTCGTCTCAGCCGATAACTACGGCAACGGTGTCACCTCGGCGCACCTGATGGCCAAGGCACTCGGCGGCAAGGGTGAGGTCGGCCTGATCTTCCACGAGGCAGACTTCTTCGTCACCAAGCAGCGCTACGAGGGCTTCAAGTCGACGATCGAGGAGGAGTACCCCGACATCAAGATCGCCGACGAGAAGGGCATCGCCGGGCCGGACTTCGCCGGTGACGCTCAGGGCGCTGCCAACGCCATGCTCACCGAGAACCCCAACCTGGCCGGCATCTGGGCAGTCTGGGACGTCCCCGCCGAGGGTGTCATGGCAGCAGCCCGTGCCGCTGGGCGCACGGACCTCAAGATCGCGACCGAGGACCTCGGCACCAACGTGGCGATCGCGTTGGCCAAGGACCAGCTGGTGGTCGGGCTCGGCGCCCAGCGACCCTTCGACCAGGGCGTCACTGAGGCGCTGCTGGGCGCGGGCGCACTGATCGGCAAGAAGGCTCCGCCCTACGTCGCCCTGAGCGCGCTGCCGGTCCAGCACGAGAACGTGCTGGAGGCCTGGAAGCAGGTCTACCACTCGGACCCGCCCAAGGACCTCGAGGACTCCTTCAAGAAGTAGGACCACCGGACGTGGCCGGCGGGGACCACCCCGCCGGCCACCCAGGAAGCGAAGGAGCACGTCATGTCGAACCCCACTCCGGCCGTGCAGATGACCGGCATCTGCAAGGCGTTCTACGGCACCACCGTCCTGGAGGACGTGGACTTCGAGGTCCTGCCCGGCGAAGTGCACGCACTTGCCGGAGGCAACGGGGCCGGAAAGTCCACCCTGATGAAGATCCTGCAGGGCGTCTACTCGATGGACCGCGGTGACATCTCCGTAGCGGGCCAGGCAGTACGTATCGGCTCCATCCACGAGGCGCGCGCTGCCGGGATCGGCATGGTGTTCCAGGAGTTCAGCCTCGTGCCGAGCCTGACCGTCGCCCAGAACGTGTTCCTCACTGCCGAGCCGTTGGGTCGAGGTGGGCTGATCAGCGACCGCGAAGCCGTACGCCGGGCACGGGACGTCTTCACCGAGATGGAGGTCGAGGTCGACCCCAAGGCAGTTGTCGCCGACCTCGGCACTGCCTACTGGCAGCTGACCGAGATCGCGAAGGCACTCGGACAGGACGCCCGCGTGCTGATCATGGACGAGCCGACCGCCAGCCTCGCCAAGCACGAGACCGAGGCGCTTTTCGATCTCGTGGAGAGGCTCAAGGCTCGCGGGATCTCGATCATCTACATCTCCCACCGGATGGACGAGGTCTACCGCATCGCCGACCGGATCACGATCCTGCGCGACGGCCGACGTCTGCTCACCGAGAAGCTCACCGACGTAACTCCCGAGCAGATCGTTGAGGGAATCGTCGGGAGGAAGATCGAGGGGCAGATGAGCTACCGCCACCGCGGGCACGACAGCGAGGCCTCCGCACTCTTGGAGGCCACCGACCTGCGCGCCGGTTCCAAGGTCAACGGAGTCTCCTTCACGGTGCGAGCGGGTGAGATCGTCGGGCTGGCCGGGTTGATGGGCAGCGGCCGGACCGAGCTCGCCCGCGTGCTGTTCGGCATCGACAAGCTCGAGAGCGGCGAGCTGAAGCTGCACGGGGAGGTCGTGACGATCTCGAACCCCCAGCAGGCCATCTCCCACGGCCTGGCCCTCATCCCCGAGGACCGCCGGGCACAGGGGCTGGTGCTGGAGCACTCGGTGCGCGACAACCTGCTGCTACCGCTGCTGGACCGGACCCGCAAGGGGCTCTTCCAGAGCGCGGCCGCCGCGCGCGAGCTCTCCGACCGGTTGATCTCGCAGTTCGCGGTCAAGGTCGACAACCCGGGACGACCGGTGCGGCTGCTCTCGGGCGGCAACCAGCAGAAGGTCGTCCTGGCCAAGTGGCTGGGCACCGAGCCCGACATCCTCATCCTCGACGAGCCGACCGCCGGAGTCGACATCGGCACCAAGAGCGAGATCCTCGAGATGATCCGCACCCTCGCCGACGAGGGCAAGGCGGTCATCGTCATCTCCTCGGAGTACCCCGAGCTCCTTGCGGTCAGCGACCGCATCCTGGTCCTGCGCGACGGGACCGTCTCAGCAGATCTCCCCCGTTCCGACATCGCGGACGAGGAAACCCTTCAACTGGCCGTCCAAGGAGTGCACTCATGAGCCCTACAGTCCGTTCGGCGCCGGCAGATGCCGGTGTCGCAACCAATTCAACGTCGTCGATGGACTTCCTCAAGCGGATCGACTGGCACCGCTACGTCATCTACATCGCGTTCGTCGTGGTGTTCCTCTTCTTCTCGGTCCTCCTGGGTGACCAGGGCTTCCTGACCTCGAACAACCTGCTCAACATCCTGCGCCAGACTGCCACGATCACGGTGATCGCCGTGGGGATGACCTACGTGATCGCGTGTGCGGAGATCGATCTCTCAGTGGGGTCGGTGGCGGGTCTGGCCAGCGTCTCGTGCGCGATGGCGATCTCCAACTGGGGCCTGGTTCCCGGCATCCTGGCCGGCTTGGCCGTCGGTCTGGTGGTCGGCACCATCAACGGGGGATTGGTCAGCTTGCTGGGCATCCCCTCGTTCCTCGTCACGCTGGGCATGCTCGGCATCGCGGCGGGCGTTGCGCAGTGGATCACCAACTCGGCACCGCAGCCGATCCTTAACGACGCCTTCAACCTGACCTTCGGTGGCGGCGACTTCGGGCCCATCCCCGGCCTCATCGTCTGGGGCGCGGTCTTCGTGGCGCTGGGCGCGCTGGTGCTCAACAAGACCCGTTTCGGACGCCAGGTACTGGCCACCGGTGGCAACCGCACGGCGGCCGAGTTCACCGGCATCAAGACCCGTCGGATCAAGTTCCAGGTCCTGCTGATCTCCGCCACGGTCGCCTCGGTCGCCGGGATGCTGTACGCCGGCCGCCTGCAGTCGGGCCGGTTCCAGTGGGGAGCCGGGGACGAGCTCTCAGCGATCGCGGCGGTCATCCTCGGCGGGACCAGCCTGTTCGGCGGCAGCGGCGCTGTGGTCGGCACGATGTTCGGTGCCCTGCTGATCGGTCTGATCAACAACGGCCTGATCCTGGCCGGACTGGACAGCTCCCAGCAGCAGGTTGTCCGCGGCGTGATCATCATCCTGGCTGTCGCCCTGGCGCGGAAGAAGTGACCCGATGACGACCACTCCAGTGCGTGCCGGCCTCATCGGCGCCGGCTTCATCGGCGGGGTGCACGCCCACGCCATTCGTTCAGCGGGCGGGATCCTGACCCGGATCGCGGACTCGACTCCCGAGCAGGCGGCCCAGGCGGCCCAGCGGCTGGGCGCCGTGGGTGTGTCGGAGTCGGCCTTGGCGCTCGTCGCGTCCGACGACGTGGACGTCGTGCACATCTGCACCCCCAACTCCACCCATGTCGAGCTCGCTCAGCTGGCGATCGACCACGGCAAGGCGGTGGTCTGCGAGAAGCCGCTGGCCACCTCGGTCGGCGACGCCGAGCAGCTGGTCTCCGCCGCCCGGCAGGCTGGCATCGTGAACGCCGTACCGTTCGTCTACCGCTACTACCCCACGGTGCGCGAGGCCCGCTCCCGCATCGCCCAGGGTGAGGCGGGCAGGCTCTGGCTGCTGCACGGTTCCTACCTGCAGGACTGGCTCGCCGGCCAAGGCGAGACCAACTGGCGTCTCGACCCGAACCGCGGGGGTGGCTCCCGTGCCTTCGGGGACATCGGGGTGCACTGGTGTGACCTGATGGAGTTCGTCACCGGTCACCGGATCACCCGGTTGATGGCACGGTTGTCGAACGCCCACGCCGAGCGCGTCACGGCCGACGGGTTGCGCGCGACAGGCACCGAGGACGGAGCCATGGTGGTCTTCGAGACCGATCAGGGGGCGACCGGCTCCGTGGTGGCCAGCCAGGTCTCGCTGGGTCGGAAGAACAAGCTCTGGTTCTCCTTCGACGGCACCGAGTCCTCCTACGTCTTCGACCAGGAGCAGCCAGACTCCCTGTGGGTCGGTGGCACCTCAGAGAACCGCGTGGTCCCACGGGGCCCGCAGACGCTGGGCTCGGACGAAGCGCGCCGGCTCTCCTTCCTGCCGGCCGGACACCCGCAGGGCTACCAGGACTGCTTCAACGCCTTCGTGGCCGACACCTACGCGGCCGTCGCCGGCAGCGCCCCCGAGGGCCTGCCGACGTTCGCGGACGGTCACCGGGCGGCACTCGTCACCGCAGCAGTTCTCGACTCTGCCAAGACCGACTCCTGGATCGAGGTACCCGCATGAAGCTCGGATTCCTGACCGCCTGCCTGCCCGATCGGTCCCTTGAGGACATCGTCGCCTGGGCGGCGCAGCACGAGTACGAGGCGTTGGAGGTGGCGGCCTGGCCCGACCTCGGCAACCGGCCGTTCACAGCCACGCACCTCAAGGCCGAGGGCTTCGGTCCAGGTGAGGCCGAGCAGGTCTCGAGCCTGTTCGACGAGCACGGGCTCACGCTCTCCTCGCTGGCCTTCTACGACAACAACCTGCACCCGGACACCGAGGAGCGGCAGGCCGTCAACGACCACGTGATGGCGCTCGTCGACGCGGCGTCGCTGCTCGGTTGTCCCACCGTCGGCACCTTCGTGGGGCGCGACCCGGGCAAGTCGGTCGCAGAGAACCTGCGGATGGCAGAGAAGCTGTTCCCTCGCCTCGTCGACCACGCAGGCGAGAAGGGCGTCAAGCTCGTCATCGAGAACTGCGTGATGGAGGGGTGGCACCCCGACGGCTACCCCGGCAACCTCGCCTACTCTCCCGAGCTGTGGGAGTGGATGTTCGATCTCGGCCTCTACCTCAACTACGACCCCTCCCACCTGATGTGGATGGGGATCGACCCGGTGGCAGCTGTCCGGCCGTACGTCGACAAGGTGGCCCACGCCCAGGCGAAGGACATCGAGCTGTTTCCCGAGAAGCGCAACCGCTACGGCTGGCCCGGCATCGCGGTGGAGCGCGAGGACCCCTGGGACGTCGGCTGGTGGCGCTACCGCGTGCCCGGCCTGGGCCAGGTCGACTGGGTGCGGGTCGTCGACGCACTCTATGAGGGTGGATTCGACGGCGTGCTCTCGGTGGAGCACGAGGACCCCGTCTGGGGCGGAACCGAAGAGCGGATCGAGACCGGCCTGAAGGTCGCCCACCGCACGCTCCGGCCGCTCATCGTGGCCTGACCCGGCACACGCACTGCTGACCCACTCTGGAGGACCCATGACCACCAACGCGACCTTCTTCGACGACCACCAGCGCGCCACCGTCGAAGCGGCGATGG
The DNA here is from genome assembly GCA_963782215.1 of uncultured Actinomycetota bacterium. Classification (GTDB taxonomy): domain Bacteria; phylum Actinomycetota; class Actinomycetes; order Propionibacteriales; family Nocardioidaceae; genus Marmoricola. Next base: position 24,645 of record CAWAJE010000027.1, on the reverse strand, counting down.
CGCGCATCATCCCGACCGACGACACCCCCGGGGCACGGGAGGCCGGGACCGTCGACTTCGTCGACCGCTACCTCTCTGGCATCGAGTACATCTACGCCCTGCCCGACGGCACCGGATTCGAGCAGCTCGAGGGCCGCCGCGCCACCGCCTGGCAGCAGCGCGTCGACCTGGCCCGGTCCAAGTACGTCGCGGGCATCGCCGAGCTGGACCGGCTCTGTCTCGAGCAGCACCAGGCTGAGTTCGTCGACCTCGACGACGATCGGCAGGACGAGATGCTGCGCCGCATCGAACGGGCCGGAAGTCCCGAGGCCGAACGCGCCTGGCGCGACACCCCGGCGATCGCGTACGGCGGACCGGTGGAACCGGCGCTCCAGCAGACCAACGCCGAGGTTGACATGGACTTCTTCAACCTGCTGGTCACCCACACGCGGCAGGGCTTCCTGGCCGACCCGATCTACGGCGGCAACAAGGACCACGTCGGCTGGCAGGTGATCGGCTTCCCCGGTCCGGCCAACCTGGCCGAGGTCCACACCGGCCGCTACAGCACCCTCGACTACTTCGCTGAGAACCGCGTGCACCGCGGACAGGAGGACAACCATGACCACCAAGCCTGAGCGCGTCGACGCGGTCATCATCGGCGCCGGCGCCTCAGGCGCCGCCGCCGCCAAGGTGCTGACTGAGCGTGGCCTGCGCGTCGTCGCACTGGAGAAGGGCCCCTGGCGCACCCGCGAGAGCTTCGGTGGCGACGAGCTCGCCAATGTCAACCGCTACAACCTGTGGCCCGACCCGATCCTGAACCCCCGCACCTCGCGGACCTCACCCGAAGTCGACGCCGAGGTGGACCCGTTCTGCCCGGTGCCGCAGATGGTGGGCGGCGGCACCGTGCACTGGCAGGGCTGGCTGCCCCGGTTCACTCCCAACGACTTCCGGCTGCGCACCGTAGCCGGCGACCTGCCCGGCACCACGCTCGCGGACTGGCCGATCAGCTACGACGAGCTCGAGCCCTACTACGACGCTGTGGAGTGGGCCTTCGGCGTCTCCGGGCAGGCGGGCGCGAACCACGTCGAGGGACCGCGTCGTCGGGGGTACCCATGCCCGCCGATGCCGCAGTCACGCTACGCAGAGAAGTTCCACGCCGGGTGCACGAAGCTCGGATGGAACTCCTTCCCCACCCCGCAGGCAGCGCTCTCCCGGCCGTTCAACGGGCGACCGGCCACGGTGGTCAGCGCCTTCGCCCAGCAGCACGGCGACCCCACCGGCACCCGGTCCAGCGCCCTGAACGTGTTCATCCCGGACGCGCTCGCCACCGGCCGCTACGAGATCCGCGCCGAGAGCTATGTTCGCGAGCTCGTGCTCGACGAGCGCGGCCGGATCAAGGCCGCGGTCTACGAGGACGCCGCCGGAGTGGTGTTCGAGCAGGAGGCCGACGTCTTCCTCCTCGCCTGCGGGGCAGTCGAGACGGCCCGGCTGATGCTGATGTCGACCTCGGCCCGCTACCCCAACGGGCTGGCCAACAGCAACGACCTGGTCGGACGCAACGTGACCTTCCACGAGTACAGCGCCTCGGTGGCGACTTTCGACGACCCGATCAACGCGTGGGCCGGCGGGGGCTACGTCTCGGCGAGCAGCTTCCAGTTCTACGAGCACGACGCCTCGCGTGGCTTCGTCAGCGGCGGCCACATCGCGGCCGCCGGAGTCGGCATCCCGTTGCCGATCAACTGGGGCCTGCCCGGCAAGCCGACGTGGGGGGCGGAGGCCAAGCAGATCGATCGCGACTACTTCAACCACTCGATGGCGGTCGCGATGGTCCTGCACGACATGCCCCAGCACGAGAACCGGGTCGACCTCGACGACAAGGTCGTGGATGCGTGGGGGCTCCCAGTCGCCCGAATCACCCTGACCCCGCACGAGAACGATCTTGCCCAGGGACGTTTCCTGGTCGACCGCTGCGGCGAAATCCTCGAGGCAGCCGGAGGCAAGGGCGTGACGAAGGTGTACGCCGACAAGGTCACCGGCAACTGCTCGCACCAGCATGGAACCGCCCGGATGGGGGACGACCCCGAAACCTCGGTGACCGACCGCAACTGTCGTGCGCACGAGGTGGACAACCTCTTCGTCGTCGATGGCAGCCCGTTCCCGACCGCCACTGGAGCCAATCCGACGCTCACGATCATGGCCAACGCGTGGAGAGTCGCCGAGCACATCGCCACCAGCAAGGGGGTTCGCTGATGAGCACCGACGAGGTCGTCTACCTCCAGCCAGTCTTCGTGGCACGGCCGGGACAGGAGGCAGCGCTCCAGGACGCGCTGATCCTGCTCTCGAAGCAGAGTCGCGAGGAGGCTGGATGCCTGGAGTACACCTTGCTCGAGGACCGCAACGATCCTGCTCGACTCTCGATCTACGAGCGGTGGATCGACACGGCGGCTATCGACGCGCACGACCAGACCGCGCACGTGGCGGCCTTCGTGGTCCGCTTTGACGAGCTTCTTGCCGAGCCCCTGACCGTGCGCCGTCTGCGGCGGCTCTTCTAACGCCTAGGCACCAGGGGAGCGGCCTGATCATCGCCCTGGCTCGCCGCGCGAGACGTCCTCACCGAAGGACCCGTAGGACGATCAGTTCGGATCACGCGAGGGTCGGCTGAGCGTCACCCGAGCGCGGTGACGCGCGAACTGATAGTCCGAGGGATCGATGGCGAGACGTCGAGCCTCGCCCGACTCCCGAAGAAGCGGTGTTGCTTCAGCGCTCGGCGTCGGCGTCGGCGTCCCCTCAGCGTCGACGTCCGCCTCGCCCTCGCCGTCCGCCGTCGTAGGGGCAGGCTCCGCGGACCTGGACGCCACGACCTCGTTGAGGTAGCGGAGCACCACGGCAGCGATCGCCACCGCAGGAACGCCGAGGAACGCTCCGGCGACACCGAACAGGGTGGATCCCAGCACCACGGTCAGCAGGACGACGGCGGCGTGCAGCTCCAGGGTCTTGCCCTGCAGCCAGGGCAGGAACAGGTTGCCCTCCAGCTGCTGGACCACGAGCACGATGCCCAGCACGATCAGCGCCGTCACCCAGCCGTTGGCGACGAGGGCGACCAGCACTGCCAGAGCCCCGACCGCCACAGCTCCGATGATCGGGGCGAAGGCAGCCACGAAGGTGAGCAGGGCCAGGGGGAGAGCCAGGGGTACGCCGAGGACGACCAGGCCAAGACCGATCAGGACCGCGTCGATCAGCCCGACCAGTGCCTGGGTGCGCACGAACCCGCCCAGGGTGGTCCAGGCACGGTTGCCGACCTCGACGAGGTGCACGCCCGCCCGCTCACCGCTGAGCCCGTGCAGCCAGGGCAGGAACTTGCGACCGTCCTTGAGGAAGAAGAACGTCAGCACCAGGGTCAGCAGCAGGTTGATCAGCACGTTGGTGATGGCGCTGACCCCGATCAGCACGCCGGCAGCGATGCTGGCGGCGCTGGACTGCAGCCGATCCTGGGCAGCGTCGACCACCGCGTCGACCTGCTTCTGGCTGATGTCGAAGCGGCTGTCCTGCATTCGTTGCTCGATAGAGCTCAGACCCTCGGAGGCGCTGTCGGCGATCTCGACCACCTGGGAACCGACCGAAGGCGCCACGAAGAGGACCGTCAGTACGACGATGGTCAAGGCCGCCACGATCGAGCTGACCGCAGCCAGCACGGCCGGGAAGTGGAGCTTGCGCTCGAGGACCTGCGTGGGAGGTTGCAGGACCGTGGTCAAGATCAGGGCGAGCAGGATCGGCAGCAGGATGCTCCAGAACTGGGCAACGCCCCAGCCGAGCGCCACGGCTCCGGCGAGCACGATGATCCATCGCAGGGTCCATCGCGAGAGCCAGGAGACACCGTCGCCGATCACCTGTTCGCGGTCGGGCTTCGCGGACCGTGTGCTGAGCATCGGATCTCCTCGAGTCGTCGGTCCGTCCACCGGGTCCTGTTCTGCCCGGTCAGAGTACTGGGGCTGTGCGCACCTCCCGACCCACGCGCAGCGCCTGCCCCCTGGGCCCTGGGTTCCCGCATTGCCCTGTCAGCCCCGTGCTGCCACGATGTGGCAGGGAATACCACATGTTGTTGACACTCGAGAGGACCTCCATGTTCACGAACATCCTGATCGGCGTGAAGGAAGAAGTCGCCCACGACGCTCTGCTGTCCCTGGCCCGCGAGGTCGCGGGTGAGCGCGCGCGGATCCGGCTGGTCTCGTTCATCAAGGTGGGGACCTATGAGGACGAGCCGGCACGGTTGCAAAAGATGGAGCGGGAGCTGGAGACCGACGCGTCCGTGCTGCGGGCGGAGGGGTTCGCTGTCGACGTGCAGGTCGGGCTGATCGCGGTCGCTGCGGCCGCCGAGCTGCTGCGAGTGGCGAGGGAGTGCGCTGCGGATCTGCTCGTGATTGGCCTGGCGAAGCGCACTCGGGTGGGCAAGGCGCTGATGGGCAGCGACGCCCAGCGAGTCCTGCTCGGATCCTCCTGTCCTGTCCTGGTCACCCGACTGCACGATTGACCGCCGGGAGTGATTGACGCCACATCGAAGTCCCGGTAACTTCGACGTGGAAGTCACTCTCAACATGTGGGAGAACGGCCCGGCTCGGGTGTCTAGCTGACAGGGGCGAGAAGATGCGCAAAGTCTCGGACAACGCTCCCGAGCGACTGCGCGCATCGGACGCGCCAGCACCGACGCAGCCTCCTACGCAACGTTCCGGCAGCCCATGGCGCAAGGTGCTTCCCGAGCTCGCGGCGGTCGGCCTCTGCGTGGTGCTGTGGAGCCGGACCCTGGACTTCAAGTCCTCGATCGGCGGCCCCGGTCCCGCGGTCTACCCGAGGGTGCTGATCGGGCTGTTCGCGCTGGCGATGGTGGTGCGGATGCTGCAGCAGCTCCGTGAGAACCGGCGTGCGGAGGCGGTGGGACCGGTGGAGCACGAGGCTCTGCCCGAGGAGGGTGTCGAGTTCGACGAGACGTTGATCGACGGTCGCAAGGTGTGGGTGGCGATAGGTTTCTCGATCCTCTACGTGTTCTCAACCCTCTTCCTCGGCTGGCCGATCGCCACCCTGGTGTTCTCGCTCGTCTTCCTTCTCCTTGCGGGCAAGCGCAACCCGCTGTTCATCGTGCCCACAGCACTCGTGTTCGCCTTCGGGTTCACCTATGTGTTCGTCAAGGTCGTCTACATCTCGCTGCCCACCGGAGCCGGGGTCTTCGACCTCGTCACCGTCCGGCTCTACGAGCTGATGGGCATCTACTGACGGCGATCGCCACCCTCGTCCTGGATCTGGAGACACAGCATGGAGACCTTTCTCGGTGTGATGCGCGAGCTCGCATCCTTCGACCTCACCATGTGGCTGATCCTGCTCGCCGGGGTGATCACCGGGCTCATCGTCGGCGTGCTGCCCGGGCTCACCTTCGTGATGGGCGTCCTGCTGATCCTGCCGTTCACCTACGGCATGGACACCGAGGTGGGAATCGCGCTGATGCTGGCGGTCTACGTGGCCGGCACCTATGGCGGAGCGATCACCTCGATCCTGCTGCATATCCCGGGCGAGCCCAACAACGTGCCGCTGCTCTGGGACGGGTACACGATGACCCGCCAGGGGCGTGCTGCCGAAGCGCTGGGGTGGGCCGCCGTCTCGGCTTTCGCCGGCGGGATCGTGGCTTGGCTCATGCTGACCTTCGCAGCGCGTCCGATCGCGCGGGTGGCGCTGAACTTCGGCCAGGCCGAGTACTTCGTGATCGTCCTGCTGGGGCTGACCAGCGTGCTCGCACTGGCTGAACGATCGGTCGTCCGTGCCCTCGCCTCGCTCGTGTTCGGAATGCTCCTGGCGACTGTGGGAGTCGACGACGTCTACGGCACTGTCCGGTTCGACTTCGGCAGCGACATCCTTCGGGACGGGATCGACTACCTGCCGGTGATGGTGGGGATCTATGCCCTCGGCCACGTGCTCGTGCGGTTCGGTGAGAGTTTCTCCGAAGACACGGTCAAGCAGCCCGGCAGAGTGCGCACCACGATCCCCGGGTGGAAGGCCCTGCGTGCACGCAGCGGGAGCATGGTCCGTGGGGTCAGCATGGGCTCGGTGATGGGCTCGGTGCCCGGAGCTGGGGCGACCGTCGCCTCCTTCGTGGCCTACGGCGTGGAGAAGCAGTTCGGCAACGACCGGGACAACGTGGGGCAGGGATCGCCCAACGGGGTGATCGCCCCGCAGGCGGCATCCACGGCGACGGTGGGCGGAGCGTTCATCCCCCTGCTGGTCCTGGGCATCCCGGGAAGCGCTGCCACTGCCGTGATCCTCGGCGCTCTGCAGCTGCACAACGTGCAGCCAGGTCCGCAGATCTTCGAGACGCAGCCGCAGCTGGTCTACACGATCATCGCGGCGCTGCTGGTGAGCGTGGTCCTGATGTTCATCGTCGGCCTCCTCGCCAGCGGACCGATGGTCAAGCTGCTCAACGTCCCCGAGGCGTACGTCGCAGTGCTGATCGTGCTCTTCTCCTACATCGGCGCCTTCGCGATCCGCAACTCCATCTCCGACGTGTGGATCATGACGCTGTTCGCGGTGATCGGCTACTTCATGCAGCGCTGGGGCTATCCGTTGGCCCCGCTGGTGCTGGGAGCCATCCTCGGTCCGCTCGCGGAGCGGTTCTTCACCACGGCGATGATCTCCTCCGGCAATGACCTGACGACCTTCGTCACGCGTCCGATCTCCGCTGTCCTGATGGTGATGTGGGTCCTCGTCCTCGGCTTCCTGGTGCAGCGAGCTGTGCGCCAGGCCCGCGGCCATGGGCGACGTCAGGAGCAGGCGTCCGTCCCCACGAGCACGCGGTCGTGATCTGTCCACTGGAGCGCAAGAAACCGACAGGAGAATCATCTATGGGATCCATGCGACGCCACACCCGCGGGCTCGCCCTGACCGGGGCTCTTGCCGGCCTCGCTATGACTCTGGCTGGATGTGCCGGGGGAGGGGGGAGCTCGGCGAGGGGAGACCTCTTTCGGCGCCCCGTCGACATGATCGTGCCCTTCGGGCCGGGCGGTGGTGCCGACCAGGTGGCCCGCGCCATCGGCAAGGCGATGGAGAAGCCCATCGACACTCAGATCCCGGCGATCAACGTGCCCGGCGCCACCGGCAGCACGGGCGTCACGAAGATGCTCGCCGGACGTCCGGGCGAGGCGATGGCGATCCTGATTCAGGACACGCTGACCACGGTGCCGGCGGGGAGTGCCTCCTTCGATCTCGACGAGCTGCGTGCCGTATGCCGGGTGCAGTCGATGCCCTCGGCGCTGATGGTCCGCAAGGGGACCTACGCCAGCTGGAAGGAGCTGGCCGCCGCTGCTGAGGCCAAGCCAGGAGAGCTCAAGGTGGCGACCGTCGGGGCAAACAGCGTCGACGACATCGTGCTGGCAGCCATGGCCGAGGAGCTGGGCACGAAGTTCCGTCCCGTTCCTTTCTCTGAGCCCAGCGAGCGTTACGCCGCGCTCCTCGGTGGCGGTGTCGACGTGCTCTACGAGCAGCTCGGAGACGTCACGCAGTACCTCGACTCGGGTGACTTCGTTCCCGTGGTGCTGGTGGCCGACGAGCCCGTCAAGGGTTTCGAGGACGTGCCAACCGCATCTGACCTCGGTCTTCCGGACGAAGTCGTCCTGCCGCAGTTCCGGGGAATCGTGACGTCGGAGAAGACGTCGGACGAGATCGTCAACGCTCTGTCCGACGCCTGCGAGCAGGCCAGCCAATCGGCCGAGGTCGAGGGCTTCCAGAAGAAGGTGTACGCCGCCGACGACAGCTTCCAAGACGCTGCGGAGTTCCAGGCCTTCCTGGAGGAGCAGGAGGCGCTGATCGCCAAGCAGCTGGACGCCTATGGCATCGGCGGCTGACTCTCCGTGTTGCGGGGACGAACTCACCATGTCCACCACCAGACGATCGACCACCAAGGGAGCGCCATGACCACGTCCACCACTGAAAGCCGTGCCACCCAGGAGGTGGAAGAGGCGATCTCAGAGCTCGTCGTACGGGCACGCACTGCGCAGGCAGAGTTCGAGGGGTTCGACCAGGAGACGGTGGACGCCACCGTGGCGGCGGTGGCGTGGGCCATCGTGGAGCCGGGCCGGGCCCGGGCGCTCGCCGAGCTGTCGGTGAAGGACACCGGCCTGGGCAACGTTGCGGACAAGATCACCAAGAACCGCAGGAAGACCTCCGGGACGCTGCGCGACCTGCTCGGAGCACCCTCGGTCGGGGTGATCGCGGAGCACCCCGAGCTGGGCATCACGGAGTACGCGAAGCCGATGGGGGTCATTGCGGCGATCTGTCCTTCGACCAATCCTGCGGCGACGCCGGCCAACAAGACGATGATGGCGCTCAAGGGCCGCAACGCGGTGATCTTGTCTCCGTCGCCCAAGGGAGTCTCGACCTGCCGGCTGCTCGTCTCCTACATCTACGAGCAGCTGGACAAGGTCGGCGCGCCACGCGACCTGGTGCAGTTCATCGACCAGCCCAGCAAGGCCCTGACCTATGAGCTCATGGCTCAGGCCGATTTCGTCGTGGTGACGGGTTCGCAGAAGAACGTCCACGCTGCCTACAGCTCCGGCACCCCCGCCATCGGGGTGGGCGTCGGCAACGCGCCGGTCATCGTGGACCGCAGTGCTGACCTGGCGGACGCCGCCGAGAAGATCGCACGCAGCAAGACGTTCGACAACGCGACGAGCTGCTCCTCGGAGAACTCGATCCACGTCCACGACGACGTCTACGAGCCCGCTCTCGAGGCGTTGAGGGCCAACGGTGGCTACCTGCTCAGTGCCGAGGAGAAGCAGCGGCTCCGCGAGGTGATGTGGCCCGGAGGGAAGCTGAGCACCGCGATCATGGCGCAGGATGCGGCGAAGATCGCCGCGGCGGCGGGCCTCGACAGCCCAGAGGCAGTCTCGGCGCGGTTCTTCATGGTGGAGGAGGACGGGTACGGCGCCGACCACCCGTTCAGCGGGGAGAAGCTGTCGCTGGTCCTGGCTGTCTACAGGTGGTCAGACCTCGACGCCGCGCTGGACCGGATCCAGGCCATCCTCGACTTCCAAGGCGCCGGTCACTCGTGCGGCATCCACACCGCTGACGAGGATCGCGCTCGACTGGTCGCCGAGCGGCTCCAGGTGGCCCGGGTGCTCGTCAACCAGGCCCACGCGCAGGGCAACGGCGGCGGCTTCGACAACGGCCTCGGATTCACCCTCACCATGGGGGGCGGCACGTGGGCCGGCAACAGCATCAGCGAGAACCTCTCCTACCGGCACTTCCTCAACATCACCCGCCTGGCGCGGGTGATCCCACCGCGCGAACCGACCGAGGAAGAGCTCTTCGCGACCTACTTCTCCACCTACGGACGGTGAGCACCACGTGAACCTTCTCGAACATCAGGGCAAGTTCCTCCTGTCCCGGACCGGGATCCGCGTCCCCCAGGGGGTGGTGGTCTCCACCGCCGACCAGGCCGCCGACGCTGCCGCAGCGCTCGGTGGCGCAGTGGTGTGCAAGGCCCAGGTGCCCACCGGCAAGCGTGGCAAGGCCGGCGCGGTCGAGCTCGTGCGGTCTCCACTGGAGGCTGCCCGCTTCGCCGAGCGACTGCTCGGGACGCAGGTCGGCGGCTTCGACGTCGTCGAGCTGATCGTCGAGGAAGCAGCCGAGATCAGTCGCGAGCTCTATGCGGCGGTCCTCGACGACCCGTCCTCGAAGAGCCCCTTGGTGCTCTTCTCGACCGAAGGAGGCATGGACATCGAGGAGGTCAACGCGAACACCCCCGAGCTCGTGCACCGGGTCGCCATCGACATCCGCACCGGCTTGGACGAGGACAGGGCCCTCGCCCTGGTGCAGAGCACGGACCTCGACGAGTGCGGAGAAGGTCGCGGTGAGCAGGGCGCTGGTGGGCCTGTATGACACGTACCGCGACTGCGACGCCAGCCTGGTCGAGGTCAACCCGCTGGTGCTCACCGGCGACGGCTCGGTGATGGCGCTCGATGCCAAGGTCACGATCGACCCCGGGTCGATCGTGCGCCAGAAGCCGATGCTCGACGGGCTCCCGGGAGGGCGCCCCACCGAGTCCGGCACCGATCTGGAGGAGCGGGGTCGTGCTCTGGGACTCCAGTTCATCGAGCTGGACGGCAACGTCGGTGTCCTCGCCAACGGTGCCGGGCTGACGATGACCTCGCTCGACGTCGTCGCCCACTACGGCGGGAGCCCGGCGAACTTCCTCGAGATCGGCGGAGACGCGTACACGAAGGCGACAGCGGCTCTGGAGCTGGTGCTCTCCAACCCTCGGGTGAAGAGCCTGCTGGTGAACTTCTGCGGCGCGTTCGCACGCACCGACGTCATGGCGGAAGGTGTGGTCAAGGCGATCGAGGAGCTCAGGCCGACCTTGCCGATCTTCTTCACCATCCACGGCACGGGGGAGGACGAGGCGATCGCGCTGGTGCGCGACCGGCTCGGCATCGAGCCCTACGACCTGATGGACGACGCCGTGAAGGCAGCAGTCGCAGCGGCAGACGCAGCGGAAATGGAGCCCACCTCGTGATCATCACCAGCCAGGACCGGGTGCTCGTCCAGGGCATGACCGGTCGTCAGGGACAGTTCTGGACCGAACGCATGATGGAGGTCGGGACCCGTGTCGTGGCCGGCGTCAGCCCGGGCCGGGGAGGGCAGAGGTGCACGGCTGCCCTGTCTACGGCACCGTGCGCGAGGCTGCCGATGAACATCCGCTCGACGCCACGGTGCTGTTCGTCCCGCCCCAAGGTGCCCGGGCTGCAGTCATCGAGGCGGTCGAGGCGGGCGTCAACAAGGTCGTCTGCCTGGCCGAGCACATTCCCTCGCACGACGTGATGGAGATGCTCGCCGTCGCTCGTGACCACGGCGCGCAGGTGCTCGGTCCCAACACCGCCGGACTGGTGGTGCCAGGTGAGGCCAGCGTGGGGATCATGCCCGGCTTCGCGAAGAACATCTTCGCGCCCGGCAAGATCGGCGTGATCTCGCGCAGCGGCAGTCTGGGCACCTTGCTCTCACTCAACCTGGTGGGGGCCGGCTACGGTCAGTCGGCCTTCGTCGGGATCGGTGGCGACCCCATCCTCGGCACGACCACGCTGGATGCGGTCCGCAGCGTCCTGCAGCTCCCGCACACCGAGGCCATCGTGCTGGTCGGTGAGATCGGTGGAGCGATGGAGGAGGAGGCGGCGGAGCTGATCGCGACGATCGATGTGCCTGTGGTCGCGTTCATCGCCGGACGAAGTGCCCCTCCGGGGCGTCGGATGGGCCACGCCGGCGCCATCGTCACCGGCAACCGCGGCAGCGGTGAGTCCAAGGTCGCGGCGCTCAGCCAATCGGGGGCCATCGTGGTCGACATCCCCAGTCAGGTGGGACCCGCCCTTCGCGAGCTCGGTGTCGAGCCTGCCAAGATCCCGGTGACCTAGGGGTGAGGTAGGGAGTGGGATAGGCCCGCGAGGGCGGACCTCAGATCGGGAGCAGACCGGCGAGCTCTCGGGCGGTCTCGCGGACCCGCGGTCCGAGGTCGGCGAACCGCTCGTCGGGCATCCGCACGGCTGGCACCTGGATCGCGACGGCTGCCCGGGCCTGGCCGTTGCTGTCCATGACCGGTGCCGCGACGCAGCGGACGCCGAGCATCGACTCCTCGTCGTCGGTGCTCCAACCTCGCAGCCGAACCTGCTGGAGGTCGACCTTCAAGCTTCGGACGGTCGCATGCGTCTTCTCGGTCAGCTGCACCAGATCGCCGGGAAGACTGTCGAGGTAGATGGCGAGCTCGTCGTTGAAGGCCAACAACGCCTTTCCCATCGAGGTCGCATGGAGCTCGATGCGCGTGCCGACCTCCATCGAGAAACGCAACGGCTGTGGGGACTCCAGCCGCTGGATCACGACGGCGTGGTCGATGTCGAGCAGCCCGAGGTTCACCGACTCCCCGGTGTGACCTGCGAGCCTCTGCAGCACGGGGCGGGCGAGGTCGATGCCCAGGGCTCGTTGCGCCGCCTGACCGAGGAGGAGGGCCTGCGGGCCGAGCCGGTACCGCTCCCGGCCGACCTCCTGGGCGAGGTATCCCTCCAGGACGAGCGCTCGCGCGATGCGGTGGGCCGTGGAGAGCGTGAGGCCGAGGCGATCGGCGACCTCCACCACGCCGAGGTCGCCGGGGGTCTCGCGGAACACGTTCAGCACCGCGAAAGCACGGGTGATCGACTGGGTGCCGGACACCCGCGCTTCGACCGGGTCCGGACGCTGCACCGTCTTCGCCATCTGCTGCATCCGTCCCTTCCAGAATGTGGAAGTCGACTCTAGCGGAATGGCCACGATCTTGCGTCAAACCAAGGCTGGCCACGGCGATTCTGGGCGACAGGTGGGAGTCACTTCCATGATGCGGCACCAATCATGCCGCACCAGACAGTGCCGATCGCACCTCGCGGACGACGGGGTCCGCTAGTGGAGGCGGGTGACCTGCACGTCGACGAACATCCGCGAGGTGCCCGAGCCCGAGAAGATGCCCGAGAGCGGCTTCACGTCGTTGTAGTCGCGGCCGGTCGCGACGATCACGTGCCGGTCGCCCGGTTCGGTGTCGTGGGTGGGGTCGAAACCACGCCAGCCGTCGTCCCACCACTCGACCCAGGCGTGCGACTCGCCGTGTACCGTCTCGCCGATCTCCGGGTCCTTGTGGGGGTGCAGGTATCCCGAGACGTAACGAGTGGGTACGCCGATGCTGCGGATCGCACCGATGGCGATGTGCGCCATGTCCTGGCAGACACCGGACCGCTTGGTCCACGAGTGGGCGGCCCGCGCGTCGACCGTGGTGGAGCCCGAGACGTACTTCACCTCGCCGTACACGAGGGCGCAGATCGCGCGCGCGGCGTCCCCCGGAGTGGCGGCACCGGCAGCGATCTCGCGGGCAGCCTCACGGAGGTCGTCGGCGGGTTCGACGCGCTCGGAGAGCGAGAGGAACTCGGTGTGCAGGTCGAACAGGTCGGCCTCGCGCATCCGCTCCCACGTCATCGTGGGAGCTCCGGCCGGGGTCCGGTCGGTGTGCACGGTCGCGGTGGCGGTCACGGTCAGGGACAGGTGCGGGTCGAGCACCTCGAAGGCGGTCACCTGGGCGCCCCAGTAGTCCTTGTAGGTGTAGGCCCACGGGGTGGGGGAGACCTCGACCCGGGAGTGCACGACGATCTGGCCCGGCAGCGTCAGCGGGGTCAGCCTGGCCTCGTTGAAGGAGGTGTTGGCCTTCCCGTCGTACTCGAAACCGGTCGTGTGCTGGATGCGCAGCTGCATGCTCATGCCCTCACCCCGTGCCACTCGGTGGCTTCCGCGCCCGCGAAGTAGCGCCGGGAGATCGCGTCCGTCGCCAGCGCGCAGGTGCGCTGCAGGCGTTCCATCTCTGTCGGCAGATCGGCCACGAAGTCGCTCAGCGAGCGGTACTCCAGCTCAGCGCGGGTCCGGCCGAGGAGCCGTTGCGCCTCGTTCTGGAAACCGGCCCGGGTGCCGGCCGACTGGAGGTTCTCCAGGCACTGCTCGGCACGGCTGAGGCCGAAGACCACCGAGCGGGGGAAGAGCCGGTCGAGCAGCAGGAACTCGGCGGCACCGCGCTCGGTCTCCAGCCCCTTGTAGGTCCGGAGGAACGCCTCGTAGGCACCGCACGCGCGCAGCGACGTACCCCAGGCGGCTCCGGAGGTCAGTGCCGCGGTCGCCACCAGCCGTGAGGTCATGTCGGCACGCTCGATCGAGCGACCGAGCACCAGGAACTGGTACCCCTCGTCGCGGGTCATGGTGGCCTCGGCGATGCCGTTGATCTGCGCCGACCGGTCGCGCACCCAGCGGAAGGCGACCGGTGGCCGCATCGACCGGAAGTGCCCCGAGGGGATCGCGCGGTAGGTGGTGTTGATCGCCTCCCACATCGAGGTCGACAGGGTCTCGCGAGCACGGCGGGCACTCTCACGGGCGGCGGCCAGGGTGGCGGTGATCGAGGCCGTGGACATGGTGTCGTAGGCCAGCACGCGCATCACCTCGGTGGTGTCGATCTTCGCGTCCTCCGCGACGTCGACACCCATGATCGAGAGCAGGCTGCGACAGGTGGTCTCCTCGTCGACGCCCGGATCCTCGAGGATCAGCTGGGTCTGTACGTCGAGGATCCGCGCCGTGTCCTCCGCGCGCTCGACGTAGCGCCCGATCCAGAACAGGGACTCCGCAATCCGGCTCAGCATCCCGAGACCCCCTGCTGCTGTTGCTGTTGCTGCTGCTGTTGCTGGTCCTTGGCCGCGGAGAACGACCCCAGGGCGGGGCCGACGTCCTGCGGGGTGGAGCCGATGGCGACCCGCTCAGGCTCGGGCGGGGCCGGCAGCCGGCCCTGTCCGGCGAGCACCCAGGTGTCCTTGGAGCCGCCGCCGCGCGAGGAGTTCACGATCAGCTCGCCCTCGCCGAGCGCGACCCGGGTGAGACCCCCGGGCAGCACCCACACCCGGTTGCCGTCGTTGACCGCGAACGGCCGCAGGTCGACGTGGCGCGGACGCATCTGGCCGTCGACGTACGTCGGGACGGTGCTCAGCTGGACCACGGGCTGCGCGATCCACGAGCGTGGGTCCTCCAGCACCTTCAGGCGCAGCTCGTCGAGCTCGGCGCGGGTGGCCGCCGGGCCGATCACGATGCCCTTGCCGCCGGAGCCGTCGACCGGCTTGACCACGAGCTCGTCGAGCCGGTCCATCACCTCCTCGCGGTGGTCGGCGTCACCGAGGCGCCAGGTGTCGACGTTCTTCAGGATCGGCTCCTCGCCCAGGTAGTAGCGCACCAGGTCCGGGAGGTAGGTGTAGGTCAGCTTGTCGTCCGCGACGCCGTTGCCGACCGCGTTGGCGATCGTGACGTTGCCGGCGCGGGCGGCGTTGAGCAGCCCGGAGCAGCCGAGCAGCGAGGTGCTGTGGAAGTGCACCGGGTCGAGGAACTCGTCGTCGACCCGGCGGTAGATCACGTGCACGGGCTCGAGGCCCTGGGTGGTCCGCATCATCACGCGGCCGCGACGGCACTCCAGGTCGCGGCCCTCGACGAGCTCGACGCCCATGGTGCGGGCGAGCAGGGCGTGCTCGAAGTAGGCGCCGTTGAAGACGCCGGGGGTCAGCACGACCACGTTGGGGTCGGTGACACCCGCGGGCGCAGCGGCCCGGAGCGCCGTCAGCAGCTTCTGGGGGTAGCCGGCGACCGGACGGATCCGGTGCTCGGCGAAGGTCTCGGGGAGCGCGGCCGCGATCGCCCTCCGGTTGGTCATCACGTAGGAGACGCCGGAAGGGACCCGCACGTTGTCCTCGAGCACCCGGAACTCACCCTCGGCGTCGCGGATCAGGTCGATGCCGCTGACGTGCACCCGCACCCCGTTGGGCGGCTCGATGCCGGATGCGGCACGGTGGAAGTGCGAGGAGGTGGTGACCACGCTGCGGGGGACCACGCCGTCGTCGAGCACCTGCCCGGCGTCGTAGACGTCAGCGAGGAACCGCTCCAGGGTGGCCACACGCTGCTGGACCCCTGCCTCGACCTTGGCCCACTGGTCCATCTCGATCACCCGGGGCAGCACGTCGAGCGGGAAGGCCCGCTCCTCACCGCCGATGTCGAACGTGACGCCCTGGTCGAGGTAGCTGGAGTGCAGCGCCTCGACCCGGGTCTGCAGCTCGGGCTGGCCCATGTCGTGCAGGGAGGGCTGGAGACGGCTGTACGGCGTACGGATCGCGGATCCGTCGTACATCTCGTCGTAGGCCGCGCCCATGCCGGTTGCGTAGTCCTCGAACATGCTCACCCCAGCGACCCTAGCGAGGTGTCGGCCGGACGTCAGGGCAGGGTGAGGATCTCTGCTCCGGCGTCGGTGACCAGCAAGGTGTGCTCGAACTGGGCGCTGTACTGCCGGTCGCGGGTGACGACCGTCCAGTTGTCGTCCCACATGTCCCACTGGTGGGTGCCGAGGTTGAGCATCGGCTCGATCGTGAAGGTCATCCCCGGCTCGATCAGGTCGGAGTAGTGCGGGTCGTCGAAGTGGGGCACCACCAGGCCGGAGTGGAAGGAGCTGCCGATGCCGTGACCGGTGAACTCGCGCACCACGCCGTAGTCGAACCGCTTGGCGTAGGACTCGATCACCCGGCCGATGACGTTGATCCGGCGGCCCGGCTTGACCGCGTTGATCGCGCGGCGCAGCGCCTCCCGGGTGCGCTCGACCAGGTCGCGGACCTCGTCGCTGACCCCGGGCGTCATGAAGGTGGCGTTGGTGTCGCCGTGCACGCCGTTGAGGTAGGCCGTGATGTCGATGTTCACGATGTCGCCGTCCTGGACCACCGTGCTGTCCGGGATGCCGTGGCAGATCACCTCGTTGACCGAGGAGCACAGCGACTTGGGGAAGCCCTTGTAGCCGAGCGTGGACGGGTAGGCGCCGTGGTCACAGAGGAACTCGTGACCGATGCGGTCCAGCTCGTCGGTGGTGATCCCCGGTGCCACGTGCGAGCCGACCAGGTCGCGGGCCTCGGCCGCCAGCTTGCCCGCGATCCGCATCCGCTCGATGGTGTCGGAGTCCTTGACCTCCGAACCGGTGAACGGTGCGGGACCGGGCTGGTCGACGTACTCCGGCCGCTCGATGTGGGCAGGCACGGGACGACGGGCAGAGATCTTTCCGGGGGCTATGGCACTCACGGAGGCGAGTGTAGTTTCACCAGGCATGAGCGAGTTCTGGTACTGCATCAAGCACCACCGGGTCGAGGGTCACGACGGCTGCAAGAACGCCGACCGCCTCGGTCCCTACGACTCCGAGGACGAGGCGTCGCGCGCGCTGGAGAAGGTGCAGGAGCGCAACGAGGAGTGGGACAACGACCCCAAGTGGAACGACGACGTGGTCGAGGACTGACGACGGACGACGGGAGGGCCGCCCCGCCCCCGTAGGGTGAGCGCGTGCCCAAGGCCAAGGTTTCCCCGTGGGGGTTCGTCGGGCTGGCCGGCATGGTGTGCGTGCTGTTCCTCGACCTCGGCACCGCCAACGTCGCCCCGTGGTGGGTGACCACCCTGCTGCTCGTGCTCTGGCTGGTGCTCGCTGCGCCTGGCCACCAGGTGGTTCGTCCCGCACCCGACCCGGGTCCCGTGGTTGCCGGTGATCGCGTTCGCGGTCTGGCTGCCGGTGATCTCGCTCGGCACCCGTCAGCTGGGCTGGGGCAGCTAGCTCGGCGTACGGAGATGGCTTGGTTGGGGTGCGGGGACGAGGGGGGTCGGAAACCGTCCGCCAGTCCGCCAGCCCCCCGCCCCGCCTCGAAAGCGCCCGGCGCGGGCTAGAAGGTGTGCTCAGGCCCCGGGAAGGTCCCGGCGCGGACCTCGTCGGCGTACGCGCGCGCGCCGTCGAGCAGGGTGCCGCGGACGTCGGCGTACTGCTTGACGAAGCGGGCCATCTTGCCGCTGCGCATGCCGAAGGCGTCCTGCCAGACCAGGACCTGCGCGTCGCACCGGGCGCCGGCACCGATGCCGATCGTGGGGATCTCCAGCGCTGCGGTGACCTCGGCCGCCACGTCGCCGGGGACCATCTCCATCACCACCGCGAACGCGCCGGCGGCCTGCACCGCGAGGGCGTCCTCGATGATCCGGCGCGCGGTCTCGCCGCGTCCCTGCACCCGGTAGCCACCCAGTGCGTGCTCGCTCTGGGGGGTGAAGCCGATGTGCGCCATCACGGGTACGCCGCCACGGCTCATCAGCTCGATCTGCGGCACCATCTCGGTGCCTCCCTCGAGCTTGACCGCGTGCGCCCCGCCCTCCTTCATGAACCGGACCGCGGTGTCGTAGGCCTGCTCGGGGGAGCGCTGGTAGGACCCGAAGGGGAGGTCTCCGACCACCAGGGAACGACGTACCGAGCGTGAGACGGCGCGGGTCAGTGGCAGCAGCTCGTCGACGGTCACCGGCAACGAGGTCTCGTTGCCGTAGACGTTGTTCGAAGCGCTGTCACCGACGAGGAGGACCTCGATGCCGGCTTCGTCGAAGATCTGCGCGGTGTACATGTCGTAGGCGGTGAGCATGGCGAAGCGCTCGCCGCGCTGCTTCATCTCACGCAGGTGCTGGGTGCGGATCCGCTTGGCCGGTGCGGCGGGGGTCGGCGGCGTGGCTCCGGTGCCGTACGGCGCGGTCTCTTCGCTCATGGGCGACCACGCTAGCCGGGTCGGCGCGCGAGGATGATGTGGCGCTCGTCACGAGGTGCCGTCCCGGCCGCCGCTCGCGGAGGTCGAGCGAACTCTCCAGTTCCGGTACTTGCGGTGAGACCGTCCCGTACCGTTGGAGCACTTGGTCCGTTATCAGTCCGTAAAGTGGCAAACGTCGGTTACGGGGACCTCCGACTAGCCCGGTACGAACACTCGGCATTGAGGTCACGGATGAGCGCAGCACGACCGCCCGGGGGAGCCTTGCTCCCGTCGGAGCCGCGGGCCGACCAAGGTGCCGGCTTGCTCAGTTCCGACGCCTACCACGCCGTCCGGGTCGCCGGGTCGTTCTCCGTGGTGGTGATCGTGGTGGCCGGCTTGGTGAGCTTCACCCCCAGCATCAGGGAACCCGACTACTTCTTCGACCTGCTCGCCGCGCTCGGCAGCGCCTTCGCCCTGGTCAGCGGAGCCGTTGCGGCCCAGCGTTCGCAAGGCAGGGTTCGCCTGACCTGGCTGCTGTTCTGTGCCTGGCTGATGCTCTGGATGATCGGCGACGTGGGCTGGGTGGTCTACGGCGTGCTCGGGTGGAACGTTCCGGCCGTCTCCTGGGTCGACGTCCCCTACGTCGCGGGCTACCTGCCGGCGTTCCTCGCGCTGTTCACCTTCCCCGTGCCCACCTCCGAGCGCGGCTCGACCATGCGGCGCGGCCTGGACGCCGTCGTGCTCTCCTGCGCGCTGGCGCTGATGGCGTACGTCGTGACGATCAACGGTGTCCTCCTGGACTTCACCCCGAGCTACACCGCGCTGCTGCTGGCCTTCTACCCCCTCGCGGACATGGCGCTGGCCGGTCTCGGGCTGGTGCTGGTGCTGCGCAGCGCCCGCGCCGCCCGGCTGGACCTGCTCCTGCTCTCGACGGGGCTGGTCGTCTACACCGGGGCGGACGCGGTCTACAGCTTCCTCGCCGCAGAGGGCGGCTTCTACGGCAGCACCCTGTCCGGCCTGGGCTACACGACGGCGCCGCTGCTCTTCGGCCTGGCTGCGCTCAGCAGCTCGGCCATCCGCAACCTGCCGGCCAACCACCACGGGACGCTGCCGCACCGGGTCGCGGCCGTGGTTCCCGACATCGTGGTCTGGGGTGCGCTGATCACGTGCGTCGCGGCAGGGCTGCCGGACTGGCCCAGCGTGGTGCTGGCGATCCTCACGATCATGCTCACCGCTGCGCGGCAGGTGGTGCTCGTCGGCGACGACCTGTGGCTGCGCCGCGAGCTCGAGACCCGGGTCGCAGACCGGACCGCCGACCTGGAGCAGCTCGCCGACGGGCACCAGCGGCTCCTGGAGTCGGTGGGCGAGGGGATCCTGGGCCTGGACAGGGACGGCATGATCTCGTTCCTGAACCCCGCTGCCGAGCGGATGCTGGACCTCACCACGGAGGAGGCCGCAGGCCGCGACGCCTGCACGCTCCTCAACGGCGGCACCCCCCGCAGCTCGACGCACGACTGCCTGCTGCGCGGTGTGATCGCCACCGGTGAGACCGCCCGGCGCTCCGGGGTGGAGTACGCCCGGCGCGACGGCACCCGGTTCGAGGTGGAGATGACGGCCTCCCCGGAACTGGTCAACGGGGTGCCGGACGGAGCAGTGGTGATCTTCCGTGACATCACCGACCGGATGGCGGTCGAGCGGATGCAGCGGGAGTTCGTGGTGGCGGTCAGCCACGAGCTGCGTACGCCGTTGACGGCGATGCGCGGGTCGCTGGAGATGCTGGCCGACGGCGTCATGGGTGAGCTCCCCGACCAGGCCCAGCGGGCCGTCGACCTCGCGATGCGCGGCAGTGAGCGGCTGACCCGCCTGGTGGGCGACAT
Organism: uncultured Actinomycetota bacterium; assembly: GCA_963782215.1. Classification (GTDB taxonomy): domain Bacteria; phylum Actinomycetota; class Actinomycetes; order Propionibacteriales; family Nocardioidaceae; genus Marmoricola. The sequence continues at coordinate 4,655 of CAWAJE010000027.1, read as the reverse complement.
CCTCGACGCCGAGCGGCTGGCGCTCGGGATCTTGCCGCTGCACCTGGCCGAGCACGGTGTCAGCGCCCTGGCGGACACCGCCGCGCGCCCCTTGAAGCAGCTGGCCCGCAAGTCCGGGATCGCCGTTGTCGTCGATCCCGTGGAGCCGGCGGACGCCCGCGTGCGTGGGGACGCCGACCGGGTCGTGCAGGCGCTGACCAACCTGGTGGGCAACGCCGTGAAGTTCAGTGACCCCGGCACCACGGTCCGGATCAACGCGCACGTCGGGCCCTCTTGGGTGACCTACACCGTCGCGGACCAGGGCCGGGGGATCCCGCTGCGGTCCCGGGCGCTGATCTTCGAGCGGTTCCAGCAGGTCGACGTGGCCGACGCGCTGGGTGGCGGCGGCACGGGTCTGGGACTGGCCATCACCCGCGGGATCGTCGAGCAGCACGGCGGCCGGATCTGGGTGGAGAGCGAGGAGGGAGTGGGTTCGACCTTCCACTTCACGATCCCGAGAGCCGGGAACTCGAGCCCCGTGGAGACGCTGTTGCAGGAACCGGTTCTGACAGACTGAGCGCGTGGATTTCCAGTCGGCCTACGCGCACGGGTTCGCCCGTATCGCAGCCTGCACGCTGCCCGTCTCCATCGGTGATCCCGCGGCCAACGCCGATGCCGTGCTCGAGCAGGCCCGCGCCTGCCACGACGACGGCGTGGCAGTGGCGTTGTTCGCCGAGCTGTGCCTGAGCGGCTACTCGATCGAGGACCTCTTCCTGCAGGACGTGCTCCTCGAGGGTGTCGAGCGCGCGCTCGTCTCGTTGGTCGAGGCGACCGCCGACCTGCTCCCGGTGATCGTCGTCGGGGCGCCGCTGCGTCGGCTCCACCGGCTCTACAACTGCGCGGTGGTGATCCACCGCGGTGAGATCCTCGGCGTGGTCCCCAAGATGCACCTGCCCAACTACCGCGAGTTCTACGAGAAGCGGCACTTCGCCTCCGGTGAGGCGGCAGCGGGGGACCGACTGATCGGTGTCGCCGGCGTCGAGGTGCCCTTCGGTCACGACCTGCTCTTCTCGGCCGTCGACGTGCCCGGCCTGACGCTGCACGTCGAGATCTGCGAGGACATGTGGGTGCCGGTACCGCCGAGCGCGAAGGCGGCCCTGGCCGGCGCGACGGTGCTGACCAACCTCTCCGGCTCGCCGATCACGGTGGCGCGCGCCGAGGACCGGCGCCTGCTGGTCCGTTCGGCGAGCTCGCGCTGCCTCGCGGCGTACGCCTATGCCGCCGGAGGCGAGGGCGAGTCCAGCACCGACCTGTCCTGGGACGGCCAGACCATGGTCTACGAGTGCGGGGACCTGCTCGGCGAGGGGGAGCGCTTCCCCTCCGGTGCGCACCGGACGGTGGTCGACGTCGACCTCGACCGGATCCGTCAGGAGCGCCTTCGCCAGGGCAGCTTCGACGACAACCGACGGGTGGAGGGCATCGAGGAGGGTGAGTACGCCGTCGTGGAGTTCACCCTCGACCCTCCGGCCGGTGACATCGGGCTGCTGCGCAAGGTCGACCGGTTCCCGTTCGTGCCCGACGACCCGGAGCGGCTGGCGCTGGACTGCTTCGAGGCCTACAACATCCAGGTCTCCGGCCTCGAGCAGCGACTGCGCGCGATCGGGCAGCCCAAGGTCGTGATCGGGGTCTCCGGTGGGCTGGACTCCACCCATGCGCTGATCGTGGCCGCCAAGGCGATGGATCGCATGGACCGGCCCCGCAGCGACATCCTGGCGTTCACGATGCCGGGCTTCGCCACGGGTGACACCACCAAGTCCTACGCCACCCGACTCTCCAAGGCGCTCGGGGTGAGCTTCGAGGAGCTCGACATCCGTCCCGCGGCGGAGCAGATGCTGGGCGACCTCGGCCACCCCTTCGCCGCCGGGGAGAAGGTCTACGACGTCACGTTCGAGAACGTCCAAGCCGGGTTGCGGACCGACTATCTGTTCCGGATCGCCAACCAGCGCAGGGGAATCGTGCTCGGCACCGGTGACCTCTCCGAGCTCGCGCTCGGCTGGTGCACCTACGGCGTCGGCGACCAGATGTCGCACTACACGGTGAACTCCGGGGTCCCCAAGACGCTGATCCAGCACCTCATCCGGTGGGTCGTCGAGAGCGAGCAGCTCGGTGGCGCCGGCGACGAGGTCAACGAGCTGCTCACCGAGATCGTGCAGCAGGAGATCACTCCGGAGCTGATCCCAGCGGGCGAGGGCGAGAAGCCGCAGTCCACGGAGTCGTCGGTCGGGCCCTACGCGTTGCAGGACTTCACGCTGTTCCACGTGCTGCGCCAGGGTCTGCGTCCCAGTCGGATCGCCTTCCTGGCCGAGCACGCGTGGTCCGACGCCGAGCGCGGCGAGTGGCCACCGAACTACCCGGCGGAGCAGCGACCGGCCTACGACCTGCCCGAGATCAGGAAGTGGCTCGAGGTCTTCATCAGGCGGTTCTTCGCCAGCCAGTTCAAGAGATCGGCGCTGCCCAACGGTCCCAAGGTGAGCGCCGGGGGCACGATGTCGCCCCGCGGCGACTGGCGAATGCCGAGCGACGCGAGCCCCGCCGCATGGCTGGCCGAGCTGGAGAACGTCCCCCGCGCGTGAGCACGAGCGTCCGCGCCGCCGCGGTCACGGGGTACGCCGTCGCGCTCGGCGTGCTCTCGGCCGACGGGTGGAGGTGGAACGCGGTGCTGGGTGCCGTGGCCGGCCTGCAGGCGCTGTGGGTGCTCGGCGCCTGGGGGAGTGGCCGGTGGCTCTCCGCCGGGAGGACCGGTCGCGGTGCGACGCTGGGAGCAGCGTTCGGCACGCTGGCGATCGCGACCTACTACGTCTACGAGGCGCTGGCCCACACGCTTCATGCGGCGACCGCGCAGCTCGGCGCCTCGGGGGTGTTCTGGGTCCCCGCAGCGATCGTGGGTGGATCGGTCGCGGGGGTGGTGGGGGCGCTCGCCGCTCGTCCCCCGACCGGCCGCGCGGTCGAGGCCTCTGCCGTCGGCCACGTGCTGATGGCCGCCGTGCTGCTGGCCGAGCCGGGGTGGGTGCTGTTCCGGCTGAGTGCGTTCGCCGACCGGGAGACCCTCGTGGCCGCCCTCGCAGTGCCGGCAGTGCTCTCCGCTGCGTTGGTCGTCCTCGCCGTGCGGCGCTCGGGGACGCGCGCGGTGCTGGTGGCCGCGAGCGGCGCGGCATTGGTGGTCCCGGTGGCCGGAGCCGCCTTTCTCCTTGTCGAGCACGGCTTCGGTTACCTGACGGTGTGACGCGTTCCACCGCACGGGGCCGCTAGGCTCCCCGCATGGGCAAGCAGGAAGACTTCGTTCTCCGGGCACTCGAAGAGCGGGACGTCAGGTTCGTGCGACTGTGGTTCACCGACGTGCTCGGTTACCTCAAGTCGGTCTCCATCGCTCCGCAGGAGCTGGAGAACTCCTTCGACGAGGGCATCGGCTTCGACGGCTCCGCGATCGAGGGGTTCGCGCGGGTCACGGAGGCGGACATGCTCGCGCACCCGGACCCCTCGACGTTCCAGCTGCTGCCGTGGCGCGGCGAGACCCCCTCGACCGCGCGGATGTTCTGCGACATCGTGATGCCCGACGGCTCCCCGTCGTACGCCGACCCGCGGTTCGTGCTCAAGCGCACGCTGCAGAAGGCGGCCGACAAGGGCTTCACCTTCTACACCCACCCCGAGATCGAGTTCTACCTGTTCTCGGGCCGCCCCGGGATCGGCGAGGAGCCGGTGCCGGTCGACCGCAGCGGCTACTTCGACCACACCGCCCAGTCGCGGGGCTCGGACTTCCGCCGCGAGGCGATCAACATGCTCGAGTCGATGGGCATCTCGGTGGAGTTCAGCCACCACGAGGGTGGTCCCGGCCAGCAGGAGATCGACCTGCGCTACGCCGACGCGCTCTCCACCGCCGACAACATCATGACCTTCCGCACCGTGGTCCGTGAGGTGGCGCTCAGCCAGGGGATCTGGGCCAGCTTCATGCCCAAGCCCTTCACCACGCACCCGGGTTCGGGGATGCACACCCACGTCTCGCTGTTCGAGGGAGAGACCAACGCCTTCTTCGAGGCGGGCGCGGAGTACCAGCTGTCCAAGACCGGGCGGCACTTCATCGCCGGCATCCTGCGTCACGCCAGCGAGATCACCTGCGTGACCAACCAGTGGGTGAACTCCTACAAGCGCCTGATCGGTGGCGGTGAGGCCCCCTCCTACATCTGCTGGGGCCACAACAACCGCTCCGCGATGGTCCGGGTCCCGATGTACAAGCCCAACAAGGGGCAGTCCACCCGGATCGAGCTGCGCACGATCGACGCCGCCTGCAACCCCTACCTCGCCTACTCGGTCGTGCTCGCCGCCGGGATGAAGGGGCTGGAGGAGGAGTACGAGCTGCCGCGGGAGGCCGAGGACAACGTCTGGTCGCTCAACGAGCGCGAGCGCAAGGCGCTCGGACTCGAGCAGCTGCCCAAGAACCTGCACGACGCCATCAAGATCGCCGAGGACTCCGAGCTGCTCGCCGAGACGCTCGGCGAGCACGTCTATGAGTTCTTCCTCCGCAACAAGCGCGCGGAGTGGGAGGAGTACCGCGGCCAGGTCTCCGCCTTCGAGCGCGACCGGATGCTGCCGGTCATCTGAGTACCTGCACGGATGCCGGC
>CAWAJE010000026.1:0-20287 GCA_963782215.1 uncultured Actinomycetota bacterium | reverse complement strand
TCGGTTACTCGACGCTGTGAACCTCGCCGCCCCCGCGGGCCGCTAGGCTCGCCGCATGGGCAAGCAGGAAGACTTCGTTCTCCGGGCACTCGAAGAGCGTGACGTCAGGTTCGTGCGACTGTGGTTCACCGACGTGCTCGGTTACCTCAAGTCGGTCTCCATCGCTCCGCAGGAGCTGGAGAACTCCTTCGACGAGGGCATCGGCTTCGACGGCTCCGCGATCGAGGGGTTCGCGCGGGTCACCGAGGCGGACATGCTGGCGCACCCCGACCCCTCGACGTTCCAGCTGCTGCCGTGGCGCGGCGAGACGCCGTCGACCGCGCGGATGTTCTGCGACATCGTGATGCCCGACGGCTCCCCGTCGTACGCCGACCCGCGGTTCGTGCTCAAGCGCACGCTGCAGAGGGCGGCCGACAAGGGCTTCACCTTCTACACCCACCCCGAGATCGAGTTCTACCTGTTCTCCGGGCGTCCCGGCATCGGCGAGGAGCCGGTCCCGGTCGACCGCAGCGGCTACTTCGACCACACCGCCCAGTCGCGCGGCTCGGACTTCCGCCGCGAGGCGATCAACATGCTCGAGTCGATGGGCATCTCGGTGGAGTTCAGCCACCACGAAGGTGGTCCAGGTCAGCAGGAGATCGACCTCCGGTACGCCGACGCGCTCTCCACCGCGGACAACATCATGACCTTCCGCACCGTGGTCCGTGAGGTCGCGCTGAGCCAGGGGATCTGGGCGAGCTTCATGCCCAAGCCGTTCACCACGCACCCGGGCTCGGGGATGCACACGCACGTCTCGCTCTTCGAGGGCGACACCAACGCGTTCTTCGAGGCCGGCGCGGAGTACCAGCTCTCCAAGACCGGGCGGCACTTCATCGCCGGCATCCTGCGCCACGCCAGCGAGATCACCTGCGTGACCAACCAGTGGGTGAACTCCTACAAGCGCCTGATCGGCGGCGGTGAGGCGCCCTCCTACATCTGCTGGGGCCACAACAACCGCTCCGCGATGGTCCGGGTGCCGATGTACAAGCCCAACAAGGGGCAGTCCACCCGGATCGAGCTGCGCACGATCGACGCCGCCTGCAACCCCTACCTCGCCTACTCGGTCGTGCTCGCCGCCGGCATGAAGGGGCTGGAGGAGGAGTACGAGCTGCCCCGGGAGGCCGAGGACAACGTCTGGTCGCTCAACGAGCGCGAGCGCAAGGCGCTCGGACCTCGAGCAGCTGCCCAAGAACCTGCACGACGCCATCAAGATCGCCGAGGACTCCGAGCTGCTCGCCGAGACGCTCGGCGAGCACGTCTATGAGTTCTTCCTCCGCAACAAGCGCGCGGAGTGGGAGGAGTACCGCGGCCAGGTCTCCGCCTTCGAGCGTGACCGGATGCTGCCGGTCATCTGAGTACCTGCACGGATGCCGGCGACGGCGTCCGTGGGACAACCTCCGGGCATGGCTCACCGACACCTCTCCGGACCGCTGCTCTTGACGTTGCTCGCGTCGGGGTTGGTCTCGGTTGCGGGAGTGGCCGGGCTGGGTGGCGGGATGTTCATGGTGGCCCTGGACCTGCGGACGCGCACCGATGACTTCGACGGGCTGGGTGTGCTCTTCGGCGCGGTGCTCAGCGGGCTCGGGGTGCTGCTGCTGGGCGTGGCCGGTCTCGCGGTCTGGTTGGCGCACCGGCACCCCTTCCGCGCCGGAGTCGTGCTGTGCGTCTTCGGTTCGCTGGTGGCCGGGCTCGGCGTACTCGCGCTGCAGACGTTCGGCGTGGTCCTGGCCGTCCCGTTGGTGCTGGGTGGTCTGCTGGTCGGCGGGATCGGGTTCGGTGCAGCCGTCGGGGCCTCGGCGAAACCGGTAGGTTCGGCGGGTGGCTACCCGCAGTGACACCAGCAAGGCCCGCTTGGTGCGGCTGGGATTCCTGGACTCCGAGCGCGCCGCCCGGGACGTCGCCGAGCTCGGCGAGGTCGCCCACGAGCTGCTGCCGCTGATCGCTCGCAGCGCCGATCCCGACCTGGCCCTCTCCAGTCTGGTGGCTCTCGCCGATGCGGCCCCCGACCGCCCGGAGATGTTGCGCGAGGTGGCCGACGACGAGGGCACCTCGATGCGGTTGCTCTCCGTGCTCGGCGCCAGCCAGGCACTCGGTGAGCACCTGCGCCGGCACCCCGACCACTGGCGCGAGCTGCGGGACCCCACGATGGGGTCCACGCGGCCAGCGGCGTTCGCCGTCCGGGCTGGCCTGCTGCGCGCTGTCGGCGCCGACCCGGAGGCGGCCGAGCCGGTGGCGACGCTCGAGCACGACGCCGCTTGCGACGCGCTTCGGGTGGAGTACCGCCGGGTGCTGCTCCGGCTCGCCGCCCGCGACCTCGCGCACAGCCTGGGGGTGGACGACGCGGCCGCGGAGCTCGCCGAGCTCGCCAGCGGGACGCTGGACGCCGGGTTGGCGGTCGCGCGGGCCAAGGTCGGTGCGGCGGCGCACTCGTGCCGGCTCGCGGTGATCGCGATGGGCAAGTGCGGTGGGCACGAGCTCAACTACGTCAGCGACGTCGACGTGATCTTCGTGGGTGAGGCCGCCGAGGGCCACGACGAGCAGCCGGCCATGCGGGCGGCGACCCAGCTCGCGTCCACGTTGATGCAGGTGTGCTCCGACCACACGCGTGAGGGCACGATCTGGCCGGTCGACGCCAACCTCCGACCCGAGGGGAAGTCCGGGCCGCTGGTGCGGACCATCGCCAGCCACAGCGGCTACTACGAGCGCTGGGCCAAGACCTGGGAGTTCCAGGCGCTGCTCAAGGCCCGCCCGGTCGCCGGGGACCTCGCCCTCGGACGCGAGTACGCCGAGGTGATCGGCCCGCTGGTGTGGTCGGCCGCGGAGCGCGACGGCTTCGTCGAGGAGGTGCAGTCCATGCGCCGCCGGGTGATCGAGCACATCCCCGCGACCAATGCCGAGCGCCAGCTCAAGCTCGGCTCGGGGGGTCTGCGCGACGTCGAGTTCGCCGTCCAGCTGCTCCAGATGGTGCACGGCCGCACCGACGAGCGGATCCGCTCCGCGACGACGCTCAGTGCCCTGGCCCGGCTCACCGAGGGTGGGTACGTCGGCCGCGAGGACGGCAAGGCGCTGCACGACGCCTACTCGTTCCTGCGCACGCTGGAGCACCGGATCCAGCTCTTCCAACTGCGTCGTACCCACGTGGTGCCGGAGGACGAGGCCTCCCTGCGTCGGCTGGGGCGCTCGCTGGGCTACGTCCGCAACCCGGTGGACGAGCTGGACAAGCAGTGGCACTTCCACCAGCGCGAGGTCCGGCGGCTGCACGAGAAGATCTTCTACCGCCCGCTGCTCTCCGCGGTCGCGCGGATCAGCGGCGACGAGGTCCGCCTGAGCCCGGAGGCGGCGAAGGTGCGGCTCAAGGCGCTGGGATATCTGGACGCCACCGCCGCGCTGCGTCACCTCGAGGCGCTCACCGCGGGAGTCTCGCGCACCGCGCAGATCCAGAAGACCCTGCTGCCGGTGATGCTGCAGTGGTTCGCCGACGCCCCCGATCCCGACGCCGGTCTCTTCGGCTTCCGCCGGATCTCCGAGGCGCTCGGCTCGACCCCGTGGTTCCTGCGGCTGCTGCGTGACGAGGGTGAGGCCGCCCAGCGGTTGGCCCAGGTGCTCGCGACCAGCCGCTACGCCACGGACCTTTTGCAGCGCGACCCGGAGGGCGTGGCCATCCTCGGCGAGGAGGAGCGCCTCGAGCCACGCACGCGAGCGGCGATCCAGAAGGAGATGACCTCGGCGGCCGAACGACGCGACGACGCGCAGGAGGCGGTGTTCGCGATCCGTTCGATCCGGCGCCGCGAGCTGCTGCGGATCAGCGCCGCCGACCTGTGCGTCCCGTTCGGGGTGGCGGAGGTGGGCTATGCCCTGACCGACGTCACCAGCGCGACGATCGAGGCCTCACTGGCGGCGGTGATCCGTGGCGTCGAGAGGGCCAGGGGGACCCGGATGCCGACGCGGATGGCGATCGTGGCGATGGGACGGTACGGCGGCTTCGAGCTCGGCTACGGCAGCGACGCCGACGTGATGTTCGTCCACGAGCCCCTGCCCGACGCCGATGCCGCGGAGGCTGCGTCGATGGCGCAGGCCGTGGCCAACGACCTGCGGCGGCTCCTGACGGCGCAGTCACGGGACCCGGCGCTGGAGGTCGACGCCGACCTGCGTCCCGAGGGGCGTCAGGGCCCGCTGGTGCGGACTCTGGAGGCCTACGCCGCCTACTACCGCAAGTGGTCGGCCGTGTGGGAGGCGCAGGCGCTGCTGCGAGCCGCCCCGCTCATCGGCGACCCCGACCTGCAGGAGCGGTTCACCGCCCTGATCGATCCGCTGCGTTTCCCCGAGGGCGGGCTGCGGCCCTCCGACGTCGTCGAGATCCGGCGGATCAAGGCGAGGGTCGATGCCGAGCGGTTGCCCCGCGGTGCCGACCCGGCCACGAACTTCAAGCTCGGGCGCGGCGGTCTCTCCGACGTGGAGTGGACCGTCCAGCTGCTGCAGATGCAACATGCGGGACGGGTCGAGGAGCTGCGCACCACCAAGACCCTCGAGGCCCTCCAGGTGGCGGTCGAGCACGACCTGCTGAGCCTGGCCGACGCCCAGGGCCTGGCCGAGGCCTGGCGGTTCGCCAGCCGCGCCCGCAACGCCACCGTCCAGGTGCGCGGCAAGCCGGCCGACCAGCTCCCGCGTGATGCCCGGGAGCGGGCAGCGGTGGCAGCGATCCTGCAGTACGCGCCGGGGGAGTCCGACGCGATGGTCAACGACTACCTGCGCTCGGCCCGCCGGGCGCGGGGCATCGTCGACCGCGTGTTTTGGGACTGAGATGAAGATATTGGCTTCATCTGTCGAGAATGAAGGTAGACTCTTCATATGTTCGAGATGAAGCCCGATACCTGTGTCGCCGCCCTGATCGGGGACGTCGTCGGTTCGCGTGCGGCGGCGGACCGCACCGACCTGCACCATCGCCTGGACAAGCTGATCGGCCGGGCCAACGAGGAGCTGCAGCCGATGGTCCCGCTGCGGATCACCGTCGGCGATGAGTACCAGGGCTGTTTCGCCACCGTGGGCGGGGCGCTGCACGCCGCCTTCTGGTTGCGCCTGGAGCTGCTGCCCGGAGCCGACGTCAGGCACGGTGTGGGGTGGGGGCCGGTGGCCGTGCTCGAGGAGAGCCCCCGCGTGGAGGACGGACCCGGCTGGTGGGCTGCCCGCGAGGCGATCGAGTGGGCGAAGGCGGAGGCGGCGAGCTCGTCCCTGCGGCACCTGCGCACCGCCTATCGACGCCACGTTGACGCGGACGGACCCGATGCCGAGAGCGTGAACGCCGCGCTGGTCTGTCGGGACCAGCTGGTGGGATCGGTGTCGGAGCGGTCGTTGCGGCTCCTGCAGGGCGGTTTCGCCGGGCGCACCCAGGCCACGATGGCCGAGGAGGAGGGCGTGTCCGCCTCAGCAGTCTCGCAGCGTTTCCGCAACGATGGCCTGGCCGCGATCCTCGCGGCCGGGGAGCTCCTGAGGAGGGTCACGTGAGCTGGATCGCCGTACTCCTGATCGGCATGGCTGTGGCCGACCTCGCGCACTCGATCCGTCCCGTACGCGTGCTCAACGAGGCGGTCGGCGCGGCGGTCGCCGTCGCGGTCGCCCTGGCAGCCGGTCTCACCGACCTCGTCGACGCGGCGGCGCTCGCGGTGATCGCGCTGGTGGTGATGCTCTGGGGCTACCTGGTCACCCGGGGGTTCGACCGGGGGCCGGCGTGGCCCGCGCTGACCCTGGCAGGAGGCGCGCTGGCATTGGGCGTCCTGGTCTCAGGACAGGCATCGCCGACCGGAGGGCTCGTCGCTCGCTTCCTCGACAGCGCAGCCCTGCCTGTGCTGCGCGACCTCGATCCGGACCGTGCCTTGCTGCTGCTCGCCGTGTTCCTGGTGCAGCTCAGCACGGGCAACGTCGTGGTCCGGTTGGTGCTCGCCGTGACCGGGACCGTCAACCCCGTGCTGCACGGCGAGCCGGACGACCCCGAGCAGCAGCTCAAGGGAGGGCGGCTGCTGGGGCCGATGGAACGCGTCTTCATCGTCGGGCTCGGCCTTGCCGGACACCTCACTGCGGCGAGCATCGTGATCGCGGCCAAGGGGTTGCTGCGCTTTCCCGAGCTGCAGTCGCGCAGCGACCAGCACCGGATCCACCAGCTCACCGAGTACTTCCTGGTGGGCAGCTTCGTGAGCTGGCTGACCGCCCTCTCGTCGTTGGTCCTGGTTGCTCGCTGAGACCTCGGCACGGGGAAGCCGCGCCACGACGCGGCCGCTCACCTCCGGGTGAGCACGACCACGGGCAGCGGCCGCTCGGTCTGCTTCGCGTACGCCGCGAACTGGCCGCGGTTGGCGCGGTTGCAGATCGCGAAGAGGCGGTCGTAGTCCGGCTCACCCGGCCACAACGGGGTCGCGGTCGCGGGCCAGCGTCGTACGCCCACCTGGACCTCGACCGCCGGATCGGACTGCAGATTGAGCAACCACGCCGGAGGCTTGCGATACCCACCGTTGGAGGCGACCACCATCAGCCGGTCACCGTCCTTGCCGTAGACCAGCGCGTTGGTGCGGGTCAGGCCGCTCCTGCGGCCGGTGGTGCGCAGCATCAGGGCCGGCATCCCCATCAGGATGCGGTGACCGACCAGGCCCCCGGTCTTCTCGTAGACCTGCTGGTGCGCCTGGAGGGTCTTGACGAAGATCTGCTTGCTCGTCGGCAGCCTGAACGGGAGGGAGGGCATGGCTGCATCATCTCCCGGAGCGATCTCGCCGTCCCGGCGGTGCCGGTTGCGGCACACTGACCCGGTGACGAGACTTGTCCGGAGTGCCTGGGCCCCCGCGCTGGTGCTGCTCCTGACCGTCCTGCAGCTGGCGGTGGCGCAGTGGTGGCCGGGGATCGAGCGGTTCGCCGACAAGGCGTTCGGCGCTCGGTTGGTCGCCTACCCGCTGCTGATGCTGCTGGCACCGGCGATCTGGTGGGTGGTCCACCGGCGCCGGGGCGACCGGCCGGAGCCGCCGTACGGCGCGATCACGCTGGTGATGCTGCCCTTCCTGGTCGACGTGACCGGCAACAGTCTGGACCTCTACGACACGGTGCTGTGGTGGGACGACTTCAACCACTTCTTCAACTGGCTGCTGCTGCTCACCGGCATCGGGTTGCTGGTGGCCGGTCGGGTGCAGCCGGGGTGGGCGGTGGTGGCGCTGGTGACCGGGCTCGGCGCGGTGCTGGCGATCGGCTGGGAGCTGGGGGAGTGGTTCACCTTCATCCGGCACGGCACCGAGATCGAGACGGCCTACGAGGACACCCTGGGTGACCTGGCGCTGGGCACGGTGGGCGCGTTCTGCGCGGGGTTCGTGGTCCGGGCGCGACAGCGCTGACCGCCACCTGCGGTCGGCTCAGCCCTAACATGGGCAGGTGAGCGTGGAGTATCTCGCTTTCGGCGAGATGGCGGTGCGCGTCGACGGGGGTCGTCAGGCGCTCACTCGCCGGCGCGAGCGCGACGTCCTCGCCGTGCTGCTCGCCAGTCACGGTGCTCCAGTGCCGGCCGAGCGCCTGCTGACCGAGGTGTGGGGGGACGAGGCGCCGGGGCAGACCCTGGGTGCCCTGCAGGTGGTGATCTCACGTCTGCGGAGCCAGCTCGAACCGCGCCGTGCTCCGCGCACGAGGTCGCGCCTGGGCAGTACGGCGGCCGGCTACGTCCTGGTCGCCGAGACCGGAGACGTCGACACCTGGAGCTTCGAGCACTCGGCGACCGAGGCGCTGGCTGCCGCCGAGCCGGTCGACCAGCTGCGCCGGTGCGACACCGCCTGCGCGGCGTGGCGCGGTGCGCCGTACGCCGGGAGCGAGGCGCCGCTGGTGCGGGCCGAGGCTACCCGGCTCGAGGAGCTCCTGCTCGCGGTGCAGGAGCGCAAGGCACGCGCGCTGCTCGACCTCGACCGCACCGACGACGCCACGCGGCTGCTGGCCGAGCTCGCGCCGCGAGAGCCCTTTCGGGAGGGGCTCTGGGCCCTGCTGGCACTGGCGCAGTACCGCTGCGCGCGCCAGGCCGACGCCCTGGAGACCCTGCGTGAACTGCGCCGGAACCTGAGCGAGGAGCTGGGGGTCGACCCGACCGCCGAGGTGCAGCGACTGGAGCAGGCGCTGCTGCGACAGGACCCGGAGCTGCTTGCCCCACCCGTGGACACCGGGCGCCGTGCGGGTCACGCGGCCGGCGGTGCACACGCACCTGCAGTCGCGGGTCCGGTCACGCGGGCCGTCTCCGTCGGGCGCACCTCCGTCATCGCAGCGGCCACTCAGCTGCTCGAGCGGTCGTGGTCCACCGGCTCGCCCGGGTTCCTGCTGGTGGCCGGCGAGCCCGGGATCGGGAAGTCGCGACTGGTCGAGGACCTGTCGGCCGGCGCCGCGGACGATGGGGTGGAGGTGCTGGTCGGTCGCTGCCACGAGGGGGAGTACACCCCCGCCTTGTGGCCGTGGCTCGGAGTGGTCCGCGAGCTCACCGGTGGCACCGAGCAGGTCGACCCGTTGCTGCAACCACTGCTGCAGGGGGAGACCGACTCAGCCGACCGGGGCGGCGGCACGGGGCTGAGGATGTTCGACGCGGTGGCGGAGCTGATCCGGCGCTCGGCGCTGGAACGCCCACTGCTGCTGGTGATCGAGGACATCCACTGGGCGGACGACTCCTCGCTGGCGATGCTCCGTCACCTGGCCGGCTCGATCACCGACGCCCCGCTGGCAGTCGTGTGCACTCGACGTACGACGGAGGCGGAGACCGGGCCCGCGCTCGTGGACACACTGGCCGCGCTCGCCCGGGTCGGCGCAGAACGGGTCCGGCTGGACGGGCTCGACGCCGACGCGGTGGGCGAGCTGCTGGCGGACGGTGTCGGTGTGTCCGATCCCCGGTTTGCGGCGGGCGTCGCGACGATGACGGGGGGCAACCCGTTCTTCGTCCTGCAGTACGCCCGGCTCCTCGCCGCCCGGCCGGACCGGGGAGGCTTCGACCCCGAGGACCTGCCGGTTCCGGACGGTGTGCGGGACGTGCTGCGCCAACGCGTCCACCGCCTTCCCCCGACGGCGGTGCGGGCGCTGACCGCCGCCGCCGTGATGGGGCACCAGATCGAGCCGGAGCTGCTGGCGGAGCTGACCGGCATCGCGTTGGAGGACTGTCTGGACGCCCTGGACCTGGCGCTCAGCTCAGGGCTGCTCCACGAGAGCGGTGCGGGCTATGCGTTCGTGCACGCCCTCGAGCGCGAGACGTTGTACGCCGAGCTGAGTGCCGCCCGCAGGATGCGCCTGCACGACCTCGCCGGACGTGTCCTGGAGGCTGCGCGTGGTGGGGACCCCGACGCCTGCGCCGCCATCGCCCATCACGCCCACCGGGCGGCCCCGCTCGGCCGCGAGCACTCCGAACGTGCCTGCACCTGGCTCGCTCGTGCCGCCGAGATCGCCTCCGCCAGGCACGCCCACCCGGAGGCGCTCCGCCTCTGGGAGCTGGCGGTCCTGGACAGTCCGGCCGAGTCGGTGCGGACGGCCGAGGCGATGTGCGGTGTGGCCGCCTCCCTGCTCCGGATGGCTCGGACCGCCGAGGCGCGGGAGACCATCGGTCGGGCGGTGAGGTTGGCCCACCGGCTCCGTGAGTGGGACCTCGTCGCCCGCGCGGCCACGACGCTGAACCACGCGGGAGTCTGGTCCTGGCGCGAGCACGGGACCAAGGACGACGACTTCATCGCGCTGCTGACCGAGGCGCTGGAGCACGTCGCGGACCTCGACCGCGCGCGGCTGCTCTCCACCTTGCAGATGGAGCACTACTACGGCCGGGACAGCACCGTCGCCGATCGGGTCGGCAACGAGTCGCTGGAGCTGGCGCGGCAGCTGGGCGACCGGACGCTGCTGCTGGAGGTGCTGCTGGTGCGGATCATCTCCGCCTGGGGTCCGGGACGGGGCCGGCTGCGGCTGGAGCTGGCGAACGAGGTGATGGACCACCGACCAGAGGGTGAGCTCCTGGTGCTGATCCTGTTCCAGCTGGCCAGCGCCCTCTACGAGGTGCTCGACCCGGACGGTTCCGACGTGGTCCTGGCGCGGTGCATCGAGGAGGCGTCCGTGCTGCGGCACACCGGGGTGGAGATCCCGTTGGCCTGGTGGCGCTACGCCCGTGCTCGCGACCTCGACGACCCGGCGGCACCGGTGCTGGGTCGGGAGGTCGTCGAGCTGCACCGCGCAGCGGGTTACATCAACTTCGAGGACCTGTGGTGCATCGAGACGATCCGCTCCGCCCCACCCGGCGCGGCCGTGCCCGAGTCGGTCATCGCCGGCAGCCGGGACTCCAACGCCGGGGTGCGGGGCATCGTGGCCCACGCGGTGCTCGAGGCGGGAGACCCGGAGCGGGCCCATCGCCTGTTGGGTGAGGCAGCAGCACCGCTCGCGAACGACTACTCGACGCTGGTGGCTCACAGCCTCAGGGTCGCGGTGCTCGCGGAGAGCGGTCATCTCGAGGAGCTCAGCCTCGCGCTGCCGCGGCTCGAGCCCTACGCCGGGCAGGTGGTCTCCTACGGGTCGGTCGACCATCTCGGTGTCGTCGACCACTTCCTGGCGTGTGGCTACGCCGCGCTCGGCGACTCTCGAGCCCTGGAGCACGCCGAGCGGGCCGTCGTACTCAACGAGCAGGCGCAGTGCGCACCCTGGTTGCGACGCGCTCAGACGCTGCGCGACCGACTCGCGGCACGGGCCGCGCCGGTCCGTCAGCCCGGGTAGGTCAGCGGAAAGTCGGCGGCAAGTACGCCGCAAGCGTCGCGGCGCAACCTCGGTGACACCGGCTCAGGAACGAGCCGCTGACCGAGAGGAACTCCGATGTCCCAGACCCTGCACACCGCTCCAACCGAGGTCCCGGACCAGTCTCGTGCGCTGGAGGACCTGCGCCGGCTGGTCGCGGGACGGCTGCACCGCCCCGGCGACCCCACGTGGGACCAGGCGCGTACGCCGTGGAACGTCCATGTCGAGCAGCGGCCGATGGCCGTGCTCGAGGTCCATGACACCGCTGACGTGATCGCCGCCGTGCGGTGGGCCGACCGGCATGGTGTCCAGGTGACCGCCCAGCCGGTCGGTCACGGCGCCAACTTCACCCTGGAGGACACCCTGATCCTGCGCACTCGAGGGCTGCACGGCATCACGGTGGACGTCCACAAGCGCACCGCCTGGGTGGGCGCCGGCGTCAAGGCCGGTGAGCTGCTCGCCGAGCTGGAGGGCACCGGACTCACCTTCCTGGCAGGCTCCAACCCGGATCCCACGATCGTCGGCCTGACCGTCACCGGCGGCATCAGCTGGTTCGGGCGCAAGTTCGGCCTCGGCGCCGACAGCGTCGTGACCGTCGAGCTGGTCGACGGCCTGGGCCGGTTGCGCACCGTTTCCGCGACCGAGGACGCCGAGCTGTTCTGGGCCGTGCGCGGGGGCGGCGGTGACTTCGGGATCATCACCCGGATGGAGATCGCCCTCCACCCCGCTCCGGCGATCTACGGCGGCCGGCTGCTGTGGCCGATCGAGCAGATGGGCCCGCTCCTGCGCACCTTCGCGCAGATGACCGCGTCCGCCCCCGAGGAGCTGACCACGTGGTTCCACAGCTACCACTTCCCGCCGCTGCCCGAGCTGCCCGAGGCGATCCGCGGCAAGGCCTTCGCCTCCATCGCCGTGACGTTCCTGGGCTCCCGGGACGAGGCCGAGCGGCTGCTCGCGCCGTACCGCGCGATCCCCGGACTGGCGATGGACCTGATGGGCGAGGTCCCGCTGACCAAGCTCGGCTCCGTCGCCGACGAACCGAGCGAGCCGACGCCGGGCTTCCACCGCTCGCACCTGCTGACCGACCTGGACGAGCCCGCGATCGCAGGCCTGGTGGCGTCCGTCGGCCCCGACAGCCAGTCACCGCTCCCGGTCTTCCAGATCCGGCACCTCGGCGGCGCCTTTGCCCGTGAGGTCGACGGAGCCGGCGCCCACGGTCCGGTCACCGAGCCCTACAGCGCCTTCGCGCTCGGAATCCCGGTGGTGCCGGAACTGATGGAACCGATCCGGATCCACCTCGACCGTGTCAGTGCCGCCGTATCGCACCTGAGCAGCGGACGCACGCTCCTGAACTTCCAGGAGCACGGCGAGGACCCCGCCCTGTGGTGGTCGCCCGAGACCAGGGCACGACTCAGCGAGGTCAAGCGCGCCAGTGACCCGTTGGACACCATCCGCAGCAACCGGCCCGTCCGGTCCTGAGCACCATCCACCGCAGCACCCATCCACCGCAGCACCCATCCATTCGAGAGGAAATGATCATGAGCAAGCGCACCGTCAACCCCTGGAGCTGGTCGGAGCAGCTGGGCTACTCCCAGGGCGTCCTGGTCAAGCAGCCGCACGAGACGCTCTACGCCGCCGGCCAGGGCTCCATCGACGCCACCGGCACCGTCGTCCACGTCGGCGACATCTCGGGTCAGGCCCGCAAGGTCATGGAGAACGTCGAGGCAGTGCTCTCGGCCGCCGGCATGACCCTGGCCGACGTCGTCCGCTACGACATCTACGCCACCGACCTGCAGGACTACTTCATGAGCGGCGGCCACGAGCAGGTCGCGAAGCGGTTCGCCCAGGCCGGCAACCAGCCCGCGGGCGGCATCGCCACCCAAGTGCCCGCCCTGGCCATGCCCGGGATGGCGCTCGAGATCACCGTCACCGCGGCGCGCTGAAGGTTGGCTGGTGGCGAGGCGTGGGGCGTGGGTCGGCCGGGTGCGTCGGCCGGTTTCCCAGGTCAAGAGGTCAAACCGACCGCCCGAACACCGCTTCCACCCCTCCCACCCGCCCACCCGGACCCCCACACCGGGGCGGGTAACTTCGGAGCGTGACCGCGAGACGCACCGTGCTGCTGATCCACGGCATGTCGTCGAGTGCGCGGACCTGGTGGCGGGTGGGGCCCGAGCTCGAGGCCCGCGGCTGGGTCGTGGAGACCGTCGAGCTGGCCGGCCACGGCGGCCGGCCGGTCGGTACGACGCGGTCGCTGGCGGCTCTGGCCTCGGACGTGGTGGCCCGGCGACCGGCCGGGAGCACGCTCGTCGTGGGTCACTCGCTCGGGGCGATCGTGACGCTGCAGATCCTCAGCGCGATGCCGACGTACGCGCGCGGTGTGCTCCTCGAGGACCCGCCAGCAAGAGGCGGTCGCCGTGCCTCGGCGGACATGGTCGACCACATCCAGCGTGAGGTCGACCAGGCGCGCGCCGACCCGGGCGGGGCGATCGCGACCATGCTGCGCGGACACCCGACGTGGAGCCGTCGCGATGCCCGGAGCGTGCTGGAGGGACGACTGCTGACGGATCCGCAGGTGCTGCGACTGCCCTCGGGTGCCGGGACGTGGGACCTGCCCACGCTGATCGGCGCCTGCCCGGTACCGGTGGCGCTGGTGGCCGCTGCCAGCGGCTACTCGGCGCTGTCCGACCCGGGCCGCAGCGCGGTGCTCCGGATGCTGCCGGCCGAGCGGGTCACCGAGCTTCCGGGAAGCCACCACGTGCACCTCGACGAACCCGCGAAGTGGGTCGAGGCCGTCGACGCGTTCGGCGAGTCACTGCTGTGAAGCAGCGATCACCTCGAGGTCACGCACGGCGTAGCGGTAGTGCTCCCACTCCTCCTCGAGGATCACGTGCAGGCACGAGCGCATGGTCTCCGGGAACTCGGGGTTCCACGGGTTCCTGCGTCTCGTGTCCAGCTCCTCGGCCGAGACGGTGGCGAGGAAGTCGCGCACCCGCGACACCCGCTCGGCGCGCACCTCCAGCACCTCGGCGTACGACGGAGTGGTGGTCGTGAAGACCGACATGTCGTTGCCGTCGGTCTCGTACTCGAAGTTCGGCTGACCGATCGGGTGGAAGGGCTGGTCGATCTCCAGGATCGCCCGCCCCAGCCAGGTGTCCGTGGCCATGACGAGGTGCCGCAGCGTCTGGGCGAACGACCACTCGCCGGCCACAGACACCTCCACGCTGCCTGGCGGCATCGTTTCGACGCGGTCGAGAGTGGCCGCCCAGTGCCCCTTCTGGAGGGCGGCCCAGGCCAGACGTAGCCCCTCGGGATCCTCGGCTCGCCGGTCCGCCCGACCCGGGAACCGCCGGTCCAGCTCGGCGTCGACGAACGGAGCCACGTCGATCCCGTTGACGAGCAGGGTGCTCTCGCCCTCGAGGAGCCACGGGGCATCGATGTCGGCTCCTGCAACGTCGACCCCGCGCATCACGGCGCCGGTCAGGTCCGACCTGATGAACCGTGCACCTCGCAGGTCGGCGTCGACGAACTCGGCTGGCGGCCCGTGCGATCCGGGCTGGCTGTCATGCGCGCTCCTCCTCGAGATGGGCCCGGGCCGAACGTGCTCGCGCCTTGATATCGCAGTTCCCGGACCGGCGCCAGTGAGGCTCCTCCCGCGGCGTCCAGGGGACCTTCGGCACTGTTGCCGCCATGTCCGCTGCTGGTGTCCTGAGGGAGACATCGTGTGCTGCGAGGCGGTTCCGCTGACGCTCACTGATCGCACCGACCACCCCATGCTCGACAACCCGACGGAGCCTGCATGCTCTCCACCCAGTCCGCCCACGTCGTCAAGGCCACCCTGCCCGTCATCGGTGGTGCCATCGGCGAGATCACCCCGATCTTCTACAAGCGCATGTTCGCCGCGCACCCCGAGCTCGAACGGGACCTGTTCAACCGCGGCAACCAGGCCCAGGGTGACCAGCAGAGCGCGCTCGCGGGAGCGATCGCGGCGTACGCCACCCTCCTGGTGGCCGAGGACGGACGCGATCCGCTCGAGGTGCTGGCCCGGATCGCCCACAAGCACGCCTCGCTCGGCATCGCCGAGGACCTCTACCCGGTCGTGCACGAGCACCTCTTCGCCGCCATCGTGGAGGTGCTGGGCGAGGCCGTCACCCCCGAGGTCGCCTCCGCCTGGGACGAGGTCTACTGGCACATGGCCAAGGCCCTGATCACCATCGAGACAGGTCTTGTACGCCGAGTCGGGCGTGGCCTTCGCCGACGTGTGGCGCACCCTGGTGCTGCGTCGTCGTCTGCAGGAGTCCCCGGACACGGTGTCCTTCGTTCTGGGCACTCCCGACGGCAGCCCGTTGCCGCGGCGCGTCCGGGCCAGTACGTGTCGGTCCAGGTGGCGCTGCCCGACGGGGCCCACCAGATCCGTCAGTACAGCCTCACCCACGCCCCGGAGGACTGCGAGTGGGCGATCTCCGTCAAGGCCGTCCCCGCCATCCGCAGCGACGACGGCGCGATCGTGCCGGCGGGAGAGGTGTCGAACTTCCTGCACCAGAGCCTCTTCGAGGGTGACGAGATCAGGGTCTCGGCTCCGTTCGGCGAGCTGGTCCTGCAGGAGTCCGAAGAGCCGCTGGTGCTGATCTCCGCCGGCATCGGCATCACCCCGATGATCGGCATCCTGCACTACCTGGTCGGGACCGGCTCCACCCGCGAGGTGCTGGTGCTGCACGCCGACCGGTCACCTGCGCGGCATGCTCACCGTCAGGAGCTCAAGGAGCTCGTGGCAGACCTGCCGGCGGGGTCGCTCCACCGCTGGTACGAGGACCTCGGCGTCCGCCCGACCCGCGACGCGCTCCGGGTGGGCAGGGTGGATCTCGGAGCGGTGCAGATCCCGCAGGGCGCCAAGATCTACCTGTGCGGTCCGCTGCCCTTCATGGAGTCGGTGCGTCAGACCCTGGTCGAGCAGGACTTCCCGAGACGAACATCCACTACGAGGTCTTCGGGCCGGACAAGTGGCTGGCCTCAGCCTGAGTCCGAGCGGCCGGCCGGGGCACCGGGTCCGCAGTTCGGGGCGAGCTCAGCGCAGCTGCAGCGAGCCCGACACGTCCGGCTCCCACGGCAGCTCGGCCTGCGAGGCGATCTGCTCGTCCATGGCAGCCGCGACGTCCTCGGGCCATGGTGCGGTACGCCGGGTCTCCATGTCGATGTGCAGGAAGATCTCCTCCATCACGAAGCTCAACCGCTCGTGGGTGTCGTCGAGGAGGTAGACCAGGGCGTGTGCCGCTCGCTCCGAACGCCCCAGGAGGCGCACGCGCGAGGAGATCTGGGCGCCGGTGAGCAGCTCGGCCAGGTAGGTCAGGTGGTGCTCGGCGGAGAAGCACGCGTGTCCCAGGGCCGGCCAGTTCTGCGGGATCCCCACCTCGACCAGGGACTCGTCGAGGCCCTCGCTGGCGATGCCGGTGTAGTGGCGCACGTTGAGGTGACCGTTGGCGTCCTCGAAGGGCACCGGAACGGGCTGCACGGTGTAGGCGGGCATAGCAGCGAGCTGCTCGTAGGTGGGGTGGGTTCGGCTCACGAGGCGTGACGTTACCGGCCCCGTCTCCGATCCGGTGCCGAGGGCGACTACTTGGACGGCTGCGGCACGTTGCACGAGACCTTGGGATTGACCCCGAGGTAGTTCAACGGACCGGCGCCCACCGTGAGGACGGTGTCGCTCACCTTCTTGCAGCTCACCTCGCGCTGGTCGGAGAAGTAGCCGCGCTGGAATGCAGCCAGCACGCCGATCAACAGCCAAACGACGACGACGATCCCGATCAGTCTGCCCATGTCGTGCTCCTTGGTCAGGGGTCAGGGAGAACCACCCTGTACCCAGGGCGTCGGGGGAGCAATACCGCTGTCCGGCCGACCGACATCGGCGGGAGAGCCGCTGACCCAGCCGTCTGCCGTGCCGCTTGCTCAGCCGTCTACCGGGCCGTCCTCCGGACCGCCTATCGGGCCACCTACCGGGCCACCTACCGGGCCACCTAACGGGCCACCAGCACGTCCGACGGCCTGCCGGGACAGGTCGTTGCGCAGGGCGACGATCTCCTCGGCGACCCTGCGCAGCTTGACGTTGGCGTGCGAGGAGAGGCGGACGAGGTAGTCGAACGCGCCGTCCTCGTCAAGTTCGTGGCGCTCCATCAGGATGCCGATCGCCTGGCCGATCACCTTGCGCGTGGTCATGGCGGTGGTCAGCTGCTCCTCGCGCCGGGCGTGCCCCAGCGCCAGCGACACGTGGGCCGCGAACAGCTCCGCCATGTGGAGCACGTCGGGATCGATGGTGTCCGAGGAGGTGGAGTACATGTTCAGGCCGCCGAGGGTCTCCTTCTCGGTGTAGAGCCGCATCCCGATCTGGGAGCGCAGCCCCTTCGCCACCGCCAACGGCATGAACCGGGGCCAGCGTCGCTCGGAGGCTGCCCACTCCACCGTGGTGATCGGGTCGACGCCGAGCACGTGGAGACCGGGGCCCTCGTGCACCTCGCGCTGCAGCTCGTCGAGCTCCCACACGAACGGGTCCGAACCGGCCCTGGTCTCCAGATCGCCGTCACTGCCGGCGATGGTGACCCCGACGTGGGTGATCCCGGGCAGGCTGTGAGCAGCAGTCTCGACGATGGTCTCCAGCGTCGCCTGGAGCCGACGAGGCTCGTTGAGGTCGCGGGTGACCTTGAGCAGGCCAGCACGAATGTCCGGGCGAATCTCTGGGTGCGCTTCTGGGCGAATGACCATGTCCCACCAACCTCCGCCTTCCGGTGCGCAGCCGTTCTAGGCTGGGCGCGTGAGTGAGCCGCCAGAGATGACGCCGGACGGTCGCTACCTCGTGATCGACGGTCGCCGCTGGCGTGCCACCGACCCGGCCATCCCGGAGGAGCGGCGCAAGGAGCTCACCCGGGTGCTGATGGCCTGGCGGCGCGACGTACGCCGCACGCGGGGCACCGACGAGGAGAGCACCACCAGGGCCGGCGTCCAAGCGGCCAAGGTCGCGCTCGGTGAGCGGGGCACGCCGTGGTGGGAGCAGTCCGACGAGGAACGCCGGGCCCGTTGGTCCGCCGAGGTGCCCGTGCCGGGGACGACAGCTAGGTCCCGCTCTGTCGCCCGGTCACGCCGGCAGGCTCAGACGTGGCCGCTGAGCTGAGCCAGTCGGGTCGCCAGCGCGTCCACCATGGAGCTGGCCTGCTTCGCCGGGATGGGTGACTTGCGGTCCCCGCCCTGGCTGGAGACCGGGAGGACGTCCACCGAGAGCTTCGCTCCGCCGGCCAGCGCCCGCAGCTCGTCGATCTTGTCGCCGAACGGTGAACCGCTGCCGGGGGAGTAGTAGCGCACGACCTCGTCGAGCTCCTCGGCGTAGAGGTCGGTCTTGGTCACGGCGATCACGAGCCAGACCGGCCTGTCACGGCGTACGGCCATCGACGCGATCCGGTGTGACGTGATCGCCCAGTCCTCGAGCTCCGCCGCGAGCTGGCGCTCGCGGGTGGCGGTCGCCGCGCCGGTGGTGCCCGCCGTACGCCGAGGCGTGGCGTAGCCGTTGGCGACCACGTGGATCACCCCGTCGACCGGCTCGTCGTGGAAGACCTCGTCGAGAGCGCCGAGCCGGGTCGCGGCGTTGTCGCCCGGCACCACCAGGAAGCGGAAGCCGTGCAACCGGCGAGAGCGGCGGGTACGACGCTCCATCACCGCGGAGCCGACCTCGCCGACGCCGTCGCCGGAGGTACGCCGAGCCAGCCGGTCGGCGAGCTGCGTCTTGCCGACGCCGGTCATGCCGGTCACAGCGACCGTGGGGAACCGGCGTCGGAACAACCGGCTCATCCGCTCGGGGGCCGCCGCCAGTCCGGTCAGCACTCCACCCGCGAGGGTCGCGCCGACGGCGCTGCGACCCGAGCTGGGCAGGATCGTGCGGAGTCGGGTTGCTGTGCGGGACACGGGGCCTCCTCGGCCGGAGAATTCAGGAGGAGCTGGAAGCCACGAGCCTACGGTCCGCGCCCGACCGGGGCGGCAGCAGGGAAGGCCCGGATGACACACTCGCCCCGGAGCGGACAGGTACGTGACATGACGACATCGACCCCGGCCCCGCGGGCTTCCCGGGAGGCACGGTTCCGGGCGGTCTACGAGGCGACGTACGACGACCTGCTGCGGTTCGCCCAGCGGCGCGTCCAGCCCAGTCATGCCGAGGACATCACCGCCGAGGTGTTCCTCGTCGCCTGGCGGCGGATGGACGACATGCCGGAGGGGACCGACGACGCCCGCCCGTGGCTGTTCGGTGTTGCCCGCGCCACGATGCTCAACCACCAGCGGGGCGACCGGCGGCGAGACGCGCTGGCCGCCCGCCTTGCCGATGCGACGCCCGAACCCAGCACGAGTGACGACCTCACCGTGAGCCGTCTCGACCTCGCGGCTGCCTGGCCACGGCTCTCGGACGCCGAGCAGGAGGTGATCGGCCTCGCTGTGTGGGAGGGCTTGAGCTCTGCCCAGGCGGGTGTCGTCCTCGGCTGCTCCGCGATGGCCTACCGCCTACGTCTCTCCCGTGCACGGCGCTCCCTGCGTCGCCATCTCGACGACGCGACCTCCACCGCCGGTTCTCCTGCGCGCTCGAACCTCACCACACCGAAGGAAGCCCAGTCATGACACGGCACGACGACAGCGAGATCACTCGCACCTTGCGCCAGATGGACGCGGCCGACCCCGAGATCGACCAGACCCAGCGCCCCCGAGCTGTGGCCACGCTCGAGCAGATCCTGGCTACCGACCCCGATGTCCCGGCGCCGAACACGGTCCCTGTGCCTGCCCGGCGGCGTCGCCTGCCGCGCCTGCTGGTGGCCAGTGGGGTCGCCGCTGCCGCCGCGGTCGTGGCAGTTCCGCTGGTCACCGGAGGCAGTGAGGCTTTCGCCACGTGGTCACGGACTCCCGTCGAGCTCACCGGTCCCGAGCGGGCTGCGGCGGTCGACGCCTGCATGAAACTCCAGGCCGACGGCCGGGGAGAGCTCGCCTTCGACCCCGCCGCGGCCGCATCGGTCCTGGTGGCGGAGGCCCGCGGTGGCTGGAGCTACGTCGTGTTCACGGTGCCCGCGCGATCGGGTTCGAGGCTCCAAGGCTCCTGCCTGCTCCCCGACGACCTCGTTGCCGAGCCCCGGCCCGGTGAGGGTGGCTTCTTCGGCAGCCTCCACGGCGCCGACGAGACCGCCGGGCCCGCGCCGAGGCGTGAGGCGATCCGCGAGGACGAGTCGGGCGTCGGGTCCGTCGACGACGAGTTCTTCGCGTACGTCGAAGGCCGGGTCGGCTCTGATGTCACCGGGATCGAGGTCCTCACGCCGAACGGTCTGAGGGTCGAGGCGTCCATCGACAACGGCCGCTGGGCCGCATGGTGGCCTGGCGACGAGGACTACCCGAAGTTGTCTGCCGCTCCGACCTTTCGCGTGACCCTGCGCGACGGCACCGTGACCGACCAGACCGGCTAGTGGCCGGCCGCATCCCGTGG
>CAWAJE010000025.1:0-43186 GCA_963782215.1 uncultured Actinomycetota bacterium | reverse complement strand
GAGCCGCCTGAGGTGACGCCGGACGGTCGGTACCTCGTGATCGACGGTCGCCGCTGGCGAGCCACCGACCCGGCGATCCCGGAGGCGCGGCGCAAGGAGCTCACCCGGGTGCTGATGGCCTGGCGGCGCGACGTACGCCGCACCAGGGGCACCGACGAGGAGAGCACCACACGGGCTGGGGTGCAGGCGGCCAAGGTCGCTCTCGGCGAGCGCGGCACGCCGTGGTGGGAGCAGTCCGACGAGGAGCGCCGTGCCCGGTGGTCGGCCGAGGTGCCGATGCCGCGGGACGACACCTAGGGTCCACGCCCGATGGGGTCGCGCCGGCACGCCGTCGGCTCAGACGTGGCCGCTGAGCTGCGCCAGTCGGGCCGCGAGCGCATCGACCAGGGCACCGGCCTGCTTGGCCGGGAGCGGCGACCTGCGGTCGCCCCCCTGGCTGGAGACTGGCAGCACGTCCACCGAGAGCTTCGCTCCACCAGCCAGTGCCCGCAGCTCGTCGATCTTGTCGCCGAACGGTGAACCGCTGCCGGGGGAGTAGTAGTGCACCACCTCGTCCACCTGGTCGGGGTAGAGGTCGGTCTTGGTGACAGCGATCACCAGCCAGACCGGCTTGTCACGGCGTACGGCCATGGAGGCGATCCGGTGGGAGGTGATCGCCCAGTCCTCGAGCTCCGCCGCGAGCTGGCGTTCCCGCGTTGCGGACGCCTCGCCGGTGGTGCCCGCCGTACGCCGAGGGGTGGCGTGACCGTTGGCGACCACGTGGATCACCCCGTCGACCGGCTCGTCGTGGAAGACCTCGTCGAGCGCGCCGAGCCGGGTCGCGGCGTTGTCGCCCGGCACCACCAGGAAGCGGAAACCGTGCAGGCGCGGAGAGCGGCGGGTACGACGCTCCATCACCGCCGAGCCGACCTGGCCCACGCCCTCACCGGAGGCGCGCCGTGCCAACCGGTCGGCGAGCTGGGTCTTGCCGACCCCGGTCATCCCGGTCACGGCGACGGTGGGGTACCGGCGGCGGAACAACCGGCTCATCCGCTCCGGAGCTGCGGCCAGACCGGTCAGCACCCCACCCGCGAGGGTCGCGCCGACGGCACTGCGCCCAGAGCTGGGCAGGATCGTCCGGAGTCGGGTCGCGGTGCGGGACACGGGGCCTCCTCGGCCTGAGAATCAGGAGGATCTGGGAGACCCGAGCCTACGTTCCGCTCTCGGCATGGGCCGCAGCAGGGAAGGGCTGGATGACACACTCGCCTCGGAGCGGACAGGTACGTGACATGACGACATCGACCCCGGCCCCGCGGGCTGCCCGGGAGGCACGGTTCCGGGCCGTCTACGAGGCGACGTACGACGACCTGCTGAGGTTCGCCCAGCGGCGCGTCCGTCACAGTCATGCCGAGGACATCACCGCTGAGGTGTTCCTCGTCGCCTGGCGGCGGATGGACGACATGCCGGAGGGGACCGACGACGCCCGCCCGTGGCTGTTCGGTGTCGCCCGCGCCACGATGCTCAACCACCAGCGGGGCAACCGGCGGCGAGACGCGCTGGCCACCCGCCTCGCCGACGCGACGCACGAGCACAGTACGAGTGACGACCTCACCGTGAGCCGCCTCGACCTCGCGGCTGCCTGGCCCCGGCTGTCGGACGCCGAGCAGGAGGTGATCGGCCTCGCCGTGTGGGAGGGCTTGAGCTCTGCCCAGGCGGGTGTCGTCCTCGGCTGCTCCGCGACGGCCTACCGCCTACGACTCTCCCGTGCACGGCGCTCCCTGCGTCGCCATCTCGACGACGCGATCTCCACCGCCGGTTCCCCTGCGCGCTCGAGCCTCACCGCACCGAAGGAAGCCCAGTCATGACACGACACGACGACCTCGAGATCACTCGCACCTTGCGCCAGATGGACGCAGCCGACCCGGAGATCGACCAGACCCAGCGCCCCCGCACCCTCGCCACGCTCGAGCAGATCCTGGCCACCGACCCTGATGTTCCGATGCCGAACACGGCCCCTGTGCCCGTACGGCGGCGTCACGTGCCGCGCCTGCTGGTGGCCACTGGGGTTGCCGCTGCGGCCGTGGTCGTGGCGGCTCCGCTGGTCACCGGAGGCAGTGAGGCTTTCGCCACGTGGTCACGGACTCCCGTCGAGCTCACCGGTCCCGAGCGGGTTGCGGCGGTCGACGCCTGCCTGACACTCCAGGCCGACGGCCGGGGAGAGCTCGCCTTCGACCCCGCCGCGGCCGCATCGGTCCTGGTCGCGGAGGCCCGCGGCGGCTGGAGCTACGTCGTGTTCACGGTGCCCGGGCGATCGGGTTCACGGCTCCAGGGCACCTGCCTGCTCCCCGACGACCTCGTTGCCGAGCCCCGGCCCGGTGAGGGTGGCTTCTTCGGCAGCCTCGGCGGCGCCGACGAGACCGCCGGGCCCGCGCCGAGGCGTGCGGCGATCCGCGAGGACGAGTCGGGCGTCGGGTCCGTCGGCGACGAGTTCTTCGCGTACGTCGAAGGCCGGGTCGGCTCTGATGTCACCGGGATCGAGGTCCGCACGCCGAACGGTCTGAGGGTCGAGGCGTCCATCGACAACGGACGCTGGGCCGCATGGTGGCCTGGCGACGAGGACTACCCGAAGTTGTCCGGCGCTCCGACCTATCGCGTGACCCTGCGCGACGGCACCGAGACCGACCAGACCGGCTAGTGGCCCGACGCATCCCGTGGTCAGCCGTCGGGTGGTGGTCTTCCGCCCGCGTGGCGGTGTGTGTCGTGGGGTGGTCGGAACTCGTAGACTCCCCGGTGCGGTGGTGCGGATCGCCAGGGTTCGGCGTGGATCAGGCGGTGGTGGTGGCCGCAGAGCAGGATCATGTTCGGCAGGCTGGTGCTCCCGCCGTCGGCCCAGTGCTCGAGGTGATGGGCGTGGCACATCAACGGCGGGCGAGTGCAGTTCGGGAACCGGCAGTGCTGGTCGCGAGCCACGAGCGCTTTCCAGATCGCCGCGGTCACCAGTCGTTGCAGCCTGCCGACGTCGAGGACCTCCGACTTGGAACCGAGAACGGCGGGGATGACTTCTGCGTCGCAGCACAGCCGTCTGATCGCGGAGGGGGAGAGCTGTTCTCCGGTCTCGGTGGTCGCGAACCCCGACAGCTCCTGGAGCTCGGTGCAGGGTCATCGTCAGGGTCAGTCGCGGGACGGCACCGTGGGCGGTGGGCAGCAGGTCCGCGGTCTGCAACCGGTGACAGGCCTCGACCAGGGCGTCGAGCATCCGCGCCCCGTGGTCGCGAGGGTCCCGCCCGGTGTGCGGACACCCGGGGATCTCGCAGGCGACGCGGGGTCGCAGACCGGGCCCGCTGCGGGGTGCGGTGCGGCCAACGGGATCAAGGTGGCCTTGAGCAACGCGGCGTCCTCGGCGGCGCAGCGGCCTTTGATCCACGCACCACCGCACTGGTCGTCGGTGATGGACAGGTGCCGGCCGAGGTGGGCGGCGCGTTCGAGGCGGTCCAGCTCGGCCTCGGCACGCCGGTCCTCACCCTCGGGGTCGACCAGGGACAGCAACCGGCGGGCGAGCTTGCGCAGGTCGGTGGCATCCAGGGCCTTGGCCTCCTCGAGCAGCACCTGCACCCCGCGCCGGCGCACCTCGCCATCACCGGGCAAGGTGTCGAGGGCGCGCTCGATCACCTGCGCCTTCGCCATCGAGAGCCACCCATCGGCCAAGGCGTCACCGACCGGTGCCAACACCGGCTCCTCCACCGCTCTTGCGAGCCGCACGGTCGCCGGGCCGGTGCCCTTGTGCCCCCCGGCCACCGCGGTCACGTAGTCCTGCGTCGAGGCCCACCCGACACCCTTGACCGCCCCGGTCGCGTCCAGCTCGCGCACCATCGCCAGCTCCAAGGCGTCCAGGGTCGACTTCAACGCCTCGACCTCCGCGACCGCCTCCATCAGCTCACCCCGAGGACGCGCCGCCCACAACGTCGTACCCAACCCCCGCACCTGACCCCGCACCCCAGCCAACACAGCCGCAACCCCGGTGCCTCCCGGGTCGATCTGCTGGCTGGACATGAACCAATCCAAGCACCGAGCACCGACAGTCCATTGACGAGAATCCCCTGTTGTCACGGGTGATTCCCCGTGACTCTCGCGGCCACGGGGAGCCCTGTCCAGTTGGTCGAACCGGCTCGCTGCGCGCGCGATCCTCCCGCCGGCCCCGCGTGGTGGCTTGTCGCACGGATCTGACGTCGGTAGGAACGAGCCCATGCTTCCTACGCGTGTGAGACCACGGTGACGGCCAGCGACTACGACGGCTTCGCGAACGCCTACTCGCGGGAGAACGAGACCAGCCTCTTCAACGCCTACTACGAGCGACCCGCGATGCTGAGCCTCGCCGGCGACGTCTCAGGCCGTCGCATCCTGGACGCGGGATGTGGCTCCGGGCCGCTGACGGCAGCGCTGGCCGCACAGGGCGCGGTCGTCACCGGGTTCGACGCGAGTGCAGCGATGATCGACCTGGCGCGCCAGCGGCTGGGGGCGGAAGCCGACGTGCAGGTCGCGGACCTCGGTGCTCCGCTGCCGTTCGGGGACGCGGAGTTCGACGATGTAGTCGCGTCGCTCGTCCTGCACTACCTCGAGGACTGGAAGGGTCCGCTCGCCGAGCTGCGGCGCGTGCTGAAGCCGGGCGGGCGCCTGATGGTCTCGGTGAACCATCCCAGCGCCTACGCGATCGTCTATCCCAAGGCCAACTACTTCGCCGTCACCGAGTACTCCGAGGACTACCTCTTCGACGGGGAGAGCGCGGTGCTGACCTTCTGGCACCGACCGCTGCACGCGATGACGGATGCTTTTGCCGCCGCAGGTTTTCGCATCGTCTCCCTCAGCGAGCCACCCCCGGCGCAGAACACTCCTCCGGAGCTGCTGCCCCCGAACTTCGAGGGACGGTCTTTCATGTGCTTCCTGTTCTTCGTGCTCGAGGTCGCCTGAGCATGGCTCGGACGGGTCGCCAGTGCTACCCGGCACCGGGCCGTGCCGAGATGGTCGGCTGGGCGTCGTACGGCGCTCGTTGTCGCGCACTCGTGGCTCGTAGTGCTGTTGGACCCGACGCCGACCTGCTCCCGCTGCGGACCTCGTTCTTGTCGAAGATGCTTTGCAGGTGCGCCTGCACCGTCCCGGCAGTGATCCCCAGCTCTGACGCCAGCACTGCTTGGACCGGCCACACCGGACGAGACCGGTCACTTCACGCTCGCGAGGTGTCAACCCGCAGGGCCCGCATCGGAGGAGCGAGGTGAAGGGGCTGCGCCGCCTCGATGATCACCGAGACCTGACGCTGACCGTCTCGGCGTACGAGCAGGGCGCCCCGCAGCAACAGCCACCTCCCGTCATCGCCCCGGATCCGGGACTCTGCGTGCCTCGACCTCTCGACCGACCTCGGCGGCACCACCGCGGTCCACGACCGGCGTCAGGACCCGCTCTCCTCCGCCAGCACCTGCTGGGCGACCCGGAAGGCGGAGCCGGCGTCGGGAGTGCCGCAGTAGACCGCGGTGTGGAGGATCAGCTCCTTGATCTCCGCCGCGGTGACTCCGTGGTGCAGGGCGTCGCGAAGGTGTGTCGCGAGCTCCTCGCGGTGACCGCGGGCGATGAGTGCGGTGAGCGTGATCAGCGAGCGGCTGCGCGGGTCGAGTCCCGGGCGGGCCCAGACGCTGTCGGCGTACTCGGTCATCAGCTGCTGGAACTCGTCGGGGAGGTCGTCGGACTCGACGGGATCTTCGCCGAGGAAGTGCTGACGGACCAGCGCGGACACGGCGTCAGGTGCTTCGGCCGGTGCGAGGTGGGCCACGCCCTCGAGCTCGACGAAGCGACCCTGTGTCACGCCGTCGGCGATCTCCTGGAGGCCCTGCGACGGCGTGACGACGTCGTGGGAACCCGCCACGGCGAGCACGGGCACGCCGATCTCGGGCAGCCGGTCGCGTACGTCGAAGCTCGCCAGCGCGCCGCACACCTGGATGTAGCCCTCGTCCTCGGTCTGCTGCAGCCCCGCGAGCAACGCCGACCCGACGTCCGGGCTCCTGTCGAGGAACCCGGGCCCGAACCAGCGCTCGGCGGAGCCGGCGACCACGACCGGGGTGCCGGAGACGCTGACCTGACCGACCCGGCCGCTCCACATCGCCTCGTCGCCGATCTTCGCCCCGGTGCACAGCAGGACCGCGGCGGTGACCCGGTCGGGGTGGTCGAGGAGCAGCTGGAGCCCGACCGCACCACCCACGGAGTTCCCGGCGTAGAGGAAGCTGCCGCCGATCTCGGAGCGTTCGGCG
This sequence comes from uncultured Actinomycetota bacterium, assembly GCA_963782215.1. Taxonomy (GTDB): domain Bacteria; phylum Actinomycetota; class Actinomycetes; order Propionibacteriales; family Nocardioidaceae; genus Marmoricola. The sequence goes on along the minus strand of CAWAJE010000025.1, from coordinate 36,914 downwards.
AGCACCTCGTCGACCACTCGCAGGACTCCGGTGGCCAGCTCCGCCACCGTGAACGGCTCCTCGGGCACGACCCGGTTGTGGCCGTGGCCCGGGAGGTCCCAGGCGACGAGGTCGAACGCGTCGACCAGGGACGGGGCGCAGTGCGTCCACAGCGTCTTGGCCGAGGTGCCCAGGGACGGGCCGAGCACCAGCAGCGGCAGCTCGGCTCGGTTGCGGGCGCCGGAGAGGCGCACAGCGGTGATGCTCGGGATCACGAGGTCTCCTCCTTGCTGGTGCATGGGTTGGTGGATGGGGCGGGAAGGCGAGGACCGCGGCCCCACTCCTCGGCCAGCAGCGCGTAGCCGACCGTGTCCATCCACCGTCCGGAGCGGTGCAGCGAGTCACCGACCGCGTGGACCTCGCGACGCATCCCGAGCCGCTCCATGAGGCGCCACGAGGCCTCGTTGGCGAGGAAGCAGTCCGCCACCACGCGGCGCAGGCCGAGGTCCTCGAAGCAGTGGCGGATCAGCTCCCCGACGGCCTCGGTGGCATACCCGTTCCCGGCGTACGCCGGGTCGAGCACCCACCCCAGCTCCGCCTCGACACCGCGGGCCTCCTCGGCCACCTCATGCTGCCCCCAGGCGTCTCGCCGGCGCAGCATGAGGTCGCCGATCACCGGACCGGTCGGGTCGTCCCCGAGCGCGATCACGGCCGTGTTCGCGAGCCTGACCGGGTCGGAGAAGTGCTCGCGGTAGGCATCGGGATCGTCGGGAGCTGCGGTGATCCACTGGTGGACCGCCGCGAGCCGCCTGAAGCTCCACGTCGCGTCGGCATCGGCGGCAGCGGCCGCTCGGAGAGTGAGGCGTGGGGTGTGGAGTGCGGACTCGGGAAGCGCCATCCGGTCAGGGTAGGGGCAGAGACCTGCGCATCGTCTCGCCACAGCGACCACCCGATCCGGCCCCAGGCGAACATCACCGGCCACATCCCCAGTGCCTGGGTCGAGACCGCGACCAGCAGCACGCTCAGCGGGAGGTCCAGCAGGATCACCCAGGCGGCCAGCCGTGGTCGGAAGCCCGCGCGCAGCAGGCCGATGCCGAGCAGGACGTTGCCGAAGATGCCGATGAACATCGCCAGCAGGGTCACCAGGAACCCACCGTCGACGATCCCTAGCCAGTAGGAGGTCGCGTGGCCGACGCTCATCCCGGCGAGGCTCGTGATCGTCAGCCGCCACCCCCAACGCTCCACCCGGCCGACTTGCGCCGGACGACGACTGCGGGTGGCCACGACGCACGCGAGCACAGCCAGCACGGCGAGCAGGTAGAACTTCCCGTAGGTGAGGTAGACGGTGTCGGCATCGGCGAAGTCCAGCAGCCGGGGCGAGAGCGTGTGCATCGCCGGTGCGGCCCACCACGCGGCGAGCCCGTTCACGAGGTCGTTGTGACCATCGGCCGTCTGCATCCGGGCCAGCGCGTTCAGGGGTGCCAGCGGGATGCTGGCGATCGCGAGCACGACCGCGGCAAGCCCGCAGCGGCGCACGGCAGTGGCAGAGAGATCGGGAACGGTCTTCATGGATGCCCTCCTAAGGTGTGGTTCCTTCTGACGCTAGGCAGCGGGCAGTCCCTCGACATCGGCTCGGGGACTGCTGTGTCTCAACCCTGAGGTGGATCCCGCGTGCAGGGGATCGGGCGTACATTCCGGGAATGCAGGACGCGCGTCCCGTACTCGTCCGCAGCGACTGGCAGATGCCCGCCGCGCTCGCCGCCCTGTCCGTGGCCGAGGTGTTCACGGTCCCGGATCTCCCACGCGCTCTGCCGATCGCCACAGTGGTGGTCGCGTGCGCCCTGCTGGTGGGTCGCCGGCACCTGCCGCTCGTCTTCGCGACCGCAGCGGTCGCCACTCTGGTCCTGAGCACGCGACTCGGATTTCCCGATGACGCGCTGACCTCGACGCTGGTGATCCTCTTCGCCGGGTGCTTCGCCCTCGGGCGGCACGTCCACGTCTGGTGGCAGGGCGCGATCGCGGTGGGGGCGCTCGACCTGGCGGTGCACTGGTCCAACGGCGTCACTCGGCCCCCGGTCGATGATCTCCTGTGGGTGGGGGCGCTGACCTTCCTGCCGTGGTTCTTCGGACGGCTGGTCCGGGCGCACGCGGAGCAGAGCGCGCTCCTCGCCGACCAGTCGCGGCAGCTGGTCGAGGAGCAGCGGCACGTGGCTGAGCGTGCCGTGGCCGACGAACGTCGACGGATCGCCCGGGAGCTGCACGACGTGATCGCACACTCGATCAGCGTCATGGTGGTCCAGGCGGGGGCGGCCCGAGAGCTCCTGGGCCACGACCAGGCCCGGACTGCGGCCGCGCTGGAGGAGATCCAGAGAACCGGCCGGGCTGCGATGGGGGAGACCGGACGCCTTCTCGGTCTGCTGCGTGCGCCCGAGGAGTCGGAGGTGAAGCCGCAGCCGTCCGCCTCCGACATCGCCGGGCTGGTCGAGGGTTCCGGACCGCAGGGCTGGACGTCCGGCTGGAGATGGGAGGGAGCACCGAAGGTCTTCCCGCGGGGCTGGACCTGTCGTTGTTCCGGATCGTGGAGGAGGGACTCACCAATGCGCTCACGCACACGCCGGGGACGCGGGTCGAGGTGCTCTACCGACGGGCGGCCGACCGGGTGGAGATCGAGCTCACCAGCGGCTCGGGCGGCGTACCCCGGCTGCACGGCGGCGGGCGCGGCCTGATCGGGATGCGGGAGCGGGTGGCGGTCTTCGGGGGTTCGCTCACTGCCGGACCGTCACCCGACGGGGGCTTCGTCGTACGGGCCCGGATGCCGTTGGGGGAGCCCGCGTGACCAGCGTCGTCGTGGTCGACGACCAGGAGCTGATCCGCACCGGCCTCCGGGTGATGCTGGAGTCCCGTGGCGTCGAGGTGGTGGGTGAGGCGGAGGACGGCCGCTCCGGCGTGGAGGTCGTACGCCGCCTGCGGCCGGCCGTGTGCCTGATGGACATCCGGATGCCCGTCCTCGACGGCATCGAGGCGACCCGGTCGATCGTGGCGCAGGGTCTGTCCACCCGGGTGCTGGTGCTCACCACCTACGACCTCGACGACCTGGTGCACGCCGCGCTCCGCGAGGGAGCAGCCGGGTTCCTCCTGAAGAGCACGCCCGTGGACCGGCTCGTCGACGGCATCGAGGTGGTCGCACAGGGGGAGGCGCTGCTGTCACCCTCACTGACCCGGCGGCTGATCGAGCACCACTTGGAGGGGCCGGCCCCGGGCAGTGCTGCTGAGCTGACCGACGGCCTGACCGAGCGCGAACGGGAGGTGCTCGTGCTGGTCGGGCGGGGCCGGTCCAACGACGAGATCGCGGCCACGATGCACGTGTCGCGGGCGACGGTGAAGTCGCACGTCAACCACGTCTTCGCCAAGCTCGGGATCACCAGCCGGGTGCAGGCGGTGGTGCTCTGCTACGAGCACGGGCTGGTGGTGCCGGGCAGGGGCGAGGACCGCCCCCCCGGCGACGCACCCTGAGGAGTCGGCTCGACCCGGTCCGGGTTGACGGACAGGATGGTGGTGTGGACGTCAACGAGATGCTGTTGCCCGGGGTCGGGGTTCGCTACGACTTCACCACCCTCGACGGGGACCACCTCGGGGTGGTGGCTCGGCGCACCGGTGAGTTCGAGGTGGTGGTCTACGACCGTCGCGATCCCGACCGGGTCCGGCACTCCGTGCGGCTGGACGAGGAGGCGGCGGAGGCGCTGGCCCAGATCCTGGGGGCGCCCCGGATCGCGCAGCGTTTCGCGGACCTGTCGAAGGAGATCCCGGGCCTGGAGTCCGCGCGCATCGAGGTGCTGCCCGGCAGCCCCTACATCGACCGCCCCCTCGGGGACACCCGTGCCCGCACCCGCACCGGTGCCTCGATCGTCGCGGTGGTGAGTGGGGAGCGGATCGTGACCTCGCCGGCTCCCGACCAAGTGCTGCGCGTCGGGGACGTCCTCGTGGCCATCGGGGTGGCTGACGGGCTGACCCATCTCACCGAGCTCCTGCGGCAGGGTTGAGGGTGGACGACACAGCCCGGCTTCTCCTGGAGCTCGGGCTGCTGCTCGGACTGCTGTCCGGGCTCGGCAGTCTCGCCCGCCGGGTCGGGTTCTCCTCGGTCCCGCTGTACCTGCTCGGGGGCCTGGTGCTGGGGGAGGGCGGGCTGCACTCCCTGCCGGGAGCCGACCCCTTCATCGAGGCGGCCGCCGACATCGGGGTGATCCTGCTGCTGCTGACCCTGGGACTGGAGTTCTCGGCGACCGAGTTCTCCCACAGCCTGCGTCGGCACGTCCCTTCCGGCCTGGTCGATCTGGTCCTCAACGCACCGCTCGGTGCCCTGGCTGGTTGGTGGCTCGGCCTGGACCTGACCGGGATCGTGGCACTGGCCGGTGCGACGTACATCTCCTCCTCCGGGATCATCTCGCGGCTGCTGGTCGACCTCGGACGCCTGGGAAACCGGGAGACCCCGGCGGTGCTGTCGATCCTGGTGCTCGAGGACTTCGCGATGGCCGCCTACCTGCCCCTGCTGGCCGTGCTCGCCTCCGGAGGGACCCTGTGGCAGGCGCTGGCAGGTGTCGCCGTCGCGGTCTCTGCGCTGGCGCTCGCCCTCACCGCCTCCCTGCGCTGGGGGCACCGGATGGGTGGCGTGATCAGCCATCCCGACCCCGAACAGCTGCTCCTGCGGGTGCTCGCCCTGACGCTGGTGGTGGCCGCACTGGCCGAGCTGATCCACGTGAGCGCCGCGGTCGGTGCGTTCCTGGTGGGTCTGACCCTGACCGGTGACTCCGCCGATCGGGCAGGTGAGGTGCTGGCGCCGCTGCGCGACTTCTTCGCGGCCATCTTCTTCGTCGCGATCGGGCTGGCGATCGACCCGCGCGACCTGCTGCCTGTGCTGCCGGTGGCGCTGCTTCTCGCGGTCAGCACCGGGCTGACCAAGCTGGTCAGCGGGGCGTACGCCGCCAAGCGCGACGGTGCGCACGCACCGGGTCGTGCTCGTGCCGGCGCCGTGCTGGTGATCCGGGGGGAGTTCTCCCTGGTGATCATCGGCCTGGTCGATGCCACCAACACCCTGCTGGGCAGCGTGGTCGCCGCCTACGTGATCGTGCTGGCCGTGACCGGGCCGGTCCTGGCCAGATATGCCGACCGGGTCCTGGTCCGGCGGCGCTCGACCTGAGGATCGGGTGTGCCCGGGCAGGTCGGGCCCTCCCGACCTCCTTCCCGGGACCATCGGCTCTGCCCGCAGCCGAGACCGGACGGGTGGACTGGGCGCATGAGCGCTGTGGCGGAGATCGAGACCGGGCGCACCCACCATGACCTGGCGGTGCCGGACCTGCTGCTGCTCCTGGAGTCCGACCAGCACGTCGGGCTCGAGGAGGAGGTGGCCACACGCAGGCTCGAGCGCTTCGGCGCCAACGAGTTGCCCTCCACGCCCACCACCGGACCGGTGCTCCGTTTCCTGCAGCAGATGCACAGTCCGTTGATCTACGTGCTCGTCGCGGCCGGTCTGGTGACGCTGTTCCTGGGGGAGTACGTCGACAGCTCGGTGATCTTCGGCGTCGTACTTCTCAACGCCGTGGTCGGCTTCATCCAGGAGAGCAAGGCGGGATCAGCGCTGCAGGCGTTGCAGTCGATGGTGCACACCGAGGCGTGGGTGGTCCGGGCCGCCCACCGGCAGCGCCTGCGCTCCGAGCTGCTGGTGCCGGGTGACCTGGTCCTGCTCGAGACCGGGGACAAGGTCCCGGCAGACCTCAGGCTGGTGGTGCAGGCCGAGCTGCGGATCGACGAGTCGGCACTCACTGGGGAGTCCGAGCCCTCGGCCAAGGAGGACGTGGTCCTTCCACCGGTGACACCCGTGGCCGACCGGCGCAACATGGCCTACTCCGGCACCTTCGTCACCGGGGGGACCGGCTCCGGCATCGTCGTGGCCACGGGTGTCGAGACCCAGCTCGGCGAGATCCACCGGCTGGTGGGCAGCGCCCAGACCCTTGCCACACCGCTGACCCGCAAGCTGGCCGGCTTCAGCGGCTGGCTCACCGTCGTCATCCTCGGTCTCGCAGCGTTCACGTTCACCATCGGCGTCCTACGAGGGGAGCCGGCGGCCGCGATGTTCACCGCGGCCGTCGCGCTGGCGGTGGGAGCGATCCCGGAAGGTCTTCCTGCCGCCGTGACGATCACCCTGGCGATCGGGGTCTCCAGGATGGCGCGCAGGGGTGCGGTGATCCGGCGGCTGCCCGCGGTGGAGACCCTCGGCGGAGCCACGGTGATCTGTACGGACAAGACCGGGACGCTGACCGAGAACCGGATGACGGTCCGGCAGCTCTGGACCGTGACCGACGAGATCGCGGTGCCGCCGGCCGGGGCGGCCCGGGACCACGGTGCGCCCGCGCTGTCGGACCGGGCGGCGTCGTGGTGCCTCCTGGTCGGTGCCTGCTGCAACGACTCCCGGCTCTCCGCCGACGGTGACAGCCTGGGGGATCCCACCGAGACCGCCATGCTGGTCGTGGCCCGGGCGTACGGCGTGGACGCACACCCCTTTCGTCGCCTGGACACGATCACGTTCAGCTCCGAGCGGCAGTTCATGGCCACCACGCACCTCGACACCACCACGGGCCAGGAGGTCCTCATGGTCAAGGGGGCGGTGGAGCGGGTGATCGCCGCGTGTGGTGGCCAGATGACCGCGGACGGCGGCACGCAGCCGCTGGACGAGGTCGCGGTGCTGCGCGCGGCGGAGCGTCTCGCGTCCCGGGGGATGCGGGTGCTCGCGACCGCCGTGGACCAGGCGCCTGCGGCTGGAGCTCTCGGCAGGCTGGGCGAAGACGGCGTACGGTCGCTGACGTTCGTCGGCCTGCAGGCGATGCTCGACCCGCCGCGGACGTCCGCCGCGGCCGCGGTGCGCTCGTGTCGCAGTGCCGGCCTGTCGGTCAAGATGATCACCGGCGACCACGCCCGGACCGCCGAGGCGATCGCCCGCCAGATCGGCCTGATCGACGAGGCCGACGAGGGCACCGTGCTGACCGGCACCGACCTCGACCTGATCGACGACGCGAGCCTGCCTGATGCGGTGGAAGGAACGGCTGTCTTCGCCCGGGTCAGCCCGAGCCAGAAGCTCCGGCTGGTCGAGGCGCTCCAGGCGCGCGACCACGTGGTGGCGATGACCGGCGACGGGGTGAACGACGCACCTGCGCTCAAGCGGGCCGACATCGGTGTCGCCATGGGGCTGGGGGGCACAGAGGTGGCCAAGGACGCCGGCGACATGGTGCTGACCGACGACGACTTCGCCACCATCGTGGCGGCGGTCGAGGAGGGCCGCGGCGTCTTCGACAACCTCACCAAGTTCATCGTGTGGACGTTGCCCACCAACATGGGCGAGGGAGCGGTGATCCTGGTCGCGATCCTCCTCGGCACCAGCCTGCCGATCCTGCCGACCCAGATCCTGTGGATCAACATGACCACCGCCGTGGTCCTCGGCCTGATGCTGGCGTGGGAGCCGAAGGAGCCAGGGATCATGACGCGCCCACCCCGCGACCCGCGGAAGTCGCTGCTCACCGGGCCGGTGGTCTTCCGCACGGTGCTGGTCTCCGCCCTGCTCGTGATCGGGTCGTGGTGGGTCTTCGACTACGAGCTGAGCCACGGTGCGTCGTTGGCGCTGAGCCGCACCGCCGCGGTGAACGTGTTCGTCACCGTGCAGGCGTTCTACCTCTTCAGCTGCCGCTCGTTGACGCGTCCGATCTGGCGGACCGAGTTCTTCACCAACAAGTGGCTGCTCGTCGGTGTGGCGGTCCAGGCTCTGGGCCAGCTGGCCTTCACCTACCTGCCCGCCATGAACACGCTGTTCCAGACCGAGCCGCTCGGAGCGCAGACCTGGGGAAGGATCTTCCTGGTCGCGACCGTTGCGACGCTCGTGGTGGCGCTGGACAAGCGTCGCCTCCGCGATCGCACGCTCTGATCTCAGCCGCGATCGGCATCTCCGGGACGCACGACCATCACGGGGCTGGCGGCGTGCCGCACGCAGTGGGCACTGGTCGAGCCGAGCGCCATGCCTGCCAGCGGGCTGTGGCCGCGCGAGCCTACGACCAGCAGGTCCGCCTCGCCGCTGTGCTGCACCAGTACGTCGGACGGGGTCCCGGGCGCTACCACGGAGTGCGCGACGACCCCGGTCGCCTCGAGCTCGGTGCGCACCAGGTTCTCTCCCCAGGAGACCAGCTGCTCGGCGGTCGGGTCGATCAGCTCGGCACCGACGTGGTCCCAGTGCACGGCGTGCACCGCGTGCAGCTCGGCGCCACGCACCCGGGCCTCGCGCTCGGCCACCCGCAGGGCGTGCCGCGCGTGGTGTGAGGTGTCCACCCCCACCACCACCCGGCCGCGGGAGGTGGTCGCCGGTGCCTCGGGACGGACCACCACGACCGAGCAGGGAGCGTGGTGGAGGACCGCCCGGCTCACCGAGCCGAGCAGCAGCCCGGCGACTGGCCCCCGTCCACGCGACCCCACGACGAGGAGGTCGGCGTCGGCGCACGCGGCGGACAGCACTGCCGCGGGACCGCCTCGTCCGACCCGGAAGTGCGAGGAGGCATCGGCTCCGAGGCCGTCGACGACACCTCGGAGCTCTTTGAGGAACCGTTCCTCGTCGGCCACGGCCTCGGACTCGTCGAGACCGTGGGGAGAGGGCTCCAGGACGCCCCAGACCTCGAGCTCGGCACTGTGGAGCCGGGCCTCGGTGACGGCGAACTCCAGTGCCGCCGCCGCGTCCTTGGAACCGTCGATTCCCACCACTACGCGTTGCACGAAATCACCCCTGTGCCGTCGGTTGCCGTGGCACCCAGCATGGCGCCGGCCCCTCCGTGGGGGACAGGGGCGAAGGTCACGGTGCCGGTGGAGCGCCGTGAGAACCCGGCAGCCGCCGGGCGTCGGCAAGCAGACGAGGTCGATGCGCAATGGGTCTGTGGTCCCGCTCGCTCCGGACCTCCGTCGGGACACTCCACCCGCCCGTCGCGACACACTGGCCAGGTGAGCGAAGACTTAGCAGCTGGCAGCATCGTGGTCGCCGTCGACGGATCCGAGCACGCCGATCGCGCCGTGCGCTGGGCGGCGGAGCAGGCGGCGCTGGAGCACCGCCCCCTGCTGGTGGTCTCGGTGGGTGACGACGTCCGGTCCCTGGCCGACACCGCTGCCGCCTCCGCGCGACGACGGCACTCCGGGGTGTCGGTGACCTCGCTCGCCCGGCGCGGTGATCCGCGCGCGACCCTGATCGAGCTCTCGCCCCGGGCCCGCATGCTGGTGATGGGGTCGCGCGGACGCGGAACGCTCAAGAGCATCCTGCTCGGCTCGGTGAGTGCCGCAGTGAGCGCGAACGCCGAGTGCCCCGTCGTGGTGTGCCGTCCGGCGTCGGGCCAGCACTTGCACAACGGCGTCATCGTGGGCGCCGACGGCACCGCAGCCTCCCTGCCGGTGATCGAGTTCGCCTACTCCCAGGCCGCGCTGCACGGGCTGCCCCTGACCGTGCTGCACTGCTTCTGGGACGCTGTCGTCGCGGCTGCAGGGGTACGTCAGGCCTCGGGTGCGCTGCTCGAGAGCTCCGAGGCCACGCAGATGCAGGTGGTCCTCGGCGAGACGGTGGCCGGCTTCAGCGAGAGGTACCCCGACGTGCCGGTGACGCTCACTCTCCAGCACGGGTTGGTCGACGAGGTGCTCAGCCCGCGAGGACACACGTGGGACCTGATCGTGGTGGGCCGGCACCCTCGGGGCTCGATCGACCGGGTGCTCGCCGGGTCGATCTCGACAGCGGTCCTCGAGCGGGCCAGGAGCACGGTCGCCGTCGTACCAGAGGCGGTGGCGGACTCCTGAGCACCCTGCGTGCTCTAGATTGCGTTCGTGAGTGCCCAAGCCCCTTCCGCCGTCATCTTGATCCGTGCCGAACGGTTCATCCCCAATCCCGCCACGGCCGCCGACAACGCGTTCCAGCAGGACCTGCCCGAGGGTCAGTCCGAGGACGCCATCGCCGCCCGGGCCGTGGCCGAGATGGACGCGGTCGCCCAGGCGCTGCGCGACGTCGGCGTGCGAGTGCACGTGTTCGAGGACAAGGACCACACCCGGCCCGACAGCGTGTTCCCGAACAACTGGCTCTCCACGCATGCGGGCGGCAACATCGCGGTCTACCCGATGTATGCCTCCAACCGCCGCCACGAGCGTCGGGCCGACGTCCTGGAGATGCTCAAGTCGCAGTACCGGGTGCAGACCATCGTCGACTACTCCGGCCTGGAGCCCGACGGCATCTTCCTCGAGGGCACCGGCGCGATGGTCCTGGACCACGTGTCGCGGGTCGCCTACACCGCACGCAGCCACCGGGCCGACACCCACGTCCTGGAGAGGTTCTGCACCGACCTCGGCTACGAGCCGATGGCCTTCGACGCCATCGACTCCGAGGGCGTGCCGGTCTACCACACCAACGTGATCGCGTGCATCGGCACTGACGTCGCGATGATCGCGCTGGAGATGATCCCCGACGAGCAGCGTCGCGCCGAGGTCCGCGAGCGCCTCACCGTCAACGGCCGGACCGTGGTCGAGCTGACCGAGCAGCAGATCCGTGACTTCGCCGGCAACGCCGTGGAGCTGTGCGGTCGTACGCCGGAGGGCCGGCGCCGCTACGTCATGGCCATGTCCGCCCGGGCACGGAGCAGCCTGCGACCGGACCAGGTCGCCGCGATCGAGGAGTCCTGCGAGATCGTCTCCGTGGACATCCCGACCATCGAGCTCGCCGGGGGATCGGTGCGCTGCATGATTGCCGGCGTCCATCTCGACGTACGCCGCACCGCCGGCCCGGAGCGCACCGCGGCGGTCGAAGCGATCGACGAGAACCCGCACACGGCCGACGGTCAGGACCTCGCGATGGCCGACGCCGCGGGTTGAGGGTGCGCTGACCCGCGCCTGACGGGGCCCCGACTGGGCCGACCTGCGCTACGGGGACTGTCCGGGTAGTGGGCCACCACCTGGAGGCGGTCCGGCCTCCTCGCTGACCTCACCGTTGAGGCAGCGTCCGACGAAGGGGTAGGAGTCGGTGATCAGGTAGATGTACTCGCCGGCGATCGTGATCCCGTTGCACTCGTCGAGGTCGCCTGCGGACTTCTCGAAGACGTAGTCGGAGGTGTAGGTGCCGTCGGGAGCGGTGCCCTCCAGGTCGTCGACCGTCTGCCCGCCCAGTGCGCTCGAGGCGACACATCCGGTGCCGGTGCGAGGTGTGGCGGAGAGCACGTAGCTCGGCTTGTAGGCCCCGGACTTGGAGTAGTACATCAAGTAGCCGTCGGCGGCGAAGCCGACGTGGACGAGGTCCTCGCCACCGTCGAAGACGTCGACCATGAGCTCGGAGACACCGTGGTAGTGGTACTCGCCGTCAGGCTGGACGTGGGCGTTGTTGAAGTCCAGTCCGAGGTCGTAGGCCTCCTGGACGGCCTCGACCCGATAGGTCTCACCGGAGGTGCAGGTGACCGTCTCAGCGGTGCCGGGCTCGAACTTCACTCCGTTGATGGCGACCCCCGTGGTTCGGGCCGGGGTGGCCTCACCGATGAAGGTCGGCTCTGTGGTGAAGGTGTAGGTGTTGTCCTGCGCGGAGATCGTGTTGGGGTTGCCTGCGTTGGGGAACGTGCCGGTCTTGGTGTCCGGCAGGGCGTTCGTCTTGATGGTGCGCGTGCTCCCTTCAACCGTGGTGGTCATCTGGGTGCCAAACTTCGCATCGTTGAGGGTGTAGGAGCCGAGGTACTTCGATCCCGCCCCGGCCGAGCTGCTGGTTGAGCTTTCGGTCGCCACCGCACCGGTGGTGGAGGTCGATCCGCTGCCGCTGCCACACGCCTCGAGCAGGGGCGCGGCGGCGAGTGCGCCGAGGGAGAGCATGATCGCGGACCTGCGGGAGAGTCGGGGTTCACTGGGGATCTTGTCCATGCCCTCGAGCCTCCGCGGCCCGCCTGTGAGCCTCCTGTGCCGCCACGGGGTGGTCGGTGTGAGTCAGCCGTCCGAGCACTTCTCAGCCGACGCGTCAGCCGCACCGGGCAGGGTCTCTGCGGCCCCGAGCCAGGGGAGCAGCGCCACCAGGCTGACCACGGCGGTGGCGCCCAGGGCCCAGCCGAAGCCGACCTGGTCCGCGATCACGCCGATCAGGATCGGGCCGACGATGGCACCGCCGTCCTGGGCCATCTGGAAGGCGGCCAGCACGCTGCCGCCGCTGCGACTCGTGCCCACGACATCGGCGACGGTGGCCTGCTGGGCAGGGTTCACCAGACCTGCGCCGAGGCCGGAGACGCCGGAGAGCACGAGCAGCACCCACAGGCTTCCGCTGAGCCCGAGCAACCCGAAGCCGAGGGCCGTGACGGCCAGGCCGGTGATCACCAGGGGACGGCGCCCGACCGAGTCCGCCAGTCGTCCGGCGACCTGGAGCGTGGCTGCGGTGCCGACGGCGGCGACCGCGAGCGCCACCCCGGCGACCCAGGGACGGTCGTAGACGGTGAGGGCGAACTGAGGGAGAACGGCCACCCGCACACCGAAGTTGCACCAGCCGTTGGCGAAGGCCGATCCCAGCGCCGCCCGGTAGGCCGAGCTCCCCAGCGCCTCGCGCAGCAGCATCGGAGGCTGCTGCGGGCGGTCGACCGAGGGGCGCAGGCTCGCCCCGCTGAGCCGGGAGGCGACCACGACGGCGGCGACGACCAGCGCGCCGGCGTACACCACGAAGGGCAGGCGCAGGCCGAACGACGCCAGCAGCCCGCCCAGCACAGGTCCGAGCATTCCGCCGACCAGGAACGCGCTGGCGTAGGCCGAGGAGACCCGACCGCGGATGCTGGGCGGCGCCAGCCGCACCAGCAGCGCCATCGCCGAGACGGTGAACATGGTCGACCCGAGTCCGCCGAGCCCGCGGAAGACCAGCAGCTGCCAGTAGGACTGGGCGAACGCCGTGGCCAGCGAGGAGGCAGCCACCACGAGCAGACCGGTGAGGTAGACCGGTCGCTCGCCCAGCCGGGAGACCAGAGCACCACCCGCCGGGGCGAAGACCAGCCGGAAGAACGCGAACACCGAGACGACCACCGAGGCAGCGGCGACCCCGACGTCGAAGCTGCGTGCGTACGCCGGCAGCACCGGGGCGATCAGGCCGAAGCCGATCGCGATCACGAACGCCGCGCCGATCAGCACCCAGAGCTCACCGGGGATCTGCGGCCGCTCGGTGGGGTGATCGGAGGATCGATCCGCCGATGTCATGCGCCGGGCCACTGTCCACTCACGACTAGACCTTACGGAAGAGGTGCGTGCGGACGGGGCCGGAAGGGATCGGACATGCCGGGCAACTCGCTCGGCGCCGGGGCCTCGGTGACAGAATCGCCAGAGGCAGACCACCCACTCGCAGGATCCACGATCCTGGACGAAGGAACCCTCACATGCAGATCCTTTCGGTACGCGGAGTTCTCCCCGCTCACACCTATCCGCAAGCGGAGATCACCGAAGCCTTCGCGACGTTCATCACCGACGGTGAGGTGGACGTGCAGATGTTGCGGCGCTTCCACGCCAATGCTGGTGTGGAGCAGCGCAGCCTGGCGCTGCCCCTGGAGGCATACGCCGACCTCGACGGCTTCACCGAGGCCAACGACCTGTTCATCGAGCAGGCAGTGGAGCTGGGCTCACGAGCGCTCGTCGACGCACTGAAGGCCGCCGACCTGACGCCCAACGACGTCGACCTGGTCATCACCGCGACGGTGACCGGTCTCGCGGTGCCGTCGCTCGACGCCCGCATCGCGGGCGTGGTGGGTCTGCGTCCCGACGTCAAGCGGATGCCGCTGGTCGGTCTCGGCTGTGTGGCAGGTGCGGCGGGGATCGCCCGGTTGCACGACTACCTGCTCGGTCACCCCGATCACGTGGCGGTGCTGGTGGCCGTCGAGCTGTGCTCGCTGACCGTGCAGCGCGACGACATGTCGGTGCCCAACCTGGTCGCCAGCGGCCTCTTCGGCGACGGCGGCGCAGCGGTCGTGGCCACAGGCGGCGGCGGGGGTGGCGTCGGGTGCGTCGGGGAGCGGTCGAGGTGCTGGACAGCCGCAGCCGGCTCTACCCCGACTCCGAACGCACGATGGGTTTCGACGTCACCAGCACGGGGCTGCGGATCGTCCTCGACGCGCAGGTCCCCAGGCTGGTCAACCACTACATCCGGGGGGACGTCGACGGCTTTCTCGCCGACCACGACCTGACCCGTGCCGACATTGAGTGGTGGGTCTGCCACCCCGGCGGCCCGAAGGTGATCGAGGCGCTCCAGGATGCCCTCGAGGTGCCGCAGGAGGCGCTTCAGCTCACCTGGGACTCCCTGGCGCGGATCGGCAACCTGTCCTCGGCCTCGGTGCTGCACGTCTTCAAGGACACGCTGCGTGATCGACCCCCGCGCCCGGGGTCCTACGGCATCCTGATGGCGATGGGACCCGGCTTCTGTTCCGAGCTGGTGCTGGTCCGTGCCGTGTCCGACCAAGGCGCCCAGTGACCGGTCTGCTCGCCTTCACCGTGGTGGTGGCGCTGGTGGGCGTGGAACGCCTGGCCGAGCTCGTGGTCTCCAAGCGCAACGCCGCCTGGAGCCTGGCCCGCGGTGGTCGCGAGTCCGGCCAGGGCCACTACCCCTTCATGGTGGTGCTCCACTCGGGCTTCCTGGTGGCGATGCTGGTCGAGGCGTGGTTGCGTCAACCGACGGTGCCACCGGCTCTGGCGTGGTCCATGGTCGCGCTGGTGGGGGCCTCGCAGGCGCTTCGGTGGTGGTGCATCGCCACCCTGGGTCGACGTTGGAACACTCGGGTGATCGTCGTTCCCGGGCTGGCGCCGGTGCGCTCGGGCCCCTACCGCTTCCTGCCGCACCCCAACTACATCGCGGTGGTGGTCGAGGGGGTGGCGTTGCCGATGGTGCACGCGGCCTGGATGACTGCTGTGGTGTTCACCGTCCTGAACGCAGTCCTGCTCACGGTGCGCATCCGCACCGAGGACGCTGCCCTGCGGACTCTGCCCCGTGGTCTCGTGGATGCGTGACCTGCTGGTGGTCGGAGGCGGCCCGGTCGGACTGGCCACTGCCCTCTACGCTGCCCGCGCCGGCCTCGACGTGGGCATCGTCGAGCGCCGCGTCGGAGTTATCGACAAGGCTTGTGGCGAAGGCTTGATGCCGGGAGCGGTCGCTGCTCTGGGCGACCTCGGAGTAGCTGTGGAGGGTCGGTCGCTCAGCGGCATCAGGTACCTCGACGCAGACACGGTCGTCGAGGCGCGGTTCCGGCACGGAAGTGGCCTGGGAGTGCGGCGTACGACGTTGCACCGGGCGCTCACGCGGGCAGTGCAGGACGCAGGGGTGACCACGGAGCAACGGACCGCGAGCGTGATCGAGGCCAGGGAGGACCACGTCCTGGTCGACGGTGACCCGACCCGCTACCTGGTCGCCGCGGACGGACTGCACTCCCCGGTGCGTCGCAAGCTCGGACTCGACGTCCCGGTTACCGGTCACCGTCGCTACGGTCAGCGTTGCCACGTCCCGGTGGCGCCCTGGACCTCGCTGGTGGAAGTGCACTGGGCGACAGCGGGGGAGGCCTACGTGACGCCGGTCGGAGAGCAGCAGGTCGGGATCGCGGTGCTGAGCGACGACCGGCGACCGCTCGCGGCGCTGATCGAGGACTTCCCGGCGCTGGCCGACCGACTGCAGGGATATGCGGTCGATGAGGTCCGGGGGGCGGGACCGTTGCGGCAACGTTCTCGACGCCGGGTCGCGGGACGGGTGCTCCTCGTCGGCGACGCCGCCGGTTACGTCGATGCCCTCACCGGTGAGGGCATCGCACTCGGGTTGGCGCAGGCCCGGGCCGCCGTGGCGGCGGTGCGGGCAGGGCGCCCGGGCGACTACGAGCTCGCCTGGCACCGACTCGGATGGCGGCACAACCTGCTGACGCACGGGTTGCTGACAGCGTCGCGGCATCCCGCGCTGCGCAGCCAGGTGGTGCCCGCGGCGGCGAGGATGCCTGCCGTCTTCGAGCTGGTCGTCAACCAGCTCGCGAGGCCGGCATGAGCACCGAGGAGCTCGTCGTCCTCCTCGACGAGGACGGACGCGCCGTGGGCGCCACTCCCAAGCAGGGTGTGCACCACGCGGACACGCCGTTGCACCTGGCGTTCTCCTGTTATCTCTTCGACACCGACGGTCGGCTGCTGATGACCCGGCGGGCCGTCACCAAGAAGACCTGGCCCGGGGCGTGGACCAACAGCGTCTGCGGCCATCCCGGGCCCGGTGAGGCGATGGTCGATGCGGTACGACGCCGGGTGCTCCACGAGGTCGGGGTCCGCGCCGTAGGTGTCACGCTGATACTGCCGACCTTCCGCTACCGGGCGGTGATGGGCAACGGCGTGGTCGAGAACGAGATGTGTCCTGTCTACGTTGCCTCGACCTCGGATCCGTTGGCGCCCGACCCCACCGAGGTGGCGGAGGCGAAGTGGGTCGACTGGGCGGGCTTCCGTGCCGACGTCCTCGAAGGTCGGCGCGTCATCAGCCCGTGGTGCCGGGAACAGGTCGAGCTGCTCCCCGCCGATCCGTTGCGAAGCGCGGGGCGACCGACGTCAGCACTGCCTCCGGCTGCCTGCTGATGAGGGTCCCGCCCCTGCTCCGTGCTGCACACCCCGGCCCGGCGCTCGCGGTCGTGCTGCTTGCCGTGCTGCTGGCGGTCGCTACCGACCTGTCACCTCAACGGGTGCTGCTCGTCGGGCTGGCGGTCCTAGCCGGCCAGCTTTCGATCGGATGGTCCAACGACCTGATCGACCAGGCACGTGACCGTGAGGTGTGTCGGTCGGACAAGCCGTTGGCCACCGGTGAGCTCAGCATCGCCACGGTACGACTTGCGTGCGGGGTGGCGGTGCTGGCCGTCGTACCGCTGTCCCTTGCGTGTGGCTCGGCCGCCGGCGTCGTCCACCTGCTGACCGTCGTCTCGGGGTGGGCCTACAACCTGCGGCTGAAGTCGACCGTCTGGTCGTGGGCGCCCTACGCCGTCTCCTTCGGCGGACTGGTGGTCTTCGTGGCCCTGTCCGCCCAACCCGCGGAGCTTCCGCTCTGGTGGCAACCGCTGGCGGGGGCGCTGCTCGGGGTCGGAGCGCACCTGCTCAACGTGCTGCCCGACCTGGCAGACGACGAAGCCACAGCGGTGCGCGGTCTGCCGCACCGCATCGGTGCTCGATGGTTGCCGGTGGTAGCCACCACCGTGCTCGCAACGGGCTCGGTGGTGGTCGCCCTCGGAGCTGGGCCGACCCGTCCAGGGTCGCTCGTGGCGCTCGCTGCCGTCGCCGCCCTGTCGGTCGTGGCGACCAGACGTCGCGGTCACGCACCCTTCCGTGCGGCGATCGGCATCGCACTGGTCGACGTGCTGCTTCTGCTGACGGCCTGAACAGCTCGACCTTCCAGCCCGCGCGCTCCGCCCGATGTGCGGGGACCAGGAACCACGGACCTGGCACACAGAGGCGCGACAGGGTTGGAACGAGTTCACGCGGGTACACCTGCACGCGTGTCGAAAGGAGTGGCCATGACCTCGCGTCCGATTTCCGCGGATCGTCCCTCGGCTTCCGCGGAGTCACGCCTTCCCAGTCTGAAGGCGCCCGGCATCCTCCTGGGGGTGGGCCTGGGGGGTTTCGTCGACGGGATCCTGCTCCACCAGATCCTGCAGTGGCACCACATGCTGACCTCGACGGACACCGACCACGTCGGAGTCCGCTTCTTCTCGCGCTACACGGTCGCCGGTCTGGAGATGAACACCCTCTGGGACGGGTTCTTCCACGCGTTCACTTGGGTCATGGTCGTCATCGGTGTCGCCGTGCTCTGGGCCCGGGTCCGGGACACGCGCGGCCGGGTCTGGACCTCTCGCGCGCTGTGGGGGTGGGTCCTGGTTGGGTGGGGGGTGTTCAACCTGGTCGAGGGCGTGGTCGACCACCACGTCCTGGGCATCCACCACGTTCGCAGCGGCCCGCACCAGCTCGGGTGGGACCTGGGCTTCCTCGCCCTGGGTGCGCTGCTTGTGGTGGGTGGCTGGTTGGTGCAGCGGAGCGGGCACACGACCGCGGAGTCCTAGACCCCGTCAGCGGCCCTTCCACACCGGTGGTCGTTTCTCCGCGAAGGCCTTGAACCCCTCGAGGCCGTCCTCGGAGCCGTAGAGCGTGTCGACGGTCCCCAATCTCCGCTGGGTGACCTGGTCGAGAACCTCCTGGAACGGTGCTCCCTCGGCGGCTCGGGTGACCTCCTTGATTGCGGCGAAGACCAGCGGGGGACCCGACTCCAGCTTCCGGGCCACCTCCCAGGCGCGCTGCACCACCCCGTCCTGGTCGTCCAGCACCGCGTTGACAACGCCCCACCGGTGGGCCTCCTCGGCCCCCATCCAGCGTCCGGTCAGCAGCAGCTCCATCGCCACGTGGTAGGGCATCCGCTTCGGCAGCTTGATAGTGGCGGCGTCGGCCAGCGTGCCGGCGTTGATCTCCGGCAGGCCGAACTGGGTCGACCTCGAGGCGTAGATCAGGTCGCAGGACAGAGCGAGCTCGAAGCCGCCACCCAGGGCGAGACCGTGCACGGCCGCGATCACCGGCTTGTTGAGCCCGGGGAGCTCCTGCAGGCCGCCGAAGCCTCCGACTCCGTAGTCGCCGTCCACCGCGTCACCACCCGCCGCAGCCTTCAGGTCCCACCCGGCCGAGAAGAACTTCTCCCCGGCCGTGCGCAGGATCGCGACGAGCAGCGTGGGGTCGTCGCGGAACTCTGCAAAGACCTCGCCCATCACCCTGCTGGTGGCGAGGTCGATCGCGTTGGCCTTGGGGCGGTCCAGCGTGACCTCGAGGATGCCTCCCTCGCGCCGTAGCTGCACTGATTCGCTCACGTTTCCTCCGTCGGTCATCGCGCGCTCACGCTCCCAGCGGACGGAGCAGGGATCGGGAGATGATGTGCCGCTGGATCTCCGAGGTGCCGTCCCAGATGCGTTCGATGCGGGCGTCGCGCCAGATCCGTTCCAGGGGCAGCTCGTCCATCAGCCCCATGCCGCCGTGGATCTGGATCGCCTCGTCGGCCACCATCGCGAGCACCTCGGTCGCCTTGAGCTTCGCCATCGCGATGTCGGAGTCCGTGGCGAGCCCGTGGTCGTACTTCCAGGCCGCCTCCAGGGTGAGCAGCTCGGCGGCCCGCAGCTCCAGGGCCATGTCGGCGAGCTTGAACGAGACCCCCTGGAAGCGCCCGATCCTCTGACCGAACTGGACCCGGTCGGCGGCGTGCCGCACGGCGAGGTCCAAGGCGCGCTCGGCCCGGCCGAGACAGGTCGCGGCCACCTGCAGTCGCGTGCTGCCGAGCCAGGTGCCGGCCAGGTCGAAGCCCTTGCCCTCCTCGCCCAGCAACGCCTCGGCGGGCACGTGGCAGTCGAAGTCGAGGATCGCGTTGGTGTAGCCGCGGTGCGAGACGTTGCGGTAGCCCTGGTGCACGCCCACTCCGGGGGTGTCGAGGTCGACGAGGAAGGTCGACATCGCCTTGGGCCCGTCATCGGGTTCGCCGGTCACCGCGAACAGGATCACGAAGTCGGACTCCTGCGCGTGGCTGATGAAGTGCTTGGTGCCCTTGATGTGCCAGCCGTCGGCATCCCTGACGGCCCGGGTCCGCATGGCCCGCAGGTCCGAGCCCGCGTCGGGCTCGGTGAGCGCGAGACAGTCCCGGCGTACGCCGCTGATGCTCGGGTGGAGGTAGCGCTCCTTCTGGGCCTCGGTGCCGGCCAAGAGGATGTTGGACGGCCGACCGATGCAGGAGTGCAGGGCGTAGCTGGCCTTGCCGAGCTCCTTCTCGTAGAGCACCCAGGTCACGGTGTCGAGTCCGGCGCCGCCGACCTCTTCGGGCATGTTGGCAGCGAAGAGCCCGGTCCGGAGGGCCTTGTCCTTGATCTGCTCGGCCAGCTCGTGACGGAGTACGCCGGTGCGCTCGACCTCCGCCTCGTGGGGGTAGAGCTCGCGCTGCACGAACGAGCGGGTGACCTCCACGATGCTGCGCTGCTCGTCGTCGAGACCGAACTCCATCAGCGCACCTGCCTCTCCTGGGTGTTCTGGTGCTCCGAGTCATCGACCCGCAGACCCGGGGCCGGTGACGGCAGCGGGCCGGAGTGGCCGACCAGCATGCCGACCGTGGCGGCGATGGTGACCCGAGCGTCCTCGAGGCTCAGCTGCGGGTCGTGGGCGACCAGGCGGGCGCCGAGGCCGTCGCACAGCGCCACGGCCATCGCGGCGACCTTCCGGGTCGAGATCGCCGGTGCGAAGACCTCCGCCTCGATGCCTTCGGCGATGATGCCGGCAACGGCAGCGTAGAAGTCGTCATAGAGCTCGGCGCCCACCTCGGCCATGTCCGGTTGCCGGATGCAGAGCAGGGTCAGCTCGTGCCAGAGCAGCCAGTCCTCGGTGAGGCGCGCATTGCTGGGCAGGCACCGTTCCAGGAAGGCGGACAGGCGCTGGGCGGGATGGTCGCCGGCTCCAGCCAGGGCCTGCTCGCTGAGGCTCGCGGAGGCGTGGTGCGCGTGGTTCAGCACTTCCACGAAGAGCTGCTCTTTGGTGTCGAAGTGGTAGTGCAGCAGCCCGGAGGAGACTCCGGCCTCCTCGGCGATCGCAGCCATCCGCACGTTGGCCAGGCCGTCGCGGACGATGCACTCGACCGTGGCCTCCAGGATCCGGTGCCGGGCGTCCGCCGCGGCGAGGGCGCGCTGGTTGGGTCGAGGGGAGTCGGCTCGGCGGGCGCTGGACACCGGGCTCCTCCCGCTGCAGGTGTTCGGGCACAAGTTCTTCAGAAAACTTGACTGTTCAGTCAGTCAGTGACGCTAGGCTCCGCGAGATGAGGCGTCAAGGGTGCTCTCAGCAGGCCCGCTCACTGTCAGGACCCGGCACTGCAGCAGCGACCGGACGGTCGCTGGCCGCCTTGTTCGACCCGGGTTCGATCGCGGTGGTCGGCGCGAGCGCCGACCCGTCGAAGTGGGGGAACATCCTCGCCCGGCGCGCCCTCGAGTCCAGCGGGGAGCGGCCGGTGCTGCTGGTGAACCGCAGTGGATCCGAAGTGCTGGGACGCCGTACGCACCGCACGCTGGTGGAGGCCCGAGCGGAGCTGGGTGAACCGCTGGACCTGGTCGTCGTCTGCGTTCCCGCGCACGAGCTCGTGCAGACCACGAGGGCCGCGGTCGAGGCCGGAGCCCGGTCCGTGGTGGTGATCACCGCCGGCCTCTCCGAGCTCGGAGCCGACGGTGCCCGGGTGGAGCAGGAGGTGGTGCGTCTGGTGCGCGCGAGCGGCTCGGTGCTCGTCGGGCCGAACTGCCTGGGTCTGGTGGACACCAGCACCAGCCTCCAGCTGACCCACGACCTGCTGCCGGTGGGCGAGGTGGCGGTGCTGAGCCAGAGCGGCAACGTGGTGCTCGACCTCGCCGCTCTGCTGGAGGATCGGGGACTCGGGGTCTCGCGGTTCGTCTCGCTGGGGAACCAGGCCGACCTGTCGGTGGTGGACCTGATGGCGTCCTGCCTCGACCACGAGGCCACGCGCGCTGTCGGGATCTACGCCGAGGACGTCGTGGACGGACGCGCCTTCATCTCGGTGGCTCGAGCTCTGCGGGCGGTGGGCAAGCCGGTCGTGCTGATGGCGCCGGGCCGCTCCGCCGCTGCCGTCCGCAGCGCCGTCTCCCACACCGGATCGTTGACCAGCGCCTATCAGGTGGTCGACGCAGCCTGCGTTGCGGCGGGAGCTCATCGGGTCGACAACCCCACGCAGATGGCCGATCTGCTGCAGGGACTGCTCTCCGGTCGTCGGATGCGAGGGCGGGACGCCGCGGTCCTCACCGACGGTGGTGGGCACGGCGCGATCGCGGGTGACGCCCTGGCCGCGGTCGGCCTGGAGACACCGGTGCTCTCCGAGGAGGCCGGCGTCCTGCTGCGCGCTCAGCTCAGTGTCGGTTCCACGGTGACCAACCCGGTCGACCTGGCGGGCGCGGGGGAGCGGGACCCGATGACCTACGTCCGAACGATGGCCACGTTGCTCGCGTGCGAGGAGGTTGACGGCGTGCTCGTCACCGGGTACTTCGGCACCTACTCCACTCAGACCTCCGAGCTCGCCCCGCTCGAGATTGCCGCCGCCCGGGTGATGGCGGACGTCATCGCAGCGCAGCTCAAGCCGGTGGTCGTGCAGACCATCCGCCCCGACGGGCAGACGGGTTCGCTGCTGCGTGGTGCAGGGATCCCCGTGCACCGAGACATCGACCGCGCGGCTGCCGTGCTCGCCGGGCTCGTGGAGACCGACGACGACGAGCTAGAGGACCTGGTCGTCCCACCTGCCGGCGAACCGGTGACCGACACGTCGTACGCCGGAGCGCGGCGGCTGTTCGCCAGCGCGGGGGTGGTGTTCCCGGCCGCTCGGAGGGTGCATGACGACGCGGAGCTCGAGGACTGCGCTCGCCGACCCGGCGCTGAGCTTCCCGCTGGTGCTCAAGGCACTGGGACGCGAGCACAAGTCCGAGGGAGGCGGCGTGGTGCTCGGGCTGCGCGACCAGACAGCGGTGCGAGCGGCGTACGCCGACATGGTGAGCCGACTCGACCCTCCCGCGGTCTCGCTGGAGTCGATGGTGGACGCCGCGACAGGGGTGGAGATCATCCTCGGCTGCGTCCGCGACCCCCGTTTCGGTCCGGTGCTGATGGTGGGACTCGGTGGTGTCTTCGCGGAGGTGCTCGCCGACACCGCACTGGCGATCGCCCCGGTCTCGGTGGCCGGTGCGCGTCGTCTGCTGCTCTCACTTCGCGCGGCCCCCATGCTCCTCGGTGCCCGGGGACGGGAGCCGGTCGACCTCGACGCGCTGGCGGAGACGGTCTCCCGCGTCTCCCACCTCGCCGTGACCCACCCCGAGCTGGTGGAAATGGAGCTGAACCCGGTGCTGGCCGGGAGCTCCGGCGTGGTGGCCCTGGACGCCCGGCTGGTCCTGGGGACGCCTCGTCAGCCGGAGGCCGGAGCCGGTTCGTCACAGGCTTGACGGCGGCGTGGGACGCAGGGGGCGCTGATGTCTGCCCCGGATGGCGCCACAAAGATGGTCCTGCCTGAGCACGCATGCCGCACCCCTGTGCGATCTGGGCTCCATCACCTGGTTCGTGACGCTCTCCGGCCGCGCGGACCCGCCTCGATCACGGTCGAGCCTGGGATGCTCGGGAGGGAGGCCAGCACTGATGGCGAGTATCGACTGGTCCCGCCGGTCGTCCTGGGGTGCTTGACCTTCCTCGAGCTGGCGGCTGCCGGGATGGCACCGACACAGCAGCGGTCGTCTATGACACCAGCCTCGCTCTCACCGGTCCGGCCGCCAGCGTCGCCATGGTCGTGCCACTTCGTGCTCTCGCTCCCGTCTCCCCGCTGGTGGGAACGACCAACGGCGACTGACGCTGGGATGTCGAAGGACATGCCCAGGTCAGCCGCCGTCCGGACGACCTCTGTGTCGATCAGATGTCGTAGTAGAGCTCGAACTCGTGCGGGTGCGGGCGCTGCTGCACCGGCAGGATCTCGTTGACGCGCTTGTAGTCGATCCAGGTCTCGATCAGGTCGGGCGTGAACACGTTGCCCACCGTCAGGAAGTCGTGGTCGGCCTCGAGGGAGTCGAGGACCGCGTTCAGCGACGTCGGGACCTGGGCGATGTTGGCCATCTCGTCCGGCGGCAGCTCGTAGATGTCCTTGTCCACCGGCTCGGCGGGCTCGATCTTGTTCTGGATGCCGTCGAGGCCTGCCAGCAACAACGCCGAGAAGGCGAGGTAGGGGTTGGCCGACGGGTCGGGGCAGCGGAACTCGATCCGCTTGGCCTTCGGGTTCGAGCCGGTGATCGGGATCCGCACGCAGGCGGACCGGTTGCGCTGGCTGTAGACCAGGCTGATCGGGGCCTCGAAGCCCGGCACCAGGCGGTGGTAGGAGTTCACCGTCGGGTTGGTGAAGGCCAGCAGCGACGGCGCGTGCTTGAGGATGCCGCCGATGTAGTGGCGGGCCATGTCGGAGAGCCCGGCGTACCCGGTCTCGTCGTAGAACAGCGGCACGCCGTCGTTCCAGATCGACTGGTGGCAGTGCATCCCCGAGCCGTTGTCGCCGAAGATCGGCTTCGGCATGAAGGTCGCGGTCTTGTTGTTGCGCCAGGCGACGTTCTTGACGAGGTACTTGAACTTCATCACGTCGTCGGCGGCCTGCAACAGCTCGGAGAAGCGGTAGTTGATCTCCGCCTGGCCGGCGGTGCCGACCTCGTGGTGGGCGCGCTCGACGTGCAGCCCGGCGCGCTCCATCTCGATGACCATCTCGTCGCGCAGCTCACCGAAGTGGTCGTACGGCGCGACCGGGAAGTAGCCGCCCTTGTACTTGACCTTGTAACCACGGTTGTTGTCCTCTGAACCGCTGTTCCAGGCGCCGGCCTCGGAGTCGATGTGGTAGTACCCGGCGTTGGCCTTGGTCTCGAAGCGCACCGAGTCGAAGACGTAGAACTCGGCCTCGGGCGCGAAGTACGCCGTGTCGCCGATGCCCGTGCTCTGCATGTAGGCCATCGCCTTGCGAGCGATGTTGCGCGGGTCGCGCGAGTAGGCCTCGCCGGTGATCGGGTCGTGGATGAAGAAGTTCACGACCAGGGTCTTGGCGACGCGGAAGGGGTCGATGTAGGCCGTGGTCGGGTCGGGGAACAACGACATGTCCGACTCGTGGATGGCCTGGAAGCCGCGGATGGACGAGCCGTCGAAGGCAAGGCCGTCGTCGAACACGGACTGGTCGAACGAGGACACAGGCACCGTGAAGTGCTGCATCACGCCAGGCAGGTCGCAGAAGCGAACGTCGACCATGGCGACGTCCTCGTCCTTGATGTACTTCAGCAGCTCTTCGCTGTTCTGGAACATTAGTCCTCCTTGGTCGCACCGGCGACCGCGTGGAAATGGTGAGTGTGGCGCGCGGCAACGTTGCAGCACGACGAGGTGAACCTACGGACAGGCCGTTGCACGACCGTATCCACATTGTTTCCGGCATGTAACAGAGGTCCATGGTGAACCAGGGCGCACCCGGCGTCCCGATAGGCTCCGGCAGTGCCTGACTACGCCTCGTGGCCCCGCCGCATCATCGCCCTGGCGCTGGACTGGGTGGCCAGCACTCTGGTCACGATCCTCCTCGTGGGATCGGAGAGCTACTTCACGAACCCGCAGTCGGGTTGGTGGGTCCTGGGCGTGTTCGCGCTGGAGGCCTCGCTCCTGACCGCCCTCGCCGGCGGATCCTTCGGCCAGCTGCTCGCCCGCATCCGGGTGCTGCGCACCGACGGCCGCACGCTCAGCCTGCTCGCGGCCGTGGGCCGCACCCTGCTGATCTGCCTGGTGATCCCGCCCCTGGTCTTCAAGTCCGACAGTGGCCGCGGTCTGCACGATCTCTGGACGGATTCGGCCGCCTTCGTCCGCTGAGACGACCTTCTTCCCGGTTGGTGCCGCTGCTGATTTACTGAGCCTCTGACGCTCGGTGATGGGGGATCGGTGAACTGCGGTTCTTGCGCCCAGGAGCTGCCTGACGGGGCTGCGTTCTGCCCGGCATGCGGCGCGCCCCAGGCTGCCCCGACCTGCCACTCCTGCGGCGGCGAGCTGATCGCCGGCGCCGCGTTCTGCTTCAAGTGCGGCGCCCCGGTCAACGGCGGAGCACTGGCGGCGCTGGTCGCGCAACCGGCCGCCACGACCACCGCCCCACAGGCCGAGCGTCGTCAGACCTCGGTGCTGTTCGCCGACCTGGTCTCCTACACCTCGCTGTCGGAGTCGCGCGACACCGAGGACGTCCGTGAGCTCCTCTCGCGATACTTCGAGGTCTGCTCCACCGTCGTACGCCGCTACGGCGGCACCGTCGAGAAGTTCATCGGTGACGCCGTGATGGCGGTGTGGGGTGTGCCCACGGCCCACGAGGACGACGCCGAGCGTGCCGTGCGTGCGGCCCTGGAGCTGATCGAGGGAGTGACCGACCTTGGGGTCTCGCTCGGGATCCCACAGCTGCGGCTGCGTGCCGGCGTGGTCACCGGCGAGGTGGCTGCCAACCTGGGCGCGACCGACCAGGGCATGGTCGCCGGCGACGCGGTGAACACCGCGGCGCGGGTCCAGGGAGCCGCTGCCCCCGGGGAGGTCTGGGTCGACGCGACCACCCGCAGCCTCACCGCGGCGGCCGTCACCCACGTCGACGTCGGCCTGCACGAGCTCAAGGGCAAGGCCGAGCCGATGCAGCTCTACCGCGTCGGCACGGTCGTCGCCGCCGTCGGCGGTACCCAGCGCGTCGACGGGCTCGAGGCGCCGCTGGCCGGTCGCGAGCGTGAGCTGCGGATGGTCAAGGAGCTCTTCCACGCCACCGTGGAGTCTGGCCGCCCCCGGCTGGTGATCCTCGACGGTGAGGCCGGCAGCGGCAAGAGCCGGCTGGGCTGGGAGTTCGAGAAGTACAGCAGCGCGCTGCAGACCTCGATCAGGTGGCACCGGGGCCGCTGCCTGTCCTACGGCGACGGCGTTGCCTACTGGGCGCTGGCAGAAGCGATGCGTACCCGTCTGGGCCTGGTCGACGACGTCGCCGACGCCGACCTGGCCGAACGCGTCGAGTCGGCGCTGGTGGAGTGGGTGCCGGTCGCTGAGGAGCGCGCGTGGCTGGGCCCTCGGCTGGTCGCACTCGTCGGTGGTGCCCATGGTGAGTTCACTCGCGAGGACCTCTTCGCCGCATGGACCACCTTCTTCGAGCGCCTCGGTGCCGATGCCGAGGCGGTCTCGCTGATGATCGACGACGCGCAGTACGCCGACCAGGGGCTGGTCGACTTCCTCGAGCACTTCGTCAGCAACGCCAGGGTCCCTGCGTTCGTCCTCCTGCTCGCGCGCCCCGAGCTTCTGGACGAGCACCCGGGGATCGCCGGACGCCGTGCCACCCGGGTGCCGTTGGAGCCGCTCAACGACGCGGCCATGGACGCGCTGGTCTCCGGGCTGGTCGACGGGCTCAGCGACCGGGCCCGCGCCGCCCTGGTCGCGCGCTCCGAGGGCATTCCGCTGTACGCCGTCGAGACCGTGCGCACCCTGATCGACCGCGAGATCGTGCGCCCCGAGGGGGGGCGTTACGTCGTTGCTCCCGACGCTGTGGTCGACCTCCAGCAGATCGCGGCTCCACCCTCACTGCACGCCCTGGTCGCCTCGCGTCTGGACGCGCTCTCGGCCGAGGAGCGTCGGGTGGTCACCGACGCCAGCGTGCTCGGCATGACCTTCCCGCGCGAGGGCATCGAGTTCCTGTGCCGCGACGTCGTCGCGCTCGACCAGGTGTTGGGATCCCTGAAGCGCAAGGAGCTGATCGGCACCGACGTCGACCGGTTCTCCGCCGAGCGTGGTCACCTGCGCTTCGTGCAGACGGTGGTGCGGCAGGTCGCCTACTCCACGCTCAGCCGACGCGCACGCAAGGAGCGCCACCTCGCGGTTGCCGGGCACCTGGAACGTGCCGGCGGAGGCACCGGTGACCTGAGCATGATCGCGGCCCAGCACCTGATCGATGCCATCGAGGCCGGGGGCAGCGACGATCCTGATGTCCCTGAGCTCGGTCGCCGCGCCGCCGCGTTGCTGCTGGTCGCGGGAGAGCGAGCCGCGGGGCTCGGCGCGCTGTCGACCGCGGTGGGTGCGTTCCGACAGGCCGCCGACCTGATGGACGAACCGATCGAGAAGGCGAAGGCGCTGCTGCGGGCCGGGCAGGCGGCCGAGGCGATGTCCGACTTCCCGATGACGCTCAAACATGCGCGAAGCGCCCACCAGATCTTCGTGGCGCACGGAGCGGCCATCGAGTCCGCCCGTGCCGCCAGCCTCGTTGCTCGGTCGTACACCGTGGCCGGTGAACCCCGGGAGGGGCTTCAGGTGGCGCAGCCCGCCTGGCAGTCCCTGGTCGAGACCTCCGGCGCGGAGGATGTCCAGGCGCGACTTGCGATCGTGATCGCGCAGGCGATGAACAACTTGGACCAGGACCCCAAGGAAGTCATCTGGTACGCCGCCGAGGCGCTCCGGCTCTCCGACGTGTGCGGCGACCCGGTGATCATCATGGCGGCGATGCGGTTCTTCGCCCTGCACCAGGCCCAGCGTGGATCCTCGCGAGCCTCGAGCGCTCTGATGCGCGAGGTCGTCGAGCTCGCGCGTGCCGGCGCCCACTGGCAGCACTTGACCACCGCGATGCTCAACCAGAGCCTCAACTCGCGCCTGCACAACCTCCCCGAGGGGCTGGCGTTGGTCAGGGAGTGCAGCTCGATCGGTCGACAGCACGGCCTGGTGGTCTGGCAGATCGACTGCAACACGGCCACGATGCTCTGGGTGGCGGGGCAGTGGCGTGAGCACGAGCAGCTGCTGCGACACCTCGCCGAGGAGTGGGAGTCGATCGCCGGCCCGGACCAGGTGCTGATGTTCGCCACCGACCTCTGGCGAGGAGCGGCAGGACTCCCGAGGTTCGTGCCCGAGCCAACCGGCACGTTCGAAGAGCTCAACTGGCGGTCGTGGGACAAGATCGTCCGCGCCCACCAGAGCTTCACAGCGGGCGATCATGCGCAGGCGATGCAGCTGGCCCGTGAATGCCTGGAGCTGAGCATCGCCGACGCCGGCCTCACCGACGACTACCCGGTCCAGATGCCCCGGCTGGTGTGGTTCGCCCTCGAGGTCGACGACCGCGAGTTCGTCCGCGGGGTGCTCTCGCAGCTGGCGGGGGCGCCGAGGGGGTTGGACATCGCGGGTCTGCGTGCCTACGAACGCACCTTCGCTGGGCTGCTGGGTCTGCGCGAGGGCACCGACCTCCCGACCGCCGAGACCGACGCCCGGCTCGGCATCGCCGGCCTGGAGACCTACGGGGCCGTCCCGGACCGCGCCCTGGCCCAGGAGGAGCTTGCGCGCTGGCTGGTCGGGCAGGGACGCGCTCTCGATGCCGCCCCGCTGCTCGAGGCCGCTCGAGCGACGTACGCCGATCTCGGCGCGACCGCCTGGCTCGAGCGGATCGACTTGCTCAGCCGGGTGGGCTGACCCCGGAAACGGTCAGCGGCCGCGTTGGTGGCCGCGCATGCCCTTCATCGACGTCGGCATCGGGCCCTTGGGCATCGGGATCGCGGAGCGGTTGGCGTCCAGGGCCCTGATCCGGGCGAGCACGTCGGTCATCTGCGCGCCCTTGAGGTTCTTGCCGAGCTTGGTGACGTGGCGGACCAGCTTGGCGAGCGGCACCTGGCCGGGGTCGTGGCCCACGATCACCTCGTGCAGCGGCGTCTCGCTGGTGACCCGCTCGTGCTTGCGACGCTCGGCGGTGAGCAGGGCCCGCACCCTGGTGGGGCTGCCCTCACCGATCAGCACGATGCCGGGCGGGCCGACGACGCGGGTGATCACGTCCTGCTGCTTGTTGACCGCGATGGCCGGGTCCACCTTCCAGCCGCGGCGCAGCATCCCCAGAGCCGCGGCGGCGGCGCCCGGCCGGCCCTCGATCTGGGTGATCGCGGCGCGCTGGGCCCGACGCCCGAAGATGATCAGGGCGGCCAGCAGGCCGACGAGGACGCCGAAGGTGATCGAGAAGAACAACGTCCCGAAGATGAGCAGCATCACCGCGAAAGCAGCCAGGCCCGCGAGCAGGAACACGCCGAGGAGGACGAGCCCGATCTTCGGGTCGGACTTCTTGGTCATCGTGTAGCTCTGCCGGATCTGCTTGATCCGGCTGGGCTTCTTGGGTCCCTTCGGCTTCTTGGGTGCCTTCGGGGCCTTGGGAGCCTTGTCCTGCTTCGCCATGCGGAGTGCCTTCGTGTTGCTGGAGCGGTGAGGGAACGACGGTGAAGTGTCTCAGACGGCCGGCACGGACGCGCGTGCGTCCATGGCCTGCTGGTAGAGCCGGCCCGCGCGGTAGGAGGACCGCACCAGGGGACCGGAGAGCACTCCGGCGAAACCGATCTCCTCGGCCTCGGCGGCCATCTCGACGAACTCCTGGGGCTTGACCCACCGCTCGACGGGGTGGTGACGCGGGGAGGGGCGCAGGTACTGGGTGATCGTGATCAGCTCACACCCGGCCGCGTGCAGGTCGACCAGTGCCTGGGAGATCTCCTCGCGGGTCTCGCCCATGCCCAGGATCAGGTTGGACTTGGTGACCAGCCCGAACGCACGGGCCTGGGTGATCACGTCCAGGGACCGGTCGTAGCGGAACGCGGGGCGGATCCGCTTGAAGATCCGCGGCACCGTCTCCACGTTGTGGGCCAGCACCTCGGGGCGGGACTCGAAGACCTCGGCGAGCAGGTCGGGCTGGCCGTTGAAGTCGGGGATCAGGTTCTCCACCCCGGTGCCGGGGTTGAGCTCGTGGATCGCGCGCACGGTCTCGGCGTACAACCAGGCGCCGCCGTCAGGCAGGTCGTCGCGGGCGACGCCGGTGATGGTGGCGTAGCGCAGCTCCATCTTCTGCACCGACTCCGCGACCCGGCGCGGCTCGTCGCGGTCGAGAGGCTGGGGCTTGCCGGTGTCGATCTGGCAGAAGTCGCAGCGTCGGGTGCACTGGTCGCCACCGATCAGGAACGTGGCCTCGCGGTCCTCCCAGCACTCGAAGATGTTCGGGCAGCCGGCCGACTGGCACACCGTGTGCAGACCCTCGGACTTCACGAGGTTCTGGAGCGCGGTGTACTCCGGGCCCATCTTGGCCCGGGTCTTGATCCACTCCGGCTTCTTCTCGATCGGCGTCTGGGCGTTGCGCACCTCCAGACGGAGGAGCTTGCGGCCCTCCGGCACGACCTCGGCCGAGGGGGTCTGGGAGGTGGTCTGAGGAGCTTGAGTCACGCCGGCCACTGTACGTCGGGCGGGGTCGTCGAGCCGAACCGGCGCAGCCTCAGACGTCCCGGCGGCGGAACCACACCACGGAGACCATGACGGCCACGATCAGCAGCGCGCCCAGGAACAGCCCCGACTCCAGATGGGTCATCAGCTGCATGGAGCCGCAGCGCTCGCCGGGGGTGCACTCGATGGTGGCGTCGAAGTAGCGGTGGCGGGTGGCGAGCCAGCCGTAGGCGTTGTTGCCCACCGACCAACGGCCCGACCCCTGGAGCGGGAGCAGGTTGACGACGATCTCCCCGCCCACGGCGTACACGAACAGCAACGCCATCGTGGCGACCGTGTGCCGAAAGACCATCGTCAGCGCGAACGCGCCCAGCGCGGCACCGGTCGCCAGGCCGACGGCGCGTACGACGTGCCACAGCACGTGGTCGACATCGGTCGCCGGCACGCTGATCCCACGTGCCTCGGCCAGCGCGAACAGCGCAAGCCAGAACCCGGCGAGCACCACGGTCGCGACGACCGCACTGGAGACGGTCACCGCTCCGGCCTTCGCCAACCAGACCTTGTTTCGTCGAGGCTCGAACAGCAGCTGGGTGGCGATCGAGCCGGAGGACCAGTCACCCCCGGCGAACGTGCCGCCGATGATCACCATCAGCCCCGCGACCACCAGTGCCAGCGGTAGCCCACGACCGCCGAGGGCGGACCCGAGGTCGAGTGGCGCACGGGGGTAGTAGCTCTCCGCGTCGGGAACGAGCAGCTCAGTGCACTCCTGGGCGTCGGCGTCGGGTCCGAGATAGCTCGTCGGGTCGGCCTGGCAGGCCCGCACCTCGGCCCGCAGCTCGGAGCGCTGGCTCTCCAGGTCTGCCTGGGCAGCCGCCTCGGTGCGGTCGGTCTGCGTGAGTGGCCTGGTGTCGTAGGCGGTCACGCCGGCGACGACCGCGGCGAAGACGGCGACGAGCAGCACCAGGGCGGCGATCACCCGACGCGACCGGAACCGGGCGAGCTCCACGAGCAGCAGTCGCATCAGGACGCCTCCTCCTCGGAGCCGGCAGCAGCCGCGGCCTGCCTGCGCCCGGTGAGCTGGAGGAAGAAGGACTCCAGGGTGGGGCGGACGGCGCTGAGCTCGTGGACGTAGATCCCGGCGTCGGCGAGCAACCGGGTGATCTGCTCCGGCTGGTCGTGTCCCTCGACCTCGAGGTGGTCGGAGTGCCTGCTGACGGCGTACCCCGCTGCCTCGAGGGCGCGGACGGCCCCGGCCGGGTTGTGGACACCGACCCGGGTCCGGGAGACCTTCTCGCCCAGCAGGTCCTGGACCGCGCCGCTGGTGAGCAGCCGGCCCTCGTCGATGATCGAGACCGAGTGGCAGACCTGCTGCACCTCGGCGAGGTTGTGCGAGCTGAGCAGCACCGTCACGCCGGACTCGCCGAGCCCGCGGATCATGTCCCGGATGTCGCGGATCCCCGCAGGGTCGAGCCCGTTGGTCGGCTCGTCCAGGATCAACAGGTCCG
This sequence comes from uncultured Actinomycetota bacterium, assembly GCA_963782215.1. Classification (GTDB taxonomy): domain Bacteria; phylum Actinomycetota; class Actinomycetes; order Propionibacteriales; family Nocardioidaceae; genus Marmoricola. The sequence goes on along the minus strand of CAWAJE010000025.1, from coordinate 4,608 downwards.
GGCTCTTCAGCAGGGTGGCGGCGATCGCGAGCCGCTGACGCATGCCCAGGGAGTAGCCGCCGAAGTGGTGACGCCCACGATCCTCGAGGCCCACCTGCTGCAGCGTGGAGTCGACGGTCCTGCGCGGGACGCCGATCGCCCGCGCCAGCAGCTGGAGGTTCTTGCGGCCCGACATCGAGGGCGCGAACTGCGGGGCCTCAACTATGGCCCCGACCCGGTCGATCACGTGGGGGAGCTGGTGGGGGACCTTGAGGCCGAAGAGCCGCATCTCCCCGGCGGTGGGTCGGGCCAGGCCCAGGAGCAACCGGATGGTGGTGGTCTTGCCGGAGCCGTTGGGTCCCAGGAAGCCGTGCACGCCACCGGCGGGCACCGCCAGGTCGAGCCCGTCCAGGGCGACGGTTCGACCACGCACGGAGCCGTAGACCTTGCGGAGTCCCGAGGTCTCGATGACCAGCTCAGGCACGTCGAGTCGTCCTCATGGGGACCAACATCGCAAAGCACTCAGGGCCAGCCGCGGCCGACACGCCGCCGTGCGCGACATCGTGACCGGCGTTACCCACGGCGTTCACCTCCGGCGTACCCGCTATTCGGTCGTGGGCTCGGCCGACGGTGACTCGGCGGGAGCCGACTCCGCGACGGTCGAACCGGGCGAGCACTTCTGCACCTTGGCGTCGGCGACGACGCAACGCGAGGGGATGCCGGCCGAGGAGATGTAGAAGACGCCCCCGGCGTCCTCCATCGTGAAGGTGCGCTCGGGAGCCGGCTCCCAGGGATCGAACACCGCCACCGCTGCCGGGGTGGCCACCTGGGCGGCAGCCTTCTCGTTGCCGGCCAGGACAGCCTCGAAGAAGGCCTGGGCGGCCTGCGCGTCGGTGAGCGTCTCCGCCGTTGCGCTGGCTGTCGGGGATCCAGTGGGGGAGGGACGCGGACCCACCGACGACGAGGTGGGCTCGCCTCCGCACGCTGCGCTGCTGAGGGCGAGTGCCAGACCGACGGCAGCGGTGGCCAGGGTCCTGACCGACAAGATGCTCATGGCACGACGCTAGCGGGCCGCGAGATGCAGGGGAGCAGGGTGCTACCGCAGGGCGGCCGCGGGATCGATCAGGCGAGGCGCCCGACCGGGCTCGGGACGGGGCTCGTAGTCGGGAGTCGCGTCGTACGGCGCCCACGCCAGCAGCTCGGTCAGGTGCTTCTCGACCAGCGGCAGCACGTCGGTGATCGTGACGTCACGACCGAGCTCGCTGCTCAGGGTGGTGACGCCGGCGTCGGCGATCCCGCACGGCACGAAGCGGTCGTACCAGGAGAGGTCCACGTCGCAGTTCAGCGCGAAGCCGTGCATGGTCACCCCGCGGCTGACCCGGATGCCGATCGCGGCGATCTTGCGCTCGGGACGGTCGCCGACGGCACGGAGCCAGACGCCGCTGCGGCCCGGCACCCGTGCGGTCTCGACGCCGAGGTCGGCACACACCGCGATCAACGCCTCCTCGAGTCGACGGACGTAGTCGACGACCAGGACGTGGTCGGGGAGCTTCACGATCGGGTAGCCCACCAGCTGGCCGGGGCCGTGGAAGGTGATCTTGCCCCCGCGGTCGACCTCGATCACCGGAGTGCCGTCGGCCGGGCGCTCGTGCGGCTCCGTGCGCTTGCCGGCGGTGTAGACGGGGGAGTGCTCCAGCAGGATCACGGTCCCAGGGCCGCCGCCGACGACCTGCGCGTGCACCTCGCGCTGGTGCTCCCAGGCGTCGAGATAGTCCACCGGCTGCGCGGTCAGCCGCTCGAAGACAAGTTCGCTCACTCCCCGAGGCTAACCCTGGGACAAGGCCTGTGGACAACGCGAGCGGCGCGGGCCGCTCCGGTGCATCGTGGGGCGATGGCATCCCTGGCACCGCGCAGTGCGCTCGCGACCCTGGTGACTGCCGTCCTGGTGACGGCGTTGTTGGTCTGGGTGAGCGTGTTCCTCGAGGGTGCGTCCCGGGAGGGTGCGTCCCAGGCGGGTGTGTCCACGGGGGGTGTGTCCACGGGGGGTGTGTCCATGGGGGGCGGGGGCGTCGCCCGTCCTGCGGCGCAGAGCAGTGAGGGTCACCGGGTCGACCTGCGTGCGGCGCTCGGGGTGCTGCGCGGCTGGGACGAGCGTCGGGAGCAGGCGTGGGCGCGAGGTGATGCGCAGTCGCTGGCCGCGCTCTACGTCTCCGGCTCCGGCGCCGCGCGTGCCGACCTGCGGCTGCTCCGGAGCTTCAGCGCCCGCGGTCTCGTCGTACGACGGATGCAGACCCAGCTGCTCGCCGCCGAGGTGCTCCGGCACTCACCGGAAGCGATCCGGCTGCGGGTACTGGACCGGGTCGCCGGGGGTGAGGTCGAGGCGCGGGGGAGGAGGGAGCCGCTCACCGCGACGGAGCCGGTCGCCCACACGATCGACCTGCGCCGTGTGGACGGCAGGTGGCGGGTGCGGTCGGTCAGCGCGTCGGGTTCAGGCCCTCGCGCAGCACCGCTCCCACGTCGGGGTCGTTGAAGGAGAAGCCGCTGCCGAGCAGCCGGGCCGGAGCGGCGTTGATCGAGCCGAGCAGCTCGTTGGACATCTGTCCGGCCGCGGGACGCAGCACGAAGGCAGGCACCGTGAAGGGCGCCGGCCGGTGCAGCAGGCGGCCGAGCTCGCGGGTGAACTCGCCGTTCGTAGGGGTGTTCTCGCAGATCAGGTTGACCGGGCCGTCGATGCCGTCGTTCTCGGCGAGGTGGATCAGGGCGGCGACCCAGTCGCGGGTGGAGATCATCGGCATGTACTGCGAGCCGTCGCCGAGCGGGCCACCCAGTCCGGCCTTGAAGAGCAGGCGCAGCGCCTTCAACGGCTGGCTGCGCCGGTCCATCACCGGGGAGGTACGCAGCACGCAGACTCGTGCACCGGCGGTCCGCGCGGCCCCGGTCGCGTCCTCCCACTCCCGGGTCACCCTGGTGAGCAGGGCGTCGCCGACCGAGCTGGACTGCTCGGTCAACCGCTCGTCCCCGTGGTCGCCGTAGAACGAGATCCCGTTGCCGGCCAGGAAGGTGGGCTGGTTCCCCGCCGCCGCGATCGCCTCCGCCAGCACCCGGGTGGTGGTGACCCGGCTCTCTCGGAGCTCACGCGCCCACGAGGAGGAGTGCACGTTTCCGGCGGTCGGTGAGCCGGCGAGGTTGACCACCACGTCGTGGTCCTTGACGACGCCCGGTTCCAGGGCGCGCTCGTAGGGGTCCCAGGTGATCTGGCCAGATCCTGCGGGCCGGCGTACCAACGAGGTCACCTGGTGCCCCTGGTCGGTGAGCCGCTCGCGCAGACGGGTGCCGAGGAAGCCGGACGAGCCGGCGATCAGGAAGCGCATGCCTCCACGGTGGCACGCGGGTGGGCGCGCCCCGTGCGGCCCATTCGCTCGAGCACCCGTTGCGGGGTCGGGGGTCCGGAGGATTAGGCTCGCCCCCGTGAGTGATTTCGATGTCGTCGTCCTCGGTGCCGGCCCTGGTGGGTACGTCGCTGCCATTCGTGCTTCGCAGCTCGGCCTGAAGGTCGGCGTGATCGAGAAGCAGTACTGGGGAGGTGTCTGTCTCAACGTCGGGTGCATCCCGTCCAAGGCGCTGCTCCGCAACGCCGAGCTGGCGCACATCCTGACCCACGAGAAGGACAAGTTCGGGATCACCGGCGACGCTGCGATGGACTTCAAGCCCACCCACGCGCGCAGCCGCGAGGTCTCGGACTCCATCGTCAAGGGCGTGCACTTCTTGATGAAGAAGAACAAGATCGAGGAGATCGACGGCTGGGGCACCTTCACCGACGCCAAGACCATCGAGGTGAAGCTCAACGACGGCGAGACCCGCACGGTCACCGCCGAGAACATCATCATCGCCACCGGCGCCACCACCCGCCTGGTGCCGGGCACCGAGCTGTCGGAGAACGTGGTCACCTACGAGGAGCAGATCCTCACCGACCAGCTGCCCGGGTCGATCGTGATCGCCGGGTCGGGTGCGATCGGCGTGGAGTTCGCCTACGTGATGGCCAACTTCGGGGTCGACGTGACGATCGTGGAGTTCCTCGACCGGATGGTGCCCACCGAGGACGCCGAGATCTCCAAGGAGCTCGCCAAGCACTACAAGAACCTCGGCGTGAAGGTGATGCTGAAGACCAAGGTCGAGAAGATCGAGGACACCGGCAGCAAGGTCAAGGTCACCGTCAGCAAGGACGGCAAGGAAGAGGTCATCGAGACCGACAAGGTGCTCCAGGCGATCGGGTTCGCCCCGCGCCTCGAGGGTTACGGACTCGACAAGACCGGCGTGAAGACCACCGACCGCGGCGCGATCGCCGTGGACGAGCGTGGCCGCACCAACGTCGAGGGCGTGTGGGCGATCGGTGACGTCACCGGCAAGCTGATGCTGGCCCACACCGCCGAGGCGATGGGCATCGTCACCGCCGAGACGATCGCGGACCACGACACCATCGAGATCGACTTCGACATGATCCCGCGCGCGACCTACTGCCAGCCGCAGATCGCGTCCTTCGGCTATTCCGAGGCCCAGGCCAAGGAGAAGGGCTACGACGTCAAGGTCGCCAAGTTCCCGTTCTCGGCCAACGGCAAGGCCAAGGGCCTC
>CAWAJE010000024.1:0-19066 GCA_963782215.1 uncultured Actinomycetota bacterium | reverse complement strand
CGTGGCCACGTGGACCGAGCCCACCGGTGGTTACTTCGTCAGCCTCGACGTGCTCGACGGCACCGCTTCGCGAGTGGTGACGCTGGCCAAGGACGCCGGGATCGCGCTCACCCCCGCCGGCGCCTCCTTCCCGGGCGGCAACGACCCGCGCGACCGCAACATCCGTCTGGCTCCCACGTTTCCCGGGCTCGAGGAGGTCAGCGCCGCCATGGAGGCGGTCGCGACCTGCGTGCTGCTCGCCGCCGCGGAGAAGGTGCACGGCTGAGCGTCCAGCGCCACGGCCGGCTCGACGAGCTCCCCAAGGCGCACCTGCACCTGCACTTCACCGGTTCGATGCGGCACTCCACCCTGCTCGAGCTCGCCGAGCGGGACGGCCACCGCCTGCCCGACGCCCTCGTCGAGGACTGGCCACCCCGGCTCTCCGCGGCCGACGAGAAGGGCTGGTTCCGCTTCCAGCGGCTCTACGACGTGGCCCGCTCGGTGCTGCGCACGGAGGACGACGTACGCCGGCTGGTGCACGAAGCCGCGGAGGACGACCTGCGCGAGGGTTCGCGCTGGCTGGAGATCCAGGTCGACCCCAGCGGCTACGCCGCCCGCTTCGGCGGGATGACCACCTTCACCGAGCTGGTGCTGGACGCCGTGCGCGACGCCTCCGCGACCGTCGGGATCGGGATGGCGGTGGTGATCGCCGCGAACCGCACCCGGCACCCGCTGGACGCCCGCGCGCTCGCCCGACTGGCAGCGCAGTACGCCGGGAAGGGCGTGGTCGGCTTCGGCCTTTCCAACGACGAGCGCCGGGGGAGCACGGCGGAGTTCGCCGCGGCGTTCCGGATCGCCGAGCGGGCGGGACTGGTGCTGGTGCCGCATGGCGGTGAGCTGCGCGGCCCCGACTCGGTGCGGGCGTGCGTCGACCAGCTCGGCGCCCACCGGTTGGGGCACGGCGTCCGCTCGGCAGAAGACCCGGCGCTGCTCGAACGGGTGGTCGAGCGAGGCATCGCGCTCGAGGTCTGCCCGATCTCCAACGTCGCGCTGGGGGTCTACTCCGACCCGACCTCGGTGCCGCTGCCGGAGCTGCTCGCGGCCGGCGCGACGATCGCGCTGGGTGCCGACGACCCGTTGCTCTTCGGCTCCCGGCTCGAGGGCCAGTACGCCTCGATGCGGGCAGCGCACGAGCTCGACGACGTACAGATGGCGGAGCTGGCGGCCGGCTCGATCCGGGCGTCGTGCGCGCCCGAGGAGGACAAGCGGGTGTGGCTGGCCGAGATCGCGCAGTGGTCCGCCACAATGCAGCCATGAGCACCTATCCCGGCGAGGACCCCCAGCAGCCGCAGGACGAGCAGGGCGACGCTGAGCACACCGCGCCGATCACCCCGAGCGGGCCGGTGTTCAACCCCACGAGCGCGCAGCCGGCCGAGGGACCCACCACCCCCTACGAGCAGCCCCCGTACGCGCAGCAGCCCCCGCCGCCGGCGTACCCGCCCTACGGCCAGGCAGCACCGCCGTCGTACGGCCAGGCAGCACCGCCGTCGTACGCCGCCTACGCGCCCCTGGCGCCGAGCCACCCGCAGTCCACGCTCGCCATGATCCTGGGGATCGTCGGTCTGGTCGGAGCGCTGATGTTCTGCGGTCTGCCGCTGGTGGTGTCGCCCTTCGCCTGGGCGCTGGGCCGCAACGCGCTCAAGGAGATCACCGCCTCGCAGGGTCGTCTCCGTGGCGAGAGCGAGGCCCGGGCCGGGATGATCATGGGCATCATCGGCACCGTGCTGCTCGGGCTGGCGGTGCTGACCATGATCGGCTTCGCGGTCGTGATGATGGCCAGCACGCGCATGGGCCAGGCCTGAGGCCGACCGCGGTTCACAGGGAGCAGCCGACGAGCACGGGCTCGTTGACCAGCTCGATGCCGAACCTCTCCTGCACTCCCCCGCGGATCGTGCGAGCGAGCTCGAGCAGCTCGGCGGTGGTGGCTCCGCCGCGGTTGGTGATCGCCAGGGTGTGGCGCGAGGAGAGCCTGACGGTGTCGGTGCCGTAGCCCTTGGTGAACCCGGACTGCTCGATCAGCCAGGCGGCGCTGACCTTGACCAGACCGTCGGGCTGGGGCCAGGCGGGTGCGTCCTGCGGGGCGAGCTCGGCTGCCACTACCGGGTTGGTGAAGAAGGAGCCGGTGCTCCAGGTGTCGTGGTCCTCCGGGTCCAGCACCATCGCCTTGCGCCGCCGCAGGGCCAGCACGGCCTCACGCACGTCGCGCAGCGGGGCGCGCTCGCCGACGGCGACGTCGAGGGCACCGGCCAGCTCGGCGTACTGCACCGGGGCACCGAGGTCGCCCTGCTTGAGCTGGAAGGTCGTGCTCAGCACCACGTGCCGGCCGGGCTCCTGCTTGAAACGGCTGGTCCGGTAGCCGAAGCCGCAGTCGGCAGCCGCGAAGGTGCGCACCTGCCGGTCCACGCGGTCCCAGGTGCGGACCCTGGCGACGCTCTGCGCGATCTCCTGGCCGTAGGCGCCGACGTTCTGGATCGGGGTGGCACCGGTGGTGCCGGGGATGCCGGAGAGCGCCTCGATGCCGATCCAGCCGTTCTCCACGGCGCTGGCGACGACGTCGTCCCACGGCTCCCCTGCGTAGACCTCGACGAAGGCGCCACCGCAGGTGTCGCCCTCGGTCCGCAGCCCCTCGTGACGTACGACGACCACCCGGCCGGCGTACTCCTCGTCGGCGACCACGAGGTTGCTGCCGCCGCCCACGATCAGGACCGGGGTCCCGGCCTCGTCGGCCTCGCGGACCGCCGCGATCAGCGCCTGCTCGTCGCGGGCGACCACCAGCTCGCGGGCAGGACCACCGAGCCGCAGGGTGGTCAGCTCGGCCAGGGTGAACGCGGTCATCTGGGTCTCCCAAGGGAATGCAAGAAGCGGCCCCGGCAGAGCCAGGGGCCGCTTCGTGCAGTGATCGGGACCGCGCTCAGCGGGTCTCGCGGTGATCGGTGTGGGTCCGGCAGCGCGGGCAGAACTTCTTCAGCTCCATGCGGTCGGGGTCGTTGCGACGGTTCTTCTTGGTGATGTAGTTGCGTTCCTTGCAGTCCACGCAGGCCAAGGTGATCTTGGGGCGGACGTCAGAGCTCTTGCTGGCCACTTTCGTGCCTTCTTCCTAGCTTTGCGGGTACTGCCTGAATGCCGAGTAGCGGGGGCGGGACTCGAACCCGCGACACCACGATTATGAGCCGTGTGCTCTAACCACCTGAGCTACCCCGCCACTGGGAACGTGCGAGAGCACCCATCTGTTCCGGATGATCGCGCCGAGTCCCCAGAGCCCCTTTACGGAATCGAACCGTAGACCTTCTCCTTACCATGGAGACGCTCTGCCGACTGAGCTAAAGGGGCACGGCCCTGGACGTGGTCCGTGGGCCGACAGGAAGGATACACACCGGGAGCGGTGCAGATGAAATCGCCCATCCCCGGCGAGGACCCGCTGTGACGGGGGCGACATGATCGGGAGCGTGACCATGCCAGCTGACTGCTTCTACGAGCCCCTCGGATCGACCGGTTCGGCGGAGCGTTTCCGTGCCACCGCAGCGACCGCGGGCCCCTGGAGCGCCTCGGCCCAGCACGGCGGTCCGCCGGCGGCGCTGCTCGCCCGGGCCATCGAGCGCCTGGACGAGGGCGCACCGCGACAGGTCGGCCGGTTCACCATGGACCTGCTGGGACCCGTGCCGGTCGCCGAGGTGTCCGTGACGGCCACGGTGCTGCGCCCCGGACGGTCGGTGTCGTTGCGCCAGGCCGAGATCGCCGACGCCTCGGGGCGAGTGGTTGCGCGAGCCCAGGCGTGGGCCTTCCCCGTGGCTGCGGACGGGGACGGCGCCGACGGTCCCGGCGTACCGCCCGCGCACGGGCCGCTTCAAGGTCGCCACGAGGAGCCGCCGGCCTCATGGTCGCGCGGCTACCTCGACGCGATCGAGTGGCGCTGGATCCAGGGCGCGATCACCCGCCCGGGGCGGGCCACGGTGTGGATGCGGCCGCTGGTCCCGCTCGTGCCGGACGAGGCGATGTCGCCGCTGCAGCGGCTGCTCAGCTGCGTGGACTCCGCTTCGGGAGCCTCCGCGGTCCTCGACACCGCGCAGTGGAACTTCCTCAACACCGAGCTGACCGTGCACGTGCTGCGCCCGCTGGTCGGCGACTGGGTCTGCCTGGACGCCGAGACCGTGATCGGGCCCGGGGCGGTGGGTCTGGCGACCTCCTCGGCGTACGACGAGACCGGGTTGGTCGGGCGGTCCGCCCAGGCGCTGCTGGTCAGTCCCCGACCCGCATAGCCCCGGCGCTCAGGCGTCCTGGATCCGCGCGAACGGCCTGGCCTGCTCGAGCTCGAAGGCCACCTCGAGGACGCGGCGGTCGTGACCGAGCGGTCCGGCCAGCTGTACGCCGATCGGCAGCCCGGCCGAGGAGGTGCCCATCGGCAGCGAGATCGCGGGGTCCCCGGTGGCGTTCTGAAGCGGGGTGAAGGCCACCCAGTCGGTCAGCCGCTCGATGACGGTCTCGTAGGGCTGGCCGGGGTTCAGCCAGCCGAGCTCAGGGGTCACCAGGGCCAGCGTCGGGCTCAGGACCAGGTCGTGGTCGGCGTGGAAGGCCTTGCTGACGCGCTGGGACGCGCGCAGCCGGGCGATCGCGAGTGGCAGCCGCAGCGCGTTGCGGGTCGCATGCCGCGCCAGGCCCTGGGTGAGGTTGTCGTTGAGGCTGCGGTCGTAGGTGCTGTTGAAGGTGTGCTTGCCCGTGCGGCTGAGGAACAGCGCGAGCATGCTCCAGTAGGCCAGGAAGTCGTCGGCGAAGGAGGGCGGCGCCGGGGCGTCGACCAGCGCCACCGTGTGCCCCAGCTCCTCGAGCAGGGCAGCGGTGGCGAGCACCGTGGCCCTGGTCTCGGTGTCGGTCCCCCGCCCGCCGATCGAGTCGGTGACCACGCCGACCCGCAGCCGTCGCTTCGCTGGGCCGGTCACGTCGCCCACGGGCGGGAGCCTGAGCTGGCGGTAGACCCGCTCGGACTCGCGGACGAAGGCGGCGGTGTCGCGGACCGACCGCGTCACCACACCGTCGTGGACGATCTTCACCGGCATCTCGCGGTTCATCTTGTCGCTGGGCACCCGGCCACGACTGGGCTTGAGACCGACCAGACCGTTGCAGGCTGCTGGGATCCTGATCGAGCCACCGCCGTCGTTGGCGTGCGCCATCGCCAGCGCGCCGGCCGCCACCAACGCAGCCGACCCCGCCGAGGAGGCTCCCGAGGTGTGCGCGGTGTTCCACGGGTTGCGCACGTCCTCGTCGTGCACGAACTCGGCGCTGGCGCTGAAGCCGTACTCCGAGAGTCGGGTCTTCGCGATCGTGGTCGTACCGATCTGGTCGAACATCCGCGCGAAGTCACCGTCACCACGAGCGGGGTGCGCGACGAAGGCCCGGGTGCCGTGCTGCGTGGGCAGCCCGGCCACGTCGCTGTTGTCCTTGACGAACGTGGGTTGGCCGGCGAAGAACCCACCGTGCTCCGCGGCCGCCTCGGGACAGGCGGAGGAGAACCGCTCCGCGGCGAGGCCGTGCAGGACCCCGTCGAGCTCGCGGGACCGGACGATCGCCGCCGCCACCGCCTCCTGCCTGGAGACCCTGCGCGCACGGATCTCCGCTGCCAGCCCGACCGCGTCGTGCTCCCCCAGGGCGTCGTCACCGAAGGCGTGCACGTGGGTCCGGGCGGGGGTCGGCACGGCGGCGTCCGGCGAGGTCATGGGTCGAAAGGTAACGCGTTCCAGTTCGCGGGTCGCACGACGCGTGGTGGGGGCGTCCGTTTGCGACGTCTCGGCGGGGTGGGGGCGTTCGTTTGCGACGTCTCGGCGGTCAGTCGGGCCGGGCGATGCCTCGGCGGTGGCAGCCGACGAGGTGGGTGTCGACGAGGCCGGTCGCCTCCATCAGCGCGTGCACCGTCGTGGGTCCGACGAAGCCGAAGCCGCGCTTGCGCAGCGCCTTGGACAGGGCCTTCGACTCCGGCGAGGTGGCCGGCACCTCGCCGGGGTGGTGCGGGGTCGGGTCGGTGACGGGCTCGAACTCGCGCACGAACGCCTCCAGGCCACCGTCGGCACGCAGGTCGATGGTGGCAGCGGCGTTGCGGCGGGTGGCCTCCACCTTCGCGCGGTTGCGCACGATGCCGGCGTCGAGGAGGAGACGCTCCACGTCGGCACCGGTCATCGCCGCCACGAGGTCGACGTCGAAGTCGTGGAAGACCTCGCGGAACCGCTCCCGCTTGTTCAGGATCGTCAACCAGGACAGGCCGGCCTGGAAGCCCTCCAGGCTCAGCCTCTCGAAGAACGCGCGCTCGCCGAGCACGGGTACTCCCCACTCGGTGTCGTGGTAGTCGCGGAGCACACCGGGGGCGGCCGCCCAGTGGCAGCGGGCGATCCCGTCCTCCCCCACCACCGCCTCGGTCGGGAGCTCGCTCATCCGCGCTGGACCAGACGTGCGTTGGGCAGGGCAGGGGCGTGCAGGGGCGGGAGCGGGTCGCCCTCGGCCAGCGCGAACCGGTGCTGCCCGTCGACCTCCCCGTCGACCTCCCCGTCGCTGCTGCCGTCGACCAGCGCCTCCCAGTCGCGGCGGTACTCGGCGACCTCGTCGTGGTCCCGGCCGATGAAGTTCCACCACATCACGATCTTCTCCCCGAACGGCCTGCCGCCGAGCAGGAGCACGCGCACCGACGAGGTGGCCTGCAGCTCGACCTCGTCTGCTCCCGGGGCGACGTAGCCGAGCTCGTCCTTGCTCAGGGGCTGACCGTCGACGAGCAGGTCGCCGGTGTCCAGGAGCAGGCCGTGCTCGAAGCTCGGGTCGACGGGCACCCGGAGCGACGTACCCGCCGCGAGCGTGAGCTCGGCACCCAGCAGCGGACTGTGCGTGCGCACCGGAGACGTGGCGCCCAGCAGCGTGCCCAGGAAGACCCGGGCCTCCCAGCCGCTGCCGGTCAACGGCTCGGGGGCGTAGTGGGTGAAGCCCGGCTCGACATGACGGCTGCCGTCCGGCAGCGCCAGCCAGAGCTGCGCGCCGTGGAGGGTGGTGGTGCCGGGGGTGGAGTACTCGCTGTGGCTGATCCCCCGCCCGGCCGTCATCAGGTTCAGCTCACCGGGGCGCACGAATGCGTGGTGCCCCGCTGAGTCGCGGTGCTCGACCTCGCCGGTGAACAACCAGCTGACCGTCTGCAGTCCGGTGTGGGGGTGCGGCGGGACCACCATGCCGCCGGAGGCGTCGACCTCGTCAGGCCCGTAGTGGTCCACGAAGCACCAGGCTCCGACCAGGGAGCGCTGGCGCTGCGGGAGCGTACGGCGCACGGTCATCGCCCGCAGGCCGCCGAGCGGCACCGCGCGGGGCGTCAGGATCTCCATGCGTCCAGCGTGCCACTCACCCGGCACACGAGTCGACGCAGCGCTGTGCACCCTGGCGCCTCAAGGCGAGGCGCCAGGGTGCTGGATCAGCGGAATCCGTCAGCGTGGACGGATCAGCGTGCGCGGCGGCTGAAGTCCGAGGCGGAGTGCGAGCTGCTGCCGCTCGTGGTGGACCGACGCGAGCTGCTGCTGCGACCGCCCTGGCCACCGCCCTGGCCACCGGAGCGCGCCTGGCCGGAGCGGCCACCGCCCTGGCCGCCGCGGCCACCCTGGCCACCCCCTTGGGGACGGCCACCGCCGCCACCGCTGCGACGACGGCCTCCGCCGCCACCGCCGGTGCCCTGCACCGCAGGCTGCATCTCCGGCAGGCCGCCGGCGACGAGCACGCGCTCACCGGGGGCGAGCTGCTTGAGCATCGCGTGGTCGGGGCCGGAGACCTTCGTCGTGGTCGGGTTGATGCCGGCCGCACGGGTCAGGGACCGGACGTCCTTGACCTGCTGGTCGGTCATCAGCGTGATCACGGTGCCGGCGGCACCGGCGCGGGCGGTACGGCCCGAGCGGTGCAGGTAGGCCTTGTGCTCGGCCGGCGGGTCAGCGTGGATCACCAGGGCGACGTCGTCGACGTGGATGCCACGCGCGGCGATGTCGGTGGCGACCAGCGTGGTGGCCTTGCCGGAGTGGAAGGCGTCCATGTTGCGGGTGCGGGCGTTCTGCGCGAGGTTGCCGTGCAGCTCGACCGTGGGCACGCCGCGGGAGTTCAGCTGCCGGGCCAGCGCCTTGGCGCCGTGCTTGGTGCGGGTGAAGACCACGGTGCGCCCGGGTGCGCTGGTCAGGTCGACCAGCACGGGGACGCGGTGGTCGCGGTGCAGGTGCAGGACGTGGTGGTCCATCTTCGAGACCGGCGACTGGGCCGAGTCGGCCTCGTGGGTGGCCGGGTCGACCAGGAAGCGCTTGACCAGGACGCTGACGCCCGCGTCGAGCGTGGCGGAGAACAGCATCCGCTGGCCGCCCTTGGGGGTCTGGTCCAGCAGCCGGCGTACGGCGGGAAGGAAGCCGAGGTCGGCCATGTGGTCGGCCTCGTCGAGGATGGTGACCTCGACGGCACCGAGGTCGCAGGCACCCTGCTGGATCAGGTCCTCGAGCCGGCCGGGGCAGGCGACGAGGATGTCGACGCCGGCACGCAGCGCCGCGACCTGGGGGTGCTGGCCGACGCCGCCGTAGACGGTGCGGCTCTTCAGACCGCTCAGCTCGGCCAGCGGCGCCAGCACGGCGTCGATCTGGTTGGCGAGCTCGCGGGTGGGAGCCAGGATCAGCGCGCGGGGGCGCTTGGGCGAACGCCGCGAGCTGGAGGCGTCGAGCCGGGCGACGAGCGGCAGCAGGAAGGCGAGGGTCTTGCCGGAGCCGGTGCGGCCACGACCGAGGACGTCGCGACCCTTGAGGGAGTCGGGCAGCGTCGCGGCCTGGATCGGGGTGGGTTCGGTGATGCCGGTGCTGGCGAGCAGCTCGGCGAGCGCGGTGGGGACACCGAGCATGGAGAATTCAGACAAGGGGGAATCACTAACTGTGGGAATGTCTCACCACAACGATGACGACGTTGAGTCGCCGATGAAGAGTTCGAGCGTCGTGGAGCACTTGTCGAGCAAGTGCTGCAACACGCATCGGGAACGAGGCGAGACTGGACGTTTCCCGGTGACACCAGCCTAGGGCACATCGGTGCGAAACCTCGCATCGGCGACGCCGAACCGGCTGTGAGGTAGGACTCCTAGCGGAACGCGTCCTGCCCCGTCAGCGCCTTGCCGATCACCAGCTGGTGCACCTCGGAGGTGCCCTCGTAGGTCAGCACGGACTCCAGGTTGTTGGCGTGCCGCAGCATCGGCCACTCCAGGGTGATCCCGGCCGCGCCCATGATCGTGCGGCACTCCCGCGCGATCTTGATCGCCTCGCGGATGTTGTTGAGCTTGCCGAAGCTGACCTGCTCGGCGGTGATCCGGCCCGCGTCCTTGAGCCGGCCGAGGTGCAGCGCGAGCAGCATCGCCTTGCCGAGCTCGACGCTCATGTCGGCGAGCTTCGCCTGTGTCAGCTGGAATCCGCCCAGCGGCTTGTCGAAGATCTCGCGCTCCCCGGCGTAGCGGATCGTCGCCTCGAGACAGTCGCGGGCGGCCCCCACCGAGCCGAAGATGATCCCGAACCGTGCCTCGGTCAGACAGCTCAGCGGACCGCGCAGGCCACGCACCTCGGGCAGGATCGCCTCACCCGGGAGCCGCACGCCTTCGAGGACGAGCTCGCTGGTCACCGAGGCGCGCATCGAGAGCTTGTGCTTGATCGCCGGTGCGGAGAACCCCGCCGTCGCAGTGGGTACGACGAACCCGCGGATGCCGTCGTCGGGGCCGTCGTCCTCGACGCGGGCCCAGACCACGGCGACGTCGGCCACGGTGCCGTTGGTGATCCACATCTTCGAGCCGTCGAGCACCCAGTCCGCGTTCTCGCCGGGGCCGTCGCGTCGTGCGCGGGTGCGCATGCCGGCGGGGTTGGAGCCGAAGTCGGACTCGGTCAGGCCGAAGCACCCGATCTTCTCGCCCCTGGCCATCTGGGGCAGCCACTCGTCCTTCTGCGCGTCGGACCCGTGGGCGTGGATGGCGAACATCGCCAGGCTGCCCTGCACCGACATCAGCGAGCGGATCCCCGAGTCACCGGCCTCCACCTCCAGGCAGGCGAGCCCGTAGGCCGTCGTACTCGTGCCGGCGCAGCCGTAGCCCTCGAGGTGCATGCCGAGGACACCGAGCCGGCCGAGCTCGAGCGCGACCTCGCGCACCGGCGTGCTGCCCTCGTCGTACCACTCGGCGATGTTCGGTCGGATCCGCTCATCGACGAAGCGGCGCACGGTGAGCTGGATGTCGCGGTCCTCGCTGCCGATCAGCGAGTCGGTGTCGAGCAGCCCCAGGGGCGAGTTGTCGGCCATGCGTCCAATCTAGGCCGACCCAGGAGCGCCTCAGGCGGGTCGGCCCTCACGGGCATGGGCGCGTACGCCGATCGGGTGCATCCGGAGCCGGGCCGGAAGCCCTGGTTTTCGGCGCCGCCTCTGCGGGCATGCGGACGGGTGGACCGCTGTCGTCTGCTACTCGAGGTGCATCATGGCCAGCTCCGTCTCGACCACCACCCGCTCCCCCAGCTCCTCGCGCCGGATCGTCGTCGCCAGCCTGATCGGCACGTCGCTGGAGTGGTACGACTTCTTCATCTACGGCACCGCCTCCGCGCTGGTGTTCAACAAGATCTTCTTCCCGACCTTCGAGCCGCTCACCGGCACCCTGCTGGCGTTCGCGACCTACGCCGTCGGCTTCGTCGCGCGTCCGCTCGGCGGGGTGGTCTTCGGCCATCTGGGGGACCGGGTCGGCCGCAAGCAGGTGCTGGTCACGACCTTGACGATGATGGGCCTGGCCACGTTCGCGGTCGGCCTGATGCCGACCTACGACGCGATCGGGGTGTGGGCGCCGCTGCTGCTGGTGCTCCTGCGGTTCGTGCAGGGCCTGGGGCTCGGCGGCGAGTGGGGTGGCGCGGTGCTGATGACCCTGGAGTCCGGCGACCCAGAGCGGCGAGGTCTCAACGCCAGCTGGCCACAGGTCGGGGTGCCGATCGGACTGCTGCTGGCCAACGGCGTGCTCGCGCTGATGGCCGCGATCACCACCGAGTCGGACTTCACCTCCTGGGGCTGGCGGGTGGCGTTCCTGCTCAGCGGCGTGCTCGTCCTGGTCGGCCTGTGGATCCGTCTCCGGATCGCGGAGAGCCCGCTGTTCCAGGAGGTCGCGGAGCAGGACACCAAGGCACGCGCCCCGATCGTGGAGGTGCTGCGGGAGCACCCGAGCCGGGTCGGTCTCGCGGTCGGCGCGCGCGTGGGCGTCGACGTGGCGTTCTACTCCTTCGTGCTGTTCATCGCCACCTACCTGACCACCTACCTCGAGCTGCCCGACAGCTACGCGCTCGACGCCGTGCTGGTCGCCGCCGCCTGCCAGGTGGTCCTGATCCCGGTGTTCGGTGCGCTGTCCGACCGCGTCGGCCGGCGCCCGGTCTACCTGGCCGGCACCGTCGGTGCGGCGGCGTGGATCTTCGCCTTCTTCGCGCTGCTCGACACCGGGAACCTCGGGTTGATCGTGCTGGCCACGGTGGTCGCGCTCGCCTTCCACGCGGCGATGTACGGCCCGCAGGCGGCGTTCATCGCCGAGATGTTCCCGACCCGCGTCCGCTACTCCGGCGCCTCCATGGGCTACCAGCTCGCGGGCGTGCTCGGCGGTGCGATCGCCCCGCTGATCTCGGTGGCGCTGCTGGGCCGCTTCGACACCTCGATCGCCGTCTCGGCGTACGTCGTGAGCATGCTGGTGCTCACCGGCGTCTGCGTCCTGCTGGCGCCCGAGACCGCGAAGGCGGACCTCAGGGCTTGATGCCGACGTACTTCGTGGAGAGGTACTCCTCGATGCCCTCGGGGCCACCCTCGCGGCCGAAGCCGGAGTGCTTGACCCCACCGAAGGGTGCGGCCGGGTTGGAGACGATGCCCTGGTTGATCCCGACCATGCCGAACTCCAGGCCCTCGCTGACGCGGATCATCCGGCCCAGGTCGGTGGTGAAGGCGTAGGCGACCAGGCCGTACTCGGTGTCGTTGGCCATCTGCACGGCCTTCTCGTCCTCGGAGAATGTCGTGATCGGCGCCACGGGACCGAAGATCTCCTCACGGAACATGTCGGCCTCGGGTGAGACGTCGGTGAGCACGGTCGGCTCGAAGAAGTAGCCGGCGTCCCCGCTGGCGGAACCACCGGTCACCACCGACGCGCCACGCTTGCGCGCGTCCTCGACGAGCTCGGTCACCTTGTCCCGCTGCTTGGCGTCGATCAGCGGCCCGACGGTGACGCCCTCCTCGGTCCCCCGGCCCAGGGTCTCGGCAGCCATCCGCTCGGCGAACCGGTTCGCGAACTCGTCGGCCACGGACTCGTGCACGATGAACCGGTTGGCGGCGGTGCAGGCCTCCCCCATGTTGCGCATCTTGGCGAGCATCGCGCCCTCGACGGCCGCATCCATGTCGGCGTCGGCGAAGACCAGGAAGGGGGCGTTGCCGCCGAGCTCCATCGAGACCCGGAGGAGCTGGTCGGCCGACTGCTTGACCAGCATCTTGCCGACCGGGGTCGAACCGGTGAAGGTCAGCTTGCGCAGGCGAGAGTCGCCGATGATCGGCTCCATCACCTCGCTGGTCTGCGAGGTCGAGATCACGTTGAGCACACCCTTGGGCAGCCCGACCTCGTCGAGCAGGTCGGCCAGCGCCAGCATCGTCAACGGGGTCTGGGATGCCGGCTTGACCACCATCGTGCAGCCGGCCGCGATCGCCGGACCGATCTTGCGGGTACCCATCGCGAGCGGGAAGTTCCACGGCGTGATCATCAACGTCGGGCCCACCGGCTGCTTCATCGTCATCAGCCGGGTGTTGCCGTCGGGCGAGGTCGCCCACCGGCCGGCCACGCGCACGACCTCCTCGGAGAACCAGCGGAAGAACTCCGACCCGTAGGTCACCTCGCCCTTGGACTGGGCGAGCGGCTTGCCCATCTCCAGGGTCATCAGCATCGCGAAGTCGTCGGCCCGCTCGGTGATCAGCTCGAAGGCGGATCGCAGCAGCTCGGCGCGCTCTCGCGGCGCGGTGGCGGCCCAGCCGGCCTGTGCGGCCGCAGCGGCGTCGAGTGCCGCAGCACCGTCGGCCGGGGTCGCCGAGGCCACGGAGGTGAGGATCTCGCCGGTCGCAGGATCCTCCACGTCGATGGTCGAACCGTCCGAGGACTCGCGCCACTCACCCCCGATGAAGAGCCCGGTCTGCAGCTTGCCCAAGAGTTCCTTCTCGTCCATGTGACCCAACCTAGGACAGACGTGGTCAGCGCCGCGAGGGGTGTGCCTGGCCGGGCCCCGGCGCTGGCCCGGTCGTGTAGAACGGCCAGATGACGACCCGACACCTTCCGCGCTGGTCCGAGCTCCAGGAGGTCCTGCGTCCGGGGAAGGTGCCGCTCGACGGGACCGAGCGCCGCCTCGCCCGGGCGGCGTCGATCGCCGACCTGCGCCGGCTGGCACGACGGCGGGCCCCGCGTGCGGTGTTCGACTACACCGATGGTGCTGCCGGTGAGGAGCTGAGCCTGTCGCGCTCGCGGGCGGCGTACTCCCGGGTCGAGTTCGCCCCCAGAGTGCTTCGTGACGTCTCCGCGGTGGACACCTCCACGACCCTCCTCGGCCGGCCCGCGACGGCGCCCTGGGCGTTCGCTCCCACTGGCTTCACCCGGATGATGCACAGCGAGGGCGAGTCGGCCATCGGTCGGGTGGCAGCTCGGACGGGCGTCCCCTACGCCCTGTCCACGATGGGTACGACGTCGATCGAGCAGCTCGCCGCCGACGCTCCCGATGCGCATCGCTGGTTCCAGCTCTACCTGTGGCGCGATCGCGAGGCCAGCCTGGACTTCGTGCGTCGGGCGCAGGCCGCGGGCTACGAGGCGCTGGTGCTCACCGTCGACACCCCCGTGGCGGGCCCACGCCTGCGCGACGTCCGCAACGGGCTGACGATCCCGCCCACGCTCTCGCTGCGGACGTTCGCCGAGGGGGCGCTGCACCCGGCGTGGTGGTTCGACCTGATCACCACGGACCCGCTCGAGTTCGCCTCGCTGAACCGCTTCGACGGGACCGTGGCCGAGCTGGTGTCCACGATGTTCGACCCCGCGGCCTCGATCGCGGACCTGGCCTGGTTGCGAGCGGCCTGGGACGGCCCGCTCGTCGTCAAGGGCATCCAGTCGGTCGAGGACGCCCGCGCGGTGGTCGACGCCGGGGCGGACGCCCTGATCGTGTCCAACCACGGCGGACGCCAGCTGGACCGCGCACCGGTCCCCCTCGAGGTGCTGCCCGCGGTGGTGGACGCCGTCGGCGACCGCGCCGAGGTGTACGTCGATGGCGGCATCCTCTCGGGCAGCGACATCGTGGCCGCCGTCGCCCTCGGAGCCCGGGCTGCGCTCGTCGGTCGCGCCTACCTCTACGGTCTGATGGCCGGTGGTGAACGCGGGGTGCAGCGTGCCGCCGACATCCTGCAGCAGGAGATCGCCTCGACGTTGGCATTGCTCGGCGTCTCGCGGGTACAGGATCTGAACCGTGACCATGTCCGCCTTCGCCAGGACTGACAGGAGCCGTCGCCGATGGAGCTGATCGAGTTCACCCCGACCCGTGACCAGTACGCCTACACGTTCGGCGGGGTCGCGCCCCAGATGCGGGTGAAGCCGGGCACGGCCCTGCGGCTGTGGTCCGACGATGCCTTCGGCGGGGCGTTGCGCAGCGTCGAGGACCTCTCCAGCGCGAAGGTCGACCTGCGGTTCGTGAACCCCCAGACGGGGCCGTTCTACGTCGAGGGCGCCGAGCCCGGCGACACGCTCGTGCTCCATCTCGTCGACCTCGTGCCGGCCCGCGACTGGGGCGCCTCGGCGGCGATCCCCTTCTTCGGCGGGATGACCGGTACCGATCGCACCGTGAACCTCCAGGAGGCGCTCCCGGACACGACCTGGATCTACGAGCTCGACCGGGACCGCAGCACCGTGGCCTTCGCCGCACGGCACAGCGACCACCGCGTCGAGCTCCCGGTGGAGCCGATGCTCGGCACCGTGGGTGTCGCACCCGCTGGGGGCGAGGTGCGCTCGTCGCTCGTGCCGGAGCGGTTCGGCGGCAACATGGACAGTCCCGAGATGCGCGCCGGCTCCACGGCGTACCTCGGGGTCAACGTCGAGGGTGCGCTGTTCTCGGTCGGCGACGGGCACTACCGCCAGGGTGAGGGCGAGGCCTGCGGCACCGCCGTAGAAGGAGCGATGACCAGCACCTTGATCGTCGACCTGGTCAAGGGCAACGCCCCGGGCTGGCCGCGGATCGAGACCGACACCCACTACATGGCCATCGGGTCCAGCCGACCGATGGAGGACTCCTGGCGCATCGGCAACGCCGAGCTGGTGCACTGGGTGAGCGAGCTGTGCGGGCTGCACGTGATGGATGCCTACCAGCTGTGCTCGCAGATCGCCCAGGTCCCGGTGGCCAATGTCGTCGACGCCAACTACAGCGTCGTGGTCAAGGCGGCCAAGCGGCTGCTGCCACCCGCCGAGGCCTTCGGCGGCATCCACGCGGACATGCGGGCGCGCGCACGATCGCTCGGGACGCTCTGACCGGCCACACCCCCACCACGGAAGGCAGCACCCAATGGACCTGCAGCTGAACGGAACCCGAGTCCTCGTCACCGGCGGCACCCGCGGGATCGGCCGCGCGGTGGTCGAGGCCTTCCTGGACGAGGGGGCGGTGGTGGGCTTCTGCGCCCGCAAGCCCGAGGAGGTGAGCGCGACCCAGGAGGTGTTGAGCGCACGCGGGAACGTCACGGGCTCCGCGATCGATGTCGGCGACGCCGCCGCCCTGTCGAGCTGGGTCGAGCAGTCTGCCGAGTCCATGGGTGGGCTCGACGTCGTCGTCGCCAACGTCAGCGCACTGGCCATCCCGGACACCGAGGAGAACTGGGAGCTCAGCCTCAACGTCGACGTGATGCACACGGTGCGGCTGGTCAAGGCGGCGATGCCGCACCTGGAGCGCAGCGAGGCCGCCTCGATCCTCGCCATCTCCAGCGTCTCCGGACGTGAGTCCGACTTCGCCTCGGGCCCCTACGGGACGGCCAAGACCGCAATCATCGGCTACATCCACGGGCTCGCGATGCAGCTGGCCCCGCAGGGGATCCGGGCCAACACCGTCTCCCCCGGCAACACCTACTTCGAGGGCGGGGTCTGGCAGGACATCGAGGGCGGTGACCCGGACTTCTTCAAGTCCGCGGTCGAGCTCAACCCCACCGGACAGATGGGCACTCCGGAGCAGATCGCGGCCCCGGTGGTGTTCCTGGCCAGCCCGGTCGCCAGCCGGATCAGCGGCGCCAACCTCGTCGTCGACGGGGCACTGACCCGCGGGATCCAGCTGTAGGGAGGCGCTCGCTCAGGACCCGCGGCCCTTCCGGTCGCGCCGACCCACGACCCGCTCGACGACGCGGGTCACGGGGGCCTCGAAGTGGCGGTCGAAGTTCCCCTTCAGGTCCTCGGTGACCCCGTCCGCCACGTCTCGGTGCAGCTCGGCCTGTCGTTGTCGGTTCTGGGCACGCAGCAGCAAGCGGTGCTCGTCCTTGAGCGCGCGGTAGGTCGCCACGCACATCCCGATCATCACCAGGCTGAACGGAAGGGCCGTGATGATGGCACCTGTCTGCAGCGCGGCGAGCCCACCGGCGAGCAGCAGCGAGATGGCCAGCAGGCCTTCCATCGAGGCCCACAGCACCCGGCTCCAGGTCGGCGGATCCGGGTCGCCGCCGGAGGCGAGCATGTCGACCACCAGGGACCCGGAGTCGGAGGAGGTGATGAAGAAGATCGTCACCAGGATGATCGCGCCGACCGAGAGGACCGCGCCGCCGGGAAGGCCCTGCAGCACGTCGAAGAGGACGTTCTGGCTGATCAGGCTGCCGTCCTCCTCCAGCAGGTCACCCCGGTTCATCTGCTGGAAGATGGCCGCCCCACCGAGCACCGAGAACCACAGGAAGGTCACCAGCGTCGGGACCAGCAGCACTCCTGCCACGAACTCACGCACGGTGCGTCCTCGAGAGATCCGGGCGATGAACACCCCGACGAAGGGGGCCCAGGAGATCCACCAGCCCCAGTAGAAGGTGGTCCACGCGCTCTGCCACGCCTGGCCGTCGTTGCCGGAGAAGGCACTGGTGTCGAAGCTGAGCCTGAGCACGTTGGAGAAGTAGCCGCCCAGGTTCTGCACGAACTCGCGCAGGATGAAGAACGTCTCACCGAGGACCAGGACCGCCACGAGGAACACCCCGGCGAGCACCAGGTTGGCGTTGGAGAGCCACTTGATGCCACGTCCGACACCGCTGACCACCGAGACGATCGCGAACAGCGTGATTGCGACGATCAGGCCGACCAGCAACAGGTTGCTCGGCTCAGCGAAGACTCCGAGATGCACCAGGCCGGCCGAGACCTGCTGCACGCCGAGCCCCAGAGAGGTGGCGACCCCGGCGACGGTGCCGACGATGGCTGCGACGTCGATGGCGTCGCCGAGCCAGCCCCGCACCCGTTTCTCACCGAGCAGCGGCTCCAGGGCCCAACGGATGGACACCGGGCGGCCCTTGCGGTGGATCGAGTAGGCCAGCGCCAGTCCCACCACGACGTAGATCGCCCAGGCGTGGAACCCCCAGTGCAGGAACACCTGCGACATCGCCGCACTGGCCAGGTCGGCGTCGGATCCCGAGACCCCGGGCTTGGGGCTGGTAAAGAACGTCAGCGGCTCGGCGGCGCCCCAGAACACCAGGCCGATGCCCATGCCTGCGGCGAACAGCATCGAGAACCACGCCATCAGGCTGAACTCGGGTTCTTCGTCGTCGCGTCCCAGGTTGATGTCACCGAACCGGGAGAAGCCCATCCACAGGGAGAAGGCCACGAAGCCCGCCACGACCAGGACGTAGTACCAGCCGAACTTGTCGACGATCCCGCCCTGGACCTTGCCGAGCACCTCACCGGTGCCGTCGGGGAACAGCACCGCCAGCAGCGCAGCACCCACGACGATGAGGAGTGCCGGCCAGAACACCCGCGGCGCGACCGAGGCGAGCAGTGACTCCCGTGGCCCGGTCCCCTGGGCCTCAGGTCCGTTCGGCTTGTTCTCAGTGACGCTCATCTGCATCGTCCTCTCGCCGCCCCCGACCCTTCGAGGCTAAGGCGAGGCAGGAACGACGGCAAGGCCGACCATCGCTGTCAGGGGCCGTCCAGGCCGTCCGGGCCGTCCGGGCCGTCCGAGCGAAACCCTGCCCGGGCTCAGCAGCCCTGGGGGTACGCCGGGAGGCCCAGGTCGGCGCGCACCGCCTCGGATCGGTCCGCGAACACCCCGTTGGCCGCGAGGAACCGTCGGTTCCAGAAACGCAGGAACGCCCCCCGCGGGGCGCCACGCCGTTGCGGATGACGGACTGCTCCCGCTCGAGGGCGCGCGCCACGCTCGCGACGTCGGCCGCGGCCTCCGCGGGCCAGGCAGCCGGAGGGCTCGACAGCCGTCGAGCGGCGGCGAGATCGGTGCGTCCCCGCGCCGCAAGTGCGGAGTGCGCACGACGAGCCCGCTTTCCGCGGATGTCCCGCGCTCGGAATCGCGGCTTGCCCTGGAAGACCGCCCGGTTGATCGCCCGGGCCTTGGCGTGCACGGGACAGATCACGCCCATGTAGACCGACCACGGCCACTACGGCGCAACCGTGCCGTGTGACGTTCCGGTGCGCCGACCTCGCGGTGCTCGCTCAGCGCAGCAAGGAGACGTAGAACGCCACGGTCAGGACGACCAACGTGAGTCCTGATGCCATCGCGGCGTACGCACCCCGCTCGAGCCACCGGAGCCGAGCACCGCGAGCTTCGGACCTCGGCTCAACGGCCCGCCTGCGCGCCACCGCGCGGGCCGTGAGGTGTCCGAGCAGGATCGCGAGGAGACCTGCTGCGACAACGAGCAGTGCCGTCAGCTCGATGGTCGCGTCGATGCTCATGGATGAGACGCCACTCCCCGACCCCTCGTCGGGGTCGGGACAGTGGCGTCGCGATCACGTGGTCGGCGGGTCCCACACATGGTCACGCCTCTC
>CAWAJE010000023.1:0-5376 GCA_963782215.1 uncultured Actinomycetota bacterium | reverse complement strand
CGTGGTCGCTACCCGCACCGCCTGAGCGGGCTTTTGCGTGTCGGTTTTTACAAGGTCTCCTGAAAATCCAGCAGCAGCCCAGCCAAGGCCTCACCCCCGGTACGTCACCACCACCGACGGGCGCGGGAACGAGTCGGTGTGCGGCCAGGTGCTGGATGGCTTCTCGAAGGTGGCACCGTCGGTCTCGCCGGGGTGCTGGACGCACACGAACACCGACTGCTGGTCGCGACTGATCAGCGGCCCGCAGGTCTCGGCGCCGACGGGCACGGTGAGGAACTGCTGGACGTGCCCGCGCTGCGGCCCCGCTACGGGCACGCGGAAGAGGCCGTCGTGCGAGCCCAGGACACTGCCGTCCGTGGCCACCCACAGGTTGCCCTCGGCGTCGAAGGCGACGTTGTCGGGGCAGCTGATCGGGCTGACCATCTGCTTGGGGTAGCCGGCGAAGTACGACTCGGGCGCGTCCGGGTCGCCGCAGACGAGCATCAGGTCCCAGGTGAACGACCGGCGCGCGTGGTCGTCACCGTCGGGCGTGATCTCCAAGACGTAGCCGTTCCGGTTGCCCTTCTCCGAGCGCAGCGGTCCGCCGAAGGTGTCGCGCACCATGCTGGAGGCCAGCGGGTTCACCTCGTCGGTGGGGTAGTCCGTGCCGCGTTTGCTGTTGTTCGTCAGCGCGCAGTAGACCTTGCCGTTGACCGGGTTCGGCTCGATGTCCTCGGGTCGGTCCATCCGCGTCGGTGCCACCTTGTCGGCGGCGAGCCTGGTGTCGATGAGTACGTCGGCCACGCTCATGCCGTCGATGAACGACTTCCGGTCCGTGGTCAGCGGGATCCACTCGCCGCTCCCGTCGTGGACCCCGTCCTGGCTCCCGTCGCCCTCGAAGCGCGCCACGAAGAGCGTGCCTGCGCTGAGCAGACCGAGGTTGTGACGACGCGAGGCGGCACCGCGGCCGGCGTCGAAGCGATCGCGGGAGACGAACTTGTAGATGTAGTCGCCGCGCTCATCGTCACCCATGTAGACGACCGCGTGGCCGTCTCGGGAGATCGCAACGTTGGCGCCCTCGTGCTTGAACCGGCCCAGCATCGTGTGCTTGCGCGGGGTCGAGGCCGGGTCGGTCGGGTCGAGCTCCACGATCCAGCCGAAACGGAACGGCTCGTGGGGCTCCCGGGTCAGGTCGAAGCGGGGGTCGACCTCCTGCCAGCCACGGCCGGCTCCCGTCAGTCCGTAACGCTTGTACGACGCGGCGTAGCGCGGGTCCAAGGAGCCGCTGGCGTCGAAGTAGCCGTTGAAGTTCTCCTCCCCGGAGAGCACGGTGCCCCAGGGCGTCGTACCGCCGGAGCAGTTCCCGAACGTCCCCAGGACGGTGCGACCGGTCGGGTCCGCCGACGTACGCAGCCGTGGGTCGCCGGCGGCCGGGCCCTCCAGGTCGAACGGGGTCTCGCCGGTGATCCGCCGGTTGCGGCGGGCGCTGCGGTGGTGGGCGGTGACCCAGGAGCCGGTACGCCGTCCGCGGACGATCTCGACGACGGCCATCCCGTGGGAGGCGATCGCGATCCGTTTGATGGTGGCGGAGTCGTAGCGGCCGGTCGGGAACATCAGCTGCTCGTCGGTGTACTCGTGGTTCGCGACGAGCAGGGCGCCGTTGCCGCGGGTGGGGAGTACGCCGAGGTAGTCGTTGTTGTAACCGAACTGGCGGGCCGCGGACTCCGGCGTCTGGTTGTTCACGTCGAACCTGGGAGCGTCGCGCGTCACCGGGTCGCCCCAGCGGATCACCACGTCGGAGCGCCACCCGTCGGGGGAGGTGACCTTGTCGTCGATGTTGGGTGCGACCGGCTCGAAGTCGGCCCGCCCGACCCCGGCCCCGGGCTTGCTGGGGCGACCCCTGCGAGCAGCGGCCGGAGAGGCGTTGACCCCGCCCACGACCAGGGCACCGAGCCCGGCGCCGCCGACCTTGAGGACCGAGCGGCGCGCGATGGCCCTGGCGGCGACCTCGTGGAACTCGGTGTGGTCGGTCTCGTTGGGGATGGGCTTGTCGCACGCGTTTCCGCAGCGGTAGTGACAGGTCATGGCGCTGCGCGAACCATGGGGGCCGGTGGCGATCAGGGGGAGCAAGGTGTGTCCAGGCATTGGTCTCTCCGAGTCAGAGGGGTGGGCTCGCGCAACCTTTCCCCCTGCGGGTGTGCGCTCGGCGACGTGCAGGTGAACGTCAGGCGGCGTACTCACCCTTGGAAAAACCCCCTACAGCGCCGACGCCTCGGCGGTCAGCCGCAGCTGCCGGCTGCGGTGGCGCAGCGCCTCGGAGGTGAACATCACCAGGGCCAACCAGACCAGCGCGAAGCCGCCCACTTCACGGCGGTCATGTCCTCGTGGAACACGAGCAGGCCGAGGGCGAACTGGATCGTCGGGGCGAGGTACTGCAGCAGGCCGATCGTGGTCATCGGGATCCGGATCGCGGCGGCGCCGAAGGCGATCAGCGGGACCGCGGTGACCAGGCCGGTCGTCGCCAGCATCGCCGAGTGCCCGGCCCCCTCGGTGACGAACGTGCTCTGACCGGCGCGGGAGAGCCAGAACAGGTAGCCCGCCGCGATCGGCGCCAACATCACCGTCTCGAAGGTCAGGCTCTCGACCGCCCCGACCCCGGCCTTCTTCTTGGCCAGACCGTAGGTCGCGAACGAGCCGGCCAGCAGCAGCGCGATCCACGGGGGGTGGCCGTAGTCGACCGCCAGCACGATCACCGCCAGCGCCGCGATCCCGATCGCCGCCCACTGCACCGGCCGCAGGCTCTCCTTGAGCACGAACACCCCGAGCAGCACCGTCACCAGCGGGTTGATGAAGTAGCCGAGCGAGACCTCCACGACCCGTCCCGCGTTCACCCCGTAGATGAACCCGCCCCAGTTCAGGCCGATCACGATCGACGCCGCCCCCAGGGTCGCGGCCACGCGCCCGTTGGTGAAGATCGCCCGCAGCTGCGCCGTACGCCGAAGCAGCAGGGTCAGGACGGTCATCGTCAGCAGCGACCAGCAGATCCGGTGGGCGAGGATCTCGATCGCGCCGGCGGGCTCCAGCAACGGCCAGTAGAGCGGGAACAGTCCCCACATCGCGTACGCCGCGGCACCGAGCAGGAAGCCGCGCCGTTGCTCACTCACCTCGCGAGACTAATCGGCTCTAGGGTGAGACCCATGACCGGGTTCGTGGTCGAGCGACGGGTCACCGTCGATGCGCCAGCAGCAGCAGTGCACGCGCTGGTCGACGACTTCCACCAGTGGCCGAGATGGTCACCGTGGCAGGACGTCGACCCCGACATGGAGCGCACCTACACCGGCGCCGAGAGCGGGGTCGGGGCGCACTACGCCTGGTCGGGAAACCGCAAGGCCGGCGCGGGCAGCATGGAGATCGTCGGCTCGACGCCCGAGCGGCTCGACCTCGAGCTGCACTTCACCAAGCCGTTCCGGGCCGAGAACGACCTGCACTTCAGCTTCCTCGAGCGGCCTCACGGCACCGAGGTGGTCTGGCAGATGACCGGTGAGCAGACCGGGCTGATGCGCCTGGTCGGCAAGGTGATGAGCATGGAGAAGCTGGTCGGCCCCGATTTCGAGAAAGGCCTGGCCAGGTTGACGGTCGCCGCCGAGATGGGGTACTAGACAAGTAAGTCCCGGTAAACCCGGGACGGCGTGCCAATCGGGGGGTGCGGGGCAGATGAGAAGTCGATCAGTGAGGTTGCGGCTGACCGACGAGCGCGACCTGTGGGACGGACTGGTCCGCTCCTCGCCGGGGGGTCTGCTCTTCCACGAGTGGGGCTGGCTCGACCTGCAGGAGGAGGTCCTGGGCGGCACCTTCGAGCGTCTGGTCGTTCTGGACGCCGACGTGCCGGTGGGCGTCTTCCCGGTCGCCCGGCGCTCGCCGCGGTCCCGGAGCCGGATGCCCGTGCCGTTCCCGTTCCTCGGCCCGCTGCTCCCCGCTGCTGCGCTGGGGCCGACCTTCGAGGCCTTCGCGCGTCGTCAGCTGTTCCGCGGCCCGATGGTCTGCCACGTCGACCTCGGGCCGTTGCTGAGCGCGGGGGCGCATCCTCACCTGCGGGGCAGCGGCATCCACCTCTGGGAGGAGCGCACGGTGGTCATCGACCTGACCCACATGGACCCGCACGACATCGAGTGCGGGTTCGCCCGAATGCGACGGCGCAACATCCGCAAGGCCACCCAGAGCGGAGGCAGCGTGCGGGTGGCCGAGCCGGGGAGCCACCACCATGCTGCCCGCGTTGCTCGACGAGGCGTACGCCGGCAGGGGAGCGTGCAATCCCTACCCCACTCGGATCGGACGGATGGTCGAGCAGTGGGCGCTGGGGCGCGAGGACGTCGCCGTGTTCGTCGGACTGGTCGACGACGAGCCGGCCGGGATCCAGGTCGTGCTCAGCGGCAACGGGACCGCCCTGTACTGGGTCGGCGCGAGCTGGCGCCGCTTCCGGACCGTGGACGTCACCGCGCTGCTCTACCGGCGCTGCTTGCAGTGGGCGGTGGAGCGGGGCTGCACCCGCTTCGACCTCTGCGGCTCGGTCGATGCCGGCGTCCGTGACTACAAGCTCATGTTCGGAGGGGTCGAGGAGAGCTACCTGACGGTGGAGTCCTCACCGTTGCCGACCCGGGTCATCGAGCCGGCTCGCCGGCTGCGGAGCCGGCTGCACCACTGACCGGTGCGGGCACGCCCAGGTCGCGGACCAGGTAGACCCACGGGAAGGCGAGTACGGCGACCTGCCAACCGTCCTTCTCCAGCCGGCGCGCCGGGCCGGACCGATCACCCGGCGGTGCTCCCACTGCGTCGGGGTGTGCTCGACGAGGTGGTAGAACATCCGCACGCTGACGGTGCGCCAGCCGAGCCGTCCCGCGAGCTCGAGCTCTGGCATCTCGTCGAACGCCGTGACCGGGCCCAGCCAGCGCTGCGCCGGGCCGCTGCCGGCGGGCGGGTCGGTGAGGGCGTCCTTGTCGGCTCGGCCGAAGCGTTGCTGGACCGCCTGCCGCGACATGCCGAGGGTCTCGCCGAGAGCCCCCCAGCTGTGACCTGCGGCGCGCGCGGAGTTGACCGACTGCTGGAGCAGCTCGCGCACCTCGGTCTCGGCATCGCGGACCCGCGCCACCAGGGCGAGCCGAGCAGCCGGGTCCTCGAGGTCGCGGCCGGTCTCCGCACCGAGGATCGCCTCGGCCAGCGCCGCGCGCAGTTCGGTGTCGGTGCTCATCGCGGGTCGTGGTCTCCGGGACTGCGGTCGCTCTCGGCGCGCCCCTCGGCCGTGCGCTCAGCGTCACGACCGGACGCCATCCGCTGCCCGAGGAGGCGTTGCGCGCGCCGGCGACGAGCATCAGGGTGACCCCGATCATGGCGATCCCGGCG
>CAWAJE010000022.1:0-56025 GCA_963782215.1 uncultured Actinomycetota bacterium | reverse complement strand
ACGCTGCGCTCGAGCCGGTGGATCCGCTGCGCCGTCGCCACGGCGGTGTAGGCGAAGACCATCACCAGGACGTAGAGCAGCAGGTCGGTGCCGCGGCCGACGCCGATGGTGTTGGCGACGGTGGTGGTCAGGTCGGGCCAGAGCACGGCCACGATGCCGGCTGCGACGACGACGATGCCGGCGATCCGCCGCAGGGCGAGCCGGTGCCCGGGCGTCTGCTCGCGGAGCACGAGCAGTCCGAAGCCGAGTGCGGCGAGGATCAGGAGGACCTTGATGATCAACGCAGCGGTCCTGGCACGGGCGTCGGTGCTGCGCGGAGGCGGCGTACGGCGAGGTCGAAGAGGATGTTGAAGGCGTTGCTGTTGCGCTGGCCCTTGGCCTTGGAGTAGTCGGTGTAGACGACCGTCGTCGGCTGCTCGACGTAGCTCAGCCCGTTCGGCACGATCGCCTCGAGGAGCTCGCTGGCGTAGGCCATCCGGGTCAGCTGCAGGTCGATCATCTTCACAGCTCGTCGGGAGAGCACGCGCAGGCCGTTGTGGGTGTCGGTGACCTCGAGCCGGGCAGTGCGACGGGTGAACCACACCCCGGCGCGCAGCACCAGCTCGCGCGAGAGCGGCATCTGCTCGGTGGCGCCGGTGAAACGGGACGCCAGCACCACGTCGACGTCCTCGGTCTGGGCGCGCAGTGCCATCGCGCGGGCGTCCTCGACGAGGTGCTGCCCGTCTGCGTCGAAGGTGACGACGTGGGTGGCCGGAGTCGCTCGCAGGACGTGGTCGAAGCCGGTGCGCAGCGCCGCGCCCTGCCCCTGGTTGACCACGTGCCTGAGCACGGTGGCGCCGGCGGCCAGGGCGAGGTCGGCGGAGCCGTCGCTGGAGCCGTCGTCGACGCACAGGACGTGCGGGAAGGTGGAGAGCAGGTCGGAGACCGTGGTGGCCACGGTGGTGGCCTCGTTGTAGACCGGCACCACCACCCAGACGTCGTTCAGCGACACCGGTTCTCCTCCCTCGCGCGTTGTGCGCCTCGGACCCCACCGTTCCCCAGATCGGTGGTCGATGTGAGGGACTTCGATGACATTTGTCCAATTTAGGGAAGAAACAGCCGTTCGACGGGGACGTCTAGTCCGAAATGACTAGACGATCAGTCCAGGCCGAGGGAGAAAGCTGACTCCAGGTCGTGCTGGGAGTAGGTACGGAAGGCGATGTGGGTCTCGGTCTCCTCCACGCCAGGCACCTTGTTGAGCTGGTCCGCGACGACGCGGGCGACGTCGTCGTGGTCGCTCACCCGGACCAGGGCGATCAGGTCGATCTGACCGGTGACGCTGTACACCTCGCTGACGCCCTCGATGGCGGCGATCGCCTCCGCGACCTCGGGGATGCGGGCGACGTCGGCCTTGACGAACACGATGGCGGTGATCATGGGAGCAAGTTACCGCGCCGTGCGGGTGGAGGGGACACCCTCAGCTGCGCGAGCCGCTCAGGGTGCGGCGGTCCTCGAAGGGCGCCAGGGCCTCGCGAGACTGCTCCACCGCGTCGTGGATGGCGAGGTGGCGGGCGGCGCCGCGGATCGGTTGGGCCCAGACGCCGTCCACGTGCACCAGCCGGACGCCTGGTTGCTCGAGCCAGCGCAGGATCTTCTCGGACTCCTCGGCGCTGGCCGCGGGAGTGGGCCCGGGCCCGGGCGCCACCGTCTCGGCCGAGGCGCGCAGCTGGGTGACCCAGGCGCCGGCGTGGGCGTCGGCCGGGATCACCCCTGCCGCGGCGAGTCGGCCGTGGCGGACCACGTGCACGGCCCACCGGTGGTCCTCCTCCCTGCGCGCCGCGACCAGCTCGGTCACCGACGAGAGACCGCCCAGCCGCTGGGTGCGCGAGGCGGCCCGCACGAAGGCGGCCAGCCGGCTGCGGTGCACGGCCGCGTCCTCGAAGCGCTCGTCGGAGGCGAGGTCGGCCATTCGGGTGGTGAGCTGCTCCACGACCTCGTCGGCCCGGCGCAGCAGGTTGTCGCGGACCACGGCCACCATCTCGGCGTAGTCGTCCATCGAGATGCTTCCGTCGCAGGGGGACAGGCACCGCTCGAGGGCCGCCAGGACGCAGGGCGAGCGACTGGGGAGGATCGGCAGCCGGCCGCTGCACTGCCGGATCGGGAAGGTCTCGTGCAGCGCCGCCAGGGCCTTCTCGGCCGTCCGTCGGGAGGCGAACGGGCCGAGGTAGTCGGCGTCGTCGTCACTGACCTTGCGCACCAAGGAGAGCCGGGGCCACGGCTCCACCGTCAGCTTGAGCCACTGCACCTTCTCGGGATGGCGGCTGCGCCGGTTGTAGCGCGGCTTGTGCGCGGCGATCAGGCGCAGCTCGCGCACCTGCGCCTCGAGCGGGGTGGCGCAGACGATGCCGGTCACCGACTCCGCGAGGTTGACCATCTGGCCCATGCGGGAGCGGCTCTCAGAGGCGGTGAAGTAGCTGCGCACGCGGGCCCGAAGGTCCCGGGAGGTGCCGACGTAGAGGACCCGTTGCTCGGCGTCGTGGAACAGGTAGACGCCGGGGGAGTGGGGCAGGTGCTCGGCGAGGTGGCGCTTGCGGCGCACCGCGGGACTGACCCGTGAGGAGAAGGTCTGCAGCTCCTCGAGCGTGTGCACCCCGAGCCCTCCCAGACGCTCCATCAGGCCGTGCAGCACGTCGACCGTGGCGCGAGCATCGGCCAGCGCCCGGTGGTTGGGCGTCGTGGTGGACCCGAACGCCAGCGCGAGCGAGCTCAGCTTGCAGTTGGGTGCGTCGTCGCGGGTGATCACGCGGCGGGCCAGCTTGGCGGTGTCGAGCACCTCGAACCGGGGCCAGGGCCGACCCTGCTGCTCGGCGTAGTGCTTGAGGAAGCCGACGTCGAAGGGCGCGTTGTGCGCCACCAGGACACAACCGGTGGCGAACTCCAGGAAGGCCGGGAGCGCTGAGTCGATCGAGGGCGAACCCGCGACCATGGTGTTGGTGATGCCAGTGAGCACGGCGATGAACGGCGGGATCTCTGTGTGCGGGTTGACCAACGTCTGGAACTCGCCGAGCACCTCGCCACCGCGCACCTTGACCGCACCGATCTCGG
The DNA here is from genome assembly GCA_963782215.1 of uncultured Actinomycetota bacterium. Classification (GTDB taxonomy): domain Bacteria; phylum Actinomycetota; class Actinomycetes; order Propionibacteriales; family Nocardioidaceae; genus Marmoricola. The sequence continues at coordinate 52,941 of CAWAJE010000022.1, read as the reverse complement.
TGATGCGCGACCCGGCCTTGGCCGAGCCGCCCGTGGTCTCGAGGTCGACCACACAGAAGGTGACGTCGCGCAGGGGACGCCCCAGCTCGTCGAAGCTCATCTGCGTGGCCCACCTGCTCATGGGTCTGACGCTAGGCACCCGCACTGACAGAAGCCTGCAGGGCCCGCCGTACGACGTGGGTTCTCGGTCCGGTGGCGGGCGAACGAGGGGAGTTGTCGGTGGTGGCTGCTGGAGTGCTCACGCCGGCCCTTCCCCGTCGGCTCCGTGCAAGAGAAGGAGACCCTGATGAGCGTTCGCATCGACTGCGACAGCTGTGTGGTCCGAGGCCTGTCCTGCCACGACTGTGTCGTGACCGTGCTGCTGGGACCCCCGCCTGAGTTCGGCTTCGACACCGAGGAGGAGCACGCTCTCTCGGTGCTGGCCGACTCCGGGTTGGTGCCACCCCTACGGATGGTGACCGCGCTCGAAGGTCCGCAGGTGGAGTCGGCTTGAGCGGGGAAGCGGTGGGACCGGAGTGACAGCAGTGGCTGCTGCGGCTGACGTGTCCGGAAACACAGGCGACGTGGACCACTGCGCCTTTGTCTGCTCCGCGGATTGACCTTATGGTGAGTGCTGGCCGCTGGATCAGCAGACCGACCGGGTCTGCTCAGCGGCCGCGCCGAGTCTGGAACAGTTCCCTGCGGGGAGTCTGGGACAGAGCCGGGGACCCAAGTTCCTGGGGTGAATCCGGCAGCAGCGTGGCCATGAAGGTGGCTTCCTGGTGCCAGTAGGGCGTTCTTTGGGCCCGAACCCGTCAGCTCACCTGGTAGGCGTTGAGACAAAGAGGAGAACCGACCGCTCGTGCTTGACGGCCGGAAACGCAGTTTTGCTCGTCCTGGCGCAGTCCTCGCCATGGTGCTCGCCACCGTGATGATGGGCCTCACCGCCGCCACCCCCGCCTCGGCAGAGCCGAGCCAGAAGGACATCGACCAGGCCCAGGAGAAGGCTGACCGCCTCTTCCACGAGGCCGAGATCGCCTCCGAGCGCTACAACGACGCTCGGGTCGCTCTCGACGACACCCAGCTCCGGGTCAAGTCCCTCAACGCCGACCTGAGCCGCCAGCAGGGCAAGGTCGACGCGATGCGCTCGCAGGTGGCCACCCTCGTCGTCGGCCAGTTCCAGTCCGACGCTCTCTCCACCGCCTCGCAGGTCGTGCTCTCCGACGACCCCGACGCGTTCCTGGACAATCTCAGCGCCGTCACCTCCTACAACTCCCAGCGTGGGCAGGTGATGAGCACCTTCGGGACCGAGGTCCAGCGGCTCACCCTGCGCAAGGCCGCCGTGCGCGAGGAGATGAAGACGATCTCCACCCTCGAGCAGCGTCTGGCGAAGGAGAAGGCGGTCGTCGACGCCAAGGCCGCCGACGCCAAGGAGGTCCTCTCCGAGCTCAAGGCCGAGGCCCGCGACGCGATGTCGAGCGGTTCCTGGGACGGTCCGATCCCGGAGGCCAGCGGTCGTGCCGCCGTGGCACTGCGCTACGCCATGAGCCAGGTCGGCAAGGCCTACGTGTACGGCGCCGCCGGCCCCAGCGCCTTCGACTGCTCCGGTCTGACCATGATGGCCTGGGGACAGGCCGGCGTCGGCCTGCCGCACAGCTCGGCGGCGCAGTACAGTTCGGGCCCGCACGTTCCCGAGAGTCAGCTGCAGCCCGGTGACCTGGTCTTCTACTACAGCCCGATCAGCCATGTCGGCATCTACATCGGCAATGGCCAGATCGTGCACGCGGCCAACCCGGGCGCAGGCGTCACCACGGGTTCGTTGCACTCGATGCCGTACGTCGGTGCCGTCCGTCCCGGCTGACATTCGTCCCGGAGCCGCCCATCCCCACGGGGTGGGCGGCTTCGTGCTCCTCCGGGCACTGGTCCTGGTGGTGGCGCTGCTCCTGGTGAGCAGCTCCTGCTCGCAGGACGTGGCGATCGAGCCACCCGGACCCTCGAGCGCGGTGCCCGACCGGGGAGCGCAGGCGCAGACCGCCCTCGACGCCCTCGAGCGCGCCCTGACCTCGGGGACCCGCGAGGACACGCACGCGCTGGCTGCACGCGGGTCGGCCGAGCTGCTGGGGCAGGTGCACGACAACGCTGCCGAGCTCGGTGTCACCGACCTCGACCTGCGCTACGTCGACGAAGGGCCGGCCCTGAGCGAGCCTGAGCGTGCCGAGCTCGGTGAGGATGCCTGGCGCGGGACGGTGGACCTCAGCTACGGGTACCGCGGCTTCGACCAGTCCCCGGCCCGGGTCGAGACCGAGCTGGTCTTTGTGCCCGAGGGGGACCGACTCCTGCTCGGGTCGTTCGGCGGCGACGGCGTACGCACTCCGTTGTGGCTGGTCGACCGGCTCTCCGTCGTACGCACGCAGCGAGCGCTGGTGGCCGTCGCCGGTGACGCCGCGGGACGCTATCCCCGGTTGGTCTCCCAGGCCGTGCGCGAGGTGCAGCGGGTGCTCAGGTCGTGGAGCGGCAAGCTCGTGGTGGAGGTGCCCGAGAACCGGGACCAGCTCGACGCCGCGCTGCAGGCGACGCCCGGCGAGTACGACAACATCGCGGCCGTCACCACCACCGCCGACGGGGCGCTGGATCCCGGCGCCCCGGTGCGGATCCTGGTCAACCCCACGGTCTTCGGCAAGCTGCGCGCCCGGGGTGCCCAGGTGGTGATGACGCACGAGGCCACCCACGCCGCCCTGGACGCGCCCTTCGCCTCGATGCCCACCTGGCTGCTCGAGGGGTTCGCCGACTACGTCGCCCTCGACGACGCCGGGGTCCCGGTCTCGCTCGCCGCAGGCCAGATCCTGCGCCGGGTCCGCAAGGAGGGACTGCCCGACTCCCTGCCGACGAGCGAGGACCTCTCGCCCACCGCCTCCGGGCTTGGTGCCACCTACGAGGAGGCCTGGCTGGCGTGCCGCTTCCTGGCCGAGAGGTACGGCGCCGCCAAGATCCTGGCGTTCTACCGTGCGGTCGACTCCGGGGCCTCGGCCGTGGAGGCCTTCGGGTCGGTGCTGGGCACCACCGAGAGGCAGTTCGTCGCCGACTGGCGCCGGGACGTCGCGCGCCTTGCGGGCGTGGCAGGCTGAACGTGTGAGTGGAGACGCCGGGCCCAGCCGGAGGTTGTGCTGGGTCCTGGTCGGCGTGGGTGCGCTGCTGCTCGCGATCGGAGCGACCTTGGTGCCGTGGGCCTGGGTCCCAGGCGGGTCGGTGATGCCGGTGCCGGCGGCGGACGCCTTCCCGGCAGACGCCCTGCGCCGGGCCGAGACCTACTCCTCGTTGCAGCGGCACCTCGGTTGGATCAGCCTGGCGGTGTCGCTCGCCGTCGGACTCGCCCTGGGCCTGACCCCGTGCGGGCGCCCGGCTCGGACGCCGGTTGCGAGGACCCTGGTGGGTGCGGCTCGGCCTGCTGGTGCTCCTCGTCCTGCTGGTAGGCCGGTTGGCGACGCTGCCGCTCGACCTGCTGGCACGTGGCCACGCGCTGGACTACGGGATCACCGAGCAGTCGCTCGCCGGCTGGTCCCGCGACCGCGTGGTTTCGATCGGGGTCAGCTGGGTGTTCGCCGTCGGCACGGTGTTGCTGGTCGTGGGCCCTGCGCGTCGCTGGCCGCGGCGGTGGCCGGTGGTCACGGCCGTCGCCGGGGCTCTGCTCACCGTGGGCGGCTCGTGGGCCTACCCCGTGCTGGTCGAGCCGCTGTTCAACAGCTTCACGCCCCTGGCACAGGGGCCGTTGCGCAGCGAGATCCTCCAGCTCGGACGGGCCGAGAACGTGCCGCTCGACGACGTGCTGGTCGCGGACGCGTCCCGGCGTACGACGACCCTGAACGCTTATGTCTCCGGGTTCGGGGCCACCCGCCGGGTGGTGCTCTACGACAACCTGGTCGAGAGCTCGCCGCGGCGCGAGACGCTGGTCGTCGTGGCCCACGAATTGGGGCATGCCAAGAATCGCGACGTGGTGCTCGGCACCGCTCTGGGCGCGGCGGGTGTGGTGCTCGGCAGCGGGTTGCTCGGCCTGGTGCTCTCTCGGCGCCGGCTGCTGCGCCGCGCGGGGGTGCCTGGCCCGGACGTCCCGGAGATCGCCCCGCTGCTGCTGGTGCTGGTCACGATCGGGGGGCTGCTCGCCAGCCCGGTGGAGAACACCATCAGCCGGGCGATCGAGGCCCGGGCCGATCGGGTCTCGATCGAGGCAACCGGTGACTGCCGGGGGTTCGAGCGGCTCCAGGTGCAGCTCGCGAGCCGCTCCCTCGCCGACCCCTCACCGCCCGCGCTGAGCCAGTTCTGGTTCGGCTCCCACCCCACCGCCGTACAACGCCTGGGCCTGGCCCGCGCCGTGTGCCGCTAGCCGTGTCTCAGCAGTCAGCAGCGAGGCGGCCGGAGGCGCCGTCGTGGATGGCGTCACAGGTGTCGCTGAACAGCCCGAGCACGGCGTCACCGAAGAGGAACACGGTGGCCACGATCAGGGTGGTCACTCCGGCGATCAGCAGGCCGTACTCGGCGGACGAGGCGCCGTCCTGATGGCGTCGGGCCTGCAGCTCGAGGCACTGCCTTATCAAGAGCTCTGACACGTGGTCCCTCCCAGGGCCGACGAACGGGGCGTGAAACGGCTGTAACGCGGTGTTCGTGCTGCCATGCACCCCGCCAGCGGGACGAAAAGCAGCATGAACACCGCGTTACAAGCGAAGCGGAAGTGCGGTGGAGCGGGTCAGCAGGTGGAGGCAGAGGTGGCTGCCGCGCCGGCGCTCATGGAGCCACAGGTCTTGGCGAAGCTGCTCTTGATGACGCCACCGAAGACGAAGACGACGGCGACGATGAGCGCGGCGATGCCGGCGACCAGCAGGCCGTACTCGACGGCGGAGGCGCCGTTCTCGTCGCGGCGGCTGGTGATGTTGCGGATGAACTCGAGCATGGGATGCCTCTTTCGGTAGTGGTGGTGCTGGAACGTGCGGGTGGTGGTGCAGCCACCGTCGACCGAGGCATCCGACTCCTCACGCGGTCCTCCCCAAAAGGACCGCGCGCTGAGCGAGTGTCGGTCTGGTGAGGCCCGGTGGCCGAGCCTCACCAGCTGCGAGACAGATGGGTCAGGAGCAGGCGGCGGACGAGGTGGTGCCGCCGTTCTTGACCGCGTTGCAGGTGCCGTTGAAGCTGTTCTTGATGACGCCACCGAAGACGAAGACGACGGCGACGATCAGCGCGGCGATGCCGGCGACCAGCAGGCCGTACTCGACGGCGGAGGCGCCGTTCTCGTCGCGCCGGCTGGTGATGTTGCGGATGAACTCAAGCATGGGTGGTTCCTCCCTCTGGAACTGTGAATGTGGTGTGACCTCTGGCGGACCAGCGGCACAAGACAAGTATCGCAAAAGGGACAGATGGGGTCTATCGGAAACCGGCCGAAAGTATGTAGTCATTTCGGGCCTTTGTCCGAATAGCCCGAAAGGACTACTCGGGCGGTGTCAGTCCGACTGGCTCAGCGAGGTGATCAGGCCCAGCCGCATCGCCGCGACCAGGGCCTGGGCGCGGTTGGCGGCGCCGAGCTTGTCGTAGATCCCGGCGATGTTGCTCTTGGCGGTGGACTCGCTGAGGTAGAGCCGGCCCGCGATCGCGCTGATGCCGAGTCCTTCCGCGAGCAGGTCGAGCATCTGCCGCTCGCGGTCGGAGAGGCGCGGGGCGTTGGAGCTGAGCCGGCGCATCATCGCCTCGGGCAGGCCGGTGCAGGTGAAGGTCAGTGGGGAGACCCTCGCCTGGCGGACCGCGCTGATCACCGCCGAGGTGGGCGCGTCCTTGCCGACGAAACCGGAGGCGCCGGCGTCCATGGCCGCGAAGAGCTGCTCGTCCCCGGCGTACATCGTCAGCACGACCAGGCCCATGGTCGGCCGCTCCTTGCGCAGGGTGCGGACGATGTCGAGGCCGGAGCCGTCGGGGAGCCGTACGTCGGTGATCACCACGTCCGGCTCGGTATCGCGGGTGCGGGTGAGACCGTCCGCGACCGTGCCCGCCTGGCCGACCACGTCGAAGCCGTCAGCCTGGGCGAAGGCACCGGCGAGACCCTGACGGATCAGCTCGTGGTCGTCGATCAGCAGCACCGAAGTCATGTCGTCCGGGCTTCGGGCCCGGCCTCCTGCCGCAGACGCTAGCGGTTCTCGGCGCCGATGCGGACGCGGACGCGCGTGCCGGGACGATCGGGGGCGGGCGGATCGATCGACAGCTCGGCCCCGATGTTCGCCGCCCGTTCGTGCATGATCCGGTGGCCCTGGCTGTCCAGGGCAGGGGAGTGCGCACGGACCCCGTCGTCGCTGACCTCGACCTCGGCGTACGGCGCGTTCACGGTGCAGCGCAGCCAGAGGTTGTCGGCGCCGGAGTGCTTGCGGGAGTTGCTCATCGCCTCCTGGGAGATCCGCAGGAGCTCATGCTCGACGTCCCTGGGCAGGCGCTGTCCCTGTTCGTCGAGGGTCACGTGGACGGTCAGGGGGGAGGTGGAGCCGACCTGGCGGGCGTACGCCGCGAGGCTCTCGCCCAGCCCGGCCTCCGCGGGGACCACCTGGCGCAGCTCGAAGATCGAGTGCCGCAGCTCCGAGACCACGCGTGAGAGCTCTGCGCGCAGCTGTTCGAGCTGGGCGCGCTGGCCGGCCTCGTCGGCACCGGCCACCAGGTTGTCGACGAGATATCCCAGGGAGGCGACGTCCTGGGCCACCCCGTCATGGACCTCCCGGGCGATCCGCTGCCGCTCATGGGTGGTGGCGGTCTCGCTCACGTGACCGAAGAGCATCGCCGCCTGCAGCTGCAGGGACGGCGTGGTCAGGCTCGCGCGCAGACGTTCGAGCTCGCGGGCGTCGACGTGGCGACGCGCCTCCACGGCCAGCAGGCCGACCATCTGCCCGTCGACCTCGAGCCGGATGATGTAGCGGTTGTCCCCGAGCTCCACGGGCTTGTCGGCCCAGACCTCCGCGCTGGCACGCTGGGCCCAGTCCATCGTCTCGGGGCGGGTGCCGGGGGAGTAGCGCAGCGGCGTGAGACCCTCGGTGCTCGCCACGAACACGACGCTGTTCTGGGCGTCGACGACGGCGTCGGCCGTCTCCATCATCTGCTCGGCGATGTCGACGGCGTCCAGCCCGTCCTGCAGGCGCTCGGAGACCGCACGCAGCCGCCGGATCAGTCCCACCGCCGTGCGGTAGGACGCCTCGGTCGCCGACGTGGTGACGGCGGTGCTCAGGTAGACGCCCAAGCTGCCGAGCCCCACCGCGGTGGCCAGCCAGGTGAAGCCGGTCGCAGCCATCTGCCGGTCGAAGCTGTGCTGCAGCAGGGTCCACGCCACGACGAAGACGCCGAGCTCGGTGAGGACCACCCTCAGCAGGCCGCGATGACCGGAGTCGAGGGCGCCGATCAGCACGGGGATCACGAGGTACGGCGTGACGGCCACCTCGTCGGGGAAGGTCACGCTGGCCGCGATCGCAACCGCGCTGCCCTCGACCATGGCGACGGTGGTCTGGCTCAGCCGCGTGCCGAGCGAGAGGACCAGCGCCGCCACGGCGATCCCGGCGATGATCAGGGCACCCGGAAGCAGGCGCGTGCCGGCGACGGCCGCGAGCGAGGTGAGCACCGAGACGGTGAACACCCTGGCTGCCAGGGCCACCCGGTCGATCTGGGACATCAGTGGGAGCCGCCGTCAGAGTTTGCCGTTGAAGGATTCCATGATCGAGATGCCTGCCGGGCCGAGGACTGCGATGAACAGGCACGGCAGGATGGTGAAGATCAGCGGCACCAGGATCTTGACCGGCACCTTCTGGGCCATCTCCTCGGCCCACTGCCGGCGCTTGAGCCGGATCTCGCTGGACTGTACCCGCAGGACCTGCCCGACGGGGATGCCGAACGCGTCCGCCTGGACCATCGCGCTCACGAAGGAGCGAAGGTCGGGCATCGTCGTACGGTCGGCCATGGAGCGCAGCGCGTCCGAGCGGCCGAGGCCGATCTGCATCTCCTGCAGCATCCGGGCGAACTCCTCCGACAACGGCCCCGTGGTGTTCCGGGCCACCTGTGCGGCGGCGGCGTCGAAGCCGAGACCGGACTCCACCGAGATCGTCAGCAGGTCGATGGCGTCGGGCAGCGCCCGCTGCATCTGGGCCATCCGCTCGTAGGAGCGCTGGTAGAGGTACATGTTCGGTGCCATGTAGCCCGCCAGCGAGGCGAGCACGACCACGCCCAGGGTCGGCAGGAAGGACAGGCCCATCAGCAGGGAGAGCACCAGTGAGACCACCAGGGCGCCGGCGAAGCCGACCACCTTCCCGGCCATCACCCGCTCCACGCTCCAGCCCGCCGGGTTGCCGGCCAGCTCGAGCTTGGTGCGGATGCGCTCGTTGGCGTCGGACGGCGTCAGTCGGCGCCCGAGCCCGTGAGCGCGAGCCAGCAGCGGGAACAGCACCCGCTCCTCGAACCCGACGTCGATCTCAGCGCGCATCTCCGCCGGGGCCGCGGTGATCGCGTCCAGGACCGCCAGGGAGCGGTTCACACCAGTGCGCTCCTGGGTCAGGCCACCGACGGAGGCAAGCACCAGGAACATCGCTCCGAAGAGCATCGTGACCCCGAGGATCATCAGCAGCAGGCTCATACGTCCACCTTCGAGACCTTGGACATCCAGATCACTCCCACTGTCAGGAGCAGGGCCATCGATGCGCACAGCACCCAGCCCAGCGGGGTGGTGTACATGGGCTTGACGTAGTCGGGCCGCGAGGCCGTCAGGTAGAGCAGGAACGCCGGCGGGAGCCCGCCGAGGATGTAGCAGGAGAGGCGTCCCTCGGCCGACAGCGCCCGGACGTGGCGCCGCAGGTAGTCGCGCTCACGCAGCGTGGCCGCGACGGTGAGCAGCAGCTCGGAGAGGTTGCCACCCACCTGGCGCTGGATCCGGATGGCCATCACCACCCACTCGAAGTCCTTGCTCTCCATCCGGCTGGCGACACCATCCAGGGAGTCCTCGAGAGTCACCCCGAGACGGCTCTCGATCACCACCCGCTTGAACTCGCTGGTGATCGGCTCGGAACCCTCACGCACGATCGTGTCGATCGACTGGGCCAGGGACAGACCAGCCGAGAGGCTGCCGGCCATCAGCTGCAGGGTGTCGGCGAGGCTGGTGTTGAACGCGGTCAGCCGCTTCGAGCGCTTCAGTCCAAGGTAGATCCAGGGTCCGACGGCTCCCATGACCAGCGTGATCAGGCCGAGCACGATGCTGCCGCGGCCCAGCAGGGCACCGACCAGCCCGGCACCGACGGCGATGCCCGCGTGCGTCAGGAGCCACTCGGAGGGCTTGAGCGCCATTCCGGCGCCTTCGAGACGCTGGGCGATCCGGGCCTCGAGGGACTTGTTGTTGGCCAGCGCAGTCGCGGCAGCCCGGCGTGCCTGGTCGGCCAGGGACTGGTCCGCCGAGGCGGTGGCACGCCTGCGGCCGGCCGGTGCCGCTCCGGCACCGTAGGCGCGCATCTGGGCGTCCAGGTTGGTGCCCGAGCTCGTCTGCGGGGAGCCGAGGCCGAGCAACAGGATCATGGCGATCAGTCCGCCACCCAGGGCGGCGACCCCCGTGAGCATCATCGGGGTGGTGATCGCCAGTCCGGCGGTGGAGACCGGAACCGGTCCGGTGCTCAGGGGGGCGGCGGGGTCCTTCTCGGCGCCCGCCGTGCGCACGGGAAGGTACGCCGAGGCGGTGAACGACTCGGCACCGACGGGCACGGTGACCCGCACGTCGGCACTGCTGCCGGGGACGCCGTCCGGGACCTCGGCGGTGACCACGATCTGCCGGGCCAGCACGTCGGCCTCCTCGGCGAAGGCCGCGGTGAGCGCCTTGGGGTCGGTCGCGTCGAGGACGGTGCCGTTGCCGGCCCGGGCGATGTCGACGAGTGCCGTGATGCCGCTGTCGCCCTGCTGCAGGGAGACCACGTCCACGCGCGTCTCGGACCTCTTCACCGCCGCGACCACCGTGGCGAGCTTGGTCGAGGTGGTGTCCTTGCCGTCGGAGAGCACGAGCACCTTGCGCTGGCCGACGTTCTTCCCGGCCTTGCCCGCTGCCTCGAGCGCACCGAGCACCCCGTCGTACAACGCGGTGTCGCGGGTCAGGGTCAGGTCGGCCACCGCGGCGCGGGCGGTGTCCCGGTCGAGGCCGGGAGCGACGACGGTCTGCACCGCGGTGTCGAAGGTGACCACGCCGACCCGGACGTTGGCGGGCACGGCGTCGAGGAAGGCGGTCGCGGCCTTCTTGGCCTCGGTGATCCGAGCACCGCGCATGCTGTCGCTGGTGTCGATCGCCAGGATCGTGGTGCGCTCCACGTCGTCGGTGCCGGCGGCCGCAACGGCTTGGGCGTCGACGTCGGTGCCGCCGAGCGAGACGGTCACACCGGTGAGGTCGACCTCGGCCTCGCCGGGCACGGAGACGAGCAGCCGGACGGTGCCGTCCTGCGGCTGGGCACCTTCGATGGAGGCACCCCCGGCGGCGACGGCGGGCACGGACCACAGGGTGCAGAGCACCAGCAGGGCCAGGGCGGGCAGGCGGCGCAGGCCACTACGAGCAGGGGCGCTGCTCACCGGTAGTCCGTCGTGGCGAAGGTGCGGGGGTCGACGGTGACGTTGGCGTGCGCCATCTTCTCCAGGAACTTCGGGCGCAGACCGGTCGCGCGCAGCGTGCCCAGGGCACGCCCGTCGGAGTCGAAGCCGGCGGAGTTGTCGAAGAGGAAGATGTCCTGCAGCGTGATGATGTCGCCCTCCATCCGCTCGACCTCGGTGACGTGGGTGATCCGTCGGGTGCCGTCCTTGAGGCGGGCCTGGTGCACGATCAGGTCCACCGCTGAGGCGATCTGCTCGCGGATGGCGCGCATGGGCAGGTCCATGCCGGCCATCAGGACCAGGGTCTCCAACCGCGAGCAGGTGTCGCGCGGCCCGTTGGAGTGCACCGTGCAGATGGAGCCGTCGTGGCCGGTGTTCATCGCCTGGAGCATGTCGAGCGCGGAGGCGTCGCGGACCTCGCCGACGACGATCCGGTCCGGGCGCATCCGCAGCGAGTTGCGGACCAGGTCGCGGATCGTCACCGCGCCCTTGCCCTCGATGTTGGCCGGGCGGGACTCGAGCCGGACCACGTGGTCCTGCTTGAGCTGCAGCTCGGCCGCGTCCTCGATGGTGACGATCCGCTCGTCGTCGGGGATGAAGGAGGACAGCACGTTCAGCGTGGTGGTCTTGCCGGCACCGGTACCACCGGAGACGACGACGTTGAGGCGGCCGCGCACACAGGCGTCGAGGAAGTCGGCGGTGCGCTCGCTCAGGGAGCCGAACTCGATCAGGTTCTGCACGGTCAGGGGGTCGGCGGAGAACTTCCGGATCGTGAGCGTGCTGCCGTCGATGGCCAGCGGCGGCACCACGGCGTTGACGCGGCTGCCGTCGGGCAGGCGGGCGTCGACCATCGGCGAGGCCTCGTCGACGCGACGGCCGATCCGGGAGACGATCTTGTCGATCGTGCGGCGCAGGTGAGCCTCGTCCTTGAACTTGCCGTCGACCTTGACCAGCTTGCCGCGACGCTCCAGCCAGATGCTGTGCGGGCCGTTGACCATCACCTCGGCGACGTCGACGTCGCGCAGGTAGGGCTCGATCGGCCCGTAGCCGAGGATGTCGTCGGCGATCTCCTGGGTGATCCGCTCGCGGTCGGTGCGGGTGAGCGGACGGTTGGACCCGGCCATCACGTCGGCGAGGACCGCCCGCACCTTCGACGCCAGCTCGCCGGCGTCGAGGTTGGCGTCGTAGAGCTGCGGGCCGAGCTCGGTCAGCAGCTCGCTGTGCACGCTCTCCTTGAGGTCGGCGAAGCGGTCCTTGGCACCGTCGGTCTGGGTCGTGCTCGTCACCGGTGCGGGAGGGGCCACCGGTGGCGGTGTGGGGGCAGGCCGTGCGGCACGCTTTCCGGGCGTCGCCACCGTTGGGGGTACGCCGTTCGGCGGACCCTCGACCGCGTCGGAACGTCGCTTCGGCGCCGACGGGTTCGCGGGTACCACGACGGGCGTGGGCTTCTGCTGGAGGGCGGCGAGACGCTCGCTGAGACTGCTCATGGTCCTACTGCTTCCTGACCCGGGCGAACAGCCCGCGCTTCGCCGTCGTCGAGCCCTGCGGACGCGACGTACCTCCGGACAGGGTGGTGGCGAGAGTGGTGATGGCCCGAGAGACGGGGTGGTCGGGCTTGGCGACGACGATCGGGAGACCGTGGTTGGTCGAGCTCGCCACCGCGATCGCGCTGGGCAGGGAGACCGACACCTTCATCGCCAGGATGTCCTCCACGTTGCCGCGGGACAGCCCGACCTCCTCGTCGGCCCGGTTGAGCACGAGGTGCCGGTTGTGCCGCAGGAGCCCGAGCAGGTCGAGGGTCTCCAACGCCACCTTGGTGTTCTTGATCGTCGGCACGTCCAGGGTGGCGACGATGATCACCTCGTCGGTCTCGTCGAAGGCCCCGAGGACCTGGTCGTCGAACCCGGGCGGGGTGTCGATGATGACGAAGTCGAAGTTGCTGCGCAGGGTGGTGATCACGCGGCGCACGAGCGAGACCGGGATCCGCTCACGACCCTCGGGGTGGGTCGGGGCGGCCAGGATCATCAGCGAGGACTCGTGCCGCGTCAGCAGGGTCTGCAGCAGGGCGTAGTCGAGGTGCTCCTCGGCGTCCGCCGCCTCCGCGATGGTGTGGTCCGGGATCAGCTGGAGCGTGATCGCGATGTCACCGAACGCGAGGTCGAGGTCGAGCAGGCACACCGTGGCATGCCGCTGCACGAGCGCCAGCCCCAGGTTGACCGCCATGGTGGTCTTGCCGACCCCGCCCTTGGGCGAGAACACGGTCAGCACCCGACCCTGCTGCTCGCTGCTGCTGGAGGCGGGTCCCTGGATCGCCTCCCAGGTCTGTCGTGCGCGACCCACGGCTGCGGTGAGCGTCACCGGGTCGTCGGCGGCGACGACCGCCCCGATCCCGTGCTGCATCGCCCGGGCGTAGACGTCGGGGGAGATCTCGTGGCGGAGCAGCACGACCGTGGTGGCGGGGTGCTCGCCGCGGACGAGGTCCGCGAGCGCCGTGGCCGGGTCGAGGTCGAGGGTCGGGCCGACGACGACGGCGTAGTCGTCGTGGCGCTGCAGCCAGGCCAGGACCCCGGCGGAGTCCGAGACGACGTGGGTGTTCCCGGCCAGCGAGAGCGCAAGCACACCCGCCGTGGTGGTGTCGGCTTCGACGAGGACAGGCATGGGCTTCCTTTCGTGGTCCGGATCAGCGGAAGAGGTTGCCCTCGGTGACGCCCTTGGAGGGGCTGACCGAGGAGTCTGAGTTGAGCAGGCCGAAGGCGAGCTCGCCGTTGGAGCTCGCGAAGAGGATCCGCTCGGCCTCCGGTTGGGAGACCGCCAGCGTGAGCAGCGTCTTGGGCAGCTGCTCGCTGGTCTGGGCGCCATCGGGGTCGGTGGTCGTGGTGGAGACCACGGTGGTGGTGCCCGCACCGAGCACCTGGACGCCGGAGAGCAGCATCCGGGAGAAGTTGCCGCCGGCGTTGGCCCCGGTCATGAAGATCGCGACGTTGTCGCCGGGGTTGACGAAGCCGGCCACCCGCGAGGGGTCGGTCAGGTTCACCGAGATCGCCAGCTTGCCCTTGGGGATCGTCAGGGCCGTCCCGGCGCCGTTCGCACCGAACTTGGTGGCGACGATCTGCTCGCCCGGGGCGATCGCGGTGATCGCCACGCGGCCGGCGATCGGCTCGAGCGAGGTCAACCCACCTGCGATGAAGTCGGTGCGGGCGACGGTGCTGGACTCGATCTTGCCCTCGGCCTGGGCGGCCTCGACGGCCTCTCCCGGGGCGATCGGCTTGACCGCGCGCAGCACCTGTACGGCGTCGTACCGGCTGTCGGCGCGTTGATCGGCTCCTCGCACGTAGAGGAACACCAAGAGTGTCCCGAGGGCCGCGATGACGGCAGCCACGACGAGGAGAACTTTCCTGCGATCCATGCTCGGTCGACCCATCTGCTCCCTGGCGCCTGTTCCCCTGATCCCAGCAGGCACCGCTGTGTGATGCCGACTCCCAAGAGAGCGCCGACAGAGCAATGATTGCCGCAAAAGGGGCGTTCTGTACCGAAAATCGAAAGATGGGTACGAACGCCGGAAATCACCGGGAGTAGAGCGCCGTGACGTCCTCGCGGCACTCGCGCATGACCACGTTGCGCTTGAGCTTCAGGCTGGGGGTGAGCTGGCCACCCTCCTCGGTCCACGCGGTGGGCAGCACGGTGAAGTGCCGGATCGACTCCGCCTTGGAGACCGCGGAGTTGGCGTCGTCCACGGCGTGCTGGATCTCGGCACGCAGGTCGGGGTCGTCGGTCAGCTTGGCGATCGAGGTGGACTTGCCGTGGCTCTCGGCCCACGCGGGCACGGTGTCGGGGTCGAGCGTCACCAGCGCGGCGATGTACGGCTGGCCGTCACCGACCACGAGGCACTGGTCGACCAGGGCGTGCGCCCGGAGCCGGTCCTCGAGGACCGCCGGGGCCACGTTCTTGCCTCCGGCGGTGACCAGGATCTCCTTCTTGCGCCCGGTGATCTTGACGAAGCCCTCGTCGTCGATCTCGCCCACGTCACCGGTGTGGAACCACCCGGAGTCGTCCTTGGTCTCCTGGGTGGCCTCGTCGTTGCGCCAGTAGCCGGCGAAGACCTGACCGCCACGGAAGAGCAGCTCGCCGTCGTCGGCCACGCGGACGCTGGTGCCGGGCAGCGGCCGGCCCACGGTGCCGACCTTCTGCGCGTCGGGCAGGTTCACCGTCAGCGCCGCCGTCGTCTCGGTCAGGCCGTAGCCCTCGAGCACGGTGACCCCGATGCCGCGGTAGAAGTGCCCCAGCCGGTCCCCGAGCGGGGCGCCGCCGGAGACCGCGAACGCGCACCGGCCGCCGAGCGCACTGCGCAGCTTGGCGTAGACGAGGCGGTCGAAGACCTTGTGCTGGGCGCGTACGGCGATGCCCGCGCGCCCGGTCTCCAGGCCACGCGACCAGGCGATCGCGACGTCGGCGGCCCGGTCGAAGATCTTGCCCTTGCCGTCGGCGACCGCGCGCTGCGAGGCGGTGTTGAACACCTTCTCGAAGACGCGGGGCACCGCGAGGATGAAGGTCGGCCGGAAGGCAGCGAAGTCGTCGAGCAGGTTCTTGATGTCGGAGGAGTGCCCCATCCGGACCCGCGCCCGGACGCAGCCGACCTGGATGACCCGGGCGAAGACGTGCGCCAGGGGCAGGAAGAGCAGCGTCGAGGCCGCTTCCTCGTCGTCGCCGGCGAAGAGCCGGTCCAGCTCCTCGACCGAGACGGCGAGCTCGAACATGAAGTTGCCGTGGGTGAGCATGCAGCCCTTGGGGCGGCCGGTGGTGCCGGAGGTGTAGATCAAGGTCGCCAGGTCCGCGGGGCCGGTGGCCGACCGCCGGGCCTCGAGCTCCTCGTCGGTGACGTCCTCGCCGAGCGTGCGCAGCACCCCGACGGCATCACGCTCGATGGACCACGCGTGGTGCAGGTCGGAGAGCTGGCCGCGGGCCTCCTTGACCCGGGACATGTGCTCGGGGGTCTCCACGACGACCGCCTTGGCTGCGGAGTCGCTGAGGATCCACTCCACCTGGCTGGCGCTGGAGGTCTCGTAGACGGGGACGGTCGCGGCCCCGGCGTACCAGATCGCGTAGTCGAACAGCGTCCACTCATAGCGGGTGCGCGACATCAGCGCGACCCGGTCACCGGCCTCGATGCCGGCGGCGATCAGGCCCTTGGCCACGGCACGGACGTCGTCGTGGAACTCCGCGGCGGTCACGTCGGACCAATCGGTGCCCGTCCGACGCGAGAACATGACGCTCTGCGGGTGGTCGGCGGCGTTGGTGACGACGTCGTCGGTCAGGTTCCCGCTGACGGGGACCTCGACCTTCACAGCGGTGGAGTACTCGCGCACGAGGCACCCTTCTGTAGCCGGAGCGGGGCTGAAGCAACACTGCAAGATACTCGGATAACCTTGTCGCGCCGGGAACCGCCCGGCCGCAAGCGGCGCTCCAGCCGGGACAGCCCACGACGTCAGGACCCCGCCTCATGGCCGATCAGACCACGTCCAGCATCGTCATCGACGCGCCGCCGGCTGCCGTGATGGCCGTCATCTCCGACTTCGAGAACTACCCGGAGTGGGTGCAGGGGATGAAGCGGGTGGAGGTCGTCGACGCCGGGACCGACGGGCGGGCCGACCAGGTCCACTTCGAGCTCGAGGCCACCCCGATCAAGGACGCCTACACCCTCGCCTACGACTGGCAGGGCGACCGGGCCGTGCGCTGGCACCTCGTGGAGGGCAAGGTCCTCAAGTCGATGGAGGGTGCCTACGAGCTCAGCCCGAGCGGCTCCGGCACCGAGGTGACCTACCGGCTGGCGGTCGAGCTGAGCATCCCGATGATCGGGCTGCTGCGCCGCAAGGCCGAGAAGATCATCATCGACACCGCGCTCAAGGGACTGAAGAAGCGCGTCGAGTCGCTGGCCTGAGCAGTTCTGTGACCGCTCGCATCGTCCTGTTCACCGGCAAGGGTGGCGTCGGCAAGACCACCAGCGCAGCCGGCACGGCGACCCTCTCGGCACGCCACGGTCACCGCACGCTGGTGCTCTCGACCGACGCGGCCCACTCCCTGGCCGACGCCTTCGGCACGGCGGTCGGGGGCGAGCCCACCGAGGTGGCCGAGCGGCTGTGGGTGCAGCAGATCGACGCCCAACGCCGGTTCGAGCGCTCGTGGAGCGAGATCCAGGGCTACCTCGTCTCGGTCCTCGATGCCGCCGGGGTGGACCCGATCACCGCCGAGGAGCTGACGGTCATCCCCGGGGCCGAGGAGGTCCTCGCCCTCCTCGAGCTGCGCACGCACGCGCAGAGTGGTGAGTGGGACGTGATCGTCGTCGACTGCGGGCCCACCGCCGAGACGCTGCGCCTGCTCGCCCTGCCCGAGGCGCTCGGCTGGTACATGACCCGGGTCTTCGGGGTCCAGCGCCGGGTGGTCCGTGCCCTGCGACCCGTGCTCACCCGGGCCGCCGGGGTCCCGATGCCCGAGGACTCCGTCTTCGAGGCCGTCGAGCGCCTGCACCGCGATCTCGAGGAGGTCCAGCAGATCCTCACCGAGAAGGAGTCCACGGTCCGGCTCGTGCTCACCCCCGAGACGGTGGTGGTGGCCGAGGCCCGACGCTCGCTGACCACGCTGTCCCTCTACGGCTACCGGGTGGACGGCGTGATCGCCAACCGGGTCTTCCCCGACGGCGGCGGCGACCCGTGGCGTGAGGGCTGGGTCGCCTCGCAGAGCGCCGTCCTCGACGAGGTCCGGCAGTCGTTCGTGGACCTGCCGATCTGGATCTCCGCCTACGGTGCCGGTGAGCCGGTCGGGCGCGACTCGTTGGCCAGGTTCGCCGAGTCGGCGTACGCCGGTGACGACCCGCTGGCGGTGCCCACGGGCGACGGGCCGATGACGATCACCCGCACCCGCTCCGGTGCGGTGCTGCGGATAGCGCTGCCCTTCGCGCAGACCGCCGACGTCGACCTTGCCCGCCACGGTGACGAGCTGGTGGTCACCGTCGGCTCCTACCGACGGCTGCTGGCCCTGCCCGCCGCCCTGGCCCGGCACACGGTGAGTGCGGCCCGGGTGGAGGACGGCTCCCTACAGGTACGGTTCCGGTTCGAGCAGGAGGAGCACGAGTGAGCGACGAAGACGACGCGCGCCCCAACGACGCCGGCGACCAGCCTGTCGGCAGCGTGGGCGAGGAGGCGGCCAAGCTGTTCGGGGCGCTCTCGGACTGGGCTCGCGACCAGGGCGGGGAGTACGCCGAGTCGGCGACCGGGGCCGCCGGTGCGTTCGCGCACGCGGTCACGGAGGTCAAGGACCACGTCGCCACCGACAGCGAGGACTGCCGCTACTGCCCGGTGTGCCAGGTCATCCACGTGGTGCGGCAGACCAGCCCCGAGGTGCGCACCCACCTCGCGGTCGCGGCCAGCTCGCTGATGCAGGCAGCCGCCGGCCTGCTCGCCACGCACCTGCCGGAGCGGGAGTCCAAGGGGCCGGTCGAGAAGATCGACCTAGACGCGGGATGGGACGACGAGCAATGAGCTACACGGTTGGAGTCGACGTCGGCGGCACCAAGATCGCTGCGGGGGTCATCGACGAGCACGGGCACGTGGTGGTCTCCGACCGCGCCGAGTCGCCGGCCCGGGACCCGCACCAGATCGTCCGCGCCATCGCAGACCTGGTCAGACGTCTGAACGCCTCGATCGAGGGCGATCGCGAGGTCGAGGCCGTGGGCCTCTCCGCGGCGGGTTTCGTGGACAAGAGCCGGTCCACGGTGATCTTCGCGCCCAACCTGGCCTGGCGCGACGAGCCGCTCAAGGAGCGCGTCGAGTCCGAGCTCGGTCTGCCCGTCGTCGTGGAGAACGACGCCAACGCCGCGGCCTGGGGGGAGTTCACCTTCGGTGCCGGTGAGGACGTCGACGACCTGCTGCTGCTCACCATCGGGACCGGCGTCGGTGGTGGGGTGGTGCTCGACGGCAACCTGCTGCGCGGCGGCTTCGGCGTGGCCGCCGAGGTCGGTCACATCGGGATGGTCCCGGGCGGGGTGCCGTGCGGGTGCGGCAACCTCGGTTGCCTGGAGAGCTACGCCTCGGGCAGCGCGCTCGTGCGGATGACCCGCGAGCGCGCGGTGGCCAGCCCGATCGCGGCCAGCGACCTGCTGGAGCGCGCGGGCGGCGAGGCCGCGAGCATCACCGGACCGCTGATCACCGAGGCCGCCAAGGCCGGTGACGGCTTCGCGATCGACCGCCTCGCCGACCTCGGCGACTGGATCGGGCAGGGCGTGGCCACGCTGACTGCGGTCCTGGACCCCAGCGTGGTGGTGATCGGCGGCGGCGTCAGCGAGGCCGGTGACCTGTTGCTCGACCCCATCCGCACCTCCTTCGCCAAGCACGTCACCGCGCGCGGGCACCGCCCGATGCTGGAGATCCGGCTCGCGCAGCTCGGCAACGCCGGCGGGATGATCGGCGTCGCCGACCTGGCCAGGCGCGGATGACCCCGGGCACCGCACGCGGATGAGCCGGACCGTGCGTCCGGCCATCGGCGTGGACATCGGCGGCACCAAGGTGCTCGCAGCCGTCGTCGACCAGACCGGCCGGGTGCTGGACACCGAGGAGGTGGCCACCCCGGTCTCCGCCGCCCACCCGGTGACCGCCGAGGAGGTCGAGGACGCGCTGGTCCGGGTGGTCTCGCGGCTGGCGGAGCGCCACGGCCGCAGCACCGTGGGCATCGGTGCGGCCGGGTTCGTCGACGCGGCTGGGCAGCGGGTGCGGTTCGCCCCCCACCTGCCGTGGCGCGACGAGCCGTTGGCGGAGAAGCTGACCGCCAGGCTCACCCAGCACCTCGTCGGTCCGGTGCTGGTGGAGAACGACGCCACCGGCGCGCTGTGGGCCGAGGCCCGTTTCGGGGTGGCCACCGAGCTCGACCACGTGGTGATGCTGACCCTCGGCACCGGCATCGGCGGCGCCCTGCTGCTCGGCGGCACGCTGCACCGTGGCGTCAACGGGATGGCCGGGGAGTTCGGGCACATGCAGGTGGTGCCGGACGGACGGTTGTGCGAGTGCGGCCGGTGCGGGTGCTGGGAGCAGTACTGCTCCGGGCGAGCGCTGATCCGCGCCGCCGCAGCGGCCGGGTCCGCTCTCGCCGGACGGGCCATCACGGCCTCTGCCCACGCGGGAGACCCAGCCGCCGTGGCGGCGTACGACGAGGTCGGGCGGTGGCTCGGCAACGGAGTGGCTGACCTGGTCGCGGCCTTCGACCCGGAGCTGGTCGTGGTCGGCGGGGGAGTCTCCGCGGCCGGCGAGCTGCTCCTGGGACCGGCGCGCCGCGTGCTGGAGGAGTCGCTGGTCGGGAAGGGCTACCGGACCGTGCCGCCGCTGGTCGGCGCCGAGCTGGGCCCGCTGGCCGGGGTGGTCGG
The DNA here is from genome assembly GCA_963782215.1 of uncultured Actinomycetota bacterium. Taxonomy (GTDB): domain Bacteria; phylum Actinomycetota; class Actinomycetes; order Propionibacteriales; family Nocardioidaceae; genus Marmoricola. The sequence goes on along the minus strand of CAWAJE010000022.1, from coordinate 32,942 downwards.
GGTCGCCGACCTGGCGCGCGCCGCCGCCCAGGAGCTGGGTCGCCCGGCGCGTGGGCTCAGCGGCGTCGGTAGGTGGGGGAGAGCTCCATGGCCAGCTGCTCGAGGAAGAGTCCCACGTCGGTGACGATGCCGCGGGCCTGTGAGGAACCACGGTCGGCGAGCTTGGTGACGGTCGCGGGGTTGATGTCGACGCAGACCAGCGGGACCGAGGCCGGCAGGATGTTGCCCGTCGCCACGCTGTGCAGCATGGTCGCGACCATCAGGCAGAACCCGGCGTCGCCCAGCTCGGCGCGCATCGCGCGCTGACCGTCGATGACGTCGGTGTAGACGTCCGGCAACGGCCCGTCGTCGCGCACCGACCCGACCAGGACGAACTTCTTCCCCTGGGTGACCAGTGCGTGCATGATCCCGCTGGTCAGCACCCCCTGCTCGACCGCGGCGTGGATCGAGCCCGCCTTGCGGATGGTGTTGATCGCTCTGATGTGGTGCTCGTGCCCGTGCTCCACGCCCTGTCCGCGGGCCAGGTCGATGCCCAGGGAGGTGCCGTAGAGCGCCGACTCGATGTCGTGGGTGGCCAGCGCGTTGCCGGCGAAGAGGACGTCGACGAAGCCGGCCTCGACCAGGGCGACCATCGCCGGCGCGGCACCGGTGTGCACGACCCCGGGGCCACCGACCCAGAGCACCTTCTTGCCGGCCGCCTTGGCCTCGCGCATGCCCTCGGCGACCTGGCGGACCAGGACGGCTTGCGGCTTCTCGCTCGAGACGTCGGAGTCCATGAAGCCGAAGCCGCTGGACTCCTTGACGACAGGGACGATGACCTTGATGCCGGAGGCACCGCAGAGCACCTGCATCCCGGCGCGTACGTCGGCCATCGGCAGGGTGCGCACGGTGAGGTCCTCACCGCTGCCCTCGACGATCAGGCCGCAGTCCATCTCCGGGTTGAGCACCTCGATCCACCTGTTGTCCAGGCGGACCCGGGTGACCAGGTTGGTGCTGGAGTAGAAGCCGTCGGGGAAGACGCCGTCGACCTCGACGACGCTCACGGCCGCCTCGCCCGGGTCGACCTGGTTGACCCCGCGGGTCTGCAGCCGCATCAGCAGGCGCTGGAGCGACTCCTCGTCGTCGGCGGTCACCTCGATCTTGGCGTACGACGGGTCGGCGGTGCCGTGTCCGACGTCGAAGCGCTGGATCACGTAGTCGCCGCCGTACTCGTCGACGTCGTTGAGCACCCGGGAGAGCGAACCCGAGTCGATCAGGTGTCCGGTGATCTCGACGATCTCGCTGGTGCTCACTGCTGCTCCCTCTCGCTGGGGGCTACAGGACTGCCCCGTCGTCGTACCCGTCGCGCTCTTCGGGCCGCATGGACGCGACCAGGAAGACAAACCCGCCCACGAACCACCCCATGAGTATCAGACTCAGCCACTGCGGCAGCGAGAGCCCTGCCACCACGAGGACCAGCACCACCGTGGGCACCCCGAAGAGGCCCAGCCAGGCCAGCAGTCGGGGCGGTGCCGGGCGGGGGAGCGGAGGCGGAGGCGGCGGGACGAACCGGTCATCGGGGTCCCGTAGGGGCCCGGACTCCGCGCGGTCGTCGGTCTCGTGGTCGTCGTGGTCGGCGTAGAGGCGCGGCAGCAGCGGCTCCGGCTCGCGCTCTGGCTCCGTCTCCGGGTCGAGCGCGGCCCGGTCCCCGAAGTTCTCCACGATGGCGCGCCAGTCAGCGTCGTAGTCGGTCTCGGCGGACGATCCGACGGGGGGTTCGACTGGGGAATCGACTGGGGGTTCGGCCGAGGGTTCGACGGGGTGCTCGGCCGGGTGCTCGGCTGGGTGTGCTGCGGGGGGCTGCTCGAGGTCCTCGAGCGGCTCCTCCGGCTCCTGCGGGGTGCTCACCGGATCTCAGTCCTCGACGCCGACCCCGGAGACCCGCGCGATGAAGGCGACGGACTCCTCGAAGATCGTCTCGGCGTCGTTGTCGAGGGTCGCGACGTGGTAGCTGTCGGGCAGGACCCGCTCCACGGCGTCGGTCGAGGACGTCTCGGCGAGGATGATCCTGGCCGAGGACGGGTCCACGACGTGGTCCACGGCCGAGCGGAAGACCAGCAGCGGACAGGTCACCTTGCCCAGCTCGCCGCGGACCTGCTTCCAGCCCTGCAGCATCGAGTGCAGCGGGCGGAGCGGTGTCATGTCGTAGCCGTGCTCGTCGACACCGGGCTTCTTGATGTCGTTGCCGATCCCGGGCATCGCCTTGACCACGTGCTTGAGCACGGGGACCGCGAGCAGCTGCTTGTTGGTGCTGGCGACGGCCGCGTTGACCAGGATCACGCCCGCGACCTTGTCGGGGTGGCGTGCGGCCAGCCGCAGGGCCAGGCCCCCGCCCATGGACAGCCCGCCGACGAAGACGTGGTCGCAGCTGGCGCAGAGCTTCTCGAACTCACCCTCGAGCTCTGCGTACCAGTCGTCGAAGGTGGTGGTCGCCATGTCCTGCCAGGTGGTGCCGTGCCCAGGCAACAGGGGCACCGAGACGGCGTACCCCAGCTCGCCGAGGTGACGGCCCCACGGCGTCATCGAGGCCGGCGACCCGGTGAACCCATGGCTCAGCAGCACCCCCACGCGCCCCTGGGGGACACCGAGGTCGCCGGGAACGGTCAAGGGTTCGGCGGCGGGGTCGACTGGCACGAAAACTCCTCGGGTGCTGCGCGAGCGATGGGGTCGGGTGCTGGGCTCAGCGTTGGGCTCGAGTGCTGGGCCCGAGTGCTGGGGGTGCGGGCGGGGTCGGAGCTGGGGGTTGCGGGGGTTGCGGCAATCGTGACACGTGGCCCCACCCCCGACCAGCGAACTGCCCAGCCACCGGTCGGCCCGGTCCTCCTGCCCGGTCGCTCGTGGCTGCGGTTGGTCGTCGGTACGCGCGATCGTGCCCTAGGGTTCCGAGGTGAGAGGTGGGTGGCCAATTGTTCTACTGGTTCTTGAAGTGGATCGCTCTCGGTCCGGTGCTGCGGGCCGTGTTCCGACCCCGGGTGACGGGTTCTGAGCACATTCCCGATGAAGGCCCCGCGATCCTGGCGAGCAACCACCTCTCCTACGCCGACTGGCTGTTCATGCCGCTGACGCTCCCGCGGCGGGTGACCTTCGTGGCCAAGGCGGAGTACTTCAACACCCCGGGCATCAAGGGCTGGTTCCAGAAGCGGTTCTTCTCCGGAGCCGGGCAGGTGCCGATCGACCGCTCCGGCGCCTCCGCCGCCGAGGGGGCGCTCTCCGCGGCCAAGAAGGTGCTCGAGAACGGCGAGCTGTTCGGCATCTATCCCGAGGGCACCCGCTCGCACGACGGCAAGCTCTACCGCGGGCGCACCGGTGTCGCCCGGCTGGCGCTGGAGACCGGCGTGCCGGTGATCCCCGTCGCCGTCGTCGGGACCGACGTCGTGGCCCCTCCCGGCAAGAAGTTCGGCAGCTTCACCCGGCCGGTCGTGCGGTTCGGCAAGCCGCTGGACTTCTCGCGCTACGAGGGCCTGGAGAACGACCGCTACATCCTGCGCTCGATCACCGACGAGATCATGTACGAGATCATGGTGCTCTCCGGCCAGGAGTACGTCGACCAGTACGCCGGTGTGGCCAAGGAGGCCCAGAAGAAGGCCGACAAGGAGGCTGCTGCCGTGGCGGCCGCCTCCCCGTCCGCGTCTGGCTCCGCCAACGCGGCATCGGCCACCTCGGCGGACGACACGATCGCGGACCCGAAGGCCTCCTGAGCAGTGCCTGCCGGTGCGGTGAGGGAGACGAGCGCGCCGCACGGTCCAGTGCAGGACACCATGCTCCGCGCGCTGGCGGTGCTGCGCTTCATCGTGCTGCTGAACACGGTGGCGCTCTACCTCGTCCGCTACGGGGGCTACGACCACCCGGCGGTCGGTGCCCTGGTCATGGCGGTGCTGGTCGTCTGGACCGGGATCGCGGTGTGGGCCTACGACGCGCCCCGTCGGCGTGGCGCCTGGCTGCTCGGCGCCGACCTGCTCGTCGCCGTCCTCGCGATCGGCCTCTCGCCGTACGTCAAGGGCGCGGGGATGAACGCCACGCTCCCCGGCTTCTGGGTGATGGGCGTCGTGATCGCGTGGGCGGTGGTGTGGCGGACCGCCGGAGGCCTGGCAGCGGCGGCGGCAGTGTCCGTGGCCGACCTGGCGATCCGCACGGACTTCACCCAGAAGGCCTACGGCAACATCTTCCTGCTGCTGCTCGGCGGGCTGATCGTCGGCTTCCTCTCCGAGTTGATGCAGCGGATGGCGACCGAGCGCGACCAGGCCCAACGGGCGGCGGCCACCGCGGCCGAGCGCCAGCGGCTCGCGCGCGTGGTGCACGACGGCGTGCTGCAGGTGCTCGCGCTCGTCCAGCGCCGCGCTCCCGAGCTCGGGCCCGAGGGCGCCGAGCTGGGCCAGCTCGCCGGCGAGCAGGAGACCCAGCTCAGGGCGCTGGTGCAGGAGCACTCCCGGGACACGGTCGCTCAGGGCGCTGACCTCGACCTGGTCTCGCTGCTCAACCGGGTGCAGACCACGCGCGTGCACGTCTCGTCCCCCGGCGGGGCCGTGCTGCTCCCCGCCGGCGTCGCCGAGGAGCTGGTGGCGGCCGTGGAGGCGTGCCTGAGCAACGTGCGGCACCACGTCGGCCCGGACGCCGAGGCGTGGGTGCTCCTGGAGGACCTGGGGGACCGGTGGGTGGTCTCGGTGCGCGACGACGGCCCTGGGATCGCGCCCGGACGCCTCGAGGAGTCCGTCTCGGAGGGACGGCTCGGGGTCCGGCACTCGATCGTGGGCCGGCTCGCGGACCTCGGCGGCACCGCCGAGCTGACCACCGCTCCCGGACGCGGCACCGAGTGGGAGCTCAGCCTGCCCAAGGAGAGCACGTGACGATCCACAGCACGCACCCGTTCCTGGACCCCTCCTCGGACCCGGTACGCCGCCTGCGCGGTCGGCTCGGCGGCGCGGTGACCCTGTGGACCAGCGGGACGGGCGAGGGTGCCGGGTCGCGGGCCGGCCTCACGGTGTCGTCGGTGATGGTCGCCTCCGGCGAGTCCGGTCGGCTGCTCGCGCTGGTCGACCCGGACTCGGACCTGCGGGACGTCCTGGAGGAGAGCGGCCGGGGCGTCGTACACCTGCTGAGGTGGGAGCACCGGGACCTCGCCGAGGCCTTCGCCGGTCAGATGCCCGCCCCCGGAGGCCCGTTCACGACGGGGGAGTTCGAGCAGACCTCCCACGGCCCGCGCCTGGTCTCCGCGCAGACCTGGGCGACGGTGGAGGTGGAGTCGATCGTCGAGGTCGGCTGGTCCGCGCTGGTCACCGCCACGATCGCGGACGTGAGCGTCGGCGAGGACGACAGCCCGCTCGAGCACCGCCGCGGCCGCTACCTGCGCCCGGGGGACTAGCGGCGGTCGGGGTCCCTCCCCGGACATGCGGGTCGGCTGGCTGACGGGCTGGCCGGTTTCCCAGGTCAAGAACCCAATTCGCCTCTTCACCCACCACGCGCGGTGTGTGAAGAGGCAGTTTCCTGTGCGGGGACGAGGGGCTCGGGACATCTGACCTCTTGACCTGGGAAACCGACCCACCCGACCAGGGACCACGCTTCCGTGACCCGTCGGACTATCAGTTCGGCGGGCGAGCGTGTCTCGTCCCGCTCAGCACCGGCGTCGTCGAGCCGAACTGACAGTCCTTCGGGTCGACACCGCGTGGAACGACCTCCACCACGCGGACCCCCTGCGCCCACTAGGGTCGGAGCGTGACTGACGCGCTGCGAGTGATGGTGGTCGACGACCACCCGATGTGGCGCGAGGGCGTCGCACGGGACCTGACCGAGGCGGGACTGGACGTGGTGGCCACGGCCTCGAACGGGACCGAGGCGCTGACCCGGTTCCCGGCCGCCCGGCCCGACGTACTCGTGCTCGACCTGCAGATCCCCGAGCCCAACGGGGTGGCGGTGACCGCCGAGGTGATCCGGCGCAACCCGGCGGTGCGGGTGCTGATCCTCTCGGCCAGTGGTGAGCAGCAGGACGTGCTGGACGCGGTCAAGGCGGGCGCCACCGGTTACCTGGTGAAGTCGGCGTCGCGCACCGAGCTCCTCGAGGCCGTACGCCGGGTCGCGCAAGGTGACACCGTGTTCACACCCGGCCTCGCGGGACTGGTGCTGGGGGAGTACCGACGACTCTCGGATGCCCCGACCGGTGGCACCGACGACACCCCACGCCTGACCGAGCGGGAGACCGAGGTCCTGCGCCTGGTGGCCAAGGGACACTCCTACAAGGAGATCGCGGAGCGGCTCTTCCTCTCCCACCGGACCGTGCAGAACCACGTGCAGAACACCCTGCGCAAGCTGCAGCTGCACAACCGGGTGCAGCTGGTCCGCTACGCGATCGAGCAGGGGCTCGACGAGATCTGAGCACCACCGCGGAGCTCGAGCCGGGCGTCGCGCGACTCGCCGGCTCGCGCAAACAGTGGGATCCCTGTCAGGAAGTTCTCGACGCCGGGTAGCGTTGACCAGCAACAGCCGCCACGAGAGGACACACATGGGCCAGGGGACACTGCTCTTCCGTGCATCACTGGGTGACGTGCTGCGCGCCGAGCGGATGCGTCAGGGCATGACTCTGCGCGAGCTCTCCTCCCTCGCCCGGGTGAGCCTGGGCTACATCTCCGAGATCGAGCGCGGGCAGAAGGAGGCCTCCTCCGAGCTGCTCGCCGCCCTGTGCGAGGCCCTCGACGTGCCGCTGTCCGGCGTGCTGCGCGAGGTCAGCGACCACGTGGAGATCCGTGAGGACGCCGCGGCCGAGCTCGCGAACGCGCTCGAGGGCGTCACCTCGACGCTGCCCTCGGGCGACGTCGTCGCCGCTGCCTGACCTCAGGCCACCCCGGCCGCCTTCTCCAGCGCGCCGAGCTCGTCGTCGAGGTAGGTCAGCAGGTGCTGCAGGTGCGGCACGCTGCGGCGGCACCCCGTGAGACCGAAGTCCATGTCCTCGGCGTAGCTGTTGCAGGTGATGTTCAGCGCCATCCCGTTGATCGGGATCGACAGCGGGTAGGTGCCGACCAGCTTGGCGCCGTTGAGGTACTGCGTCGTCCTCGGGCCGGGCACGTTGCTGATGATCAGGTTGAACGGCGGCCGGATGATCCCCTGCATCCGCAGCATCGGGGTGAGAATCGAGGGCGCCATGCCGAGCGCGCTCATCGCCATGATCTGCAGCGGGGTCATCGAGCTCAGCGCCTCCTTGCCGGTCTTCATCGAGGCGTGGATCGAGGCGAGCCGGTCGGCAGGGTCGTGCAGGTCGGTGCCGAGCTTGACCATCACCGAGCCCACCGCGTTGCCACCCGCCGAGGAGGCGGCCTGGGACTGCTTGGCGTTCAGGCCGACCGGCACCATCGAGACCAGCGTGGTCGCAGGCAGGGCGTCGTGCTCGAGCAGGTAGGTGCGGATCGCCCCGGAGCACATCGCGAGCACGACGTCGTTCAGCGTGGTCCCGCTCGCCTTGCCGACGGCGCGCAGGCGCTCCAACGGCCACCCCTGTGCCGCGAACCGACGCGAGCCGGTGATCGTGGTGTTGAGCATCGTGCGGGGGGCGTAGAGCGACAGCGCGGAGGTCTCGTTGCGCAGCCCGTGCCTGAGCGTCCTGATCAGCGCCGAGGGCAGCCCCGCGGCGTCGGCGGTGATCCCCAGAGCCGTGCGCATCGCCTCCAGCGGTACGTCGGACAGGCTGCGCTCGGCCTCCGCACGGACCCGCTCGGTCCGGGCACTCGGCCGCGCGGCCCACGGCGGCGGCATGTCGCGCTGGTCGGGGTCGGTGCTCAGCACGCTCTGCAGCAGCCGCATCGCCGAGACACCGTCGACCAGCGCGTGGTGGACCTTGGTGTACATCGCCACCCGGCCGTCGCGCAGCCCCTCGATCAGGTGGGCCTCCCACAGCGGACGCTCGCGGGCCAGCCGGGTGCTGTGCAGTCGTGAGCACAGGTCCAGCAGCTCGCGCACGCGTCCCGGCTGGGGCAGGGCGCTGTGCCGGACGTGGTACTCCATGTCGAAGTTCTGGTCCTGGGTCCACGCCCACTGCCCGGCGGTGGCGATGCTGCGGGTGGGGCGCTTGAGGAACAGCGGCGCGATCTCCTCGACCTTGGTCATCGACTCGTAGATCTGGCGCACGTAGTCCCGCGGGGCGCCCTCGGGCTTCTCGAAGAGCTGCAGGCCGCCCACGTGCATCGGCATCTGGCGGTTCTCAGCGAAGAGGAAGGCCGCTGAGGTCGGGTCGATCGGTACGGGCACGGTGCTCCTTGATCAGGGGGTGCGCCGATCCTCGCGCTTTCGCCGGGAGTTGAACAGCGGTCGTCCCACCAGAAGTGAGAAAGCCCCGCAAAAGGGTCTCTAATCCGACAAACTACACATCGGCACGGTCGTGAGGGCGATCGAGGGTTGGGAGCACGGAGTGTTGGAGACAGCGACGCCTGCCACGGCGTCCGCACGGAGGGCCTTCGCGCGCGCACCGGTCCCGTCGGCCTACGAGCTCCACGTGATGAAGCGGCTGGGTTGCGGGTTCAGCCGGGACACCTTCGCCGCACTGCGCCGGGTCGGCGTGGACAGGTGGCTGGAGTCGCAGCTGCACCCCGAGACCGTCACCGAGGCTCCGATCGTGGCCTCCATCGACAGCTGGTTCGCCCCGTTGCGCCGTACGCCGGCTGCGAAGGCAGCCTCCAACGCGGACGGCAGCAAGGCCGCGTGGACCTACGCCAACGACCTCGGCAACTGGACGATGCTGCGCCGGATCACCTCCCACCGGCAGGTGCTCGAGACGATGGTGGACTTCTGGAGCAACCACCTGCACGTCACCGCCGGAGCCGACCGGGTCTACCTGCACCATGCGGACTACGACCAGGTGCTGCGTCGCCACGCGCTCGGGAGGTTCGACGAGCTGCTGGTGGAGGCCTCGACCCACCCGGCGATGTCGCTCTACCTCGACAACTGGCGCTCGAGGAAGAACGCGCCCAACGAGAACCAGGGACGTGAGCTGCTGGAGCTGCACAGCGTCACCCCGGCAGCGGGCTACACCGAGGACATGGTCAAGGCCTCGGCGGTGCTGCTCTCCGGGTACAGCGTCCAGTCCGGGTCCTACGAGGGCTTCTACGACTCCGCCAACCACACCACCGGTGCCGTGCGCGTGCTCGGCTTCAGCCACGCCAACACCGACCCCGACGGCCGGGCGGCGGCCGTGGCCTACCTGCGCTACCTGGCCCGCCACCCGCAGACCGCGCGCACGGTCGCGCGCCGGATGGCGGTGCGCTTCGTCAGGGACGACCCTTCGGCGGCGCTGGTGAACCATCTCGCCGAGGTGTTCACCAGGTCCGGCACCGACATCCGAGCCACCCTCAAGGCCCTGGTGGCCCACCCGGAGTTCCGTGCCAGCGCGGGCCAGAAAGTGCGTACGCCGGTCGACGACCTGGTCGCCACGGCCCGCGCGCTGGGGGTGACTCCGCGCGCCTCGACGTCGTCGAACTCCTTCGCGAACGCGCTCAACTGGGTCCACGGCGGGGCCCAGCTCTACAGCTGGCCGCGGCCGGACGGGGCTCCGGAGACCAACCAGCAGTGGATCTCCGCGGCCAGGATGCTGCACTCCTTCCGGATGCACTGGAACCTGGCCGGCGGCTACTGGCCCAAGGAAGGCGTCTCCTACGTGCCCGCGCCCAGCAGGATGCCCCGCAAGAAGCTGACCTTCGCGCAGTTCTTCGACCACCTGTCCGCCACCCTGATCGGTCGCCGGTCGGACGCGCGCAGCCTGGAGGCAGCCTGCCTGGCCACCGGGCTTCGACCGCGCTCGGTGGTCACCCGCAAGCACAGCGTCTGCAGCTGGCAGTTCCCCGCCCTGACAGCGGTGCTGCTGGACTCCCCCGAGCACATGAGCAGGTGACCGCACCGATGAACACGCCCCTCGACCCGCACTCCGGCTGCACCGACTTCGCGCGCGCCAGCCGGCTCTCCCGGCGCGGCTTCCTCCAGGGGATGGCCGCAGGCACCGGTGCGGTGGTGGCCACACAGATGTTCGGCGACGCGATGATGGAGGCCTCCTTCGGCGCGACCGGTGCCGGCAACGTGCTGGTCGTGCTCAGCTTCCGGGGCGGCATCGACGGTCTCGGCATGGTGGTGCCGCACGGTGATCCCGGCTACTACCAGGCCCGGCCGCAGCTCGCCGTACCCCGGGCCTCGGTGCTGGCAGCAGACCCGATGTTCGGCTTCCACCCCGCCATGGCTCCGCTGCTGCCGCTGTGGCGCGAGAACCGGCTCGCCGCGGTGCACGCCGTCGGCATGAAGGTGCCCAACCGGTCGCACTTCCAGGCGATGGAGCTGATCGAGGACGCCGACCCGACCTCCTCGGTACGCCGGGGCTGGGTGAACCGGATGATCGGGCTGGACGGGCTCAACCTGCCGCACGAGGCGATCGCGCTGGGCTCGACGACCGAGCCCACGATGATGAGTGGTCCGGCGCCGACGCTGGCCACCAGCGGGTTCGACAAGCTGCGGCTCGCCGGGGCCGACAGGCCAGGTGACCGCCGCTACGCCGCGACCGAGAAGGTCTGGGGCGGCACCACCTCGGCCCTGGGCGTGGCGGCCCGCTCGGCGATGACCGTCAGCAAGGGGCTGGGGACCAGTCTCGCCGGTGCCTACACGCCCGCGGACGGGGCGGACTACCCCGAGGAGTGGCCGGCGCACGACCTCAGCGAGGCGCTCAAGGACTCCGCCCGCCTGGTCAAGGCCGACCTGGGCACCTCGGTGATCAGCATCGACTTCGGGTCCTGGGACATGCACGCCGACTACGGCACCCTGGAGTGGGGGGAGATGCAGAGCATGACGGCCGCGTTCGCCTCCTCGGTGGCGGCGTTCTTCCGCGACCTGGGCCCGTGGGGGGACCGGGTCACCCTGGCCACGATCTCGGAGTTCGGCCGCCGGGTGACCCAGAACGGCAACCGGGGCCTGGACCACGGCTGGGGCAACATGATGCTGGTGATGGGTGGGGGAGTCCGTGGCGGGCAGTACTACGGCTCGTGGCCAGGCCTCGGCGCCGCCGACCTGCTCGCCGGGGACCTCGCGGTGACCACCGACTACCGCGACGTGCTCGGCGAGGTGATCGGCAAGCGCTTCCCCGACCGTTCCCTCGCCAAGGTGTTCCCCGGTCTCACGCACGCCCCCGTGGGGCTGATGCTCTGAGCCCCGTGGGGCCGATGCCCTGACCGTCCCGGCGGTGATGGGCCCGGGTATAGGTTCGGCCGCAGGCACCGTCGAGCACCCAGGAGGTCCCGTGCCGGAGGCCAGCAGCAGCATGAGCAGTGGGAACCACGACTACGTGATCGTGGGCGCAGGCAGTGCCGGAGCGGTGCTAGCCGCCCGGTTGACCGAGGACCCGGGCATCCGGGTGCTGCTGCTCGAGGCCGGTCCGGAGGCCGAGGCCGACGAGATCTCGATCCCAGCAGCCTTTCCCGCCCTGTTCAAGACCAAGTGGGACTGGAACTACACCACCACCGAGCAGAAGCAGCTGCACAACCGCCGTGCCTACTGGCCGCGGATGAAGGCCCTCGGTGGCTGCTCCTCGATGAACGCGATGATCTACATCCGCGGCAACGCCGCCGACTACGACACCTGGCGCGACGAGTACGGCGCCTCCGGCTGGGGCTTCGAGGACGTGCTGCCCTACTTCGTCCGAGCGGAAGGCAACACCCGGCTCGGCTCGCCGTACCACGGGCAGAACGGACCGCTGCACGTCGAGGACCGCCGCTACACCCACGAGCTCACCTCGATGTGGGTCGACAGTGCTGTGAGCGCAGGGGAGAAGCCCACCGACGACTTCAACGGCTCCGAGCAGGACGGTGTCGGCACCTACCAGGTGACCTGCAAGAACGGGCGCCGCTGGTCGGTCAACGACGGCTACCTCAAGCCGGTCCGGGAGCGCTCGAACCTCGACGTCGAGACCGGTGCGATGGCCACCCGGGTCGTCGTCGAGGGGGATCGTGCCGTGGGGGTCACCTACCGGCACGGCGGACGTGAGGTCACCGCCCGTGCCCGACGTGAGGTGATCCTCTGCGGGGGCGCGGTGAACAGCCCGCAGCTGCTGATGCTCTCCGGCATCGGCCCGGGCGCGCACCTGCGCGAGCACGGCATCGACGTGGTCGCCGACCTCGCCGGGGTCGGGCAGCGGCTGCAGGACCACCCGGCCGTCCCGATGATCTGGTACACCCGCGGCACCACGGACCTCACGGAGTTCTCCAACGTCCGCAACCTGCTGCGCTGGAAGGCCCGGGGCACCGGCCCGCTGTCCTCCAACGTCGGCGAGGGCGGCGGCTTCGTCCGGACCCGGCCCGACCTGTCGGCTCCCGACATGCAGTACCACGTGGCTCCGGCCGGCTTCTACGACAACGGCTTGCGCGAGCCCACCGAGCGGATGTTCACCGTCGCGCCGACCCTGGTGTCGGTGAAGAGCCGCGGGTCACTGCGGCTGCGCTCGGCCGACCCGAGCTGGCACCCCGAGATCGACGCCGGCTACTTCGACGACGGCAGCGACCTCGACGCGATGCTGGCAGGCATGCGCCGGCTGGTGGAGATCTGTGGGCAGGGTCCGGTCGCGCGGCACCTCGACCGCCCGTGGCAGCTGCCGGCGAGCCCGTCGGAGGACGACCTGCTCGAGCACCTGCGCACGTGGACGCAGACGCTCTACCACCCGGTCGCGACCTGCGCGATGGGGTCGGGGGAGGACGCGGTCGTCGACCCCGAGCTCCGCGTCCGTGGGGTCGCGGGCCTGCGGGTCGTGGACGCCTCGGTGATGCCCGTGGTCCCGCGCGGCAACACCAACGCCCCGACCGTGATGATCGCCGAGAAGGCAGCCGACCTGATCAGGGCCGCACACGGCGGATGACCCGGCGCGCCAGGCTCGCCCGCTTCGGTGCGGGCTCGGCCTGAGCCTTCGGGGTCGCGGTGAACTCCGGCTCGGTCGGCGGCGCCGCCCGGCGTGAGGTCACGCGCTTCTTGCGGCGCTTGACCTTGCGGTCCGCGAACTCGGCGACGGCGAAGTTCGCCAGGCTCGCGATGGCGGCCGAGGCCATCGCGGCCTCGTCCACCTCCGGCAGCGGCGCCACCACCCGCGGGTCGGGAAGCAGCAGCGACTCGTCGCCGTGCACCGTGTAGCCGCGCTCGCGCACGCCGTCGATCTTCTGCTCGGCGATCTCGCGGACCCAGGGAACGTGTGCGGGTGGCAGCGTGATCCGGGGCGCCTGGCCCCGGGGGATGGACCGCCGCACCAGGATCCGGCGTACGGCGAGCATGTACTCCTTCTCGTAGTCGGGAAGGCGGTCGCCGAGCTCGAGGTTGAGGCGCCGCAGCATCTCGGCCTCGGTGTAGCCGAAGGACACGTTCACGTCGCGGGTCTCGTCGACCCGGAGCGTGGTCGGGTCGAAGCCCAGCAGCTGGGAGAAGACCCGGAAGATCGCGTCGCGGTCGACCGCGGCCGCCGGCACCGGCACGAGGTGGACGTGGCTGGGGTCCAGCCCGTTGCCCCACCGGTCGCAGACGTCGAGGAAGTCCTGCCGCCGCCAGAAGGTCTGGCCCTCGCTGCCCTCGTGGTCGCGCACCTGCTGCAGGAAGGTCTCGTAGTCAGTGGTGATCCGGTGCTTGAGCAGCTGCTGCCAGTCCGAGGCGAGCTGCTTGGCCCAGTCACGTGCCGTGACCACCACGTGCAGGTCGAGGTCGGCGTCCTCGATCACCTGACGGAGCGCGGCGATCGGCTCCGCGGGCGCCTCGGCGAGGTCCTCGTTGCTGATCACCAGGCGCTCGCCCAGGGTCTCGCGCAGCCGCGTGCCCAGCGTCTCCAGGCCCTCCGGGTCGGGCTCCCCGCTGAAGCCGGCGTGCGGGAGCCAGCCGAGCGGGCGCAGCATGTGCCGCACGGCCTCGCCACGACCGACCAGCGGCAGGCCCAGACCGGTGTCGTTGAGGATGTCGACGGAGTCCCACAGGCCCAGCTGGAGCGCAGAGGTCCCGGTCTTGCTCGATCCGACGTGCAGGAAGAGGGGGCGCTTGGTCACCGAAGGCAGCATAGTCAGACCGAGGCCCTTCTCGGGTGTCCGGGTATAGGTTCGCCGAATGACCACCGACGTAGCCGCCGCGACCGGTACCCGCGAGACCTTCGACTCCCTGAGCCCCCGCACCGGCGACGTCGTCGGCACCCATCCGGTGCACACCCCGGAGGAGGTCGCCGAAGCCGTCGCCCGGGCGAAGCAGGCCGGTGCCTGGTGGTCCAGCCTGTCCTTCGAGGAGCGTGCCGAGCGGCTCACCGCCTGGAAGGGCGTGATGACCCGCCGGATCGCTCAGCTCGCGGACGTGGTGCACCAGGAGACCGGCAAGCCGCACAGCGACGCGACCCTGGAGGCGGCGCTGGCGCTCGACCACGTCGCCTGGGTCGCCAAGCACGCCGAGAAGACGCTCAGGCGGCGCAAGCGCTCCTCGGGCCTGGTGATGGCCAACATGAGCGCCACCGTGGAGTACCTCCCGCTCGGGGTCGTCGGCGTGATCGGCCCGTGGAACTACCCGGTCTTCACCCCGATGGGTTCGATCGTCTACGCCCTCGGTGCCGGCAACGCGGTGGTCTTCAAGCCCAGCGAGCTCACCCCTGGTGTGGGTCAGTGGCTCGCCGCCACCTTCGCCGAGGTCGTGCCCGAGCACCCGGTCTTCCAGGTGGTCACCGGCCTCGGTGAGACCGGCGCGGCGCTGTGCCGCTCCGGGGTGAACAAGCTCGCCTTCACCGGGTCGACCGAGACCGGCAAGAAGGTGATGGCGGCCTGTTCCGAGACCCTGACCCCGGTGCTGATCGAGGCAGGCGGCAAGGACGCCCTGATCGTGGACAGTGACGCCGACGTCGAGGCCGCCGCGGACGCCGCTCTGTGGGGAGCCTGCTCCAACGCCGGGCAGACCTGCATCGGCGTCGAGCGGGTCTACGTGCACACGGCGGTCTACGACAGCTTCCTCGACCAGCTGCTCGCCAACGCCCGTGAGGTCAACGCCGGTGACGGCACCGAGGACAAGATCGGCCCGATCACGATGCCCGCGCAGCTGGGCATCATCCGCTCCCACATCGACGACGCCCTGGCCCGTGGGGGCCGGGCGGTGCTCGGTGGCGCCGGTGCCGTGGGGGAGCGCTACGTGCAGCCGACGATCCTGGTCGACGTGCCCGAGGACTCCGCGGCGATCCAGGACGAGACCTTCGGCCCGACGGTCACGGTGACCCGGGTCGACGACATGGACGAGGCGGTGCGGCTGGCCAACGGCACCCGCTACGGCCTCGGGTCCACGGTCTTCGCCAAGGACAACGCGATGGACATCGCCTCGAAGATCCGCTCGGGGATGACGGCGGTCAACTCGGTGATCTCGTTCGCGGCGATCCCCTCCCTGCCCTTCGGCGGCGTCGGTGACTCCGGCTTCGGCCGGATCCACGGTGAGGACGGGCTCAAGGAGTTCACCTACGCCAAGGCGATCGCCCGCCAGCGGTTCAAGCCGGCGCTCACGCTGACCTCGTTCCGGCGTACGGCGAAGGCCGACGGCCAGCTCACGCAGCTGATCACGATGCTGCACGGCCGTGGCAGCACCCTCCGGAAGTAACGCGCGGGGGCACCTGGCCCGCGCCGGTGCCGCAGCGGGACCGCACTGGGAGAGCGCTGTCGACCGCAGCCGAACGTCGCTGCGCCAGCGCTGGGCCCGGTTGCGCTCCAAGGGTTGGCAGATCGGGCAGTGCGCGGTCGCAGCCGGAGTCGCCTGGGTCCTGGCCTCCTCCGTGCTCGGGCACCAGACCCCGTTCTTCGCCCCCATCGCCGCGGTGGTGAGCCTGGGCACGAGCTACGGCCAGCGCTTGCGGCGCGTGGCCGAGGTGACCGTGGGCGTGGCCGTCGGGGTGTTCGTGGGGGACGCGCTCACTTACTGGTTCGGCTCCGGTGGGTGGCAGATCGCGCTGATCGTCTCCCTGGCGATGGCATTCGCGCTGCTGCTCGACCAGGGGACGTTGTTCGTCAACCAGGCGGCGGTGCAGGCGATCGTGGTGAGCACGCTGCTGCCCTCGCCGGGTGAGGCGTTCCTGCGTTGGAGCGACGCGCTCGTCGGCGGCGCCGTGGCGTTGGTCGCGGCCACGGTCGTGCCCAGGGCCCCGCTGCGCCGGCCCCGGGAGCAGGCCGCAGTCGTGGTCCGCAAGATGTCCGAGCTGCTGCGTGCGGCCGCCGACGGGATCGTCGACGGTGACGTCGAACGCTCGCTTGCGGTGCTGCGCGACGCTCGGACCACCGACAGCCTGCTGGCGGAGCTGCGGGCCGCGGCCGACGAGGGCCTCTCGGTGGTGCGGTCCTCGCCGTTCCGGATCCGGCAC
Source organism: uncultured Actinomycetota bacterium (assembly GCA_963782215.1). Classification (GTDB taxonomy): domain Bacteria; phylum Actinomycetota; class Actinomycetes; order Propionibacteriales; family Nocardioidaceae; genus Marmoricola. Next base: position 16,558 of record CAWAJE010000022.1, on the reverse strand, counting down.
CGGGGCCGGGTGCGTGCGATGGCCGACCTGGTCGAGCCGCTGGACTTCGCGATGCGCAACACCCGGGTGCTGGTGCGCCGGGTCGCCGTGGCGGCGTACCGGCGCGAACCGGTCCCGCAGGCGTACGCCGTGATGCTGCGCGACCTCGCCGAGATCACCGACGCGATCGCCGAGGAGCTCGCAGCCGACCGGGTCGCCAGCCTCCTGCGGGACCGGCTGGTCTCGCTGGGCCGGGACAGCTCCTACATCGAACGCTCCTCCGGGCTCTCCGCGGAGGTGATCCTCGCCCAGATCCGCTCTCTGATCGCCGACCTGCTCGCGGTGACCGGGGTCGACCCGTTGGAGGCCACCGACCAGATCCCACCCCTGGTCGAGTGAGGGGCCGAGTGAAGGGCTGAGTGAGGGGCCGAGTGAAGGGCTAAGTGGAGGGAGTGCAGGACCGGCCCGCTCAGAGCTCGCGAAGAACCGAGTCCACGACCGCTACGAGGTCGCCCTCGGCGCGTCCGGCCACTTCGCGCTGACGCTGGTAGGAGGCGCCACGACGGGGGATGTCGGCGACCAGCGCCAGGTCCGCCGCGCAGCCGAGCCGCTCCGCCACGGGGGCGAGCTGCTCGAGCAGCTCGGTCAGGTCGTCGAGCAGCAGCGCCTCGTTGGAGTGCTCGTCGAGGATGATCCAGGCGTCCAGGCCGTAGCGCGCGGCGCGCCACTTGTTCTCCTGCACGTGCCACGGGGGCATCGTCGGCAGCGTCTCGCCGCGGTCGAGCCGGTCGGAGAGCTCCACCACGAGACAGTGGGTGAGAGCGACCAGGCCCCGCATCTCATCCAGGGTGGCGACGCCGTCGCAGATCCGGACCTCGACGGTGCCCAGCTTCGGTGCAGGACGCACGTCCCAGCGGATCTCGTCGATCTCCTCGATCACACCGGTGGTGAGGAGGTCGTGGGCGTAGGACTCGAAGTCCTTCCACGTGTCGAACTGGAACGGCAGTCCCGCGGTCGGCAGCTGCTGGAACATCATCGCGCGGTTGCTGGCATAACCGGTGTCGGTGCCGGCCCAGATCGGCGAGGAGGCGGAGAGCGCCAGGAGGTGGGGATACCACTTCAGCAGCGCCGAGACGATTGGCATCACGTGGTCGCGGCGTACGCCGACATGGACGTGCACTCCCCAGATCAGCATCTGCCGGCCCCACCACTGGGTGCGCGCGATCAGCTCCTCGTAGCGGGCGCCCGGGGTGAGCAGCTGGTTGTTCCACTCCGCGAAGGGGTGGGTGCCGGCGCTGTAGAGGTCCACCCCGATCTCGGCGGCCAGCGGGCGCACCATGTCGATCATCTGGCTCAGCTCCTCGATCGCCTCACCGGTGGTGCGACAGATCCCGGTGGTCAGCTCGACGGTGTTGCGCAGGAGCTCCTTGTGCAGCCGGGGCTGGGGACCGTGCCGCTCCTCGACGAGGTCGAAGAGCTCGGAGGCGGCGTTGACCAGGTCGCGCGAGCCCATGTCCACGAGGGCGAACTCCCACTCGACCCCGAGCGTCGGTTGCCCGTCGCCGGCGAACGCGATGGCAGCGGGCTCGGGAGGCATGTGCCCCATCGTTCCACGAGCGGGCCTGGGTGAAGCTGCCGAGCCCTAGGAGCCGTCAGGGGTGGGCGTGGAGGTGATCGGCGCTGCCGGCGCCGGGTCGGGCGACGGGCCGCTCCCGGTGCCGGGAGCCGGGGAGGTCGCAGGGGTGTGGGGCGGCTTCACCGGCGCCTTGGGGGCGTGGGCGGAGACCGTCTTGGGGACCGTCTTCGGCACCGAGGGCAGGGCGGTGGCTTTGGGCTTGGGCTTCGGCTTCGGCTTCGGCTGGGAGGACTTCACCTTGGTGGTCACGGCCGAGGCCTTGGCGGCCGCCCGCTTGGCGGCGCGCCGTGCAGCCCGGCGGTCCTTGCGCGCCTGCGCCTGCTCGGCACTCAGCTCGTCCTCGGCGGTCGCCGGGGCAGAGGGGATCACGAAGACCCCGGTGCGGTAGCCACGCTCGTAGGCGAGCACGAGCGCGACGTAGTAGTCGGACTGGTTGTAGCGGAAGGCGGCGCGCGCCCGACCGGTCTCGGTCGACAGATCGCCGGCGCCGCAGAGGTAGACCGCGGACCCCAGGGCCGCGTCGTCGAGGTCGTTGGGGTCGGCCACACCGTTCCCGTCACCGTCGCGGCCGACACCGCGCCAGGTCGTGGGCAGGAACTGCATCGGGCCGACCGCGCGGTCCCAGAGCTTGTCGCCGTCGAGCCGGCCACCCTCGGAGTCCGGGATCGCGGCGAACGGTCCGGCCCCGTCGAGCCGCGGTCCCACGATGGCGGGTCGGGAGACCCCGTCGGCGCCGAGCTGCGACCCGCCGTACCGTCCGTGGTTGCTCTCCACACGCCCGATCGCGGCCAGCATGCTCCACGCGATCCGGCAGCCGGGGGTGGTCGCGGCCAAGGCGGCGGCGGCCTTGCGGTAGGCGCGCAGTGCGGCCTCCGGGACGTCGTTGCTGCCGGTGCTGCTGATCGCGAAGAACTGCTCGTCGCTGTGGCTGCGACGCGGCTTCGTCCTGGCCCGGTGCGCTGCGGCGGTGACTCGCAGGGTGTCCTGACGGGCGACCAGCACCGTGCCGGGCAGCACCACCTGCTCCGCCGTCTGCTGCACGCCCGTCTGCTGCAGGGCGGTCTGCTGCAGGGCGGTGTCCAGCACGAAGGCGGCTCCGTGCGTGGAGGTTGCTTGCAGCTCGACGGTCGGCGTCAGCGGCGAGGCGGCGACTGCCACCGCCGTGACGCCCATGGTGATCATCGAGGCGCACAGCAGCGCCGTCGTACGGTTCATCGAAGTCTCCCACCCCAGTTAGAACATTTCGAGACTAAACGCCTAAATAGGGCTCAACGCAGGTTTCCCGGAAACTCCTTGAAATTGGACATAGCGGACTAGTCCGGTGTGGGCAGCAGCTGCCGGAAGGTGCTCAGCCAGTGCCGGTGCACACCGTTGAAGCACCCGCGCTCGGCGGTGACCGCAGCCAGGACCCGCTCACAGCTCTGCACTGCGCTGCGGACCACGTCCTCGGGGTAGGCGAGCTGCACGCGGTGGGCGGCGAACTCGTCCTCGTCGTCGACCCAGACGCGGCCGGTGGTGCCCCGGATCACGTCGAGGTCGAGGTCGACCGAGCGGACCAGCTCCTCGCCGTGCCAGACCGCAGGCGTCGCGATGTCGACGTAGCAGTCGAAGGGACGCTGACGGTCGTCGCCGTAGAAGGTGGCGAGCCACCACGCGTCGTGCGGCACCAGGGTGACGTGGTCGGCCGTGGCACGGAACGCGCGCTTGGGGCTGGAGAGCAGGGTGCCCTCGGCAATGCCGACCCAGGTGCCGTGCTCGTCAGTGCCCAGGCGCACCGCGTCGAACTCCCAGTGCGGGTCGTCGGGCCACTTGCGGCACTCCACGCGGACCGGACGCGGGCTCCAGAGCGGCATGGGGCCGACGATACGTTGTGCCCGTGGCCCAACCTCAAGCGTCAGGCGTGCCGAGCCTCATGGACGTACGCCGGGCCGCGGAGCTGATCGGCCCCTGGGTGCGCCGCACGCCCGTGCTCGAGGTCGAGGTGAGCGGCCGCACGGTCGCGCTCAAGCTCGAGCTGCTCCAGCACGCCGGGTCGTTCAAGGTGCGCGGGGCGTTCACCACGGTGCTCTCGGTGCCGGAGCGGCCCACGGCGCTGGTGGCCGCGTCCGGCGGCAACCACGGTCTCGCGGTGGCGCACGTCGGCCGGGCCCTGGGCATCCCGGCGCGGATCTTCGTCCCCGAGACGGCCCCGGCGCTGAAGGTGCGCGCCATCGCCGCTCGCGGCGCCGAGGTGCGCCAGGTGGGGAGCACCTACGCCGAGGCCCTGGAGGCGAGCCGCGAGGAGGCAGCCCGGCCCGGGACCCTGTCCCTGCACGCGTACGACGCCCCGGGGACCGTGGCCGGCCAGGGGACGATCGGTCTCGAGGTCGCCGAGCAGGTGCCCGGCGTCGAGACGGTGCTCGTGGCCGTCGGAGGCGGTGGCCTGGTCGCGGGCACCACGATCGGGCTGGGAGCCCGGTCGGCCGGGGGAGAGGGGAGCGTGGGCGTCCTGGCCGTCGAGCCGGACGCCTGTCCGACGCTGCACCGCGCCCTCGCCGAGGGGGGCCCGGTGGACGTCACGGTCGGTGGCGTCGCGGCCGATGCACTCGGTGCCTCACGGCTCGGCTCGATCGCCTGGGAGGTGGTCCACCGGCACGGCGTACGGTCGCTGCTGGTGGGGGACGACGCGATCCGCGAGGCGCGCCGCTGGCTGTGGACCCACGCACGGATCGCCGCCGAGCCCGCCGGTGCGACCGCCCTCGCGGCGTTGCTGAGCGGCGACTATGTGCCCGCCCCGGACGAGCGGGTCTGCGTGATCGTGTGCGGAGGGAATGCCGATCCGTCCGACCTCTGAGGCGTCCTGATGGCACTGGCCCCGGGCCATGGACGCGGGCCAGGGATCAGCGGCCGAGCGAACGGGGGACCCGAGTGGCAAGGGCAGTGCTACTGAAGTCGCATCACCCGATGAAGCGCAGTGTCAGTCTTTGCGAGGACGAGGTGGCCGCCCTCGACACGAACGTGCGCGCGGCCGGGCTCGGTTCACGTTCAGCGGCGATCCAGCAGGCGATCCGGTGCTTGGGCGATGCTGAGCTCAGGCCTTCGGTTTCGGCATCGTCTTCGGGGCGAGCCGGGCGAGGATGTCCTGGTAGCGCGAGCCGGTCAGCTTGGCGAAGTGGTGGATCACGTGGGCGTCGATGCCGACCAGCACGCGGGCGCGACCGGCGAGGGCGCCCTTGAGGATGATCTGCGCGGCCTTGTCCGGGGTCATCCGTGCGAGCTTCTTCTCGAACAGCGAGTCCAGCGCCGCCGCGTCCTGGCTGGCGGTCTTGCGGCCGTTGCGCGAGATTCCGGTCTTGATGCCGCCGGGGTGCACACACGTGACGCCGACCGGGTGACCGCTGATCAGCATCTCCTCGCGCAGGGCCTCGGTGAAGCCGCGGACGGCGTACTTCGTGGCGTTGTAAGCCGTCTGGCCCGGCATCGAGATCAGACCGAAGAGGCTGGAGATGTTGATCAGGTGACCGTCGCCCGAGGCGATCAGGTGGGGGAGGAACTCCTTGGTGCCGTTGATGACCCCGTTGAAGTTCACCCCGACGATCCAGTCGAAGTCCTCGTACGACATCTCCTCGAAGTCGCCGGTGACGGTGACCCCGGCGTTGTTGACGACCAGGTTGACCCGGCCGAACTGGTCGACCACGGCCGCGGCCCACTCGGCCACGGCCGCGCGGTCGGAGACGTCGACGACGTCGCTGCGCAGCTCGCGGACGCCCGCTGCCTTGCACAGGTCCACGGTCTCGGCGAGGGCGGCCTCGTTCCAGTCCGAGATCGCGAGCAACGAGCCGTTGCGGGTGGCGTTCAGGGCGAGCGCGCGCCCGATGCCGGAACCGGCTCCGGTGATGACGACGACCTGGTTCTCGAGAGTCTTCATGCGGCGTTCTCCTGGGTCTCGGTGGTGCGGGCGGACAGCGGGGTGACGACGTACTGGTCGAGGTCGAAGGTGCGCAGCAGCTCGCGGAACTTGAAGGTGGTGCGCGGCCACAGCGTGGTGTTGCGGCCGTGGGAGTCGAGGTACCAGCTGGCGCAGCCGCCGGTGCTCCACACCGTGCGTCGCATCCGCTCCTGGAGGTCGTCGTTCCACGCCTGCTGCGCGGCGGGACGCGGCTCGACCGCGGCGATCTCGCGCTCACCCATCTGCTGCAGCGCCGAGACGATGTAGCCGATCTGGGTCTCGATCATGAAGACCATCGAGGAGTGCCCCAGGCCGGTGTTCGGCCCGGCGATCTGGAACAGGTTCGGGAAGCCGGTGATGGTGGTGCCCTTGTACGCCGCCATCCCGTGCTCGGACCACGCGTCGGCCAGGGTGCGACCGTCGCGGCCCTTGATGTGCTGCGCGATCGGCTGCTCGGTGGTGTAGAAACCGGTCGCGACGACGATCGCGTCGACCTCCCGCTCCACGCCGTCGGCGGTGACGATCCCCGTGGCGGTGATCCGGCTGATCCCGTCGGTGACCAGGTCGACGTGCTCGGAGTCGAGCGCGGGGTAGTAGTCGTTGGAGATCAGGATCCGCTTGCAGCCGATCTCGAAGTTCGGCGTGACCCGCGCGCGCAGCTCGGGGTCGGAGATCCCGCGAGCGATGTTCTGGCGGGCGAGCTTCTTGGCCGGAGCGGCGATCTTCGGGCTGACCGTGAAGGCCGGCACGAAGGTCTCCCGGCCCCAGTAGATGCCGGTGCGGTAGGCCTTCTGGAAGAACGGCACGAAGCGGAAGCCGAGCTTCTCGAGCCGGCCGTAGGCCCGGTCCTTGCGCGGCATCACCCAGGGGGCGGTGCGCTGGTAGACGTCGAGGTGGCTGACCTGCTTGGCGATCTCCGGCACCACCTGGATGGCCGAGGCGCCGGTGCCGATCACGGCGACGCGCTTGCCGGTCAGGTCGTAGTCGTGGTTCCACTGCGCGGTGTGGAAGATCTCGCCACCGAACCCGTCGATCCCCTCGATCTCGGGGAGCTTGGGCTCCGAGAGCCCGCCCGACCCGGAGACGACCACGTCGGCCACGACGTCGCCGGCGCTGGTGCTGACCTGCCACACCAGGGCGTCCTCGTCCCAGACGATGTCCTGCACGGTCACGCCGAAGCGGAACCGGTCGAGCACTCCGGACTCGCGGGCCGTGCGCTCGAGGTAGGCCTGGATCTCCGGCTGCGGGGAGAACGAGCTCGACCACTCGGCGTTGGGCGCGAAGCTGAAGGAGTAGAGCTGGCTGGGCACGTCGCACGCCGCGCCGGGGTAGGTGTTGTCGCGCCAGGTGCCGCCCACCGAGTCGCCCCGGTCGAGGACCAGGAAGTCGGAGAAGCCGTGCTCGTCGAGCTTGATCGCGGTGCCGAGGCCCGCGAAGCCGGCACCGACGACGAGGGTGCGGACGCGCTCGGGAAGCGTGGTGGTCGAAGTCATGAGGCCACCTTACAAGTTGTTGAACAAGCGTCAATAGCGTTGTTGAAGCAAGTTCAGTAGTCTGGGTCACATGTCAGCACCCCGGGTGCGGATGAGCCCCGACGGCCGCCGCGAGCAGCTCCTCGAGCTCGGCGTACGCCTGCTCGGCAGCCGGCCGCTGGAGGAGATCTCGATCGAGACCCTGGCCGAGGAGGCCGGGATCTCCCGCGGGTTGCTCTACCACTACTTCGGCAACAAGCAGGACTTCCACACCGCTGTCGTGCAGCGGGCGGCCGACGACCTGCTCCGGGTGACCGCGCCCACCGGTGACGGCACCCCGCTCGAGCAGCTGGCGGAGTCGCTGGCGCGCTACGTGGACTACGTCGAGGAGAACTACCAGGGCTTCGTCTCGCTGCTGCGCGGTGCCGCCGGTGGCAACGATGCGCTGCGCAAGATCGCCGCGGAGTCTCGCGCCGCGCTGACCGAGCGGCTCTTCGATCCTCAGGTCGCCGACGAGGCCGCCCAGTTCGGGCTCACCGACACCCCCCAGGCCCGGTTGGTCGTGCGCGGCTGGGCGGCGTTCGTCGAGGAGGTCGTCCTGGAGTGGGTCAGCGACCGTCGCGGGCTCAGCCGCGACGAGCTGCTGATGATCCTGTGGACCTCGCTCCCGGCGCTCCTGGCTCCGCGCGGGGACTGAGCAGCGGCGAGTCGTGTGAGTGCTCGCGGCGGGCGAACACCCAGAGCTTGAACCCCACGAAGCGCAGCAGCGTCACTGCGAGGTTGGCTCCGGTCAGCACGACCACCTCCGCGAGCTGGCTGCGACCTCCGAGGGCGTGCAGCAGCCAGAGCGAGCCCGAGGTGGCGGTGAGTCCGGCGGCGAAGATCACCAGACCCTGGGCCTGGTGGCGTACGGCGTACCGCTGACCGCGCACGCCGAAGGTGAAGCGCCGGTTGGCCGCCGTGTTGAGCACCGCGGTCGCGAGCAGGGCGGTGAAGTTGGCCGCGAACGGTGTCATCGCCGTCCGCAGCCCGAGATAGAGCAGCGCGTAGGCCAGGGTCGAGGCCACTCCGATCACCACGAACATGCCCAGCTGCATGCCCAACCGCCCGCGACCGGCCTCGGAGCTGGTGCGGCCCAGCCGCTCGCCGATCTCGCGCAGTGGCAGCGTGCCCCTGATCAGAGCCGTGCCGAGTCGTGCCATCCCGCGGAGGTCGTCCAGCGCGGTGCGCACCACGTCGACGCTGCTGTCCGGGTCGTCGGTCCAGTCGACCGGGACCTCGTGGATCCGCAGGCCGGCCCGCTCGGCGACGACGAGCAGCTCGGTGTCGAAGAACCACTGGTTGTCCTCGATCAGGGGCAGCAGCTCACGGGCGGCGTCGTGCCGGATCGCCTTGAACCCGCACTGCGCGTCACTGAACCGTGCGCGCAGGGTGTTGCGCAGCAGAAGGTTGTAGCCGCGTGAGATCAGCTCGCGCCGCGGCCCACGCTCGACCCGGGACGAGCGGGTGAGCCGGGAACCGATCGCGAGGTCGGAGTGCCCGGAGACGAGCACCGCCACCAGCGGCAGCAGGGCGCTCAGGTCGGTGGAGAGGTCGACATCCATGTAGACCAGGACGTCGCTCTCCGACCCGCTCCAGACCTGCTTCAGCGCTCGACCCCGACCCTTCTCGGCCAGGCTGACGACGTCCACCTCCGGGTGGAGCTGGCTCAGTCGTCGGGCGATCAGCGGGGTCTGGTCGGTGCTGGCGTTGTCCGCGATCGTGATCCGGAAGGACCACGGCAGCGTCTGCAGGTGCGCGAGCACCCGCTCGACGGAGATGGCCAGCTGAGCCTCCTCGTTGTGCACCGGGATCACCACGTCGAGCACCGTGGCCGTGCCGGACACAGCGCTGGGGAAGGTGCCCACCCCACCCTCGGGCTGCACCAGCGTGCTCACGAGGTCCCACCCGAGAGGTCGTAGAGGGTGACGCCGTCCACGCTGGTGCTGGTGAAGGTCGCCGTGACCCACTCGGAGATCGCGCTGCTTCCCTCGCCGTCGGCGCCCGGTCCACGGCCGCCACCGCCGGCGACGAACCAGTGGATCTTACCGTCGGCGACGTACTGCTTGAACTGCGCCAGCGTGGGGCTCGGGTCGCTGCCGTTGAACCCACCGATCGGCATCACGGGCAGCTCGGTGGCCAGCTGGTAGCCGGCTGCGGTGTTCGCCCCGACCGCGGCCGCGGCCCAGGTGTAGGAGGTTGCGTCCTGCTGGAGCAGGGCGGTCAGCGCGGCCGAGGGGGAGCTGCCTTCCAGCAGACCGCCGGCGCCACCCGCGCCGCCGGCGCGGCCGCCAGTCCGGCCCGCGACCTGGCCCGTTCCCTGGCCCGTTCCCTGGCCCGTTCCCTGGCCGGGCGGGGGACCACCACGTCCACCAACCCCGGGACCACCCTGACCGCCGGGCCCACCGCGGGTGCCGTCGGTGATCGCAGGGCCGGCCGAGGGGATCGAGCCGGTGTGCGGAGTGGTGGCCGTGGTGACGGCGTACGCCGCAGGTCCCGCGAACGAGGCGACCAGGGCCAGCCCCGCGGCCGCGAGACCGACGCGGCGCGGCAGGTGGGCCACCCCGGCCAGCATCAGTGCGGCCACCAGACCCAGCCCGGCGACGGCCCACTTCAGCCACGGCAGGTAGTCGGTGCTGCGATCCAGCAGGACCCACGCCAGGCCCGCGGTCAGGGCGACGGTGATCGCCAGCAGACCGGAGGCGACGTAGGACCGTCGGTGCTGCCAGAGCACGGTGGCACCGATCCCGACCAGGGCGGCGACGGCCGGTGCCAGCGCGACGGTGTAGTAGGCGTGGAAGATCCCGGCCATCAGGCTGAACGTCAGCGCGGTCACCAGCAGCCAGGTCATCCACAGCACGACGGCGGCGCGTACGGCGAGCTGGCGGCGTGCGAACCACAGGGCAGCGACGCCGAGCACGAAGGCCGCCGGCATCAGCCAGGCGATCTGGCCGCCGATGTCGGTGCCGAAGAGACGCAGCAGCCCGGTCGACCCCCACTGGTTGCCGCCCGCCGCAGCACCGCCACGGACCACGGCGCCCGCCTCATTGCCGCTGAGCCGGCCGAGGCCGTTGTAACCGAGGGTGAGCTCGAGGATCGAGTTGGTCTGCGAGCCGCCGATGTAGGGCCGGCTGGCGGCCGGCCACAGCTCGACGATCGCGATCCACCAGCCACCGGCCAGGATCATCGAGCCGAAGGCCACCAGCAAGTGGCCGAGCTTGCGGCCCCAGGAGGTCTGCGCGCAGAGCACGTAGGCCAGCGCGAGCGCCGGCAGCACCAGGAACGCCTGCATCATCTTGGTCAGGAACGCCAGCCCGACCAGGGCGCCGCCGAGAGCGAGCCAGCGGGCAGGGTGCGCGCTGGGGGAGCGGGTGGCCTCGATGCCACGCAGGGTCGCGGCGGCGGCGCCGACCAGCAGCAGCGTCAGCAGCGCGTCGGGGTTGTTGAAGCGGAACATCAGCACGGCCACCGGCGTCAGCGCCATCACGGTCCCTGCGATCAGGCCGGCAGCCGCCGAGCCCGTCGTACGTCGAACCACGTGGTGCAGCAGTCCGACGGTGGCGACGCCCGCGAGCGCCTGGGGGAGCAGGATGCTCCAGCTGGAGAGGCCGAAGATCCGCACCGAGAGGGCCATCGGCCACAGCGCCAGTGGGGTCTTGTCGACGGTGATCGAGCTCGCCGCGTCACTGGAGCCGAAGAAGAACGCCTTCCACGACTCCGAGCCGGCCTGCACGGCGGCGGAGTAGAACGAGTTCGCCCAGCCGCTCTCGCCCAGCCCCCAGACGTAGAGCACGCCCGTGCCCAGCAGCAGGACGACCAACGCCGGCCGGGCCCAGGCGGGGTCGGTCGCTGCGCGTCGTGCGGGGGAGTCGGTCGGGGGCGCGGTCCCGGGCCGGTGCGGCGGGGACAGGGTGCTCGTCGAGGTCATGGCCCAACCCAAGAGGCTCGGTCTTGGCAAGCAGTGTGGTCGTTCTGTGCGTCTGCTGTGCGTGTTCGGGTCGCTCCCCGGGCCTCACACCCGGCAAACACCCTTGCCCTAGCGTGGAAAACTCCCCGGGAACACCGTCGTCGATCAGGAGATCAGCATGACCATCAAGGACATCGGACCTCAGCCGCAGAGCTTCGACCTGGAGCAGGCAACGCTCGAGAACGACAGCTACCGAGCGGTGGCGTGGTCGGGCAAATACCTCCAGCTGACGCTGATGTCGATCGCGCCGGGACAGGACATCGGTCTCGAGGCGCACCCGCAGACCGACCAGTTCCTCCGCCTCGACGGCGGCCGTGGCCGCGTCCAGATGGGCCCTGCCGAGGACCAGCTCGACTTCGACCAGGAGGTCGAGGACGGCTGGGCGATCCTGGTCCCTGCCGGCACCTGGCACAACGTCACCAACATCGGCGACGAGCCGATCAGCCTGTACGCCGTCTACGCACCGACCCACCACGCCGCCGGTGCGGTGCAGCCGACCGCCGAGGACGCCGAGCGTGAGGAGGAGTCCGGTGCCGACGAGCCGCCTGAGTGGTCCGTCCAGCCGGATCAGCAGAAGTCGGACGAGCACGCCTGAGACTTTCGCGCCGCAAGCGAACGCGGACCAGCGTGTACGTCGCGCACCGCTAGCTGCGCCGGTGACTGAACACGAATCGGATCGCCGAGCTGCAGGCCGACTTCCCGGTGACGGTAGAGGTCCCTGTCGCCTGGTCCGACGTGGATGCCATGGGCCATGTGAACAACGTCGTGTACTTCCGCTACTTCGAGACCGCGCGGATCACGTGCTTCGCCCAGCTCGGCTGGGCTCCCATCGAGCAGGCCGAAGATGTCGGGCCGATCCTGCACTCGGCGAGCTGCCGGTTCCGCATCCCGCTGACCTACCCCGACACCGTGACCGTCGGCGCGCGGATCGGGGACGTCGGCGAGGACCGGTTCGTCATGCACTACCGAGCAGTGAGCCAGCGTCACGGCGCGGTCGCAGCAGACGGCGAGTCGGTGATCGTCACCTTCTCCTACGTGAACAACACCAAGGCTCGGGTCTCGGACGATCTCCGCGCGCTACTACTCGATCTCGGGGGCAAGGCCGAATGAGCCGTGAGAAGCGCGCGGTCAACGTCCCTTGCGACGATTGAGCAACCACACCAGGAGCGCGATCAGGGCGAAGAAGATCAAGAGCTCCGGGAGTCCGATACCAAACACTGTTCCACCTTAGAGGCGGCGCGGCGGATCTGCGCCAGATCCAGGCAGCCGACGTTGCCCGCCTGAGCCGAGCGATCAGCTCGCGTCCTCGGTCAGGGTTGCGGGCGGCAGCCAGTCGGCCCCGAGGAGCTGGGCGAGGGCGGTGAGGCCGGTGGTGTCGCTGCCCACCGTGTCGGAGGCGGCGGCGATGCGCTCCACCATCACCTTGCCGACCTGCTCCTCGACGGTGCCCTCGGCGTAGGCGATGTGCCACGGCGAGACCTGGTGGTCGCGGTGGGTGCGGCCGGTCACCTGCCGTCCGGCGATCCCCGAGAAGCGGGCCTGGTGGAAGACGCCCACCCGGGGTTCGGAGCTTGCGCGGCGACCCTCGGTGAGGGTCTCGCCGGCGTGCAGGCTGATCGAGGCGACCGTGGTGAAGACGCAGACCTTCGCCTGCCCGGTCTGGAACCGGAGCCGCTCGGCCTCGGGATCGAACCGGCCGCGACCGTAGATCGTGGCGACTTCGATGCCGGAGTCACGCAGCCGATCGGTGATCGGGTCGGCGGCGGTCGCGACGAACTCGACCGAGCACGCCACCTGTCGCTCCGCGTCGACCTGCTGGGCGATCCAGGCGACCGTCGAGTCGACGCGGATCAGGCCGGCCTTCTGCCGGAAGCGCAGCAGCGCGGCACGGCCCTTCGCGATGTTGCGGCCGCGTCGGGCGATGTCCATCTCCCGACAGAACTCTCCCCACTCGGCTTCGTAGGCCGTGCGCTCCGCCGGCGTGAGCGCCACCGGCATGCCGGAGATCGGCACCGGCCCCCACGGGGCCGCGCGGTGCAGCATCGCCGGAGGCCGCTCCTCGTCCAGCCAGCCGCGCACCAGCTTGAGGTCCGCGGCGCGCCGGGCCGGATCGGTGGTCCACGTCGCGCCGTAGCGTCCCCGCTCCACTCCCACACCGTGGCGCTCGAGCGCGGCGGCGAAGACCGCCCCGGGTTGCGTGGCAGAGGTCCACTCCTGCATGGGCTCGCCGAGGACCTGCGCGTAGGCCGGTGCGAGGTAGGGCAGCTCGAGCGGCGTGTGTCCGGGCGTCGCGGTCGTCGCGATGACGAACGGCGCCTTGTCGTGGGGCCGACCGTGACCCGAGATCCGCGCCCAGAGCTTCCATCGCTTCGTCGTCGTACGCCGCAGCGCGTGGGCCTCGTCGGCGATGATCACGTCCCACGTGTGGTCCTTGACCTTCTCCAGCCGGTCCCAGGTGATCACGACCCAGTCGAGACCGCCGTCGCCCAGTGCCGTGATGGTTCGGCACCAGTGACCGATCGTGATCGCGGCGGGTCGGTCGGCGACGACGAGCACCCGTCGCGCACCGCGGAGGTCACCCACCGCCGTCGCTCCGAGGACCGCGGCGATCGTCTTGCCGACGCCGGGCTCGTCGGCCAGCAGGAACTGCCGCCCGCCCGCCGCGGCGCGCGCCGCGATCGCATCAGCCGCCTCGAACTGGATCCTGCGGGGCTCGAGCGCCTCGGTCGCCTCAGGACTGGGCGTCGGATCGGCGGGGTTGAGGGAGTTCTCGATGAACCGTCCGAGCGTGTAGGGAACGGGAGCGTAGGGGGCGAGGAACGCGGGCAGAGCGCGCCCCACGTAGAGGTGGGTCTTGACGGCCGGGTGCCAGGTGGCGCCCTCGACCTGGGTCCCGTAGGGCACGTCGAGCACCCACAGCCGCTCACCCGGCCCGGCAGCCGGCAACGGGCGCGGTGGCTGCCGCGCCCCACCCCCGCGCGCGGACCCGTGGCGTCGACGAGCACTGGATCGGCGGGGACTGGCCATCCCCGGACGCTATCTGCGCCGCAGCCTCGAGCAGGACCGGCTCGCCCATGTCCGTCGTGACGTCGGTGTGGTCGAGCTGATCGACCTCGGCGACGGGCGCCGTCCCGGCTGGGCAGGGGACCGAACTCAGTCGGTGCTGTCCAAGATCAGTCGGATCGCTTCGTGCGGTGCGTCCCACTGGGGGAAGTGACCACACCGCTCGAACCAGTGCAGCACCGCGTCGGGGAACAGCTCCGCGGCACGTGCGGCCTGTCTCGGCGGCGTCACCAGGTCACGGCGTCCCCACCCGATCGTGACCCGTCCGGGCACGGTGCCGGCCGGGGCCCCCTGCTGCTTGGGCCCCTTGGTCAGAGCGTCCAGGGCCGCACCAGTCGACGGGGCGTCGGCCAGCCCGCGCACGTCCGGCAGCACGGTGTCGCGCGAGAGCGCCCACGGCCTTGCCGACAACTGCGCCAGCAGCAGCGTCCGTCCTGCGGGGTTGCCGAGCAGGGCGGGCAGCGTGCCGCGCAACGCTCGGACAAGAGCGACCGAGGGCCGCAGCGTGGCGCCGAAGACGAGGAGCTCGCGGTCACTCCAGAAGCCACCGGGGTCCAACGCCACGGCGTCGCCGCCGACGCCCCGGCGCGCGAGCTCCAGCACCATGCGGCCGCCCATCGACTGCCCGACGGTCGAGACCCCGTTAAGACCTTGCTCGCGGATGAACTCCTCGACCGAGTCGGTCAGGGTGGCGATCGAGACCTCGCCGGTCAGCGGCGGCGTCTCGCCGAAACCGGGAAGGTCGACGGCGACCACCTCACGGTTCTGCGCCAGCTCGTCGATGATCGGGGACCAGGAGCGCCACCCTCCACCCAGACCGTGCACGAGCAACAGGGGGCTGCCGCTCCCGCGGCGCACGTGGTTCAGCATCATTTGGGAACGTTAGCCTTTAGGCCGAAATCGGGTCTCTCTCCCCGCCTGCGCGCGGTCCCGCCGGCGGTCAGTCGAGCAGCTCCTCGGTGGCTGGGTCAGGTCGGCCGCCGAAGAACTTCTCCAGCACATCGCCGAAGAGTCGTTCGTGGGGTGCTGCCCGCGCGAACAGCGTCATCGAGGAGCGCAGCTTCATCGCGTCCACGGAGCCGAACACCTGCTCGGCCGAGACGCCCTCGATGGCGAGGACGGCCTCGCAGCACTCCCGGAGTCGAGGTCCGAGCACCGGATGACCGAGGTAGTCGTGTGCCTCCGCGAGGCCGGAGATGGCGTAGCGGCGGGCGGTGGTGCTGCGACCGAGACCTTGGACCTGCGGGAAGACGAACCACATCCAGTGGCTCGTCTTCCGTCCCGCGCGGATCTCCGCGAGTGCCTGCGCGAAGGTCCCACGGTCGTCCTGCGCCAGCACGAAGCGTTGGACGTCCGGTCCGGTCATGACGACTCCTGTGTCGTGGCGCCGAGGACCTCACTCAGGCTCGCTCGTCGGGCCAGCAGCTCTGCGCCGCGTTCGTAGTCCGCGTCGCACTGGTGGGTGAGTACGCCGACGAGCTCGCCCGCGGCATCGGCGTACCAGACGGTGAAGGCACCCTCGGGGTGTTCGACGACCCGGGCCTCTTCGTAGCCGTCTCCCCAGGCGGAGTACTTCAACGTGTGGTCACCGATCTCGCTCCAGAATCCGGGTGGGTCCGACCACTCGCTCGACGTCCCGGTGGCCCCCGGACCGTCGGCTGCGGCGTTGTGTCCGGCGAGCTGACCCATCGTGATCGCATCACCCCAGTGCTCCACGCTCAGGCCTCGCCCGAGCACAGCGTGCTGTGCGCGGGCCACGTCACCTGCCGCCCACACCTGGGGGGTGCTGGTCCGCAGCTGCTCGTCGACGACGAGGTGGTCGTCCTCGAACAGCAGCCCCGACTCGTCTAGGAAGGTTTGTGCCTGGGTCACTCCCACCGCGGCCAGGACCAGGTCCGTCTCGATGGAGGAGCCGTCGTCGAGACGCACCGTCGCAGGCGGCTCGACGCTCTCGACCTCGACTCCCATCCGCAGCTCCACCCCAGCAGCTTCCAGCCACTCGGCGATCCGCGCTCCGACCCAGTCGCCGAGCCGGGCCGACTGAGGTGCCGGCTCGGGTGTGACCAGGGTCGTCTGCAGGCCGCGGCCGGCGAGCGAGGCCGCAGCCTCACAGCCGATGAAGCCCGAGCCCACGACGACCACGGAGCGTGAGGCGTCCACCTCCTCTCGGAGCTGTCGAGCGTGCTCGAGGCTGCGCAGGGTGAAGACCCGCGCACCCGGATCCGCCCCAGGGAGTGGGTTCGGCTGGGACCCGGTGGCCAGGATCAGCCTCTCGTAGGCGAGCTCCTCACCCGTAGACGTGCGAACCCGTCGCCGGTCGGTGTCCAGTGAGTCGACCTGCGTGCCCAACCGAAGATCGATCTGCGCCCAGACCGAGTCGTCATCGAGGATGGGGGAGCCCTCGGCCGGTTGCTCGCCGGCGAGCACGGCCTTGGACAGCGGCGGCCGCTTGTAGGGCTCGTCCCGGTCGCTCG
>CAWAJE010000021.1:0-42130 GCA_963782215.1 uncultured Actinomycetota bacterium | reverse complement strand
CCGTCGGGTGGTGGTCTTCCGCCCGCGTGGCGGTGTGTGTCGTGGGGTGGGTCGAACTCGTAGACACCCGCTGCGGTGGTGCGGATCTGCCAGGGTTCGGCGTGGATCAGGCGGTGGTGGTGCCCGCAGAGCAGGATCATGTTCGGCAGGCTGGTGCTCGCGCCGTCGGCCCAGTGCTGGAGGTGATGGGCGTGGCACATCAGCGGCGGGCGAGTGCAGTTCGGGAACCGGCAGTGCTGGTCGCGAGCCACGAGCGCTTTCCAGATCGCGGCGGTCACCAGTCGTTGCAGCCTGCCGACGTCGAGGACCTCCGACTTCGAACCGAGAACGGCGGGGATGACTTCTGCGTCGCAGCACAGCCGCCGCAGGGCGGAGGGGGAGAGCTGTTCTCCGGTCTCGGTGGTCGCGAACCCCGACAGCTCCTGGAGCTCGGGCAGGGTCATCGTCAGGGTGAGTCGCGGGACGGCACCGTGGGTGGTGGGCAGCAGGTCCGCGGTCTGCAACCGGTGACAGGCCTCGACCAGGGCGTCGAGCATCCGCGCCCCGTGGTCGCGGGGGTCGCGCCCGGTGTGCGGACACCCGGGGATCTCGCAGGTGGCCGGGTCGCAGACCGGGCCCGCTGCGGGGTGGGGTGCGGCCAACGGGATCAAGGTGGCCTTGATCAGGGCGGCGTCCTCGGCGGCGCAGCGGCCTTTGATCCAGGCCCCGCCGCACTGGTCGTCGGTGATGGACAGGTGCCGGCCGAGGTGGGCGGCGCGTTCGAGGCGGTCCAGCTCGGCCTCGGCACGCCGGTCCTCACCTTCGGGGTCGACCAGGGACAGCAACCGGCGGGCGAGCTTGCGCAGGTCGGTGGCATCCAGGGCCTTGGCCTCCTCGAGCAGCACCTGCACCCCGCGCCGGCGCACCTCGCCATCACCGGGCAAGGTGTCGAGGGCGCGCTCGATCACCTGCGCCTTCGCCATCGAGAGCCACCCATCAGCCAGGGCGTCACCGACCGGTGCCAACACCGGCTCCTCCACCGCTCTGGCGAGCCGCACGGTCGCCGGGCCGGTGCCCTTGTGCCCCCCGGCCACCGCGGTCAGGTAGTCCTGCGTCGAGGCCCACCCAGCACCCTTGACCGCACCGGTCGCGTCCAGCTCGCGCACCATCGCCAGCTCCAACGCGTCCAGGGTCGACTTCAACGCCTCGACCTCCGCGACCGCCTCCATCAGCTCACCCCGAGGACGCGCCGCCCACAACGTCGTACCCAACCCCCGCACCTGACCCCGCACCCCAGCCAACACAACCGCAACCCCGGTGCCTCTCGGGTCGAGCTGCTGGCTGGACATGAACCAATCCAAGCACCGAGGTCTGACAGTCTTCTGAGGCGAATCCCCTGCTGTGGAGGGCGATTCTCCCCGACTCACCACCCTCCCGACCGGGTCAGCGACTCAGCAGGAACAGCAGGACAGCGGTGGCGAGCGCCGAGAGCAGGAGGGAGCCCAGGCAGCCCAGGCGGTTGCTGAAGAAGAAGAACATCGCGTCGCCTTTCCGCGGGGACGTCGTCCCCGCCGAGCTCGTGATCCGAGAAGTCGGTGGACCTGCGACAGGAACCATAACGACCGGGAAGAGCGTCCCCCCGCACCATGCGCCAGTTGCCACTTGATCAAGCAGATGCTTGAATACCCTTATGCCGACCGTCCTCGAGGATCCGCAGCTCGACTCCCTCTTTGCCGCGCTCAGCGACGCCACGCGACGAGACATCGTCGCCCGGCTGAGCGCCGGCGAGGCCACCGTCACGGAGCTGGCCGAGCCCTACGCGATGAGCGTGCAGGCGGTGTCCCAGCACATCCGGGTGCTCGAGCGGTGCGGGCTGATCAGCCAGGGCCGCCTGCGACAGACCCGCCCCTGTCGCCTCGAACCCGCAGCCCTCGAGGCCGCGATGTCGTGGATCGAGCAGAGTCGGCGGACGTGGTCGGAGCGGATGGACCGGCTGGAGTCACACCTCGAGCGGTTGCAACAGGGAGTTGACGAGTGAACGACGACGAGCTCGTCTACCGGCGGGTCCTGCCTGCGCCCCGGGAGCTGGTGTGGCGGTGCCTCACCGAACCCCGCGAGCTGGCGCAGTTCTGGGGTCCGCGGGGGATGGACACCCCGATCGAGGGCATCGTGGTCGAGCTGTACGCCGGAGGCCGGTTCGAGACCCTGATGGTCGGCGAGGACGGCACTCACCGGATGGTCGCGACGTTCACCGAGGTGCTCCCACCCGAACGGCTCTCCTGGCTGGAGACCTCGAGCGGCATGCACACCACCAGCACGCTCTCCGAGCACGGCCAGGACAGCACCGAGGTGGTCATCCTCCAGCGCAACGTGCCCGAGCCGATGCGCGCACCCCAGGCCCAGGCCGGCTTCCTCACGTCACTGGACAAGCTCGAGGAACACCTCACCCGCCTCACCCAAGGAGAACGATCGTGACCGACCTTCAGACACTGGTGGCCCCCACCCTCGACGGACTGGCGGACCTGCTTGTTGCCGAGCCCGACCACGCCTGGGACGCCCCGTCGCTGTGCGAGAAGTGGCTGGTGCGCCACGTGGTCGCGCACGTGACGATGCCGGTGCGGATGACCCCCGAGCAGTACGCGACCGAGATGGCCGCGGCCCGGGGGGACTTCACGGTGGTCTCCGACACCGTGGCCGAGCGGGATGGCGCCCTTCCCACCGCCGAGCTCCTGGACCACCTCCGGTCGCCCAGCCTGCACGCGTGGCAGCCGCCGGGTGGTGGCGCGGTCGGCGCTCTCAGTCACGCGGTCATCCACTCCCTCGACGTGACGATCCCGCTCGAGCGGCCCACCGTCGCCCCACCGGAGGCGCTGGTGAACCTGCTCGACCAGCTCACCGCCTCCGAGGGCTCCTGGTTCGGTCTCGACCTGACGCACGTGCGACTCGAGGCCACCGACACCGACTGGAGCTGGGGAGACGGCCAGCCGGTGCGGGCCGACAGCGGCGCGCTGGTGTCGCTCCTGGGCGGTCGCACCCTCCCCGACGGCACCTCGCTCCCCCGCCGCTGACCGATCCGGGTCGCGGAACCTGGCCGCGGGTTGCGCCCACGGTTACGGTCGTGGGTCCAGCCGGGTGAGGCAGACGGAGGACCGCATGGAGCACCACGAGGTGTTGATCGTCGGGGGCGGCAACGCCGGGATCTCGTTGGCCGCCAAGCTGCTGCGCGACGGAACCCGCGACGTGGCCCTGGTGGAGTCGGAGCCGGTGCACCGTTACCGACCGCTGCTCAACTACGTCGGTGCCGGTGAGGCGACGATGGACTCGCTGGAGAGACCGGCGGCGACCGTGATGCCGGACGACGGCACCTGGATCCAGGACCGGGTCGTGGCCGTCGACGCCAGCGCCCTGAGCGTGTCCCTGCGCGACGGGCGCCAGCTCAGCTGCAGCACGCTGGTGATCGCCACCGGCCTCGAGGAGGACTGGGACTCCACGCCAGGTCTGGCGGACGCCTACGCCGCCGGCTGGGCCGGGTCGACGTTCGTGGTGGAGACCGCCCCCTCGGTGTGGCCGGCGCTGCGAGACCTGACTGGTGGCCGGGTGGTCTTCTCCATGCCGCCGGAGCCGGCTCCCTGCGGCGCGACCGCCCTCAAGCCGCTGTTCATGGCGTGCGACCACTGGCGGCGCGCCGACGTGCTGCATGACCTCGAGGTGCATCTGGTCCTACCGAGCCGCTCCCCTGTCGGCGTCCCGAAGGCCGATCGGATCCTCGAGCAGACCCTGGCGTCGTACGGCGTGAAGGTGCTGCGCGAGGGGCGCGTCACCGACCTCCAGGAGCGACGAGTCACGGTGAGCACTCCCGAGGGTGAGCGCCACCTGGACGACGTCGCCTACGCCCACGTCGTGCCGAGCTACCGCGCACCCCGCTGGGTCGCCGACAGCGATCTGGCCGGTGCCACCGAGGCCGGTCTGGTCGACGTCGACCCGTTACACGTTGCGCCACCGGCGGCATCGAGCGGTCTGGTCCCTGGGCGACGTCGCCGACCTGGGCATCAAGCCCTCGGGCGGTGCACTGCGCAAGCAGGTCGCGGTCCTGGCGCACAACATCGCGGCCGCCGAGGAGGCGACCTTCGAGCGCTACGACGGCTACACCGTCATGCCGATCACCGTGGCACGACACCGGCTGATGCTCGTCGAGGTGGACCGAGAGGGTCAGCTCGCTCCGTCGGTGCCGTTCCCCGACCTGGTCCGACCTCGCCGTACGACGTGGGTGGCGGACCGCTACGCCCTGCCGGTGACCTACTTCAAGCGGATCCTGCGAGGCAAGGTCTGAGCGCTCGCGCGCCCTGTCAGCGGCGGGCGGCGGCGTGGCCCACCGGCACAGGTGGGCGTGCCGCAGCCAGGGGCAAGGTCACCGTGAAGCTGCTGCCCACACCGAGCTCGCTCTCGACACTGATGGTTCCACCCATCAGCTCGGTCAGCTGCTTACAGATCGCCAGGCCCAGGCCGGTGCCCTCGTAACGTCGGGTGGCCGAGCCGTCCACCTGGCTGAAGACCTCGAAGATCGACGCCTGGTCCTGGCCCGGGATGCCGATGCCGGTGTCCGTGACCACGAAGTCCACACCCTCGCCTCCGTCGCCGACCGTCGCAGCGCGGACGATCAGCCCGACCTGGCCCTGGTGGGTGAACTTCAAGGCGTTGTCCAGCAGATTGGTGAGCACCTGGAACAAGCGACCGGGATCCCCGACCACGGTGCGCGGAACTCGGGGGTCGAGGTTGCACTGGAAGCGAGAGCCGGTCTGGGGCGCGCGCAGGGCGTAGACGTCGGCGGCGTCGGCCACCATGGCGTGGAGGTCGAACGACGTGGAGACCACGGAGAGCTGGCCGGCCTCGATCCGGGAGAAGTCGAGGAGCCCCTCGACCAACGACTTGAGCAGCTCACCCTGGCGGTTCATCTTCTCCAGGAGCTGGAGCTGCACCTCGTCCAGCGGCGTGTCCTCGAGGATCTCGGCGGTGGCGAGCACCGTGGTCAGCGGTGTCCGGATCTCGTGGCTCATGTTGGCCAGGAACAGGGACTTCGCCTCCGACGCCGCCAGTGCCGCGTCGCGCGCGACTCCCAGCTCCTCGGCCAGGGCCTCGAGGTCGCTGACGCTGCGAGCCCGCTCCATGGCGACGCCGGCGTGCGCAGCGAGCGCCTCGAAGACCTGCACGTCGTCGGTCCCGAAGGTCTCCTTCTCGAACGAGCGGTCGCAGACCACCAGCACGTAGCGAGTGGGACCCACCCCGCGCAGGCGGGCAGCCAACCCGTCACGTGGCGGGCTCGTCAAGGTCGGCGGAGCTGACGGCACCGGTGCCTCCCTGCGACCCTGGCGCGGCCGTTCGTACTGCACGACGCCCGCGTCGGAAGCGGTCCACCACCACGCCTTGGGCTCCTGCTGACCACGCGACTCCTCGTGCAGCGTCACGTCGCCCACGGCGCGGTAGCGCACGGTGCGTTCGTCGAGGATCTCCACGAGATAGGCGCGCTCGGCGTGCATCAGCTCGGCCGCCTCAGCGAGCACGATCTCGATGACCTCGTCGGAGGAGCGCGCCGAGGAGGTGCGCTCGACGAACCGGTAGAGCAGCTGGGTCTGCGCGTGACCTCGAGCCAGCGAGATGTAGACGCGGTAGAAGATCACCAGGAGGATGACCACGACGCCCAGGAGTGGAAGCGCCGTGGGCTGGACCAGCACCAGGGTCGCGACCAGCAGTGCGACGCAGGTGTTGGTGAACGCCGCCACGGACCCCGAACGCAGCGCCTCGTGCAGCACCTCGCCGTCGAAGGCCCCCTCGGTCAGGCTGATCGCCGCAGTCACGGCAGCGGCCGAGATGAGGTCGGTGACGAGCACCGCCATCAGAACAGCCAGCCATCCGGTCCATGAGAGAGGGTCACCGCCCTGCAGGATCGCGTGGTAGGTGAGTGCTCCGAGCGCCGCCTCGAGGGCGAACATCGAGGCGTTGAACGCCAGCTTGACGCCCCGCATGCGGGCCGCGAGGACGAGCGCGAGGACCGCTCCCACGACGTACGCCGTGACGTACTGCTGCGGTGCCAGGAAGGTCAGCCCGAGCACCGCCGGGATCTCACGCAGCGTGTGCCCGTGGGCGTTGCGCTGCGTGGGCAGGTGGATGACCACGATCTCGGCGAGCGCGAACAGGGGCAGGAGCACCATCCACCTGACGTTCGGGGCGAAGGCACCCGGGTCGCGGAGCAGGTCAGGCCCGGTGAGCAGCAGGGCCAGCCCCGCCATCGCCGCGGCGAGCAACCAGGTGGAGACGCTCTGGTGACGCGCCGACTGCACTGCTGTGGCCAGCGTCGACGGGGTGTGGGGCTGAGCCGGGAGCTCTGCGGGCATCGGCGCTCCCCGATCGCCGTTGAGGTCCATTCACGCTCCCGGGGATGAGTAACCCGCAACGTTTGCGGTGGTCGACCCAGTCTCGCCCATGGATCCGGACATTAAGTCGAAATCCCCACTTTCGGTGCGGTAAATCACGCTAGCGGCCGACAGGCGGAGCGGCTGTCAACTACCCGATTCCTCCGGTCTAGTCCGTACACGACAGTTTCGCGGTGACTTGTCTCTTTCATCCTTTTACAGACGATAGTTCGGCTTCAAGGCTTGGGAGCCGAGCAGACATATCTGAGGGGATATCTCGATGAGCATCACATGGAAGAGGAGTGCGCCGGTCGCCGTACTGGTGACGGCACTGCTGGCAAGTGGAGCGGCAGGGCCGGCGCTGGCGAAGGCGCCGAAGGACGGGGAGTCCAAGCAGGGTCAGGTGGACATGTCGAGTGGCGTGGTCGACTCCGAGTGGGGTGATGACGACACCAAGGAGGGCAAGCAGGCGGCTCGCGGCCCCGGCTCGTGGGACGCCTCGAAGGACCTGGGCTCGATGTACTCCCTCACCAGGCGCAGCGGCGCACAGGATGCCTGGCAGCGCGGCGCCACCGGCAAGGACGTCACCGTCGCCCTGATCGACACCGGCGTCGTGGGAGTGCCGGGACTGGACGACAAGGACAAGGTCATCGACGGTCCCGACCTGTCCTTCGAGAGCCAGAGCGACAGCACCCGCTACCTCGACGGTTTCGGCCACGGCACCCACCTGGCCGGCATCATCGCGGGTCAGGACGAGAAGTTCGACCCGAAGAAGCCGCAGAGCACCTTGTTCGCGGGAGTGGCCCCCGAGGCGAAGCTGCTGAACATGAAGGTCGGCACGGGTGATGGAGGCGCTGACGTCTCGCAGGTCATCGCGGCCATCGACTGGGTGGTCGAGCACCGTGAGGACGCGGGCATGCACGTCCGGGTGATCAACCTGTCCTACGGCACGGTCTCGGAGCAGGGTTGGCAGGTCGACCCTCTCGCACGCGCCGTCGAGAACGCCTGGAACCACGACATCCTGGTCGTGGCCTCGGCCGGCAACGACGGTCTTGACGCCCCCAGCCTGTTGATGCCTGCGGTCGACCCGCACATCCTGGCCGTGGGCGCGAGCGACCACCGCGGCTCTGCGAAAGCGGCCGACAGCGTGGTGGCCGACTTCACCAACGGCGGCAGTGCCGCACGCCGCCCCGATGTCCTGGCGCCGGGCAAGTCCGTGGTGTCACTGCGCGTGCCCGGTTCCTACGCCGACACGGCTCACCCCGAGGGCCGCCTACCCGGCGACGACGCCGGCAGGTTCTTCCGAGGCAGCGGCACCTCGCAGGCCGCTGCGGTGGTCTCGGGTGAGGCGGCCCTGCTCTTCAGCGCCCGACCCAAGCTGACCGCCGAGCAGGCCAAGGCAGTGCTGATGCAGACAGCAGCGCCCCTCTCGGGCTCCGACCCCGCACAGGGTCGTGGCGTCACCGACATCGCCGCAGCGGTGAGCCTGGTGAAGTCCAAGGCGGCACTGCCGTCGTCCTCCTCGGCGTCCCTTCCGTGGTCGTCCGGGCTGGGATCCCTCGAGGCCTCCCGCGGTGGGGAGCACGTCATCGATCCCGATACCGGCACAGCGCTGTCCGGTGAGGTCGATGCACTGGGATCTCCCTGGCGCCCGAACGCCTGGGTCAGCGCGCAGTCGCAGGGCAGCTCATGGACCAAGGGCGTGTGGAACGACCAGACGTGGACCGGGACCAAGTGGCACGACAAGAAGCTCCTGGGCGCCGCCTGGGCCGGAAGCTCCTGGAGCGGCGTCCCCTGGGCCTCGCACACCTGGTCCGCCGACCAGTTCGAAGCCCGCAGCTGGCGCAGTGACAGCTGGAAGGCTCGGAGCTGGCGCGGCAACAGCTGGAAGGCACGCAGCTGGCGCGGCAACCCCTGATGGTGGGTCGGGCGGAGTCCGGTAGCAGTGCGGCTTCCTCGACCTCCTCGGTCCGTCCGCTCGTGGGAGGGTGGTGGCATGCCCGCACCCCACGACCCTTCCACGTGGCTGCTGAGCCGCGCTGAGCGCGGCAACGCGAGCACCAGGCTCGACGAGGCCCACCCCGCCCGAGCGTGGTCAGAGGGAAACCGGGTGCGGCCGCTGATCGACGGTGCGAACTACTTCGCCGAGCTCTACGCGCGCATCGAGGCCACCGGGGCCGGTGACCTCATCGTCTTCGCCGACTGGCAGGGCGACGCTGACGAACGGCTCACAGGCGAGCCGGGCAGCGAGGTCCTCTCCGTGCTCGGACGTGCCGCCGAACGCGGGGTCGACGTGCGCGGACTGGTGTGGCACTCGCAGGTCGCAGAGGTGGCCGATGCCGGGGAGGGTGACAACGCCGAGTTCGGTGAGAGGTTGCGGGCCCGAGGAGTCGAGGCATGGCTGGACATGCGTGTCCGGAACCGCGGTTCGCACCACCAGAAGCTGGTCGTGCTGCGGCACCACGACGACTCCACGCGCGACGTGGCGTTCGTGGGCGGGATCGACCTGTGCCACTCCCGCCGGGACGACGCCGCTCACGGTGGTGACCCGCAGTCCTTCGAGATGGCGCAGGAGTACGGCGACACCCCGCCGTGGCACGACGTCCAGGCCGAGATCACCGGGCCGGCCGTGCACGACGTGGAGACGGTCTTCCGGGAGCGCTGGGAGGATCCGGCGCCACTCGACGGCAGCCCCCGCACGTGGTGGGGGCTGCGGCGACGCAGCACCCCTCCCACCCCGAGTCCGCTCTCGCCACAGCTGCCCCCGCCGCCGCCGGTGACCGGGGGGACGCACGCGGTGCAGCTGCTGCGGACCTACCCCGACCTGCCCTCCAGCAGGGACTACCCGTTCGCCAGGGGCGGGGAGAGAAGCGTCGCGCGCGGCTACACCAAGGCGATCGAGCGCGCGCGTCGGTTGGTCTACGTCGAGGACCAGTACCTGTGGGGCCACCATGTCGCGCGCATGCTCGGCGCGGCGCTGGAGCAGCATCCGGAGCTGCACCTCATCGTGGTGGTGCCGATGTTCTCCGACCTGGAGGGCGTCTTCGGTCGGCTCCCTCAACGCGAAGGACAGCGCCGCGCGATGGCTGAGCTGGTGCGGGTGGCTCCCGACCGGGTGGCGATCTACGGCCTGGAGAACCACGCAGGCACCCCGATCTACGTGCACGCCAAGGCCTGCGTCATCGACGACACCTGGACCACCATCGGCTCCGACAACTTCAACCGTCGCTCGTGGACCCACGACTCCGAGCTCTCCGCGGTGATCGTCGACCAGGAGGGCGAGTTCGCCCGCCGACTGCGTCTCACCCTGGCCTCCGAGCACTTGGGCCGGGAAGGTGGCGACGTGTCCGTCACGATGGCCGACTGCCTCGAACCGGCCGACATGTTCGCAACCTACGCGGCGAGCGCGGCCCGCCTGGACGCGTGGTGCGAGGGCGGTCGAACCGGGCCACGTCCGGCCGGGCACCTCCGCAGGCTCCAGCCGCCCGAGCTCGGGCCACTGGCGCGCGCGTTCGCCCTGGCGCCGTACGCCCTGCTGCACGACCCCGACGGACGGCCGCGGCGGATCCGGCGTACCGACGACTTCTGAGCCCTCGCAGGGTCCGGCCCGCCGGCGCTCAGCTGCGTACGCCGCCTCCGGGGGTCACCTCGGCCTCACCCGAGATCGCCGCTCTCAGGCTCGGGGTGGCCTGCAGGGCGATGATGTCGGCGGGCATCTCGATGCCGGCCTCGTCCAGGGCGGTCTTCACCGACCGGATCGCGGCATCCATCCCCAGGACCACGTCGTGCTGCTCGGGCCCGCACCAGAAGCGTGCCTCGATGTCGACGGTGGAGACCCCCAGCTGGGTGACCACGGCCTCCGGCTCCGGGGTGCCGTCGAGGCGGGGCACGTCCTCGGTCAGCGCCGCCCGGATCACCCGGCAGGCCTCCCCCGCGTCGTTCTCGTAGGCGACACCGACCACGAAGCTGACCCTGCGGCTCTCGAAGTGGGTGCGCACCGTGATCACCGACTTGTACACGTCGCGGTTCGGGATCAGCACCAGCTGCCCGTCGAAGGTCTTCAGGCGGGTCTCACGGATGGTGATCGCCTGCACGGTGCCGGAGATCTCCCCCACCGTGATCTGGTCTCCGGAGCGGAACGGCTGGCGCAGGATCAGCAGCAGCCCGGAGAGCAGGTTCTCCAGGATGTCCTGGAAGGCGAACCCGGCCGCCACCGAGAAGAAGCCGAGCCCGGCGAGCATGTTCACCGGTTTCACCGACGGAAAGACCGCCACGATCGCGACGATGACGGAGAACGACAGCAGGGACCATCCGGCGAGCTTGCTCATCACGGCGGCGAAGCTCGGCGTACGTCTGGTCTCCAGGACGCGGTGGAGCAGCCAGCGCAGGCCCCGGGAGAGCGCGTAACCCACCGCGACGATGACGATCGCGAGCAGCAACCTCGGCGCCGCGTCGGTGAGGGCGTCGAGCAGGTCGGAGGCCTTGGATCCCATGCCTCGCAAGGCTAGCCGCAGGGGCGCCCACGTAGGCTCGCGTCATCCGTTCCGACCCACGAAGAGCTGAGGGACACGTGAAGATCCTGGTGACCGGCGCGACCGGCTACGTCGGTGGGCGGCTGGTGCCCGTGCTGCTCGAGCGCGGCCACGACGTCCGCACCACCACGTCCGACCCTTCCCGGCAGCCGCCGTGGTGGGGTGACCGGGTCGAGACCGTCGTGATGGACGCGCTCGACGCGGACCAGGTCAGGACCGCCTGCGAGGGCGTCGACGCGGTGTACTACCTGATCCACGGCATGGGCGGCGACGACTTCGCCGAGACCGACCGGAAGGCGGCGACCAACTTCGCGGAGGCGGTGCGCACGCACGGCATCGAGCGAGTCGTCTACCTCTCCGGGCTGGTCCCCGACGTCGCCGAGAGCGAGCTCTCCGAGCACATCGAGTCGCGTCGCGACGTCGAACGGATCCTCACCGACTCCCCCGCCACCGTCGTCGTCCTCCGCGCAGCAGTGCTCCTCGGCAGCGGGTCCACGTCCTTCGAGATCATCCGCCAGGTCAGCGAGCGGATGCCCGTCCACACCGTGCCGTCGTGGATGGACTCCATGGTGCAGCCGATCGCGGTCGTCGACGTGCTCGAGGCGCTGGTCGGATCACTGGAGTACGACGGTCCCTCGCGCCACTTCGACGTGGGCGGCCCCGACCAGCTCCGCTACGGCGCACTGCTCGAGGCCTACACCGAGCACGCCGGGCTCGAGCGCCCACAGGTCCACGTGCCGCTGTTGCCGACCGCCCTCGTCGGCACCTTGGTCGGCAGTCTCACCGACGTGCCGCGGGCGACGGTCGAGGCGTTGGTCGAGAGCCTGCACCACGACATGGTGATCGCGGACGACGACTTCCGGGAGCTGCTCCTGCCGCAGGCACACGACCTCGTGGGACTCGACGAGGCGTTCCGTCGCTCGCTCGCCTCCCAGGACACAGCCCCGGAGAGTGCGGACCCGATGGGTCCCCTGCCCCAGGACCCTGCCTGGGCCAGCGGCGGTGACGAGCGACCTGTGCTGGCCAAGATGGTCGACGCGGTCAAGGACGTCCTACCGGACTCCTGAGCCCGTCCCCAGGACCACGGCACTAGGGTGCCCCCATGACGAACGGGGACGCACTCACCGTGGCGGTCACCGGGCCCACCGGCACCTTCGGGCTCGCGCTGATGCCGCTGCTCCAGCAGGACGACCAGGTCGGTCGCGTGATCGGCATCGCCCGGCGGCCCTTCGACCCGGCGCAGCAGGGCTGGGCCAAGATGGAGTACCGCCGCGGCGACGTGCGCGACGTCGATGCCCTCGAGTCGGCGTTCGCCGGGGCCGACGTCGTGGTCCACCTGGCGTTCCTGATCCTGAGCGGTTCCCGCGAGACGACCAGGGCGATCAACGTCGAGGGGACGCTCAACGCCTTCCGTGCGGCCGCGGAGGTCGGCGCGAAACGCTTCGTCTACGCGTCCTCGATCGCGGCGTACGGCTTCCACAGCGACAACCCGATCGGCATCCAGGAGGACTGGGAGACCCGGCCCGCGGACCGGCTGTTCTACGCCCAGGAGAAGGCCGAGCTCGAGCACCTGCTGCAGCAGGAGGCCGCCCAGCACCCGGGAACCGAGCTCTACCTGCTGCGCCCCCCGATCGTCCTGGGTCCGGACGCGGTCGGCGCCAAGGTGAGCATCCCCGACGTGCTGGCTCCGCTGGTGCGTGGCGCGGGGGCGGCGCTGCGGCGACTGCCCGGACTGCCCGCCCTGGTGCCCGCGCTGCCGCTGCAGCTGATCCACCAGGAGGACGTCGCCGAGGCGCTGCGCCTGTGCGTGCTCGGTGCCGGTCCCCCCGGTGCCTACAACATCGCCGCGGACGACGTGGTCACCGTGGTCGACATCGCCCGCGAGCTCGGCCTCCGGGTGCTGCCGGTGCCCGGCGCCCCGGTCGCCGCCGTAGCCCGAGCCGTCTCCCGGGTCCCCTTCCTGCCCTCAGGGGCGCAGTGGGTGGAGGCGTTGAGCCACCCCTCGATCATGGACACCACCAAGGCGAAGAACGAGCTCGGGTGGAGCCCGAAGCACTCGGCGATCGCGTCGCTGCGATCGACGATCGACTGAGCCCTTTGCTGCAGGGAACCACCGGCGATCCGGTGACTGCTGCGGGCGACGAATTCGTGGTGCACATGGACGGTGAACCGACCCATCCTGCGTGATCACACGCGCGAGCGGCGTACTCGCGTCTCCTGCACCACCAGCAGACCCAGGGTCAGCAAGGTGACCGGGATGACGAACAGGAGCATCACCGAGCTGAACTGCGGCAGAGCGTCGTGGCCGGCCGAGTCCAGCAGCAGGTAGGCGGTGTAGGCGAGGTAGTAGCCGACGAGTAGCCACGCCTCTCGTTTGGCCACCCGGCGTCCGGTGAATCCGATCGGCAGCAACGCCAGCACGACGGCCACCATCACCGGGATGTCGAAGGTGAGCGCGCCGTCGACCACGGGCACTCCGTCCGGGCTGATCGCGGCAGTCAGCCCCATCACCGCACCCAGGTTGAAGATGCAGCTGCCGACCGCGTTGCCGACCGCCATCTCCACGCTGCCGCGCAGCGCTGCCGTCACGGAGGTGGTCAGCTCGGGCAGTGAGGTGCCGATCGCCACGACGGTCAGGCCGACGACCGTGTCGCTCAGTCCAAGGGTGGTCGCGATGTCAACGGCGCCGCGGACGAGCCAGCTCGCGCCCCAGACCAGGAGCCCGACCCCTGCGGCGACCAGGAGCACCGCCACCGGTACGCCGCCGGGCGCGGGCGGCGCCTCCTCCACAGGCCCCGGGTCCTTGCCCTGCCGGCTGCGGACCACGGTCACCGCCACGTAGGCGATCAGCAGTCCGATCAGCACCACACCGTCCACGGTGGAGACCGAGCCGTCGAGGGCCATCGCCCAGAAGAGCAGAGTCAGCGCGATCAGCACCGGCACGTCCCGGCGTACCACCGGGTTCTGCACCGCAAGCGACATGATCGTCCCGGCCACCCCGACCACGAGCAGGATGTTCGCGATGTTGGAGCCCACCACGTTGCCGACCGCGAGGCCCGGGTTGCCGGACAGGCTGGCCTGCACGGTAACGGCCAGCTCGGGCGCGGACGTCGCGAACGACACCACCGTCAGGCCGACGACGAGAGGGGACAGCCCGAAGGATCGCGCGATCGTGCTGGCTCCCCGGACCAGGGTCTCGCCGCCGGCGACCAGCAGCACGATGCCCGCCACCAGCAGCAGTACGGCGGGCATCGGACCTCCTGTTGCGGGGCGAGCAGGGCGGGACGGTAGCGGTCAGCCTAGAACGCGCGACACGACCGACAACCTCAACGCCCCGTCGTGCGTGCGCCGAGCATCGATAGCCTGTGCCGGTGACGGACACCGATCAGATCGCCGAGCTGCTGGCCGACTTCCCGGTGACGGTGGACATCCCCGTGGCCTGGGGAGACATGGACGCCATGGGCCATGTGAACAACGTCGTGTACTTCCGCTACTTCGAGACCGCGCGGATCGAGTGCTTCGGTGAGCTCGGTCTGGGTTCCATCGGGCACTCCGGCGATGTCGGACCGATCCTGCACTCGGCGAGCTGCCGGTTCCGCATCCCGTTGACCCACCCCGACACCGTCACCGTCGGCGCACGCATCGGCGACATCAGCGAGGACCGGTTCCTCATGCTCTACCGGGCGGTGAGTCATCGGCACGGTGCGATCGCGGCCGAGGGCGAGGCCCTCGTCGTGACGTTCTCCTATGCAACCAACACCAAGGCCCGGGTCTCGGACGAGCTGCGAGCGCTCCTGCTCGACCTCCAAGGGACCGTCGGCCGGGTGGCGCGTCCCTGAGTCAACGACAGTCCGGTGACGTGCACTCGTAGCGGAACGGCGGATCGGCGAGGAGCACGGTCGCCTGGTCGTCGGGCGGTGCTGCCGGGTCGATCTTGAGCACCAGGTCCCCACCACACCGGGGACATCTGGGCTGAGGCGAGCCAGTCATCGGGTCGCTCCTGGTCGAGGTGGGCTTGGCGTGCTGTGCCACGCGTCAGCTGTGAACGGTGTGCCGTGCGCCGACGCGCGTCCAGATCAGCAGGGCGATGATCGCGCCGATGACCGAGCCGATGATGCCGGCGGGCTGGAGGAAGCCGTCGGAGGCGTCCTTGTGGAAGATCAAGTAGCCCAGGAAGCCGCCCACGAACGAGCCGACGATGCCCAAGACGATGGTCATCGCGATGGACATGTCCTGCTTGCCCGGGACCAGAAGTCGCGCGAGCGCTCCGGCGACGAGTCCGACGATGAGGATGGTGAGGATGAGACCCAGCATGCTGTGCCCCTTTCGGTGGAGGTTGGTCCCTTCATCCTGAGTCCCCTAGGGCGGGCTCGATACCCCCCTAGGGGGGTTAAGGTGTCGAGATGCCGGAAGTCCGGACTGCTCGCTCCAACAGGCCCATCACGGTGGCACTCGTCGACGACTACGACGTGGTCCTCATGGGTGTCGCCAAGATCATCGACCGCTACCGCGACCGGGTGGTGGTGGCCGAGATCGACTCCAACGAACCCGTCGACGACGTCGTCGACATCGTGCTCTACGACTGCTTCGCCCAACCGGAGTCCGATCACGAGAACATCTCGGTCCTCATCGACAACCCGCGCGCGCGACATGTGGTCGTCTACACATGGAACTTCCACCCCGAGCTGATCGAGACCGCACGCAAGCAGGGAGTGCGCGGCTACCTGTCCAAGGCGCTGCCCGCACGCGAGTTCATCGCCGCGCTCGAGGCCGTGCACACCGGCGAGGTCGTGATCAGCGACCCGCCCGGCCGGTCCGGCGGCGTGAATGGCCTCGATTGGCCCGGCCGCAGCGAAGGCCTGAGCGAACGCGAGTCAGAGATCCTTGCGCTGATCACCCAGGGCCTGAGCAACGCCGACGTCGCCGCCCACACCTTCCTGACCCCCAACACTGTCAAGTCCTACATCCGCACCCTCTACCGCAAGATCGACGTGGCCAGTCGCACCCAAGCGGTGCTCTGGGGCATCGACCACGGCTTTGCTCCGGATCACCACCGGATCGATCACTGGCGTGGGGGACCCTGATCGCCGCGCCCGCGGAGGGCAGGCCGGGGACGTTCGTGTCTCCTCGGACGCAGAACCACTCGTCGCCAGCCACCTTGACGCCGATCGGCACGAGGTGGACGAGCAAAGGTTGAGCCACCTACTCGGGCGGTGCACTCCCGTGCCGGTGCACGACCTTCCACGCGCCGTCCTCACGACGGTAGATCTGCGTCGCCCGCAGGGTGTAGGTACGCGGCACGCCGTCGACGGACGCGGAGATGTGCTCGAGGCCCACCGTGTAGGCGGTGTCTCCGCGCACCTCGGCTTCGAGGAGCTCGAACTCATAGGAAGTGCAGTCCGAGAAGCTATCGGCAAGGTGGGCGAAGAGGTCGTTCAGCTCTTCCTGCCCGCTTGCGTTCTTCCACGCGCCCAGCACGGTCACGGGGTCCTTCTGTGACCAGATGGCCCGGCGTGGAGAGGCGTCCCCGTTGTGGACGGCGATCTCTGCGGCAATGAGAACCGACTGCACCCAGGCAAGGAACTCCTCGTACTGCTCCACCCCTTGATGATGCTCCGAAGGGGCGTCAATGACCACCGGTAGGAGGGCCGATCGATGCTTTCTGTGTGCCGTGCACCGATGATGGGTCGCATGAACACGGCCTCTGGTCGGTGCCTCTGCGGCGCCATCACATTTCGGGTCTCCGGGGAGCTTCGGTCGGTCTTCAACTGCCACTGCCACAGATGTAGACGATTCACCGGCCACCACATGGCGGCCACCGCCGCGAAGACCGGTGATCTCACCGTCGAGGACGATGGGGCGAACCTTCGCTGGTACGCCCCCGTTCGCGAGGCGCAGTACGGCTTCTGCGCTCGGTGCGGATCCTCCCTGTTCTGGCGATCGCCGGAGCTGCCTGACACCGTCTCGATCTGCGCCGGCGCCCTGGACCCACCCACGCATCTGCGCACGACTCAGGCCTGGTGGACCGGCGAAGCCAGCGACTACCACGACCGACCCGACCTGCCAGAGCTGGAGACCGAATGAGGGTTCACTTGTGGGCGTCACGAGCCTTGGTCACCCGGCGGGTGGCTGTCCGGGTGCGTCCTCTGCGGGTGCAGCGGCCAGTCAGCGGGCCGAGTGCTCGTGGACGAAGTCGGTCAGGCGCTTGAGCTGCTCGGGGTCGGTCGAGGGGATCACGCCGTGGCCGAGGTTGAAGATGTGTCCCGGTGCTGCCCGGCCAGCATCGAGCACCTGGCCCGCACGGTCGAGCATCACCTCGGTCGGAGCGAAGACCAGGGTCGGGTCGAGGTTGCCCTGGACCGCCTTGCCAGGCACCCGCTCGATCCCGGCGGACAACGGCACGCGCCAGTCGACGCCCACGACATCGGCGCCCGCGTCGCCCATCAGGTCGAGGATCTCCCCCGTGCCGACGCCGAAGTGGATCCGCGGCACACCGGTGGCGCCGATCCGCTCGAGCACCCGCGCGGAGTGCGGCAGCACGTGCTCGGCGTAGTCGGCCCGAGTCACCGCGCCGGCCCAGGAGTCGAAGAGCTGGACGGCCGAGGCGCCGGCGTCGACCTGCACCTCGAGGTAGGCCGCCGCGATCCCGCCGATCTTGCGCATGAGCGCGTCCCAGATCTCAGGAGCCCCGAACATCAGAGCCTTGGTCTTGGCGTGCTCCTTCGACGGCCCGCCCTCCACGAGGTACGACGCCACGGTGAACGGGGCGCCGGCGAAGCCGATCAGCGGAGTGTCGCCGAGCTCGACGACGAGGTTCTGCACCGCCTCGGTGATGAAGGTGACGTGCTCGGGGGTGAGGTCGGGGATCGCCTCCACGTCGGCCATCGTGCGCACCGGGTTGGCCACGACCGGCCCGATCCCGGGCTTGATGTCGAGGTCGACGCCGACCGCCTTGAGCGGCAGCACGATGTCGGAGAAGAAGATGGCGGCGTCCACGCCGTACCGCCGCACCGGCTGCATGGTGATCTCGAAGACCATGTCAGGGCGCATGCACGACTCGAGCATGCCGGTGCCTTCGCGGATCGCGAGGTACTCCGGCAGCGAGCGACCGGCCTGGCGCATGAACCAGACGGGGGTGTGCGGCACCGGCTCGCTGCGCGCGGCCTTGAGAAAGGCCGAGTCGTGCAGTGCGGAGTTGGTGGTGGAGGCAGCGGGCATGCGCCGATCTTCGCAGGTGGGGGCGGCGAGTCGAGTGCCGGGGACGGCCCCCGCGGCCTAACCTGAGGCCATGGCGGCACCTGACCAGCCTCGCATCGAGCCACCCCCGGCTCCCCGGGCATTCCAGCACGCTGTGACGCAGATGCGGCAGGCGAAGTTCCGTCCTGAGCTGTTCGTGGAGGAGATGCCCGCGCCGCAGCGGATCGCGCCGCACGCCTCGGCGCTCTCCGCCGACGTGACGGTCGACGGCGAGGACGTCGGCTCCGGCCGGATCGTGCTGCTGCACGACCCCGCCGGCAACGACGCCTGGCACGGCACCTTCCGCTGCGTGGCCTACGCCCGCGCCGAGATCGACCCCGAGCTGGTCAGTGACCCGATGCTGGCCGGCGTCGGCTGGAGCTGGCTGACCGAGGCGCTGGCCGCCCACGGCGCGGAGTATGACGCCGCCTCGGGCAGTGTCACCTGCGTCAGCTCGGAGAGCTTCGGCGGCATGGCCGAGGAGCCCGTGACCGCGCAGCTGGAGATCCGCGCCTCCTGGACTCCGTCGGGCGACCTGGGCGCGCACGTAGAGGCGTGGGGCGAACTGCTGTGCACCGCGGTCGGCCTCGAACCGGTGCCCGAGGGCGTGGCCACCATGCCCAACCGCCGCGGACAACGCGGCCCAGGCTGATGGCGGACGAGCACACCGAGGCACCTTCCCCGCAGATCCCGCCCACAGACAGCCCGTCGGATGCACCGGCGGAACCGTCGGAACCGGCCAAGCCTGAACCCGCTCCGCTGCTGACGCTGCGCGATGGGTTGCCGGAGATCGTCGAGACCCATGCCGGCCTGCAGGAGATCGTCGATCGGGTACGTGCGGGCACCGGCGCGATCGCGCTCGATGCCGAGCGGGCCTCGGGCTACCGCTACTCCCCCCGCGCCTACCTGATCCAGCTGCGTCGTGAGGGCTCCGGCACCGCCCTGATCGACCCGATCCCGCTCGGGGACCTCGGAGCCCTTGACGACGCGTTCGGCGATGCCGAGTGGATCCTGCACGCAGCCAGCCAGGACCTTCCCTGCCTGCGCGAGATCGGGTTGGTGCCGAGCCGGTTG
Organism: uncultured Actinomycetota bacterium; assembly: GCA_963782215.1. GTDB lineage: Bacteria > Actinomycetota > Actinomycetes > Propionibacteriales > Nocardioidaceae > Marmoricola. Next base: position 22,902 of record CAWAJE010000021.1, on the reverse strand, counting down.
TTCGACACCGAGCTGGCCGCCCGGCTGCTCGGCTACCCGCGGGTCGGCCTGGCCACGCTGGTGGAGGTGATCCTCGGCAGCTCGATGCGCAAGGAGCACTCGGCCGTCGACTGGAGCAAGCGTCCGCTCCCCCAGCCGTGGCTGGAGTACGCCGCCCTCGACGTCGAGGTGCTTCTCGAGCTGCGCGCGGTGATCGGCGCCCAGCTCGAGGAGAGCGGTAAGGCCGGCTGGGCGGCCGAGGAGTTCCAGCACCTGATCGACCACGTGCCCCCTCCGCGACAGGACCCGTGGCGACGTACCTCCGGGATCCACAAGGCCAAGGGCCGCCGTGCCCTCGCCGCGGTCCGCGAGCTCTGGATCACCCGCGATGCGATCGCCCAGGAACGCGACACCACGCCGGGTCGGTTGATCCCCGACTCCGCGATGATCGCCGCTGCCCACGCCATGCCCACCAACCGCCAGGCGCTGCTCGACACCGACGGCTTCCACGGCCGCGGCGCCCGCCGGTTCGCCGACCGGTGGCTGGCCGCGCTGGCGACGGCCAAGGCTCTGCCTGACCACGAGCTGCCGCCGTCGACGGTGCGTTCCGACGGTCCCCCCGCCCCTCGGGTCTGGGCCGAGCGCGACCCGGTCGCGGCCGCCCGACTGCTCAAGGCCCGCGAGCGGGTGGCGAGCTTCGCCGAGCAGCACTCGGTGCCCGTGGAGAACCTGCTGACCCCTGACTACCTGCGCCGGGTGTTGTGGAAGCCACCCTCGGCCGACGCTGCCGAGATGGAGGACGCCGTGGCCAGCGAGCTGCGGGCGTTCGGCGCACGACCTTGGCAGATCGGGATCATGGCGCCGATGCTGGCGGACGCGATCGTGGACCCCGCACCGGTGCCGCAGCCCCCGGCCGCGGACCCAGCGTCGTAGGCCTGCGTCCTGGGACGAGCGCGCCTTAGGGCGTGGCCGACGGCGTGACCGTCGGCAGTCCTGCCGGGGTGGCGGTGGGGTCGAAGAGCAGCACCGAGGCTGCGTCGATCTCCTTGAGCCGCTCGTCGAGCGGCACGATCACCGGCTGGTAGAACAGGTCGGTCAGCAGGCGCCCGGTCTGCTCGCGCACCGTCGGCCAGGCCTCGGACTCCGGCAGCGGGCGGCTGCTCCGGAAGGCGTTGACGAACACCTCCGGGTGGGCCGGACGCTGGTCGGGCTGGGTGAAGGCCTCGCTGTTGGCGACGTCGAGGTTGGCCGGCACGACGTACCCGGTCTGCGCCAGGGCCTCGATGCCGCCACCGGAGACGACATCGGCGATGAAGTCAGCGGCTGCCTCCTCGTGCGTGGAGTCCGAGGAGAGACACAACCCGGTCATGGTGGCGGTGGTGGCGCTCGAGGAGACCTTGGGCATCGGCATCACGTCGAAGGCGAGGTCCTTCTGCTCCCGCAGCACCGGGGTCAGGCTGCGGTAGCCCAGGATCATCGCCAACGAGCCGGACTCGAAGCGCTCCAGCGCCGATCGCCTCTCCAGCGCCTGCTGGTTGAAGGTGAGCGCGGGGTCACGGACCAGCTCGAGGAGCTTCTCCATGGCCGTCTCAGAACCGCCCTCCGACAGGGTCAGCGTCGTCGGGTCCAGCGGGTCGTCGACCACGTCGCCGCCACCCGACCAGACGAAGGGAGCGACCTGCTCGAGGTCGGGGGCCACGTAGGCACCCCGGACCCCGCGACTGCGTGCCTGAAGCGCGGCGGTGCGGAACTCCTCCAGGGACCAGCCGTTCTCCTGGTCGACCGAGTTGGCGCCCGGTCTGGCCGCGGTCGAGAGGTCGATCAGGTCGGTGTTGTAGTACACGACCAATGGGGAGACGTCGACCGGCATGCACTGCAGGGCCGCGTCCGCGCTGAACGCCTCGAGGCCCTTGCGCGCATAGCCGTCACCGAAGTCGACCCTGCGCTCGGCGAGGAGCTCGTCGATGCGCCGGATGGCTTTGGCCTTGGTCAGGCTGCTGAGATCTGCCTGGTCGATCAGGAAGATGTCCGGTCCGGCGCCCTTCTCGCGGGCGTCCGCCATGGCGGCGATGGCCGCTTCGTTGGTCGCATAGGACTGGACCTTGATCACGGTCTCGGGGTGGGCTGCCGTGTAGGCGCGGGCGATCTCGGTGTACGCCGCGACCACCGGGTCGGGACCGTAGACGGCAAGCTTCAGCGTCGCCGGGGCCGAGTCGGTCGGTGTTGGCGTCGGAGCCGGTTGCGGGTCTTCGGCAGCACACCCGGCCACGAGGGCAGCGGAGAGCAGCAGGCCGATGACCAGCCGGGAGCGCAACGTCGTGCGCGATCCCCTGCGCGACATCGGCTCTCCTCTCGCGACCGGCACTATCGACGAGCCCCAAAGTGGGGCAGCCGCAGCGTATCCGGACACGCCGACCGGACCCGACCCGGCACTACGGTTCGACGTGGGGGCAATACGCTGCCGACATGTTCTCACCCACCTTTGGCCCCGTGCAGCGAGTCCGCGTCGCGAGCGGCACCGTCGCCCTGATCCTCGGCAGCGCCCTGGCCGGCTGCTCCGTCACGCGCGACGACGAACCCGCCGGGCAGGGTGGCACCTCCTCCGCCACGCCCAGCACCTCCGTCTCGCCCTCGCCGACCGCGACCGTCACGGTCACCGAGAGCGCCAGTCCGACGCCCACCGAGACCAGCACCCCGCCCCCGGTCGGTCCGGCCGCGGCGCTGCTGACCGCCGCCGAGTTCCCCCAGCTCAACGCGAGCTCGGCGTGGACCGAGAAGTCCACCGGCGAGGCCGGCGAGGCACCCTTCGGCCTGTGCCAGAAGTTCGACCTGCTCTCGATCGGCGCGACCAGCGTGCTGGAGCGCACCCTGGCGACCGCAGCCGACGGCGCCTCGACCTCCAGCGCCGGCCAGCAGGTGGCGGAGTTCGCCGACTCCCAGACGGCCGTGCGCGCCATGAAGGTGCTGCGGTCCTGGCAGTCCGACTGCGCCTCCCGGGTCACCGGCAGCCGCGTCAAGGTGCGTGCGATCACGCCGGTCTCGGTGAGCGCGGGCACCGGCTGGACCTACCTGGTCAGCTACGTGAGCAACGGCGAGGGACAGTTCCACTCCTTCGGCCTGGTCATGAACGGCACCCGGCTCGCGCTGCTGCGGCTGGACCATGCCGGCCAGGACCACAACTACGAGCCCGGCCGGGAGCCGATGGAGCTGGCCGTCAAGGCCGCCGCGACGAAGCTGGCCGGCTGAGGCCGAGGATGGGCAGATGACCGGTCGCGAGCACCACCGCCCGACCTACCCCGGCGCCAAGCACTTCGAGGCGATCGAGGGGGCCGTCGACCCCGCCCAGCTCAGCGAGGCCGCCGACCGCGCGGCCACGGCACTGGTGCGCGGCGCCCGCGACCCCGATGTCGGCGGAGGTGACGCCGACCTGGTGGCCCGGGTGGTGCACCTGGCGGACTCCGAGGGGCTCGAAACCCTCGCGGAGCTCTGGTCCGGAGCAGCGGCCGACTCGCTCGCCGGAGCGCTCTGGCGGCTCTACCTGCTCCGCAGCTGGGTGTACGCCGACCCGCTGACCGCGGCTGCCGAGTACGACCGCGGCCGTCGCCACGTCCCCGTCGGCGAGGTGGTCTCCGGCATGGTCGACCCACCCGGCCCCGACGAGGTGCGTGCCCTCCTCGACGCGGTGCTCAGCGGCGTGGTCGTCGGCGACTTCGCCGACACCCTCTTCCGGGCCGCGGCGTTCGCCCGGGTGGTCGCTGCCGGCCGCGCCCACTCCGAGGCGCGCGATGTCGTAGTGGGCGATGACGCCGGACCGGACCGGGTCAGCGGATCGACGTACGCCTCGGACGTGGCGGCGTCGCGCCTGGTGACCCTGGCCGACCAGCTCGACCACGCGGCGCGCCTGGAGCTGGCTGACGACCTTGGTTGAAGATCGCTTGTAGAGTGGGCGGCGCGCCGGACCGCGGCAGCCCCGGGTCCCACAAATAGCCGCTTCGAGCGGCCACGCGCCGTGAGGCGCTCCCGGTCCGGCGCACCAACTTCGCACCTCGGAGGCATCGATGGGTCTGCGCATCCCCCGGCTCCGGGCCGTCTGGCCGCCGCGACCCGGCACCCGCTCGCTGCTGCGCCGGGTGGCCCGCGACGTCGGCAAGCAGCTCAGCCGCGAGCTCGGCGGCGCCCAGCCGCGTCCGACCGGGACGGTGGGTGACGGTCACCGCCCGACCGGCCGCGGCGAGATCAGGATCGGTTACGCCCCCAACGCGAACGGACTGCCCGATCCCGGCGAGGTGGTGTGGGCGTGGGTCCCCTACGAGGAGGACGCCAGTCGCGGCAAGGACCGGCCGGTGCTCGTGATCGGCGAGGACGGCGACGTGCTGCTCGCGCTGGGGCTGACCTCCAAGGACCACGACCGAGACGAGGAGCAGGAGCGCCGAGCGGGCCGGGAGTGGATGGACATCGGCACCGGCGCCTGGGACTCCCAGCGCCGTCCCAGCGAGGTGCGCCTCAACCGGCTGCTGCGGCTCGACCCCTCCGGCGTGCGCCGCGAGGGCGCCGCGCTGTCACGGCCCGTGTTCGAGGCCGTGATCGCGGCCGCACGCCCGCACCTCTAGCTGGTCCTGCGCGTGAAGGTGAGGTGGGTGACTCCGCTGGGTGAGGAGACCGCCTCGACGTCGTACCCCGCCTCGAGCGCCTCCAGGCCGTCCCAGAGCCGGACGCCCCGGCCCAGCACGATCGGCACCTGCACCACGTGCAGGTGATCGACGAGCCCGGCGGCGAGGAAGTCGCGCGCGACCGTGGGGCCACCGCCGATCCGGACGTCCTGCCCACCGGCGGCCGCGCGAGCGGTCTCGAGCGCCTCGGCCGGTGAGGCGTCGAGGAAGTGGAACGTGGTGCCGCCCTCCATCTCCAGCGGCGGCCGCGGGTGGTGGGTGAGCACGAAGGTCGGGGTGTGGAACGGCGGGTTCGGGCCCCACCAGCCCTGCCAGTCCGGGTCGTCGTGCCAACCCGGCGGGCCGAACTTGTGGGCGCCCATGATCTCGGCGCCGAAGCCGACGCCGTGCTGCTCCGCGAACGCGTGGTCGATCCCCACCGATCCGCCCAGCGGTGCCTCACCGCCCGCCCCCTCGGAAGTGGTCATCAACGCCCAGAACCGAGTGGCGAACATCCACTCGTGCAGGCGATGGCCGGCGTGGCCGAACGGCGCTTCCAGCGACTGCGGCTCCCCGGTGCCGAAGCCGTCGAGCGAGATGGCCAGGTTGTGGATCCGAGTCCGAGACATTGGCGCTCCTCCATCGGGCGGGCCGGCGCTGACCCGCACAGTGCTCACCACACCACAGGAGGGGTCGGCTCGGCCACGGCTCGGGCTGCGGCAGCCGGACACGGCGTACGGCGGAGCCCCCGAGGTCGTCGCGGCCGTTGCTGGAACGTTCGATCAAAACCCTCAACCGGGACGTGATACGAGCCGGTCGACGAAGCGACCAGGACGTATGACGTTGCGTAGAGAAGTACGGCGTCACGTCCCGTTGATCACACGTGCCAGCAACGGGCGCAGGGACCCTCGAGACCTAGGTGTGCGCGACGGGGCGAGCCCAGACGTTGCCCCAGGCGTCCACCTCGAAGCGCAGCCGGTCCTCGCGCCGACCGAGGAGGACGCCCAGCCACACGAAGCCCCACAGCCCTCCGGTCAGGAGAGTCACCACCCCGTGGAGGACGTGGGAGACGCTGCGGGCGTAGGCCAGCACGATGCCGCTGGGCCCCTCGAAGACGACCGTCGCGCTCTCCAGGGCGACCTGGTCCTCCACGGCCAGCGCCAGCGCACGCTGACGGCTCGCCTCGTCGAGGGCCTCGTCCCGGTCGAAGGGGACCGGTTGCTTGAGTCGATCGGGGTGCAGCGAGTAGGCGGCCCGCACCCAGCGGCGCCCGACCCAGCGCTGCCACTCGCCGGACTCCCAGCGCATGTCCCCCTCGGTCGGCGTCGACCGCACGCCGGTCCCGTCGGTCCCCGCGATCCCCTGAACCCTGACCATGGACGGAGTGTAGGCACTCCGGCGGGGTCAGCCGAGCGCCTTGCGGATCCGCGCGTCCGAGACCGGCTGGGCGGTGCCGAGCTGCTGGGCCCACAGGCTGACGCGGTACTCCTCCAGCATCCAGCGCACCCGCCGCAGGTCCGCTCCCGGAGGGCGACCGGCGGGGAGCGCGTCGAGGCGGTGCTGCCAGGCCCGCTGCAACCCGTCGACGCTGTCGGCCAGCTGCCGGTCGCGCGCCAGCTCACCGAGCCGTTCCACCCGGGCGAGCATCGCGGCGAGGTAGCGGGGGTAGTCCCGCAGCGCCGCGGCACCGGCGTCGGCCACGAAGCCGTCGTGCACCAGCCGGGCCAGCTGCGCGCGCAGGTCCGTCATCGCCGGCAACATCGCCATCTCGACGCGGCCGTGCAGCGCCTTGTCGACCGGGCGCCACGCGGCGAGCACCCGGATCACCTGCTGGAGCACGCCGGCCGGCACGCTCGGGCAGGTCCCGGCGCGCGGTCGCCACGAGCTGGTCGAACGCCGCCTGGTCGCGCACGACCGGCGCCTGGTCGACGAGCTCGCCGGCCGCCGCGGTCACGCAGTCGTCGAGCAGGGAACGCACCCCGGCGTACGGCGACGCGGCCAGTCCGAGCTTGGCGGTGTTGTCGAGCCTCTCGAGCAGCTGGGGGGCCGGGGAGGGGACGGCGAGCAGCAGCAGCCGGCGTACGCCGAGCCGGTGATGGGCCTCCTGCTCCTCCGCCGAGGCCATCACCCGGACGCCGACGGTGCTGCCCTCGTCGACCAGCGCCGGGTGGCCGCGCACCTCGTGGCCCGCGCGGGTCTGGGTGAATGAGGCCTCGATCGTGCCGAAGGTCCAGCTCGTCTGGCCCGTCGAGCCGAGGCCGGACTCCTGGGCGACCGCGGCCATCGCCTTGTCGAAGGACGGCCGCAGGGGCTGCTTGAGCGCGTCGAGGTCCTTGCCGGCCGCGACCTCGGCACCGGTGTCGTCGAGGACACGGAAGGTCGGCGTGAGGTGGGCCGGGACCTTCGCGATGTCCCACGCCTCCCGCGGCACGTGCACGCCGGTGAGCGAGCGCAGGAAGCGCGAGAGCGCCTCGAGCAGAGGCTCCTCCCCCGGTGGCACCGCCTCGAGGAAGCGCCGCGCGACGTCGGGGGCGGGCACGAAGTTGACCCGCAGCGGCTTGGGCAACGACCGGATCAGCGCGGTGACCAGCTCGTGCCGCAGGCCGGGCACGTTCCAGCTGAAGGGAGCCGGGCCGACGGTGTTCAGCGTGGCCAACGGCACCTCGATGGTGACGCCGTCGGCCTCGTGGCCGGGCTCGAAGTGGTAGCGCAGCGGCAGCGTCAACGGGCCCTCGTGCCACAGGTCGGGGAAGTCTGCGGCGGTGACCTCCTCGGCCTGATCGTGCACCAGCATCTCGGGGTCGAAGGTGAGCAGCTCGGGCCGGCTGCGCCGCTCCTGCTTCCACCACGTGTCGAAGTGGGCGCCGGAGACCACCTCGGGCGGGACCCGCGCCTCGTAGAACTCATACAGCGTCTCCTCGTCCACCACGATGTCGTGCCGTCGCGCCCGGTGCTCGAGCTCGGCCGCCTCCTCGAGCAGCTGCCGGTTGATCTCGAAGAACTTGTGCCGGGCCCGCCACTCGCCCTGCACCAGGGCGTGCCGGATGAACAGCTCGCGGGCCACGTCGGGCTGGTGCCGACCGAGCGGCACCACGCGGTCCGCGACCAGCGGTACGCCGTACAGGGTGACCCGCTCGTGGGCGAGCGCCGCCTCGCGCTTCTTCGACCAGTGCGGCTCCGACCAGGTGCGCTTGACCAGGTCGCCGCCCAGGCGCTCGGCCCACACCGGGTCGATGGCGGCGTTCTGCCGACCCCACAGCCGGGAGGTCTCCACCAGCTCGGCCGACATCACCAGGTCGGGCTGGGACTTGAACAGCCCCGACCCCGGGAAGATCGCGAACCGGGCACCCCGGGCGCCGAGGTAGTCGCGACGGTCGGCGTCGCGCAGCCCGATGTGGGAGAGCAGTCCGGCCAGCAGGGCCTGGTGGATCCGGTCGTCGTCGGGCGCCTCGCCGGCCTGCCCCGGCTTGAGCCCGACCTGCTTGGCCACCTGGCGCAGCTGGGACTCGAAGTCCTGCCACTCGCGGATCCGCAGGTAGTTCAGGTGCTCCTCTCGGCACATCCTCCGGAACGCGCTGGAGCCCATCTCCTTCTGCTGGGTGCGCAGATGGCGCCACAGGTTGAGAAGGGCCATGAAGTCCGAGCGTGGGTCGCGGAAGCGTGCGTGCAGCTGGTCGGCGCGGGCGCGGTGCTCGACCGGCCGCTCCCGCGGGTCCTGGATGGAGAGCGCCGCGGTGATCACCAGCACGTCGCGCAGGCAGCCGAGCTTGTCGGCCTCGAGGATCATCCGGGCCATCCGCGGGTCGATCGGCAACCGCGCGAGCTTGCGGCCGACCCCGGTGAGCCGCGGGGCTCCCCCGGAGCGGCCGGTGGAGGCGTGCAGCGCCCCGAGCTCCTCCAGCAGCTGTACGCCGGCCCGCACCGCCCGGTTGTCGGGCGGGTCGACGAACGGGAACCGCTCGACCTGGCCCAGCCCGAGCGAGGTCATCTGCAGGATCACGCTGGCCAGCGAGGTGCGCAGGATCTCCGGCTCGGTGAACTCCGGGCGGCCCTCGAAGTCCTCCTGGCTGTAGAGCCGGATCGCGACTCCGGCCTCGACCCGGCCGCAGCGGCCGGAGCGCTGCTGCGCCGAGGCCTGGCTGATCGCCTCGATCGGCAGCCGCTGCACCTTGGTGCGCGAGGACCAGCGACTGATCCGGGCGACCCCGGTGTCGATCACGCCGGTGATCCCCGGCACGGTCAGCGAGGTCTCGGCCACGTTGGTGGACAGCACCACCCGGCGCCGGGTGTGCCGCTCGAACACGCGGTGCTGCTCGGCGGCGGAGAGCCGGGAGAACAGCGGCACGATGTCGAAGCCGCCGCGCCGTCCCGAGGTGCCCTCGGCCCTGCGCTGGAGCACGTCGGCGGTGTCACGGATCTCGCGCTCGCCGGGCAGGAAGACCAGGATGTCGCCGGCGGTGTCGGCCATCAGCTCGTCGACCGCGGCCTCGATCGCCTCGGTCTGGTCACGCTGGACCGGCTCGCCTTCGTCGTCCTCGAAGGACTCCTCGAGCAGTGGGCGGTAGCGGACGTCGACGGGATAGGTGCGGCCCGACACCTCGATGATCGGCGCCGGCCTGCCGTCCGCGTCGGCGAAGTGCGCGGCGAACCGCTCCGGGTCGATCGTCGCCGAGGTGATCACGAGCTTCAGGTCGGGCCGCTTCGGCAGCAGCTGGCGCAGGTAGCCCAGGATGAAGTCGATGTTGAGGCTGCGCTCATGAGCCTCGTCGATGATCAAGGTGTCGTAGCGGCTGAGCATCCGGTCGTGCTGGAGCTCGGCGAGCAGGATGCCGTCGGTCATCACCTTGACCCGGCTCTGCTTCGACGTACGGTCGGTGAAGCGCACCTGGTAGCCCACGGTCTCGCCGAGCTCGGTGCCGAGCTCCTCGGCGATTCGCTCGGCCACGCTGCGGGCCGCGATCCGGCGCGGCTGGGTGTGCCCGATCATCGCGCCGCTGGGGGACGACGGGTCGCCGCGCCCCAGGGCCAGGCAGATCTTCGGCAGCTGGGTGGTCTTGCCCGAGCCGGTCTCCCCCGCGACGATCACCACCTGGTGGTCGCGGATCGCCTCGGCGATCTCGTCGCGACGGGCCGAGACCGGAAGCTCGGCGGGGAAGTGAATGCGCACAGCCCGGTCATTCTCCCTGTCGGGGGGCCAGGGGAACAACCGGGCCGTGCTGGCCGGTCAGCTCGAGGGGGTCGGCGCCCGGCCCCGCCGGTCCTCCTGGCCGCCACGCTGGTCGAAGCCACGACCGTGGTCCATCCGGCCGTGCTCGCCGTCGCCGCCGCGTCCCCCGCGCTCGCCGCGCTCGTGACCACCGGCCACGGCCACCACCGCGCCAGCACCCGCGGCGCCGACGATCAGCGAGGCCAGGGCCACACCGATCAGCACGCGGGCCGCCCAGAGGCGGTCCCGCAGCCGGCGGCCGCGGCTGAGCGGCGGGTCGGAGGGCTGGTCAGGAGGAAGTTCGCTCATGGGACGAGAGTGCGCTGCCCACCTGTGCTGAACCTGTGACGATGCTGGGCGGGAACCTTCACAGGAAACTCACAGCGCACTCATGGACTCCGGTGGTGCCCGGCCGACAGAGTGGAGCCCATGAAGAGCCCCGGTCCCGAGCTGACCCGCCCCGACGGCACTCCCCTGCGCGTCCTGGTCGTCGATGACGAGGAGAACATCGCCGAGCTGCTGCGGATGGCGTTGCGCTACGAGGGCTGGGAGGTCGAGGTGGCCCTGACCGGCAGCAAGGCGGTCAGCACCGCAAAGGCCCAGCGGCCCGATGCCGTGGTCCTGGACATGATGCTGCCCGACTTCGACGGCATGGAGGTGCTGCGCCGGATGCGCACCGACCAGCCCGACGTACCCGTGCTGTTCCTGACCGCTCGCGACTCCGTCGAGGACCGGGTCGCCGGGTTGACCGCAGGGGGCGACGACTACGTCACCAAGCCGTTCTCGCTCGAGGAGGTGGTGGCGCGGCTCCGGGCGCTGATGCGCAGGTCCGGTGCCCAGCAGGCCACGACCTCCTCGGTGCTGGTGGTGGGCGACCTCACCCTCGACGAGGACAGCCGCGAGGTGACCCGGGGCGGTGAGGAGATCATGCTCACCGCCACCGAGTTCGAGCTGCTCCGCTTCCTGGTGCGCAACCCGCGCCGGGTGCTGAGCAAGGCGCAGATCCTCGACCGGGTCTGGAACTACGACTTCGGCGGCCAGGCCAACGTGGTCGAGCTCTACATCTCCTACCTGCGCAAGAAGATCGACGCCGGTCGCGAGCCGATGATCCACACCATGCGTGGTGCGGGGTACGTGCTGAAGCCGACCGAGCCCGCCCATGCAGTTTGAGCAGCTCCGTGAACGCGTGCACCTCGACCGGCTGAGGCACCTGCGTCCCGGATCGTTGCGGCCGCGCACATTGTCGGCGCGCCTCGTGGTCACCGCGGTCGCCCTGGTGGCGGTGGTCTCGCTGCTGATCGCGGCGATCGCGACCGTGGCGATCCGTACCTCACTCATGCAGCGCCTCGACGACGACGTGCTCTCCTCGGTCCAGCGGGTCGGCGACGGTGATCGCGACCGCCGCCGCGCGCCGATCGATCCCAGCAACCAGGGGCCCGGCACGCTGATCGCCGCGGTCACTCCCGGCACGAGCACCGCCGACGCGTCGAGAAACTCTGCTGGCGTGGTGCTCACCGAGGAGAGCGGCGGACAGCGCCAGCTCTCCGCGGAGGCCCTGCACGAGCTCGGTGAGGTGCCGGTCGACGGCAAGGTCCACGGCGTGCAGGTGAGCCAGGCCGGCGACTACCGCGTCACCGCCGTCACCGCTCCCGACGGACGGCTCCTCGTCACCGGTCTGCCCACCCGCGAGGTCGACAAGACGATCGCGGCGCTGGTGGGCTACGAGGCGCTGCTCACCCTGCTGGGGGTGTTGGTAGCCGGAGCGGCGGGCACGTTGCTCGTACGCCGCCAGCTGCGCCCGCTGACCGAGGTCGCCGCAACCGCGCGCTCGGTGGCCGAGCTGCCGCTGGCCTCGGGCGCGATCGATCTCACCGAGCGGGTGCCGGCGCACCTGACCGACGAGCGCACCGAGGTCGGCCAGATGGGCTCGGCGCTGAACACCCTGCTCGCCCACGTCGAGACCTCGCTGGAGGCGCGGCACCGCAGCGAGCAGCAGGTCCGGCAGTTCGTCGCCGACGCCTCGCACGAGCTGCGTACGCCGCTGGCCACCATCCACGGGTACGCCGAGCTGTCCCGGCGTACTCCCGACGACCCTGCTGCCCTCTCCACCGCTCTGGCGAAGGTGGAGACCGAGGCCGACCGGATGGGCGGCCTGGTCGAGGATCTGCTCCTGCTGGCGCGCCTGGACTCCGGGCGGCCGTTGGAGCGCGCCGAGGTCGACGTGACCCGGATGCTGCTGGAGTCGGTCGCGGACGCCCGCGTGCTCGGGCCGGACCACCGGTGGCAGCTGCAGCTGCCCGACAAGCCGGTCACCGTCACCGGCGACGAGCGCCGCCTGCACCAGGTGATGACGAACCTGCTCGGCAACGCCCGAGCTCACACCCCGCCCGGCACCACGGTCACAGTCTCGGCGCGCTCGACCGACCGCGGTGTGCTGGTCGAGGTTCACGACGACGGCCCCGGCCTCGCCGCCGGCCTCGAGGACCGGGTCTTCGAGCGCTTCACTCGCGGCGACAGCTCCCGCACCCGCGCCTCAGGTGGCGCCGGCCTGGGACTCTCGATGGTCGCGGCGATCGCCCAGGCGCACGCCGGCTCAGCGTCGGTGCGTTCGACCTCCGGGGACACCACGTTCTCGGTGCTGCTGCCGGGGTGAGGATGCAGTTGTACAAAAGCACGACGAGGACTCGGGCCGCCATGGCGCGGTCGCGAAGCAGAGTGCAGGAGTGCTGCATTCCACCGAGATAGACGCAGCCGCCGGGATGGTGGGTCGACCGTTACGCCCTCAGGATCCTGTCCATCGACCTGCCCTTGGCCAGTTCGTCCACCAACTTGTCCAGGTAGCGAATCTTCTGCATCAACGGGTCGTCGACACTCTCGACGCGCACCCCGCACACCACGCCCGTGATCATCGGCGCATGCGGGTTGAGGCGTGCATCGGCGAAGAAGTCCTCGAACGTAGTACCAGCGGCCAGATGACCGCTCAATGCTGGCTCATCGAAGCCGGTCAACCACTGGATCACCTGATCGAGGTCGGCCTTGTCGAAGGCGTAACTGACGTGTCTAGCGGCGTCGACACCGGCCGCTCGCACTGTCAAACTGGTAGGTGCGAAGGGAGAGCGCTGTGCGTGATCTCAATCCTTTCCCCCTGAGGCTGCTGTGGGTTGTCCTTGCGTGCCTTCTACTGCCGGCGTGTGCTGGCGGTAAGTCTCCGGAGCGGCCATCCTCGACCCTTGATGGCGAGAGAATCGTCGCGGCAATCGCGGGCTACACCGAAGTTATCGCCGATTTCGACCAGCTGCGCGCAGTGGTGGTTGCCACCGACGACCGCATTGTGTTCGAGCGGTACTTCGGGACCGATCAGGACGCCTACTGGGGTGTGCAGTCCGTAACCAAGACCGTGGTCTCGACCTTGGTCGGCATCGCTCTGCACGAGGGACTCATCGGCAGCCTCGACGACACCCTTGCGAGACTGCTTCCCAAGTATTCCAGCGTCATGTCTCCGGCAGTGGCCCGCACGAGCTTGCGTCAACTTCTCACCATGACGGCTGGGTTCCCCAGTGGAGACGAGGCGCCGGGGCCAGCCTTCATCAAGTCCGAAGACTGGGTGCGCGAAATCCTGACTCACCCGGAGTCGCCGCCCGGGACCCACTTCGTCTACTCCAACGGCACCTCGCACTTGCTCGCTGCAATCCTGGAGGAGGCCACCGGAACCTCGGCGCTGAACTTCGCCCGGTCGCGGCTCTTCGGGCCGCTCGGCGTTGATACCCGACCCGCGTTCCAGGGCGCAGAGACGCACGTACCACTGGCCAAGTACTGGGCGGATTACGAGGACGCCGGGTTCGCCTGGCCCGTGGACCCGCAGGGAGTCAGTCAGGGGTGGTGGGGCATCAAGCTTCGACCGCGCGACATGGTGAAACTCGGCCAGCTCTTCCTGAACGGCGGGCGCTGGGGTGAGCAGCAGGTGGTGCCGGCGGACTGGGTCGATGAGGCCACGGCCCGACAGGTGGCCGCCGATGGACTCAGCGACGGCTACGGATACCAGTGGTGGACTGCCACCCTTGATGGTGACCATGTATTCGAGGCTTTGGGGTACGGCGGTCAAGTCATCCAAGTGGTCCCGGGCCGCAACGTCGTCGTGGTCACCTCGACCGAAGTACGCCCAAGCGATGCCACCAGCCATGGGATCGGCATGAACCTGATGCTGAACGTCATCCGGGACGACATTGTCACCCAGCTCCCCGACGGCTGAGCTTGCGGACTGCCGACTTCGTGACGGGTCCGCGGCCGGACTGACTCGTGTGTCCGGGGGCAGAGCAACTCTGACCGCGCGCGTCATTTTGCTGGTCGCCGGTAGCGAGCCGCCTCCTGCCCCGCGAGCAGGACCAAGGACCCGCCTGGACAGCGGGTTCTCGGGATGTTGGTCGGGCCTGACAAGCGGTGGAAAGGAGGAGGCTGGCCGCAGTTTCGTCGGCCCGAGACTTCGACGAGCGATCCATCTGGTCTGTACCGGGAGGCGCACTTTCGCGGCTTGGCAGGTCAATGTCATGTCAATCGGGAACCGAGCTGGGCTCCTAGGCTCCTTGAGTGCGAGAACGTGGCACCAGGAGGAGCGGGGCATGACCGGCATCAGTGATCTGGACACCCTGTACGCCGCGTCGTATCGGCGGCTGGTCGTGCAGGTCTACGCCATCTGCGGCGACCTGGCCGACGCCGAGGACGCCGTCCAGGAGGCGTTCGTCGCGGCGCTTCGCAAGGGCCGCGAGCTGGACGGGGTCACGAACACCGATGCCTGGTTGCGCCGGGTGGCGCTGAACCGGTTGCGCGCGGGTTGGCGGCACGCATCGGTGGTGCGCAGGTACCAAGCCGCCGTTCCCGGCCCGCAGGCACCGGTCGAGGTCGGCCCCGAGCACGTCGCGATCGTCACCGCGCTGGCGCAGCTCGATCCCGATCAGCGTCGAGTCATGGTCCTGCACCACCTGGCCGACCTCGGCACAGCCCAGATCGCCGAGGAGCTCGACATCCCCGAAGGAACGGTCAAGTCCCGGCTCAGCAGGGCTCGCGGCCAGCTGGCCGAGATACTCGGTGAGGAGGAGTCACGTCATGCCTGATCTCAACCTGCTTCGTAACCTGGGTGACGAGGTCCGCCCGCCCTCCCTTGACTCGTTGCGCGAGACCGCCAGGCGTCGCAACCGGCGCGCTGCGGCGTTCACCGTCATGGCGAGCGCCGCTGCCGTTGTCGCCGTGATTGTTGGGGGCGCCCAGCTGACCGGCGACAGGGACCGGTCCGCCCCGGGACCGGCGTCGAAACCGACACCGACCACCACTCCCGAGCCCGCCAAGGTGCACAGGCTCCCATTGCCGAAGCGATTCGGCGACTCGGCGGTTCTCATCGAGGGTCGGTACACGGTGCGGTTGCGGAACCTTCCGAGGGAGCTCGACCAGGGCGGGCCGCTACTCCTCTTCGACATGGACATCCCCCAGGGGTGGAAGGTCACGAAGCCGCTGATCCGAGCGCCGTACCCCATCCGTCCCGAGTTCACCCCCACCAAGAGTTCCGGCGGGCTCGGACAGCTCTCCGTCCAGCAGGCCACTGAAGGCGTCATGGTGGCGGAGAACCCGTGCCGTGGCACATCTAGCCCCTTCTACACCCGCACGACCCGAGGGATCGCGGCGGCAATCGCCACACTGCCCGTGGTCGACGTGAGCACTCCGGCAGCAACCACGTTCGGCGGAGTGGAGGCGCTGGCCATGACCATCACCGTCGGTCCCGGCGACAACCTCGCCCGTTGCCACGAGGGTGTCTACAAGTTGTTCTCCGGCGGGGACCTCGGCGCCTCCCTCTACGAGCCCGTGTGGGCCGACCAGCCTGGCGAAGTGATCCGGTTGTGGATCCTCCAAGTCGGCGAGGAGCGATTTATCTTCACCGCCGAGACACCACCCGACGCCACCCAGACCGACGTTGACACGCTCACGCGCATGGTCGAGTCGATCACCTTCCGCGAGTAGCGCTCCGGATCCGCTGCGCAGGGCCGGACGCGGCCCGTCGGCACAGGCCATGCCCTCGGTGTGGAAGATGACTCCGGCGATCGAGCACGGATGATGGTCGAGCATCGAGCGAAGAGCCGAAACCAATTCGCACACGCCGTACGCGAGGCACGCGGCTTGTTCCACGCGCGAAGTTCGGGCGCTTCACACCGCGTGGGGACGCAAGCGGGTGATGACGAACAGCAGGGCGATGTGTGTCCGCGGCCAGGCACGGGCGCCTCGATGTGCGTCGTCTCGAACGCGGTCAGCTCGGTTCAACCCCTTCTGGGCGGGTCTGCCCCCAGGCCATGCCTGAAGCACACCTCCGGACCGGTCAAAGCGGGTTGCTCCTGTGTTTCACTGGTGATCCTGCCCCAGACCCTGGCACCACTCCCATCACGCGAATTGCGGATTGCCAGGTTTCTCATGACAGAACACGTTGCGAACATCATCGAGCTGTTGGGCCCGCGCGAAGTCATCGGGCAAGCCATCGACCTCCTCATGACCCGCGACGATGTCAGCCGCGACGCCGCCTTCGAGCATCTAGTCCAGTCTTCGTCAGACGCCCACTGCAAGGTGCGCGAGGTCGCCGCCGAGATCATCTCTCAGCGCACGGGCGATTGACCCGGTTCTGGGCCGATCGACCCCGACGGCAACCACGTCGCCGCGTCACTCCACCGCGGGTGAACCCGGAGTGGACATGTCAGATACCCCCAACAGCACCAGCGATCGCGGGCCTGAGTTCGACGGCGTCAAGATCGGCCGTCCCGCGACCGGCGGGCTGATCGACGCTGGCTACACGTCAATGGCGGACCTTCCGGAAGATCTGGCAGACATCCGCCACGTGCACGGTGTTGGCCCCAAAGCGCTCAGCCTGCTGCAGGAGGCGCGCGGTCGATAGCGTGCCGTTTGTGCAGGCGTCCGTCGCACGTCAAACGGCCGCTCGCGGGTGTGGATCTGTCCTGCGCCCCGTCGTCCGCTCTGACGTTCAGGCCCAGAAATCGGTGACTGCGGGCGGGTCGCCGATGAACTGGTCCACTGAGCGGATCTTGCCGTTCTCGAGCTGAAAGTAGAGGATCTGCGTGTCGTCGAAGGTGCGACCGTCGGGGCGCTCCCCGGAGATGCGGCTCAGCACGGCGACGTGGCCCTCACCGTTCGGCATGAACACGTGCGGGACCGCGCGCATGGTCCCCGCGGTCAGCTCCATCGAGGCGGCCATGAAGCCGACGATCTCGTCGATCCCCTGCTTGATCCCGCCAAGACGGTCGGGGTTGCGGTGGTTCCACGTGGCGCCGGGGTGGAGACAAGCGGCGAAGGCCACGATGTCACCGGCGGCCACGGCGTCGTAGCCCGCCCTGACGGCCACGACGTCGGCCTGGGCGGTGGTGTCGGTGGTGGTGCTCATGAGTTCCTCCTGAGTGGTTGGTGCAACACGCAGGAACCTAGGAACTCGGCGTACGCCGTCGCATCGATCGTTCGGTCGATATCGCTAGGGAGTCGCAGCGAGACCATGGCGCATCGCGAACATCGCCAGACCGGCCCGGGTGCTGACCTCGCACTTGCCATAGATATGCACGGTGTGGGTGTGCACCGTGGAGACCGAGACGAACAGCCGCTCGGCGATCTGCTTCTTGGTCAGGCCCGCCGTGAGCAGTCGCAGCACCTCGAGCTCGCGCTCGGTGAGCTCGACCGGCAGTGCCGGGAAGGTCGGCGCAGGACCGTGCGCCGCCGCAAGGACGGCGCGCACCGCGTCGCGGTCAAGTGGCATCGCGGAGATTCGCCGAGCAGCCTCGTCGGGGGTCCGGCCCTCTCGGTAGGGCCGCGGTTCGCCGGAGCTGTGCCAGGCCTCGGCCGCAGCGAGCAGCCGGGCTGTGGGATCGAGCTCGGCGGCCCGCACGCCCATCGGGTACCCGGAGCCGTCCAGGCGCTCGTGGTGCCGGCTGACCGCCGCGGACAGCGGCTCCAGCACCGGCGAGCGCGCCAGGATCCGGCCCGAGTGGTACGGGTGCAACCGCACCAACTCCCACTCCTCCCGGTTCAGCGGCCCCGGCTTCTCCCAGACGCCGGTCGGCACGGCCACCCGTCCGAGGTCGTGTACCAGGCCGGCCCGGTACACCACTCCGGCATCCACGCCGTCCACATGCGTGGCGGCAGCCCTCGCCAGGCTTGCGACCCCACGCGAATGACCCTGGAAGTACGGCGACTTCAGGTCGGCCGCGTCACCGAAGCCAGCCAGTACGTCACCGGACCCGCCACCGTCCGGCTCGCGAAGGCCGTCGAGGAACCGGTCCTGGCACCGGTCGGCGTGGCGCTGGCCGACGGGTGGCTCTCCACCGCCAAGGCCCAGGTCATCCAACGCGCCATCGACACCCTCCCCGGCGACCCCGACCTACGCCGCCGCGGCGTCCAGGCCCTCCTGGCCGAGGCCAAAGGACTGGACGCGACCGAGCTCAGGAAGCTCACCCACCGACTCCTCGCCCTGGTCGACCCGCAGGGTGAGGACCGTCGCGCCGAACGCGAGCTGGACCGCCTCGAACGCGCCGCCCACCTGAGCCGGCACCTGACCATCACCGAGGACCAGTGCGGCGGCGCCTGGATCAAAGGCCGCTGCACCACCGAGGACGCCGCGTTCATGAAAGCCACCCTGATCCCGCTCGCCGCACCCCAACCCACCAGTGCCCCGGTGTGCGACCCGACCACCTGCGACACCCCGGGGTGCGGCCACGACGGCCGCGACCCCCGCGACCACGCCGCCCGACTGCTCGACGCCCTGGTCGAGGGCTGCCGACGGCTCCAGAGCGCCGACCTGCTGCCCGAGTCCCACGGCGCCGTGCCGCGACTGACCATGACCATGACGCTTGCGGACCTCCAGCAGCTCTCCGGGTTCGGCACCACCGAGACCGGGGAACAGCTCTCCCCTGCGACCATGCGCAGGCTGGCCTGCGACGCCGAGATCATCCCCGCCGTCCTCGGCGGACAGTCCGAAGTCCTCGACGTCGGCCGCCTCCGGCGGCTCACCACCGCAGCGATCTGGAAAGCCCTCGTCGCCCGCGACCAGCACTGCCGCTTCCCGAACTGCTCACGCCCACCACTGATGTGCCACGCACACCACCTCGAACACTGGGCAAACGGCGGGCCAACGTCGCTGCAGAACATGATCCTGCTCTGCGGCCACCACCACCGCCTCATCCACGCCCGACCCTGGACGATCCGAAGAACCGCACCCACCGACTACGAGTTCGACCCACCAGTCGACATCCGCCGCCACAGCGTCAGCAGCAGACCGCCACCCGACGACTGACCATCCAGTTGCCCCGGGCCTCACAGCGACCCACTCCATCGGGTGCGTGGGGCCAACAGGGCTCCTCACCGCACGAGCGCCTCGGACTCAGTAGTACCAGGGGAAGCATCCTAGCCGGATCCGAACGTCATCGACCATCGTTGGGTTTCACCGATTAGCCCTTCTGACCTGCACAAACGTCTCCACGAAGCTCGAGGGCCGCGTTGGTCGCCGACGAGCGCTTTCGGACTTCTTGCGGACTTTTTGCGGACTGAGGCCGTCTTGAGTCAGTGACCCTGAGACCCTCGCGGATGCGCCCTCAGTCGCGGTCCGCGCGGCCGTAGCGGTCCGGGATCCATTGCGGGATCACTCCGGTTCTTGGATGGTCAGCCGAGCGACGCCCTCAGACCGTTCCTCTAACGCCGACTCACTCGGCGGCATGATGACAGGGCGATTCCCGAACTGCCTGAAACCGCTGCGCGGCGGGTGGCCCCGACTTACCGTGGCTGATCGAGTCGATCACCCGGGGGTGGACATGAGCGGGTACACAGTCGTGGATCTGGAAACAACGGGACTCTTCCCGCAACAGCATGACCGGATCGTTGAGATCGCCATCGTCACGGTCTCCGGCGCCGGTCACATCGAGCAGGAATGGTCGACGCTGGTGAACCCACAGCGCGATGTTGGGCCGACGCGCATCCACGGCATCACGGCGCGTGAAGTGTTGGATGCGCCGACTTTCGCCGAGGTGGCCCCACAGGTGATCAGCTCGCTGGCCGGCAAGACGATGGTGGCGCACAACGCCCGCTTCGACACCTCGTTTCTGGACTATGAGTTCGCGCGCGCCGGCATCGCCACCACCCCGCCGACGCCGTCCTTGTGCACGATGCAGTGGTCGGCTCGGTTCCTGCGGGGTGCCTCTCGGAAGCTGAAGGACTGCTGCTCAGCCGCCGGCGTCGACCACGTCGATGAGCACACTGCGCTCGGTGATGCGCGCGCTGTCGCGGGGCTGCTGTTGCACTACATGGGCCGGTGCGGCGTGCCGGTGCCGTGGGATGACACCAACAGGTTCAGCCGCGAGCACACCTGGCCGCCGGTGCAGACCACCGGAACCGTACGGACGTTCCTCAGGGGCGCCGGAGTACGACGTCCGGATGCTTGGTTGGACCGGATCACGTCCCACCTGCCCCGGAATCCGGATCCGCGGATCGAGGCCTACTTGGCAGTGCTCGAGCACGCGATGCTCGACGGCTACCTGTCGGCCCACGAGGAACAAGCCCTCATTGAGGTGGCTGTGGAACTCGGGCTGCACCGCGACCAGATCACCGCTGTCCACGCGACCTTCCTGGACTCGATGGCCATCGCGGCCTGGGAAGACGGCGTCGTCACCGAAGATGAGGCGGCACGGTTGCTGAGCGTCGCCGAGATGCTCGGACTCCCACGTCGCCTCGTCCATGTCGCTCTGGAGCGGGCCGAACGGGCCAAGGCGCCGGCACTTGCGACGTTTCAGTTGGCTCGCGGCGATCAGGTGGTCTTCACCGGCGAACTCTCGGTGCCCCGCGAGCAATGGGTACAGCGTGCCGAGGCGGCTGGTCTCACGCACGGGGGCGTTAACAAGAGCACTCGCATCGTTGTGGCCGCCGATCCCGATTCCCAAAGCGGCAAGGCGGCCAAGGCCCGCAACTACGGCATCCCAGTAGTCACCGAAGCTGCATTCGCGCGCCTACTCGACGGGATGAAGTAGCCAGATCGTCACGAAGTCTTTCAACCCTGCCCACAACGGGATCCGCATCCGGTGATCGGGCTTGCCCAAGGTGGACTGCGAGTCCAGTGCGTCGGGTCGTTCCCGGACCCGGATAATCGGGGTCGTGAACGTTCCGTCCTACGACGTGGTGCCGGCCAACGAGGCGGCCTGGGCGGACCTTGCGGCGGTGTTCGGGGTTCGCGGACCGGCCGCGCGTTGCTGGTGCCAGCGCTACAAGCTTGCCCCAGGTGAGGCCTTTGCATCCTGTCCACCGGAGGCCCGCGCGGACCGGCTACGCGACCAGACCGACGCGGGCCATCCGGGGGGTGATGCCACGAGCGGCCTGGTTGCCTACGCGGACGGTGAGCCTGTGGGTTGGTGCGCCGTCGAGCCGCGGACGGCCTATCAGGGACTGGTCCGCAACGCCAGCATGGCGGCCTGGACTGGACGCGAAGAGGACCGCGCGGATGCCGGTGTCTGGGCGGTCACGTGTGTGCTGGTGAGGGCCGGCCACCGGCGGCGCGGAGTCAGCCGCGCGCTGGTGCGGGCCGCGGTGGTGCACGCCCGGGATGCCGGAGCGCGGGTGCTGGAGGGATACCCGATGGCCACCGGCTCGGCTCTCAACGAGGAGCTGCATCCCGGGGTGCTGAGCGCCTTCCTGGGCGCGGGCTTCGTCGAAGTACATCGGCCGTCAGCTCGGCGGGCAGTCGTAGCGATCCAGCTCTGATCGCCCTTCGCTGACGGTCGGCACAGCCGTACCCTTCCGACCGTGGTTGGACCTGTCGACGCACGACGATGGCATCGAGAGCATCTGTGGGAATCGCGCGCGATCGGCTTGCGGCATGGAGCACTCGCCGACTCGAACATGGCCAGTGGGGATGACTCGCGAAACCGGACACGATCACCTCCCGTGCCCGCAGGTAGCGGCGGCCGGAAGCCCACAGCGTCGCCACAGATGGCCGTCGTAGGTTCATGAAGCAATCAATGAGCTGCCACCTGAGGAGCCGACATCATGCCAATCACATCCCGACTCGCCAGTCTCCTGGTCGTTGCTGCGGGGCTGTTCGCGGCGGGCTGTTCCTCGGATACCGCTCAGGATTCCGGTGCCAACCCGAGCGCGGGCGCTTCCGCGACCACGGGTGACTCGACGACGACCGACCCGTCCGGCGCCGCGACGGGCTTCCAGATCGAGGTCTGGGCCGACAACTGGAGCGCGGTCTACATCGACGGCGAGAAGATCGGGGAAGACTCGGTGCCGATCACGACTGAGCGCTCCTTCAACGCCGAGACCTACACCTTTGACGCCCAGATGCCGTTCACGGCCTCGATCGAGGCGAAGGACTTCAAGGAGACCGACTCGGGCATCGAATACATCGGTGAGCCGAACCAGCAGATGGGTGACGGCGGAATCATCGCCCAGATCACGGATCTGGCTACCGGGGAAGTCGTGGCAGTCACAGATGAGACCTGGCAGTCGTTGGTCGTCCAGCAAGCACCGCTGAACACTGAATGCGCCGATGACCCCGACCCCGATGCGACCTGTGAATCCGCGACGGTCGACATCCCGGCGAATTGGGCGTCGCCCGAGTTCGATGACAGCGCCTGGGTGCCGGCCACCGAATGGAGCGCGGCCGAGGTCGGCCCCAAGGATGGCTACGAGGAGGTCACCTGGGACCCCGCGGCACAACTCATCTGGGGCACCGATCTCGAGGTCGACAACACCATCCTGCTGCGGACGACGGTCTCGTGAACTTCCACCATCACCCGCACGAGCACCCGCACCATCATCCGCAGATCGCGGGCTCGCTGGACCGGCGCGTGCTGTTGCAGTCCGGAGCGTTCGGGCTCGGAGCCATGCTCCTCGCCGCGTGCAGCTCAGGTGACTCACCATCGGCCGGCGCATCCGGCACCACATCGCCGACCCCGTCAGCATCCCCTCCAGCTGCCACGGAGAAGGTCGACCTCACCGCTGGCGCCACGGAGAAATCGCTCGCCGGCTTCGATGCCTTCGCCGACTCGG
>CAWAJE010000020.1:0-322220 GCA_963782215.1 uncultured Actinomycetota bacterium | reverse complement strand
CTGACCGCCCGTACCGGCTGGCACATCGACCGGCTGGTGCCGGCGATCGACCGCGCGCTCGAGGGCTGGGAGACCCGGATCACCACCGGCCAGCTAAACGCCTTCCTCGGCCGCCTCGTCGCCGAGCACCCGCACCCCGTGCGCGGCGGCAAGCAGCCCAAGGTGCTCTTCGGCACCCAGCCGAACACCTCCCCGCCGACGTTCATCCTGTTCACCAGCGGGAAGTTCGACGCGGGCTATGAGAGGTTCATCGAGCGCCGCCTCCGCGAGGAACACGGCTTCGTCGGCACCCCGATCAACCTGCAGGTGCGGGCCCGGGAGAAGCGCAAGCGCTGAGGTGTCCCCCTTGTAAATCGGGGTTATGGACGCTCATCAAGGCCCGTGCCGGCCGTACGGCGTCCACAACCCTCGCCAAGTCGCACGAGCGGGTTACTGCACCGGTCCCTGCGCGAGCGTGATCGTCGCGCTGTGCTGCGTGCCGTCGCCGGCGGTCCAGGTCACTTTGACCTTGTCGCCGGGGGAGTGGCTCGCGATCGCGGCCTGGAGCTGGGTGGCCGTGGTGGTCGCGATCCCGTCGACCGCGGTGATCGTGTTGCCGGCTTCGATCCCGGCAACGGCAGCCGGCGTTCCGGCGTACGTCCCCTGGACCGTGGTGCCGTTGCCGAGCCCGATCCCGAGGAACGCCGGGTAGCCGTAGGTGTACTTCGCGCTCTGCGTCCCGGCGGTGAGGTCCTCGGCGATCCGGTTCACCTTGGCGATCGGGATGGCGTAGCCGACGATGTCGCGGGTGCCGCTCGAGGCGGCCGTGGTCATGCCGATGACCTCGCCCTCGTCGTCGTACGTCGCACCCCCGCTGTAACCCCCGACGACGTCGGAGCTGATCTCGATCAGTCCGGTCAGCTGCTCGCTCGGGGCACTGCCCTGGGTGGTGATCGACTGCTCGAGCGCCAGCACCGTCCCGGTGGCGGCGCTGAGGTAGTCCGCCGTGCCGTTGCCGTCTCCGACCGCGATCACCGCGTCACCCGCACTCACGCCGTCGTCGTCGAGCGTGACCGTGTCGAGACCGGAGGCGTCGACGAGCTGGAGTACGGCGACATCGTCGGTCGCGTTCGCGCCCACGACCTGTGCGGTGTAGTTCTGGCCGGTCGACATCACCGTGGCCGTGATCTTCGTGGCACCGGCGACCACGTGGTGGTTGGTCACCACGTCGCCGTCCGCGGACACGACCATCCCGGTGCCCGCGGCGGAGCCGCCGTCGTACGTCGAGGTGGTGGCGATGCGGACGAGTCCGGTCAGCTGGTCATCTGTTGCCGTGCCCGAGGTGTCGTTCGACTGGGTGCCGGAGCCCGAAGGGGGCGAGTACGGGTCGTCCTCGGTGTCGGGGCCGCCACTGAACGGGTCGTGATCGGCGTCGGGGTCGGTGCCGAACCTGTCGGTCGGGGGCTGCAGCACCTGACGAGAAGTCGTGGAGGAGGTGGAGGCGTGGTCGTCGCGCATCACGGCGTACCCCAGACCTACGCCGCTCGCGCCGAGGCTGAACGCCGCAATCGCCGTCGGGATGAGCAATCGCCTCCATCGTGGCGGTGGTGGCGGCTCGGTCGCGAGGCCCTGGGAGGCGTTCGGGGGGATGGGTGCGGGGATGTCAGGTCGCTCGTCCATGCCCACATGAGATCCGTGCCACCCGAGAGATTCCTGTGGACCGACCCAGCGTGCGCTGTGCCTGTCCAGGACGGTGTCGAGAGGCCGGTTCGGGGATGGCGGGGAGCCTGCGATAGTGTGCTGCTCGCCCCGCTGGTTGGGGCTTTCGGGCTGTGGCGCAGCTTGGTAGCGCACTTGACTGGGGGTCAAGGGGTCGCAGGTTCAAATCCTGTCAGCCCGACCGAACAACTGCCTCTGACCTGCGGAAACGCAGATCAGAGGCGGTTTCGGTTTTGAACGAGCTCCCCCGGATGATGAACATGCTCACCACAGACTCAGCCGGTTCCCCTCGAGGTGCGTGGCCGGCGGGCGCCAGCCGGTGACCTGCACCGAGGCGGACGTACGGTTCCGATCATCGCCGCCCTTGCCTCCGTAGCCGCACTCCCGGGGTGCAGAGGGCTGCGCCTGGCGGTCCTGTCGCGCAGCGCGATGGCGACCGGGCAACGTTTGCCCCTGCGGACTCTCCTGGGGCCAGTGTGACAACTGATGCGTCGCCACCGCATCAAACCGCCCCCAAAGGGGTACTACGTCGTCGAGACAGCCGGCCGATCGCCTGATCGGTGAGGGTACCCACAAGGGAGCTGTGACATGAACGCCACGAACACGTCCTCGATGACTGCCACCAACATGCAGAAGGCGGCGGCCGCTGTCGGCGCGGTCTTCCTCCTCGTGGGAATCCTGGGCTTCGTCCCCGGAGTGACCACCCCCTACGGCGACCTCGCGTTCGCTGGTCACGGGTCGGGCGCGAAGCTGCTGGGCATCTTCGAGGTGTCGGTGCTGCACAACATCGTCCACCTCCTCTTCGGCGTGGCCGGCCTGGCGATGGCACGCGCATGGGACTCCGCGCGACTGTTCCTGATCGGCGGCGGAGTGATCTACCTGGTGCTCTTCGTCTACGGCCTGGTGATTGACCTGGAGAGCAAGGCGAACTTCGTCCCGGTCAACAGCGCCGACAACTGGCTGCACCTGGTGCTGGGTCTGGGCATGGTGCTCCTGGGAGTCGCGCTCGCGCGTGACCGGGAGACCCACACTTCCCGCTGATCGCATCCGGCTCTGATCACGGCGTCACCCGGTCAGGGCATCTGTTGGCCAGCGGAAGTAGCGTGCGGACGTGGATCCTTTCTTGAGCATGGCGGACCAGCGTTTCATCTCGCTGACGACGTTCCGTCGGTCCGGCGCTCCGGTGTCGACACCGGTCTGGGTGGCTCGTGACGGCGACGCGCTGGTGGTGTTGACCCCCGTGGGGACGGGGAAGGTCAAGCGCCTGCGCCGGGACCCGCGGGTGCAGATCCGGCCCTGTGGTCGTTTCGGAGCCGTGGCCGACGACGCCGTACCGGTGGCGGGCGTGGCCGAGATCCGCGAGCTCCCTGCGGACGTGCAGCGAGCGCGGACCAGCATCCGAGGTGCCTACCCGATCGAGTCGCGGATCGTGCTGGGAATCGAGCGGCTGGCCGAGCGCCTGCGTGGCAAGGCACCCACCGACCGGCTCGCTCTGCACATCACACCTCCCGTGACCTGAGAGCAGACCTGCGGCTCGGCGTCCTGGCGTCGGCGGCCCCGCCTGGAAGCACCCTGGTGCAAGATGGTCACATGCGAAAGACACTGCTCGTGATCTTGTGCTTCTTCTTCCCGTTCCTGGCTGTGCTGTTCAAGGACGGACTGAGTCTCAAGGTGCTCTGGGCGTTCCTGCTGCAGCTCCTCGGGCACGTCCCCGGTGTGATCTACGGCCTGTACCAGGTCTTGAAGGACTGATCGATCCAGCCAGCGCGGCGAACCGCCCGCAGGGTGTCGTCGGCGCGCCTTGACCACCTGCTCCAGCAACGGAAGTGAGCGCTAGATGCTGTCTCGACTGAAGGCCTGGGGCGACCGACTGCGCAGCAGCCTGTTCTTCATCCCCATGCTGTGCGTGATCGCGGGCATCATCGTGGGCGAGGCGATGCTCATCGTCGATGCCCTGGTCACCGGCATCGATCCTCGCCTGACTGCCACGGTCGACAGTGCGCGGACCGTGCTCACCACCGTGGCCAGCGCGACCCTCACCTTCGCCGGCATCGCGTTCTCGGTCAGCCTGCTGCTGATCTCCCTGGCCTCGAGCCAGTACTCGCCGCGCGTCGTGCACGGGATGTTCCGCGACCCGTTCAACAAGCGGGTGATGGGCCTGGTGATCGGGACCTTCACCTACTGCCTGGTCGTGCTGCGCGCGGTCCGCGGGGCACTGGAGGACGCCGGCGACCCGATCGTCCCCAGTGTCTCGATCCTGCTCGCGGTGGTGCTCGGCATCGCCTCGATCCTGGCGATCGTCGCGTTCATCAACCACGCCGCCCACTCCATGGACGTCTCGAGCATCCTTCGTCGCGTCACCGAGGAGGTGCTCTCCCAGGCCAGCTCGGCGTGGCCGGAACCGGACCCGGAGGAGTCGCCGGGTGCCGAGCAGGAAGGTGCCCGCGAACTGCCTCACGGAGCCGCTGCGGTGCGCTTCTCCTCCTACGGCTGGGTGCAGAACGTCGACTACGACGCGCTCCTGGCCGCGTTGCCACCCAGCGCAAGGGTGCGGTTGGGGACCTTCGCCGGGCAGTACGCCATCCAGAACACACCGATCTGCCACATCTTCCCGGCACCCGACGATCTCGACGAGCTCACCAGCGCTGTCCAAGCAGCCGTGATGGTGGGAGAGAGCCGGACGCTGCAGCAGGACATGGAGTACGGCGTACGCCAGCTCTCGGACGTGGCACTGAAGGCCATGTCGCCCGGCATCAACGACCCCACGACGGCCCACGACGCGATCTCGCACCTCGGCACGGTCCTGGCCGATCTGCTGAGCCGGCAGCCTCCGGCTCGGCGCTTGACCGGTGCGGAGGGTCAGGTGCTCGTGATCCCGGACGCCACGACCCACGAGCACCTCGTCGGCATCGCGTTCGACGAGGTGCGGATCGCCTCGGCGGAGCAGCCGACGGTGCTGATCTACCTGCTCGACGTGCTGCACCACGTCGAGCTGTCGCTGAGCGAGCTCCATCGCCCCAAGGCCATACGAGCCCTTCGAGAGCAGGCCGACCTGATCCGCGCGATGAACGAGACGGCCGACGTGCCGGACCCGGACCGCGAGCGGGTCCGTGTTGCCTTTGCGCAGCGCTACCCGAGCTGACCCGGGGTCCTTCCTCTCAGCTGGTGACGTCCTTGCCGGCGAAGCGCGCCCACCCCGCGAACCAGAACACCACCGTGTAGGCCAGGGCGACGTAGAGGCCCTGCTGGATGCCGTCCCAGGCGACCGGCGAACGCAGGAGGTCGCCGAACGCGAGCCAGTGGTGCGTGATCAGGAACGGGTGCAACCAGCTGATCTGCGGGATGGAGTCGGCGATGAAGCTGGCGGTGCTGAAGATGACGACGCTGATCATCGCGCCGATCGGCTGCTCGGTCAGGGTCGAGATGAACAGTCCCACGGCACCGAGCGAGGCCAGGCAGGCGCTCAGGTAGAGCGCGGCGCCGAGCACCCGCAACAGCCCCGCACCGAACCCGATCTGGGTGCCGGAGAGCAGGGTCAGGTCCCCGCCGCCGAAGAGCACCAGACCGATTCCCACCCCGGTCACCGCGACGGTGAAGGTCGCCACGATGGAGAAGATCACGATCGCGAGGTACTTCACGGCGAGCAGCCGGGCGCGCTGGACCGGCACGGTGAGCAGGTAGCGCAGGGTGCCGATGTTGGCCTCTCCGGCGATGGCGTCGCCCGAGATGGCCGCGACGGCGAGGGGGAGGAACAAACCGAGCTCGATGCCGAGAGCGGTCAGGGCGACGAAGAGGCCGTTCTCGGTGATCGAGCTGAGGAACGGCGGTCCGTCACCTTCCCCTGGTGAGGAGACCTTGACCGCGATCGAGATCGCCACCGGGATCGCTGCCAGCACGAGCAGTCCCGCCTGGTTGCGCCGGCGTCCGAAGATCAACCTCAGCTCCGAGCGCAGGAACCGCGTCGAGAACGTCGTACGACGACCCGCGACCGTCTCAACCGCTGACATCGAAACCCTCCCCGGTGAGTGCGACGAACACGTCCTCCAACGAGGGGACGCCCACTCGGAAGCCCAGCACCGGCACCCCCTGGTGGACGCAGGCCGCGACGATCTTGTCGGGTGCGACCTCACCCAGGTTGCCGGTGGCCGAGACGTGGTTGGCGTGCACGTCGAGCAGCCCGAGCTCCCGCATGATGCGCGCTGCCTCCTGCGGCTGGTCGGTCTCGACCACCGCCGTGGCCTGGGTCCCGGCCCGCACCTCGGCACTGGTGCCCTGGGCGACGAGCCGGCCGGCGTGCATCACGCCGAGGTGGCTGCACATCTGCTCGACCTCGGAGAGCAGGTGGCTCGAGACGAGCACGGTGCTGCCCTCCTCGGCGAGGGAGCCCACCAGGGTCCGGACCTCCCGGGTGCCCTGCGGGTCGAGTCCGTTGGTGGGCTCGTCGAGCACCAGCAGGTCGCGTCGGCGCAGCAGCGCGGCGGCGATCGCCAGCCGCTGGCGCATGCCCAGCGAGTAGGCGCGGTAGCGCTTGTCGGCGGCGGCCAGCAGGCCCACCCGGTCCAGCGCCTCGTCGATCCGGGCCCGGGCCGTGCGCGGCTCGGTGGTGCGGTCGGCGGCATCGATCCGGACCAGGTTGTCGCGCCCCGAGAGATAGGGGTGGAAGGCGGGCCCCTCGACCAGCGCGCCGACCCGGGCGAGCACCTCCGGCCCAGCGGCGGGCATCTCACGACCCAGCAGCTCGATCGAGCCGGACGTGGCGCCGACCAGACCCAGCAGCATCCGGATCGTGGTGGTCTTCCCCGAGCCGTTGGGCCCCAGGAAGCCGTAGACCGAGCCGGTGGGGACCACCAGGTCGATGGAGTTCACGGCGACCTGGTCCCCGAACCGCTTGGTCAGGCCAGCGGTGGCAACGGCAGTTCCCGACATCAGCGGCCCAGAGCGGCGTACAGCGACTCCGGGGCGACCGCGCCGACGACCACCCGACCGTCGTCGGTGAGCAGGGCAGAGAACAGGGTGCCCCGCAGCAGGTGACCCGAGCCCCAGTCGCCGCTGACCTTCGGCAGGGCCTTGAGGACCTCACCGAGCTGGCCGGCACCCGCGGTCATGCTGGTCGGCACCGTGGCGACGACCACCGAGCTCCAACCGGAGCCGATCACCTGCGGCTTCGCCTCGCCGCGCTTGCCGTCGGCCATCCGCCCGCCCTTCTGGTGGCCGCCCTCGTGCGCGGAACGCTTCTCGGTGGAGCCGGGAGTCGACTTCTCGGTGACCTTGGTGCCAGGGGGCGGGTTGAAGCCGAAGGCGCTCTCCGGCGGGGTGGTGGGGTCGAAGGAGGTGAAGCCGACCTCGAGCGCCGGGTCCTGCTTGTCCTTGGCGAAGACCTGGACGCGGGTAGGCACGTAGGTCTTGCCGTCGACGGCGATCCGCACCGAGTCGACCAGGGAGCCGGCGTCCTTGGGCTGGAGCACCAGCTCGTAGGCGCTGCGCCCGGCGACCACGGCGGTGCCGTCGGTGCTCACCCGGGTCGTGGGCGTGAGCACTGCCAGCGCGGTGTCCGCGGCCAGCTGAGGCGTCAGCGGCAGGCCCTCGCTCAGCTTGCCCGTCGCGTCCGGGTCGGGAAGCGGCAGTGTGCGGTGGGTCGCGGTCTTGTCCTTGCTGGACCAGGACCACACATCGGTGCCGTTGCGGATCAGGTCGGACTCGCCCAGGGTGCCGAGCAGTGCCAGGCGGACCTTGTCGGGGCCGGCGTACCAGAGCCGCAGCGTGTGCGAGCCGGAGAGCAGCGAGGTCATGTCCGAGCTTCCGGAGCCGCCGACGCCCGGGAGGCTGGGCAGTCCCAGCTCGGCGTTCTGCACGATGGTCCCGGACAGGCCCTGGACCCGGGCCTGCTGGATGTCCACCAGGAGCTGGGAGGGGCTGCGCGGGGGCAGGGGATCCCGGGCGGTCGCGGACAGGAGGCCGAGGGTCGAGCCGCCTGCGGCGAGGACGACGGCGACCACGGCCGGGACCAGCCATCGCAGGGAAGGTCGGCGCGTGAAGATGCTCATGCCACCAAGAGTGCCTGACACCCCCTGTGAGATCGCTGAGAGCGGTCCGCGGATGGGCGGGTGCGATGGAGCCGCGTGCGAGTCTGGGGCCATGCGGCTTCTTCTGGTCGAGGACGAGCAGGGCCTCGCACGCGCGCTGCGCCGGGGCCTCGTCGACGACGGCTTCGTCGTCGAGGTCGCCAGCGACGGCGCCACCGGGCTCGACCTCGCCCGGCACGGGGACTTCGACGCGGTCGTGCTCGACGTGATGCTGCCGCGGCTCTCCGGGTTCGAGGTGGTCCAGGCCCTGCGCGCGGAGGAGAACTGGGTGCCGGTGCTGATGCTCTCGGCCCGGGCCGGCGAGCACGACCAGGCCGACGGGCTGGACTACGGAGCCGACGACTACCTCACCAAGCCCTTCTCCTACGTCGTCCTGCTGGCCCGGATCCGAGCCCTGATGCGGCGTACGCCGCTCTCACAGCACCCGGTGCTGGCCGCAGGTGACATCCGGCTCGATCCCAGCACCCGGCGGGTGACCGTCGCCGGGGAGCCGGTGGCGCTGACGCCGCGGGAGCTGGGACTGCTGGAGTACCTGCTGCGCCGTCCCGACCGCGTGGTCAGCAAGATCGAGCTCCTCGACCACGTCTGGGACTCCGCCGCCGAGGTGAACCCCAACGCCGTCGAGGTCTACATCGGCTACCTGCGCCGCAAGCTGGGGCGGTCTCTCGTGGAGACCGTGCGGGGCGCCGGCTACCGCCTCGAGACATGAACGTCCCTCGGGGATGGCAGCGGCTCAGCCTGCGCGCCCGCCTGCTGGTGGTCAGCGTCCTCGGGGTGGCGGTGGCCCTGGCGATCGGGAGCTTCACCCTGTACGCCGTGCTCACCGTGCTCAGCGTGCGCACGGTCGACGACGCGGGGCGGACCACGGCCGCCGAGGTCGCGGACCTGGTCGACCGCAACCGGCTGCCCGATCCCATCCCGGTGACCGGGAGCCAGATCGTGCAGGTCCTGGACTCTGAGAACCGGGTCCTCAGCTCGTCGATGAACGGCGACCGGCTGACGGCCCTGCTCACCCCGGTCGAGGTCGCCGCGGCGCTCGACGGGGGCCATCCACGGGTTCCCGGTGCTCGGGTGGGGCTCGACGCACCGTTGCGGATCTCCGCAGTCGGAGCGGGTCCCCCCGATGCCCGGGTCGCGGTCGTGGTGGCGCAGCGCACCGACTTCATCGACGACAGCCAGCGGATCCTGCGGCTCACGCTGCTCGGCACCTACCCGCTGCTGCTCCTGGTGCTCGCCGTGATCGCCTCGCGCGTGATCGGCGCGGCGCTGAGTCCGGTGGAGTCGCTTCGGGCGACCGCCGAGCGGATCTCGGGCACCGGGCAGGACGCGAGGCTGCCCGTGTCAGCCTCCCGGGACGAGGTGCATGCCCTCGCGGTCACCTTGAACTCCATGCTCGACCGGCTCGCGACCTCCCGCGCACAGCAGCGGGCGTTCGTCGCCGACGCCGCCCACGAGCTGCGCAGTCCGCTGAGCTCGATGCGGGCTCAGATCGAGGTGGGGGAGCGGCTCGGGGAGAGCACGGAGACGACCCGCGACCTCCAGCGCGAGGTCGCGCGCATGAGCGCCCTGGTGGAAGACCTGCTGGTGCTGGCGCGGCTCGACCGGGACGCGTCACCGCCTCGGCCCCTGCGACCGGTGCAGCTGCGTGAGCTCCTCCTCCAGGTGGCGGGCCGGAGGGCGGGTGACCGCGTCGTGGTGACCACTGGACCAGTCCCGGAGGTCACGGTCCTCGGCGAGGCTGAGGCGTTGCGGCGGGTCTTCGGCAACCTCGTGGACAACGCGGTCAGGCACGCCGCCGACAAGGTGCGGATCGAGGCGCGAACGCACGCGTCGACGGTCGAGGTGCTGGTATCCGACGACGGTGCCGGGGTCGCCGAGGCCGACCGGGAGCGCGTCTTCGACCGGTTCACCCGGCTCGACGAGGCCCGGGACCGCGACGCCGGTGGCAGCGGACTGGGCCTGGCCATCGTGCGCGAGCTCGTGGAGCAGGCGGGCGGCACCGTGGTCCTCGAGGCTGGCGAGACGGGGGGCCTGGTGGTTCGCGTCTCGCTCCCCACGGCCGACGGCACCCACCCGGTCTCGGGAAGGGGTCACTCCGCGGCTGGTGGCGACCCGTTCGGTTCCTCCTGAGCGTTCAGACGTCTGGTCTGCCAGGCCTTCTTCGCAGCCCGGCTGCGTCGTCGGTGCGACCGCTCCGCCTCCTGCTGGGCCCGTGCACGAGCGCGTGCCTGCCGGCGTACCTCGTTCTCGGCCTTGCGCTGCTCGGCTGCCACCACGTTCGCGGACCGCACCGGCCAGACGTAGGGGAGGTCGTCGGGCACGTCGGGGAACAGTGGTCGGTAGTGCTCCGGGTCCTTGCGGACCAGTGCGGAGCGGTGGCTGCGGTGAAGCGCAGCGTCACCGAGCCACGGCGGCAGGGCGCGCGCATCGCGCAGCTGGGACTGCGTGCGCACGCTGTCGATCCCGGCGGTGCGCAGGTCTGTGGCGATCGTGAGCGCACAGGTGTCACCGAAACCCTGCTCGGTCCAGATCGTGCAGCAGGTGAAGCCGTACCGGCCGAGTGCCTCCTCGAAGCCCTTCCACATCAGGACCGCCGGGTGGTTGGCCCATCCGTATCCGGGCCGGGTCAGCGCGCGGACCACCTGGATGGTCTCCACACGCTGCTTGCCGAGCCGCTTGGTGTCCAGGGCGCGAGCCGACTGCTCGAAGTCGGCGAAGGGGAGGAAGGTCTGCACTGCCACATTCTGCCGGGGACCGGCGAACGCATCCGGTCCAAGCCGCGGCCGACCGGGTTCTCGAGTCTGGGTGCGTGGTCTTGGATCGGGGCCCTGCTTGTCCGGAGGTGGGCAGGTCGGTTCACTGATCCCGTGACGACACGCATGGTGCTGGTGGCCGACACCCATCTGCCGAAGCGGGCCCGCGACCTGCCGGCGCAGGTGTGGGCGGCGATCGAGGAGGCCGACGTGGTCGTGCACGCCGGCGACTGGGTGGAGGAGTGGGTGCTCGACGAGTTCGAGCAGCGGTCGCGCCGCCTGGTGGCGGTCTGGGGCAACAACGACCACGGCGGACTGCGCGAGCGGTTGACCGAGGTGGCGTACGTCGAGGTCGAGGGCATCAGGTTTGGTGTGGTGCACGAGACCGGCTCCGCGAAGGGCCGGGAACAGCGTTGCAGTGACCGGTTCCCGGACCTCGACGTCCTGGTCTTCGGGCACAGCCACATCCCGTGGGACTCGACGAGCGCGAGCGGGCTGCGGCTGCTCAACCCCGGCTCGCCCACGGATCGTCGCCGCCAGCCGCACTGCACCTACATCACCGCCACGGCCGAGGACGGTCATCTGCGCGACGTCACGCTCCACCCCGTCGCCAGATAGACCGGCCCCGGCGTACCCGGGTCAGGCGTTCTTGATCGCGGAGACCTCGAACTCGAGGGTGATCTTGTCGCTGACCAGGACGCCACCGGTCTCGAGGGCGGCGTTCCAGGTGATGCCGAAGTCCTTGCGGTTGATCACCACGGAGCCCTCGAACCCGGCGCGGAGGTTGCCGAAGGGGTCGGTCGCGGTGCCCTCGAACTCGAAGGGGATGGTGACGGAGTTGGTGGTGCCCTTGATGGTCAGGTCTCCGGTCAGCTCCAGGGTGGTGTCCCCGGTGCGGTTGACGTTCGTGGAGACGAAGGTGATCTCGGGGTACTCGTCCATGGCGAGGAAGTCGTTGCTGCGCAGGTGACCGTCGCGCTGCTCGTTGCGCGTGTCGATGCTGGTGGCCGCGATGGTCAGCGTCGCTGTGGACCTGGTGAAGTCCTCGGCGTCGACGACGGCGCTGCCCTCGAACTCGTTGAAGGCGCCGCGGACCTTGGTGACCATCGCGTGCCGAGCCATGAACCCGATCCGGGTGTGCGAGGCGTCGATGGTCCAGGTGCCGGCGAGGTCGGCCAGGGTGGCGGGGGAGTTGGTGGTGGTGGTCATCGAGGGTCTCCTTGGGGGATCTGTACGACACCCGTTTTGGTGACGTGTCATCCATGTTGCCAGCGATATGCGTGACGTGTCAACTAGTCGGTTAGGATGGACGCATGGCGAAACCGAAGTGGCTCTCTGCAGACGACCAGCGAACCTGGCGCCGATGGCTGCAACTGAACGCGCTGCTGCCCGTGGTGCTGCACCGGGAGCTGCAGGCAGACGCCGGCCTCTCCCTGCCCGACTTCGAGGTCCTGGTGCAGCTCACCGACACCCCCGAGGGCCGGGTGCGGGTCAGCCAGCTGGCCCGCGGCCTGGACTGGGAGCGCAGCCGGGTCTCCCACCACCTGACCCGCATGGAGCGCCGCCACCTGATCAGGCGCGAGGAGTGTGCCGATGACGGGCGCGGTGCCTGGGTCGTGCTCACGACCGAGGGCCGTGTCGCCATCGAGACGGCGGCACCCGCCCACGTCGCGACCGTGCGCCGGCTGGTGTTCGACGCGCTGACCCGCGAGGAGATCGACGCACTCTCCACGGCGATCGACAAGATCCTGGCGCGCCTCGAAGCCGACCGCGGCACAGCACTTCCCTGAGCAGGGGGACGTGGCCTAGCGTCGCCGGAGTCGAAACACACTCGAATCGGGCGAGAGGAACTGACATGGCCGAGGTGCTGCTCTACCACCACATCCAGGGCCTGACCGAAGGGGTGCGGGCCTTTGCCGACGAGCTGCGCGAAGCCGGCCACGTCGTACACACCCCCGATCTGTTCGAGGGCCGCACCTTCGACAGCATCGAGGATGGTTTCGGCTTCGCACGCGACACGGGGTTCGACGCCATCCGGGAGCGCGGTGCGGCCGTGGCCGAGTCGTCGAGCTCTGACCTCGTGTACGCCGGGTTCTCCTTCGGCGTCACGATCGCGCAGCGGCTCGCGCAGACCCGGCCTGGCGCCCGTGGCGCACTGCTCATGTACTCCTGCCTGCCGGTTGCCGAGTTCGGGACGGCCTGGCCGGACGGCGTGCCGGTGCAGATCCACGGCAAGGAGGGCGATGAGTTCTTCGACGAGGATCTGCCCGCCGCTCGCGAGCTCGCCGGCTCCACTCCGGCGGCCGAGCTGTTCCTCTACCCCGGCGACCAGCACCTCTTCGCCGACTCCTCGCTGGACGCCTACGACCCGGAGGCCTCGCGCCTGCTGATGGAGCGGGTGCAGGGGTTCCTCGCCGCCTTGTGACCATCGCTGCCCGTGCGGCGGCAGAGCGTGCAGGGGCGCCGCACCTCGCTGGACTAGTCCGTGCCGGAGCCGGGCGCGAGACCGGGCGTATCTTCCAAGCGTTCGGAAGGGGGCGGGCGCGCTCCTGCTCACCGGCCGCCTTCGGGGAGCGGCGGAGGCGCCCGGGAACAGATGAGCAAACTGCTGGTCGCCGACGACGAACCGCGCGTCGTCCGCCTGTTGAGCCGGTGCCTGGTCGCCGACGGCCACACGGTGGTCACAGCCTCCGACGGTCTGGAGGCCCTTCAGGCGCTGCGCGAGCACGACATCGAGCTGGTCCTGCTGGACGTGGTGATGCCACGCTGCAACGGGCTGCAGTTCCTCACCGAGCTCGGCAAGCTCGAGGCGCCGCCTCCGGTGATCGTGCTCTCGGCGGTCAACGAGGTCCGTGCCCGGGTGCTGGCACTGGACCGTGG
This sequence comes from uncultured Actinomycetota bacterium, assembly GCA_963782215.1. Taxonomy (GTDB): domain Bacteria; phylum Actinomycetota; class Actinomycetes; order Propionibacteriales; family Nocardioidaceae; genus Marmoricola. The sequence continues at coordinate 308,806 of CAWAJE010000020.1, read as the reverse complement.
GGCCGTGGACTTCGTGCAGAAACCGTTCCACACCGCCGAGCTGCTGGCACGCGTGCGTCGTCACCTGCTGCCGGTCCCGCGGCAGCGGGCGGGCAGCGAGGACCGCTACCTCGCCGCCGGCGGCCTGGAGGTCGACCTCGAGCGCCGACGGGTGCGCGGCGAGGGGGGTGAGGTGGTGCTCAGCGAGCGGGAGTTCGGCCTGCTCGTGCACCTGATGCGCCAGCAGGGGGACGTGTGCCGCAAGGAGGACCTGCTGCGCGACCTCTGGGGAGCCGACTCCGACCCGGGCAGCAACGTGGTCGAGGTCTGCGTGCGACGCGTGCGCGCCAAGCTGGGCCGTCCGCCGATCGAGACCGTCCGTGGCGTCGGCTACTGCTTCACCGGGCAGTGAGCCATGCCACCGGCCACCCGGTCCCGGGACCGCCTGTTCCTTCCCTGGGTGATGGTGGCCACCGCATGCACTGCGCTGATGTGGCTGGTGCCGGGGGAGGAGACCATCCCCTTCCACGTGGCGTGGATCACGATCGCCTTCGCCTACGAGCTCGAGGCCTGGCCCTGGGGCCGCACTCTGGTCGCGGTGGGTGTCTACACCGTCGCCAGCGGTGCGGTGCTGGTCGTGCGCGCCGCGACAGCGGTGATCGGTTGGTCGGAGGTCGCGGAGATCCCGCTGATGTCGATCCTCGTGCTGCTGGTCCTGTGGAACGTACGCCGTCGCCACCGGGCCTACCAGAAGCTCTCCACCATCGCCCGCCGCGACCGGGAGCGTGCGGCCCACCGGGTGCGGTTCGCCCAGATGACCTCGCACGAGATGCGAACCCCCGCCACGATCGCCACCGGGTACGCCGAGGCCCTCCTCGCGCAGGAGACCGACGCGACCCGTCGCGGCGACCTGGAGGTGATCGGCGAGGAGCTCCAGCGCCTGGTCCGGGCCAGTGACCGGATCACGCGGACCATCAGGATGGACGACCCGGACCACTCCGGGGGGCGTGACCTGGCCGGGCTCCTGCGCGGCACCGTCGAGCGCTGGCGGGTGCTGGCTGACCGCGACTGGCGGGTCGAGTGCGCCGTGCGCGAGCATGCGTGCTCCCCGGAGCGACTGCGCGCAGCCATCGACACCATGGTGGAGAACGCGGTGCGCTACACCGGACCGGGCGACACCGTGCGCGCGTTCGCCCAGGTGGACGGCACCCACCTCGTGGTCGGGGTGGCGGACTCGGGGCCGGGCATGCCCGCGATGCTCCTGCGCGGGCTGGCCGAGGGGCAGGGCGCAGTGACGACCGCGCAGGACGCGGCGTACCTCACCGCGGACCCCAAGTCCCAGACGGGCCTGGGACTGGCGCTGGTGCGCGAGGTCGCACAGGGCTGCGGTGGTCGCCTGGTCGCCGGCACGTCCGGCGAGGGCGGCGCCCTGGTCGCGGTCTCGCTGCCCCACCCTCACCGGGCGTCCGCCCGAGGCGGAAGCAACCCCGCTCAGGCAGGCGGGTCGACCCGACCGTAGTCGTCCTCGAGGCGCTCGATGTCGTCCTCGCCGGTGTAGTAGCCGCGCTGGACCTCGATGATCAGCAGAGGTTCACTGCCGAAGTTGGCCAGCCGGTGCTTGGCGCCGACGGGGACGTCGATCGACTCTCCCGGCCCCGCCACGACCGTGACGTCGTCCACGGTGCAGCTGGCGAGCCCGTTGATCACCACCCAGTGCTCCGAGCGGTGCTGGTGCTTCTGGTAGGACAGACGGCAGCCGACGTCGACGCGGATGCGCTTGATCTTGTAGCCGGCGTTGACGTCGATGACGTGCCAGGCGCCCCACGGGCGCTCCTCGTGGTCGAGTGCGACCGGAGCAGCGACATGGGGCGAGGACTCGGTGGTGGACATGGTTCCCCCGGGAGGCGAGACGGGTCGGCTGAAGCAGCTCGACAGTGCCTTCGCCGCGTGGGCCTGGACGAAGGAAGTGCACAGACGCTAAGCACGCTCACGCCGCGGGGACAAGGTCGAGTCGGTTCCCGACGGGGCCGGTGGGCGCGTGGTCTAGGCCATTGGGGCCAGACGGCACCATCTGGCTGCAGGCCTTGACCTGCGGCGATTCGTTGTCTGTACTTCTCGCCACGAGCCGGCAACCGGCTCTCCGGGGGATTCAAACAATCGGGGCCCCGCTCGCTCCACCCGCAGTCAGCGCGCGTCAACCCAGCGGCAGCGCTCGCACCTTCTTCGAGATCGCTCGCCCGCGACACCGTCGCCCGCCGATCTCTCTCCACCTCCCGTTGCCCTTCGGAGGGGTGCTCAGCAACCGGTCCCGAGCGTCGTGCTGGCCTGCCCAGGTCCTCGCGTCCAGCCCGTGTGCACGAACCCCGTGGTCTGACCTCGGTCTCGTGCGGCTGCGTACACCCTCCACTCCTGATCCGAGTCGAGGAGCCTCATGTCCACAGCACACGACGACGACGCGACCGGCGATCCCGCCAGTCGCGACGAGACCGTCGCCTATCTGAACCGGCTGTCACCGGTTCCCCCACCCACGATCGAGGAGCTGGAGGCGCTCAGCCGCCTCCAGGACCTCCCTCCCGATCTCGTCCCGATGGCGTGCGCCGTGACCGTCGTGGTCCCGACCCGCAACGAGGAGTGCAACATCGCCCCACTCGTGGAGCGCCTGACCGGGGCGATGGCCGGCGAGAGCTACCGGATCCTGTTCGTCGACGACAGCGACGACGGCACGCCGCTGGAGATCGTCCGGGTCGCGGCTTTGACCCACACGTCGGTCGACCTCGTGCACCGCGCGCCGACGCAACGTCACGGTGGTCTGGGCGGTGCGGTGCTCGAGGGGCTGCGCGCCACCCGCTCGCCCTGGGCGGTGGTGATGGACGGCGACCTGCAGCACCCTCCCGAGCTGGTCCCCGAGCTGGTCGCCACGGGCCTCCGCGAGCACGCCGAGGTGGTCGTGGCGAGTCGACACGTCCCGGGTGGGTCCGCCCAGGGTCTCTCCTCGGTGGGTCGTGCACTGGTCTCGAGCAGCTCGACCGTGCTCAGCAAGCTGGTCTTCCCGAGCAACCTCCGTGGGATCTCCGACCCGATGAGCGGCTTCTTCGCCGTACGTCTGCGATGCCTTCGACCTCGACGCGATGCGCCCTCGGGGCTTCAAGATCCTGCTGGAGATGCTTGCCCGGGAGGGCCAGGTCACCAAGGCTGAGGTGCCGTTCACGTTCGGTGAGCGGTTCAGCGGCGAGAGCAAGGCCTCGCTGCGGGAGGGGATCACGTTCTTCCGCCAGCTGATCTCGCTGCGGGTCAGCGAGAGCCTCAGCCGGGTACGCCGGCGAGGGCGGTTGCAGCGGGGTGCCGGCTTCGCAGCCGTAGGACTGAGCGGCCTGGGCGTCAACCTGCTGATGATGTGGCTGCTCGCCGACCCGCGCACCCTGCACTTGAACTACCTGCTGGCGGCCGCGCTCACCACGCAGATCGCCTCGTCGTGGAACTTCGCCCTCGTCGACACGCTCGTCTACCGCGGTGCCAAGCGCCTGAGCAGGCTCAGCCGCTACCTCGGCTTCATGGCGATGAGCAACGCCGTGCTGCTGCTCCGGATCCCGTTCCTCGCGCTGCTGGTCAGCGTGCTCGGCGTCCACTACCTCGCCGCGAACGTGCTGACGCTCGCCCTCGGCTTTCTCGTCCGATTCCGCTCACAGGAGCGGATCACCCTCACGGAGGAACTCTCATGACCGCGCTGACCGATCGCCCCTTCGCCCCCGAGCCTCCCGAGCTGTTCGTGCCCCGGCAGCGGGCCTCACACCCGTCGGAGGTCGGCCCCGCCCGCGTGCCCGTCGACGTGCTCTTCGACGAGGGCGAGGCGCCGACCGCCAGCTACCGCGAGCGGCGGGTCGTCTCCCGCGGCACCGGTTACCTGCCCTACCGCTACTCGGTCGGCGGCCTGGTCACGATCGGCAGCCAGGTCGCGCTGCGCGAGCTGGAGTTCTTCCGAGAGCCCCGGCTCGGCAAGGACCTCGACATCGAGGTCCGTGTCGGCAAGGTGGGTCGCGGGACCCTGAAGCCCCGGGCCCGGCTGCTTCGGTTCGAGGGACCGGTCGGCGTGCGCTACGAGGAGCACTTCGGCCGGTTGGCGGCCAACTTCTCCATCGACCTCGGCGAGCGGATCACCGTCACGCTCAGCTCGACTGCTGGCCCGCTCGCCGCACGTGGCCTACACCAACGTGATCGAGGCGCTGCTGCGGTTCGTGATCGCCTCCCAGGGCCACATGCTGCTCCACTCCGCGTGCGTCGAGCTGGACGGTCACGGCGTGCTGCTCTCGGCCAGGACCGACACCGGCAAGACCGGCACGGTGCTGCGTCTGCTGCGCGAGAAGGGCGCCCGGTTCCTCTCCGACGACATGACGATCCTGAGTCCCGACGGGACGGCGCAGTGCTATCCCAAGCCGCTGACGATCAGCAGCCACACGCTGCGTGCCGTCGACCCCGGAGACCTCAGCCGGGCCGAGTGGGCACGGTTGGCGGTGCAGAGCCGGATCCACTCCAAGGCCGGGCGTGGCGTAGGGCTGGCGATGGGCAACGTGAACCTGCCGATCATGACCGCGAACGCGCTCACCCAGATCCTGGTGCCACCGCCGAAGTACGGCGCCGACCGCCTGGTGGCCTGCGAGCTGCTGGAGTCGGTGCAGGTCAGCGACGTGTTCGTGATCGAGCGCGGTGCGCCGACGCTCGAGGAGATCCCGACGGCGCAGGCGCTCGAGGAGCTCGTCGAGAACACCGACGACGCCTACGGCTTCCCACCGTTCCGCTACCTCGCCCCTGTCCTGGTCATCGGGGGCGAGGAGCACGACCGGTTGCGCGAGCGCGAGCGCACCGTGCTGGCCTCGGCGCTGGGCCAGGTCCGGGTACGCCGGATGGGGTCGGACTGCTTCGACTGGGCGGACCGGATCCCCGGTCTCGTCGGTGGGTGACGTCGTGGTGATGGACGGGCTCATCGCCGCCTACCTGGTCGCCTCGCTGGTGCTCCTGGTGGTGGCCCTGAGCACGCTGACCTGGATGGTCGACTCGTGGCGCACGCCGGAGTCGGTCGCGCTGACCCGGTTCCCGGATCCGGACGAACCCCGGCTCTCGTTCTCGCTGCTGGTGCCGGCACGCGACGAGGAGCAGGTGCTGCCGCACACGGTCGCGCGGCTGCTGGAGTCGGACCACCCCGACTTCGAGGTGATCATCATCGTCGGTCACGACGACCCGGGCACCGCGGCGGTCGCCGAGCTGCTCGCCGCCACCGAGGACCGGGTCAGGGTCGTGGTCGACCAGCACGAGGTGAAGAACAAGCCCAAGGCGCTGAACACCGCGCTGCCGCTGTGCAGCAAGGACATCGTGGGGGTATTCGACGCCGAGGACGAGGTGGCACCCGCGCTGCTGCGGCACGTGGACACCTGCTTCCGGGCCACCGAGGCGCAGGTGGTGCAAGGCGGTGTGCAGCTGATGAACTTCCGCACCTCGTGGTGGTCGCTGCGCAACGTGCTGGAGTACTTCTTCTGGTTCTCCTCGCGCCTGCACCTGCACGCCCGCAAGCGCTTCATCCCGCTGGGCGGCAACACGGTCTTCATTCGCGCGGACCTGCTGCGCCTGGCGCAGGGGTGGGACCCCGACTGCCTGGCCGAGGACTGCGAGCTCGGTGTGCGCCTGTCCAGCTGGGGGGCGCGGGTCGCCGTCGCCTACAGCCCGGAGCTGACCACCCGTGAGGAGACGCCGCCCACCCTGAAGGGCCTGTTCCGCCAGCGCACCCGCTGGAGCCAGGGGTTCTTGCAGGTGCTGCGGAAGCGCGAGTGGCGGCGGCTGCCCACCCGGCGACAGCGGATGATGGCTGTCTACCTGTTGACGATGCCGTTCATGCAGGCGTTCTCTGGCGTGCTGGTGCCGATCGCGATCCTTTCGATGTTCGTGCTCAAGGCGCCAGACCTGGTCGTGATGGCCACGTTCGCCCCGCTGTTGCCCACCCTGGCCACAGTCGCCATCGAGATGGTCGGGCTGCACGAGTTCGGCAAGTCCTTCGGGGAGCGGGTGCGGCTGCGCGACTACGTGCGCCTGGTGCTCGGCACCCTGCCCTACCAGATCATCCTGGCCGCAGCTGCCGTCCGCGCCACCGCCCGTGAGCTGCGCGGCGAGCGCGGTTGGGAGAAGACCAGTCACGTCGGGGCCCACCGCCCTGTCGTGCTGACCGACCACGAGGAGTTCGTGCTGTGACGCACCCGACGACCCTGCCCCCGCTCGACATCGAGCTCGACCTGGCGGCGCTCGAGCGCGCGGTCGCCCCCACCCTGACCGATCGGCTGCTGTGGCTGAGCCAGGCAGTGCTGGCCCGGCTGCGCAGGGACCGGGTCGACCTCGGCCTGCTCTCGCTGCTGCTCACGGTGGGCGGGACCGTGCACGCCCGCGGCATGTACACCTCACCTGGCCGCTTCGACGACGAAGGCACCTACACGGCGTACGCCTGGGCGGTGCCGCACCTGCACCAGCTCGCGCACTACACCTACTGGTACGCCCACCCGCCGCTCGGACAGCTGCAGATGGGCTTGTACAACACGCTCACCGACGCCTTCGCGCGCCTGCCGTACGCCGTGGCCACCGGTCGTGAGTTCGCCTTCGTGTGCAAGCTCGTCGCGATCGTGCTGATGTACCGCCTGGCCCGGCGGCTCGACTTCAGCCGCGTCACCACCGCCCTGGCGGTCTGCCTGTTCTCGCTCAGCCCGCTGGCGGTCTACTTCCAACGCACGGCGCTGCTCGACAACCTGGTCACCCCGTGGCTGCTCGCGGCGTTCTTCTTCGCCGCCGCCCCTCGGCGCTCGATCTGGGCGGCCGCGGCCAGCGCCGCGTGCTTCGCGGTCGCGGTGCTCAGCAAGGAGACGGCGCTGCTGTTCATGCCGGCGCTGATGCTGCTGTTCTGGCAGCGCACCGACGTGCGCAACCGGAAGTTCACGCTGACCATGTTCATGACCGTGGTGAGCCTGCTCGGGATGCTCTACCCGCTCTACGCCCTGATCAAGAACGAGCTCTGGGCCGGGCCCGGTCACGTCAGCCTGCAGTGGGCGATCGAGTGGCAGCTGTTCCAGCGGGAGGGCAGCGGCAGCGTCTTCGACGCCAACAGCACCGCGCACACGGTGGTCACGACCTGGCTCTCCCTGGACCAGTGGACGTGCCTGGCCTGCCTGCTGACGATCGTCCCGGGGCTGCTGATGACCCGGACGCGCGCGGTGGCGCTCGCCTTCGCGATCCAGGTCAGCAGCCTGCTGCGCAGCGGCTACCTGCCCTACCCGTTCGTGATCGCGATGATCCCCTTCGCGGCCCTCACCTTCGCCGGTGTGGTCGACGTGCTGTGGAAGTGGTCGCGGATCTCCCAGCGCCTGCCCTGGGGGCGACGAGCACGCGCCGAGCACGGCGGTGCGGTGGGCGGCACGGTGCGTCTGGCCACCGGGTGCGCGGTCGCCACCGGCGTACTGCTGCTCGCCACGGCGGTCTACCCGTCGTGGCGCTACGGACTTCTCGACCTGTGGAACCACGACCGCGACGCCGGCAAGTCCGCCGCGCTCTCATGGCTCAAGAGCTCGACCACTCCTGACCAGACCTTGGTCGTGGACGACGCCTTCTGGGTGGACCTGGTCCGGCACGGGCATCCTCGCGACCGGGTGATCTGGTTCACCAAGCTCGACGTCGACAAGGACGTCAAGCTCCCCGCCACCGATGCGTGGACCGGGATCGACTACCTCGTGCTGGACCACCAGGACGCCCTGTCGGTGCACCTCAACGACGACCTGACCCCGAGCAGGGACACCACCAACCAGTTCCCGACCCTGGGCCGGGCGCTCGAGCACGGCAGCATCGTGGCCAGCTTCGGCGAACCCCAGGACCGGGTGATGGTGTGGCGGGTCGCCCACGACGAGGCAGGCCGGCGATGAGGGCTCGGTCGGGTCAGGTCGGGCTCGGTGCGCGTGTGCTCATGCGCACGGTGGTGCTCGGGGTGCTGCTGGGACTGGCAGCGGGGGTCTGGGCCGTGCTCGAGCACGACGGCGCCGAGGCTCCGCCGTGCGTGGACTCGCCGGTGGCGGCCCGGGCGCTGGCCGACCTGCGCCAGTACACCGACTGGCTGCAGAGGAACCACGCGCGTGGCTATGTGGGTGAGGTCGGCTGGCCCGGCGGGCGCGACTCCGCGCAGTGGAACGACGTCGCCTCGACCTGGTACGACGGGGCTGACCTGGCCGGGCTCTGGGTGACCGCCTGGGCGGCGGGCCGATGGTGGCCGCGCTCCTACCCGTTGACCATCTACCGCCTTCGTGGTGAGCACGCCCCTCCGGTGCTGGGTGCCCAAGCCGCGGTGGTCCAGCGGCACCGCGAAGTTGCGACGGCGCTGCGGGGGATGGACCTGCCCAGTGGTGCGTTCGCGGCCGGCCCCGAAGGTCCCCGCTGGTACAGCAACGCGCGGGTGGGCACCTACGGCAAGGACTATTACTACGACGACGAGGCCGACTTCAAGCAGCTGGCGGCAGCCGGTGCGCGCATCGTGCGGCTCTCCGTCACCTGGGAGCGGTTGCAGCCCCGGTTGCGCAAGCCGCTGGACAGCCGTGAGCTGGGCCGACTGGGCCGGGCTCTGGACGCGGCCCGGGCCGCCGGGGTCGGAGTGGTCCTCGACCTGCACAACTACGGCGACTACCTGACGGCCGCACCGGGGCGGGCCAGCCGCCGGCTCACGCTGGGCAGCGCCAAGCTTCCCGACTCGGACCTCGTCGACTTCTGGCGCCGGATGAGTTTCGCGCTGCGGGAGGACACCAGCGTGGTCGGGCTCGGGTTGATGAACGAGCCGACCCAGCTCGCGAGCAGCACCTCGACCGGCGTACGCCGCTGGGAGACCGCCTCGCAGCGCGTCGTTGACGCACTGCGAGCCGCCGGCGACCAGCACACGCTGTTCGTCTCCGGGTACGGGGGCGCGTCGCCGAGCAACTGGCGCAGCTACCACCCGCGGGCCTGGATCCGGGACCCCCTCGAGCAGATTCGCTACGAGGCACACCAGTACTTCGACGCCGACCGCACCGGCCACTACTCACGGAGCTTCTCCGAGGAGACCACCCGTGCTCGTCAGGCCGGCTTCACCATCGCGTGCCATTCCTCCACCCCACTAGCCGACAGGTGACTCCGATGCCCAGCAGACCCGCTCGTCGCTCCATACCCGCTCCGGCTCGCGTCCTACGGCTGTGCCTGATCGCAGTGCTGGGGCTGGTGGCCCTCGGGATCCCGGCCGCCCTGGGGTCGCAGGCCTCGGCGGCCCCGATCACGGTCAAGGCCTCGGCGGACAGCTACGTGCGCTCCGACAACCCCGAGGTGAACTACGGGTCGAAGTACGTTCTGGCCGCCGCTGCCCTCTCCGCGACCACGCCCACGATCACGAGCTACGTGAAGTTCGACGTCACCGGACTCAGCACCGCGCCCGCGCGGGTCACGCTGCGGCTCTACAGCTACGCCCAGAGCGCGCCCGGCCTGCAGGTCTCGACCGCCGCGAACGGCTGGACCGAGTCGGGCATCACCTTCACCAACGCTCCCGGCGTGGACACCCTGGTGGGGTCGATGCCCAACATCGCGGTGAACGCGTGGTCCGAGCTCGACGTTTCCTCGGTGGTGACCGGAAACGGGACCTACACGCTCGCGGTGACGACCACTGCGACCTCGACCAAGCAGCTGAGTAGCCGTGAGTCCACCGCCACCCCGCCGCAGCTGGTCGTGGAGCCCGGCACCACGGCCACGTCCGCCCCGACTACGACGTCCACCCCGACTACGACGTCCACCCCGACTACGACGTCCACCCCGACAGCGACGGCTCCCGCACCCACGCCCAGCACGAGTCCGCCAGTGACCACGTCCTTCACCCCGACGGCCGATGCGACGGTGCGCTCGGACCAGCCCGATGCCAGTGCCGGGGGCGCCTTCACGCTGTACGCCCAGGCGCTCTCTGCCAACGGGCCCGAGCAGCGCACCTACCTCAAGGTCGCGGTGAGCGGGATCAGTGGCCCGGTCTCGTCCGCGTCGCTGCAGCTCTACAGCTACTCGTCCTCCACTGACGGCCTCGAGGTCTCGACCGCGACCAACGACTGGACCGAGACGGGGGTGACCTGGAGCAACGCACCCCCACCGGGTGTCAAGGTCGGGTCGGCCAAGCCGATGACCCTCAACACCTGGGTCAACGCCGACCTCACCTCGAGCATCACCGGCAACGGCACGTACACCTTCGTGCTGAGCACCGCACGCACCTCGGCCAACAAGGTCGGCAGCCGGGAGGCCACCAGCTACCGGCCGCGCCTGGTGGTGACCAGCGGAGGGGTCCCAGCACCCACCCCGTCCGGGACGGCACGCCCACCCAGACGCCCACCCAGACGCCCACCCAGACGCCCACCCAGACGCCCACCCAGACGCCCACTGGGACCGTCACCGCGACCGCCGCGGCGGGTGACCCGACGATCGTGGCAGCCGGCGACATCGCCTGCCCGCAGGGCAAGACCCCGACCGTGACCTCATGCCAGCAGCTCGCGACCTCCGACCTGGCCATGTCCCTGCACCCGGACGCGCTCCTCGCGCTCGGTGACAACGCCTACGAGCTCGGCAGCCTGAGCGAGTACCAGACGATGTACGCACCGTCCTGGGGGCGCCTCGACCAGATCGTGCACCCGGTCCCGGGCAACCACGAGTACGGCTACACCGGCTCGGCGGTCCAGCCCACCGGGGGTGCGGGGTACTTCCAGTATTTCGGACCTGTCTCGCACCCGCAGGACCCGTCCTGCACCAGCAGCTGCACCTCCTGGTACTCCTACGACATCGGCACCTGGCACCTGATCGCCCTGGACAGCCAGTGCGGCGTGGTCGGCGGCTGCAATCCCGGCAACCCGCAGTATCAGTGGCTGCTCAACGACCTGCAGACCCACAGCAACTCCTGCACCCTGGCCTACTGGCACATCCCGCTGTTCTCCTCCAGCCAGGACCACCAGCCCGACATGGTCAGCATCTACCGACTGCTCTACGACAAGGGGGCGGACGTGGTCCTCAACGGGCACGCGCACTTCTATGAGAGGTTCGCGCCCCAGGACTCGGCCGGCAACGCGGATGCGGCGCGGGGGATCCGCGAGCTCCTGGTCGGCACCGGTGGGCGCAGCTTCTTCGCCGTGCGCGCCACGCCCTCGGCCAACAGCGAGACCCGGATCGCCAACACCTTCGGCGTGCTGCAGATGACTCTCCACCCGGGGAGCTACGACTGGTCGTTCGTCCCGGTGCCGGGCTCGAGCGCTGCCGACTCGGGGAGCGCATCGTGCCACTGAGCCAGGTACGCCGCAGGGTCCTCCACCTGGGTGCGGGACCGGTGCTGGCAGTGGTGTTTCTCCTCGGTGCGGGTGGCTGCGGGACGACCGGTGCTCCGGCCGCGGACCAGCCTCAGACGGGCGTCCCCCGAGGTCTCCAAGGCCCCCCGCTGCTGCCGCGGGTGGTGCAGCAGGACGGGACCCGGGTGACATGCCCGACCGGCGCGGCCCCGGCCGTCGACCTGGAGCGAGCCCAGTTCCGTCCCGGTCTGCTGGGCGGCACCCGGCTCGGCCGTGGCTCGCACCGGATCCTGGTGACCGGCTCGGTGACCAACGAGACGAACAGCCCCGTCCAGGTCCTCGGGCTGAGCGTCCGGGTGGGAGGTGTGCGCTGGCCGGCAGCGGTGAGCGTCCCGACACGGTTGGCGCCTGGGGGAGCAGGACGTCTGGTGGTGCGCGGCACCCACCACGATCGGCGCGTGACCCCGGCCTGCGTCGAGACTGCGCTGTGTTGGCGCTGGAGCATCCCACGCTGCGCCGCTGCGGTCGGCACGGGCTCTTGGATGACGACTAGATGACAGTGACTGGCACGGGGGCGGGGTGAGGGGGACGATGGCGCCCTGGCACTTCGAGCAAGGTGAGGGCCGTGCACTGCCCTCGCAGCACGACACCCCGATCTGCCCGTGGCCGCGCACGGCTCCTCGCGACGGCGCGGTCAGTTTCGGGGGGGCGACGTGGGACCGGATGTAGAGACCACCGTGCAGATGGCACGGATCAGCCGGGAGCTGCTCATGCTTCCCGACTCGGGCGTCGCGATGCGCAGCATCGTGGCCAAGGCCGTCGAGATCGTGGACGCCTGCGAGCACGCGGTGATCAGCGAGCGGATCGGCAAGCAGCTGAGGACCGCGGCGGCAACCTCCGGCATCGCCGGGGCGTGCGACGAGCTCCAGCACCGGCGCAACGAGGGCCCGGCGGTCGAGGTCGCCTGGAACACCGAGGTCTCGCTGGTCTCCGACGCCGCGCAGGAGACGAGGTGGCCGCAGCTCGGACGCCGGATCTCCGACCTCGGCATGTCCTCGGTGCTGGCGGTCCGTCTGGCTGCGGGGCCGCAGATGCTCGGCTCGCTGAGCTTCTACAGCGCTACGCCGGAGGCCTACGACGCGAGCGCGATCGCGATCGCCTACTCCTTCGCCACCCATGCCGCGGTTGCGCTGTTCGCCGCGCGACAGGGCGCGGCCCTGACCCACTCCGTGGAGGCGCGCCATGTGATCGGAATGGCCCAGGGGATCGTGATGGCCCGCTACGGGCTGGACCGCGAGCGCGCCTTCGACCTGCTGCGTCGGCTGTCCAACCACTCCAACACCAAGCTGCGCGACGTCGCCCAGCGGGTCGTCGAGGAGCGGGGACTGCCGCCAGGTCGGACTCCGCGCCACTACCTCGGTGAGGTGGCCGTGGCGCGCCAGCGCAGCCCACGTCCCGGTCCGCCCTCGGTCCGCCCGCGACCGCGGCCGAGCACGGCTCCCGGTGGGATCACGATTCCGACACAGACCGCCAAGCCGGGCAGCTAGATCGCGGCGCACCCGTACGCGCAGGCCAGCCGCCGGACCGGTCGAGGGACCTCGCTGCGAAAGCGCCAAGGTCTCGGGTGGGGAGGGTGGTGTGGGGACCTCACCCGGCCCTCACCTCAAGCGCGGAGGAAGTTCAGTCTCGCTTGCGTCCGTAGGCAAGGTAGGCCAGCGGTCCGACGGGCTGGAGGATGCACCCGAGCGCCCAGGCGGCTCGTGACCCACGCACGTCCTCGCTGGGTCGCGTGGCAAGGTCGCGCAGGGCGATGGCGGTGAGGACTCCCTCGAGTGCCGCGGCCACGCAGACCAGGTTCTGTTGAGCCCGCGTCAGGTCGGTCCATCTCTTCTTGGCCATCGGGTCAGCTCTCCTGCGACGTAGCCCGGCGCCTGGCAGCCTGATATCCGCGAATCAGTTGGTCACCGATGGCCTCGAGCTGCACCCGCAGCTCGTCGTCGGATACGTCGATGGCGTTGAGGATCGGCCCGGTGAGTGCCTGGCTGATGGCGGCCCCCCAGATCCGGGCGAGGGAGTCGTCCGCGTCGGAGACCAGGAGGGCATCGACGCGGCCGGTGAGCGCCTGGGCCGGCTCGATCACCCCGGGATGGGTCAGGGCGGCGACGTCCCGGCTGAGCCAGGAGGCGACCCGGCGTTGACGGATCAGGTAGTCGATGTAGGCGTGCAGCGCCTCGCGTCGTCGAGTGCTCTCTCGGCGTACGGTCTCCACCGCGTCCAAGAGGTGCGCCAGGTCCTCGAAAGCGGGCGCGACCACCGCGGAGAGGAGCTCCTCCTTCGACCTGAAGTGGTAGGTCACGGCCGCCTTGCTCACTCCGAGGCGATCGCCGATCATCTGCAGCGACGTGCCGTTGTACCCGTGCTCGATGAACAGGTCGAGTGCGGCGTCCACGAACCGCCGGCTGGGCTCGGCGGCGGAGGGCGGAGGCGACGCGGTGGCGGTCTGCATGGGGTGAGAGTAGCGGTCGCCGAGCCGTGCGGGCAAGAACGATCGCTTTACGATCGGCAAGCGCCACACTGACCCATCGTGAAGTCGGCGACTATCCGATCGGTCAGAAGGCAACTTGACGATCGGAAAGTGCTCGTGACAACCTCTACTTGCCGATCGGTCAGATCGATTGGCCCGCACTCATTCCTGGTCAGGAGACGACTCAGATGGCTTCCTTCCTCTATCGCATCGGACGCTTCGCGTTCGAGCGCCGCCGCGTGGTGCTCGCGGCCTGGGTGCTGGCCCTGGTGGCCCTCGGCGGCCTGGCAGGCGCGTTCGGCAAGAACGCCGACGCTCAACTGTCCATCCCGGGGGTCGAGTCGGTGACCGCTACGGAGCTCCTCCAGGAGAGGTTTCCGCAGACCGCCGCAGGCGGGCCCACCGCCCGGATCGTGTTCGCCGCCCCCGAGGGCTCGCAGGTGACGGACCCCGCGATGAAGTCGGCCATCGAGGAGACCCTGGCAGAGGCCGCCCAGGCAGACCTGGTCGGCACCGTGAGCGACCCGTTCGCCACGCAGGCCGTGTCCCCGGACGGCCGGATCGCCTACGCGACCGTCGGCTACGACGCCGAGTTCGACCAGGTCACCTCCTCGGTGCAGGAGGAGCTTGTGGCAACAGGTGACGCGGCGCAAGCCGCCGGTCTCGAGGTCGAGTTCGGCGGGGAGGCCACCCAGGCCGTCGCGGAGCAGAGCGCCACGGAGGTCATCGGCGTCCTGATCGCCCTGCTCGTGCTCGCGGTGACCTTCGGTTCGCTGGTCGCCGCCGGGCTTCCGCTGCTGACCGCCCTGATCGGTGTCGGAGCCGGCATGGCCGGCACACTCGCGCTGTCCTCGGTCGTCGAGCTCACCAGCACCGCGCCGACCCTGGGCCTGATGGTGGGTCTGGCCGTCGGCATCGACTACGCGTTGTTCATCTCGATCCGCCACAAGCAGCACCTGGCCGACGGCATGGACCCCAAGGAGTCGACGGCGATGTCGGTAGGGACCGCCGGCAGCGCTGTGGTCTTCGCCGGCGCCACGGTGATGATCGCCCTCGCCGGTCTCACGGTGGTGGGCATCCCCTTCCTGAGCACGATGGGTCTGGTCGCAGCCGGCATGGTCGGCGTGGCCGTGCTCGTCGCCCTCACCCTGGTGCCGGCCCTGCTCGGCTTCGCCGGCAGCCGCTTCGACCGCTGGACCATCCCCGGTTTCCGTGGACGTCAGGCGCGCCTGAAGTCCACCGAGTCCACCGGAACCAAGTGGGCCAGGCTGGTCACCAGGCGACCGGCCGCGTTCCTGGTCGCAGCCGTCATCGGGGCCGGTGTGCTGGCGGTGCCGGCGCTCGATCTGGAGCTGGGGCTGCCCGACGAGGGCAACCTCACCTCGGACACGACGCAGCGCAAGGCCTACGACCTGCTGGCTGACGGTTTCGGTCCCGGTTTCAACGGGCCGCTCACGATCGTGGTCGACGGTCAGGCTTCCGACGACGTCGACGAGGCGGCCAAGGGCGCCGCTCGGTCCATTTCCGAGCTCTCGGACGTGGCTGCGGTCACCCCGCCCACGCTCAACCCTGCCGGTGACACCGCGATCGTCACCGTGTTCCCCAAGAGCGGGCCTGCCGACACGGCGACCAAGGACCTGGTGGGTTCGATCCGCGAGCTCCAGTCCGGGATCAAGGACGCCACCGGAGCGGAGATCTTCGTCACCGGCAACACCGCGCTCGGGATCGACATCTCCAAGAAGCTCACCGACGCCCTGCCCCTGTTCCTGATCGTCGTCGTGGGGCTCTCGCTACTCCTGCTGACGCTGGCCTTCCGGTCGATCCTGGTGCCGCTCAAGGCCACCGTGGGCTTCCTGCTCAGCCTCGCTGCGACGTTCGGTGCCCTCGTGGCGGTGTTCCAGTGGGGCTGGTTGGCCGACCTGGTCGGCCTGCAGTCGACGGGACCGATCATCAGCTTCCTGCCGATCCTGCTGGTGGGCCTGCTCTTCGGGCTCGCGATGGACTACGAGGTGTTCCTGGTCAGCCGGATGCGCGAGGACTACGTCCACGGCGCCACGGCTCGCGAGTCCATCGTCGGCGGCTTCCGCCACGGCGCACGGGTGGTCACCGCGGCCGCCCTGATCATGGCCTCGGTCTTCGCCGGGTTCATCCTCGGGGACGATGCCACCATCAAGTCGATCGGCTTCGCGCTGGCCTTCGGCGTCCTGGTCGACGCGTTCGTGGTGCGGATGACGATCGTCCCGGCCGTGATGGCCCTGCTCGGCGACCAGGCGTGGTACCTGCCGAAGTGGCTCGACAAGCTCATGCCTGACGTCGACATCGAAGGCGCCAAGCTCGAGCGCGACCACCCCTTCGCTCCGACTGCGCACCTGGCTGACGCCGGTGCCCGCAGTGCTACCGAGCCGGTGCGTGAGCCGGTCAGCTGACGCGCTCCGCACGCTGGCCAGGGCAGGGCAGGCGTCACCTTCCTCCGCGTGTCACCTGCCTTGCCAGCTCGGCTCGCGCTTGGTCAGGAACGCGTCGATGCCTTCCTGGGCGTCGCAGGCCATGGCGTTGGTCGCCATCGTCTCCGACATCAGGTCGTAGGCCTGCGCCTGGGGGAGGTCGATCTGCTCGTAGAACGCCTGCTTGCCGATTCCCATGGTCAACGGGCTGGACGCTGCCAGGCGCTCGACGAACTTCCAGACCTCGGCTTCGAGCTGATCTGCTGGGACGGCTCGGTTGATCAGGCCCCACTCGACGGCGGTCGCGGCATCGATCGGCTCACCGGTCAGCAGCATCTCCATCGCCCGCTTGCGTCCGACGTTGCGACTGAGGGCCACCATCGGGGTCGAGCAGAACAGTCCGATGCGGACACCGGGGGTCAGGAACACGGTGGTGTCCGCGGCCACGGCGAGGTCACAGGTCGCGACCAGCTGGCAGCCTGCAGCGGCCGCGACACCGTGCACCTGGGCGATCACGGGTTGGGGGATCTGCTGGACGGTCTGCATCATCTCGGTGCAGACCTCGAAGATCTCGCGCTGCTCCTCGAGTGCACGATCGGTCATCTCGCGCAGGTTGTGACCCGAGGAGAAGATCTTGCCCGCGCCCCGGATCACGACGACGCGGACCTCGTCGTCCTTCGCGAGCGCCTTCAGCTCGTTGCTGAGCGCGCGCATCAGTGACACGGACAGGGGGTTGCGCTGGTCAGGCAGGTTCAAGGTGACGATCGCCGCGGGCAGGCGGCGCTCCACGGTGACCTGATCCTCAGCCGTCGCGTCGACCAATGTCTTGCTCCTCGGCTGCTGCGTGCACGGACGTGCGTCGTACGACCTGTGTAGCAAGTGGCCTCTTGCAGGGTCAAGGATTTTTGGGCGTCGGCAACGAGGTGACCCAGAGTGCGACAAGATCAGCCCATGAGCACCAAGAGACGCGTCCCCCCACAAGACGCGATGTTCCTGTGGACCGAGACGCCCGAGACGATGATGCACGTGGCTTCGCTGATGCCGTTCACGCCGCCGGCGGACGCAGGCCCGACGTACCTCCGCGACATCCTCGACGTGGCGCGCGCAGGCAGCATCACCTCGCCGTGGAACATGAAGCTGACGCACCCGTTCCTGCTGCGCCATCCTCGCCAGTCCTGGATCGAGGACGACAACTTCGACTTCGACTACCACGTACGCCGCTCCGCGCTGGCCAGCCCGGGTGACGAGCGCGAGCTCGGGATGCTGGTCTCGCGGCTGCACAGCCACCAGCTCGACTTCACCAGGCCGCCATGGGAGCTGCACGTCATCGAGGGACTCGAAGGCGGTCGCTTCGCGCTCTACACCAAGGTGCACCACGCCCTGGTGGACGGCTTCACCGCGGTGAAGATGCTCGGTCGCTCGCTCTCGGAGGACCCCGAGAGCAGGGACGGGAAGTTCTTCTTCAGCCTGGAGCCGCCGAAGCGTCCGAAGCCGCCCAAGCAGGCCAGGTCGCTGTTCCGCGCCGTCAGCGGCACCGCCACCGGCGTGGCCAAGGGCGCCATCGGGGCGGTCGGGTCCGCGGCAGGCGTCGCCAAGGCCGTGGCGAAGCTCGAGCTCAGCCGTGGCGAGGAGCACGCCAACCTCAAGGGCGGGTGGAGCGCCCCCGACACGATCCTCAACCAGCGCACCAGCCGCACCCGTCGGCTCGCCACCCAGCAGTTCGCCACCTCGCGGTTCAAGGCCATCGCGAAGGAGTCCGGCGGCACCCTGAACGACGTGGTGATGGCGGTCTGCGGCGGTGGGCTCCGTGCCTACCTCGACGAGCTCGGGGAGCTGCCCGAGAAGCCGCTGGTGGCCTTCGTCCCGGTGAACATCCGCGAAGGCGGAGACGAGGGCGGCGGCAACAAGGTCGCGGTACTGATGGCCTCCATGGGCACCCACGTGGAGGACCCGGTGCGCAGGCTGGAGGCAGTGATCGACTCGACCAGCCAGGCGAAGCAGAAGATGGCCGGACTGGGGCAGCTGCCCGCTCTGGCCTACTCCGGCTACCTGCTCGCGCCCAGCATCGCGCAGACCGTGGCGGCGATCGCCGGTGTGAAGAACCCGCTGCCGACCACCTTCAACCTGGTGCTCTCCAACGTGCCCGGGCCGAAGAAGACGCTCTACCTGCACGGTTCGCGCCTCGAGGCGGTCTACCCGGTGTCGATCCCGGCGCACGGGATGGCGCTCAACATCACGCTGGAGACGTACGCCGACACGATGAACTTCGGCTTCATCGGCGACCGGGACGCCGTGCCGCACCTGCAGCGGCTGGCCGTCTACACCGGTGAGACGCTGACTGCCTTGGAGCAGGGCCTCGGTCTGCCGTCCGACGCTGAGAACAGTGGCGTCACCGCGCGGCCCGAGGCGGCGCACCAGCGCGCGGACAAGCCTGGGGCGGGTCCGTCGTCGGCGACCCGCGCCGCGCTGACCCAGCCAGCCAAGAAGACGCCAGCCAAGAAGACGCCAGCCAAGAAGACGCCAGCCAAGAAGGCGCCTGCCAAGAAGACGCCTGCCAAGAAGACGCCGGCCAAGAGCGCCTGCGAGGAAGACGCCCGCCAAGAAGGCTGCGAACCCCTAGCGTCCTCGATCCGCGGCTCAGGCGAACAGCGGTCGCAGGTGGTCGTTGAGGAAGATGCCCTCGGGGTCGAGCTTGCGGCGGAGCGCGATGAAGTCGTCAGCGCGAGGGTAGAGCTCGTGCAACCGCTCGGGTGTGAGGAAGTGCAGCTTGCCCCAGTGGACCCGTGCGTCGAAGTCGGCCAGCAGCGCGTCGACCGACCGCAGGTAGGCCCAGTAGTCGGTCCCCGGCTTGCCCGACACCGAGATCACGACCGTGTCGGTCTGGTACTGCGAGGAGAGGAACGCCTCGTCAGCACCGACGGTGCGCACCTCGAGCGGATAGACCGAGTCCGGCAGGCTCGCGAGCATCAGCTCCCTCATGGCGCGCAACGCCTGCGGGGCGTGCTCGAGCGCCACGAAGTACTCCAGCTCGTGGAAGTTCGGGTCGTAGACCATCGGGAAGATCCGGTAGCAGCGGTCGACCCGGTGCCCCTCGGTGGCGCTGTCGGCGACATCCGGGTCGACCTCGTCGTACACCTTCACGTAGCACTGGTCGGCCATGCGCTCACCGTGCCCGTCAAGGTTGTAGAGCGTTCCCGACTCCTCGCTCGGCAGCCAGAAGAAGCCGAAGTGGCGGTGCTCCGCGACGAGCTGGTCCCAGTGCTCCATGACGTCGTCCCACGACCGCAGGCCGACGTGCTCGCGCAGGCGGTAGGCGTCGGTGACCTCGAGGTCGAGTCGGGTGACGACGCCGAGCATCCCGACCGACACCTGCGCCGCGTGCAGCAGGTCAGGGTCGTCCTCGCCGATGTCGATCAGCTCGCCGGTCCCGGTCGCGATCCGCAGACCGCGGACGACCCCCGACAGGCTGGTGTAGCGCGTGCCCGAGCCGTGGGTCCCGGTGGCCACGGCCCCGGCGATCTGCTGGGTGTCGATGTCGCCCTGGTTGCGCAACGCCAGCCCGGCCTCCCACAGCGGCTCGTAGAAATCGTGGATCCGGGTGCCGGCGAGGGCGGTCGCGCGTCTGCGCCCAGGGTCCGTGGACAGCACACCGCGCAACGCGGAGAGGTCGAGACTCAGTCCGTTGGTCTCGACGACGGGGGTGAAGGAGTGCCCGGCCCCTGCGACCCGCACTCCGACGCCGCGTTCTGCGGCCTGCTTGACGAGCGCGGCGACCTCCTCCTCACTGCGAGGTGCAGCGGTGAAGGCGGGGCTGAAGGACTGGTTGCCCACCCAGTTGGTCCAGGTCGAGGTCGGCAGGTCGGTCAGCTCGATCTGAGCCATGGATCCTCCAGCGGTCGGTGGTCGTCGGCTCAGCCTCTTGGGCCTCCGGCGCACGGTCAAGCCCTGGGCCCGCATTCGTGCCGACCACGCGAGAGCGGTCCGGGTGCCAACCCCACGATGCGGTGAGACGGGGCTCGTCGGTGGTGGACCGAAGCGCAGGACAGGAGCATGCTGGAGCTGCCAAGTCCGGTGCAGGACTGCTCTCGGGGACACTCGACCGAGGGGGTCCATTCATGACTGGCTTCTTCATCGTGATCGGCCTGTTCCTGGTGATCGCCGTCGCCATGGGCATCCGGTACGACAGGCGACAGCGACGCCTTGGCCACCAGTCCGGCAGCGCCACGTTCGGGAGGATCAGGCTGGACAGTCACACCCAGGCTGACGAGTGGGGCGGCCCGGGCTGACGAGACGCCGGGGTGATGCGCCGCGTCGGCTCAGTCGATGGGCGCGGCCGGGGGCCGGAACCCTGGTCGGCCGCTGGTGCCGGCCGAGCGCAGTGCTGCGCGACCGAACGCGCGCGCCGACCGGGAGAGGCTCGACTCGGGGGCGCCGGAGATCGATGGCGGCATCACCACGACGGGGCAGGTGGCGGCGTACACGATCCGATGCGCGAGCAGTGGCGACATCGACGGCGTCCTCGGGGCGTCGATCACCAGCAGGTCCGCCTCGCGGGCCTCGTTGAGCAGACCCCGACGCTTGCCGTCACGCACGACCCGGATCTCCACCCCGTGATCGGGTCCGAGGACCTCGGCGACGTCTCGTTCGAGCTGCGTGTGCACCTGGGTCCGCAGGTCGGCGGGGTCCTGGGGGATCCGCGAGGCGCTGCCTGACGGTCCGGCCGGGACGCTGGGGGACTGGTAGACGCGTACGGCGATCGCTCGCCCGCCATTGGCCTCGGCCTGGGCGCGCGCCCACATCAGCGCGGTGGGCGACTTCGAGGTCGCGCTGACACCCACGACGACGGTGTAGGGCTGGTGTGGCTCGGTCATGGTCATCTCCGCTTCTCGCTCGCGCTCGCTCAGACCGGCAGGAGGGTCTTCTGGTTGCCCTGCTCGTCGAACTCGGTGAGCGGCGGGGCGATCTCCTCCAGAGACTTGCCTTCGGCGTCGACACCCCAGACCGCTGCCACCAGGGCGCCGAGCAGCATCACGCTTGTGGCCAGGATGTAGCCCCAGAACATCGGGGTGCGGTTCGTGCCGTCGCCGATCAGCGCGCCGTAGAGCACGGGGCCGAGGGCGCCGAAGACCTGGGCGATCGCGAAGAAGTACGAGATCGCCTGCCCGCGCACCTCCTGGGGGAAGATCTCCGAGACGGTGAGGTAGCCCGCGGAGGCTCCCGCCGAGGCGAAGAAGAATGCGACGCACCAGAAGGCGGTGTGCGTGGTCGCAGTCAGGGCGTCGGCCTGGAACAGGAAGGCCGAGATCGCCAGCACGATCCCGCTGGTCGCGTAGCAGCCACCGATCATCTTGCGACGGCCGACGGTGTCGAACAGCGGCCCCAGCAGCAGGGGACCGAGGAGGTTGCCGATGGCGAACGGGAAGAAGAACAGCGCCGCCTGCGCGGCACTGAGGTCGTAGAAGTTCTTCAGCACCAGCGCGTAGGTGAAGAAGATGGCGTTGTAGAGGAAGCTCTGCGTGACCATCAGCGTCACTCCCAGGACGGTGCGGGTCGGGTAGAGCTTGAAGAAGACGTAGAGCAGCTGCTTGGGCGTGAGTCCGGAGCCGGCCTTGATCCAGCGTGCCTCGGAGTCGTCGTGGTCGGGAAGCTTGGTTCCGCCCTCCTGCAGCTCCTTCTCGATCCGGGTCACGGTCTCCTCGGCCTCTTCCGCGCGGCCGTGGGTGAGCATCCAGCGGGGGCTCTCGGGGATGTGCCGCCGCAGGTAGATGATCCCGAGGCCGAGCACGGGACCGATGAAGAAGGCGATCCGCCAACCGATGTCCTGAGCGAACCGGTCGGTGTCCAGGAGGATCGAGCTGGCTACGGCACCGAGAGCCGCGCCGGCCCAGTAGGTGCCGTTGATCGCGAGGTCCACTCGCCCGCGGTGCTTGCCCGGGATCAGTTCGTCGATGGCGGAGTTGACCGCGGAGTACTCACCGCCGATGCCCATCCCGGAGATGAAGCGGAACACCAGGAACATCCACATGTTGGGCGCCAGACCTGCCAGCGCCGCGCCGACCAGGTAGACGGCCAGGGTCAGCGTGAACATCTTCTTGCGTCCGAGGGTGTCGGTGAGCCGCCCGAACAGGAGCGCACCGGCCACCTCGCCAAGGAGGTAGACGGTGCCTGCCAGACCGACATCGGCTGCCGACATGTCGAGGGTCTTCTCGAAGCCGCCAGCCGCGACGATCTGCACCTCGAGACCGTCCAGGATCCAGGCGGTGCCCAGCCCGAAGATGACCATCCAATGGAACCGGCCCCACGGCATGTCGTGCATGCGGGCCGGAATCAAGCTCTTGATCGGCTTGTCTTCAGCCGTTGCGGAATCAGACATAGCAACCTCCCTGGGACAGTGGCCACGGGTACGTACCCCGTCCCGGGCATCGTCAACCACCAAGAAGGCGAGTGACTCGGAAACACCGCTATTCGCAGTTTTTTGGCCGGTTCAGGACGCCTTGGTCGCCGTACAGAGGAAGACGCCGAACTCGCCGTCACCCTTGAGAATGCTCGTGGCCTCGACGAAGCCGATGTCGGTGAAGCCGGCACGGGTCAGCTGCTCGGTCAGGCGCTGCCGGTTCAAGCCGTGGTGTCCGTCGAAGTCGGGCTTCTCGGCGTGGAAGGCGCCCTCGGGGTCCTCGTCGAGGTCCGCGACCGCCAGCCGACCACCGTCGACCAGGAGACTCGCCACGACTCGCAGCAGCTCGTCCAGGTCGTGGACGTGGTGCAGCGCCAAGGAGCTCCACACCACGTCGTAGGACCCCTCGAGCGGGTCCTTGGTCAGGTCGGCTCGTACGGCGCGCACCCGGTCGCTGAGCCCAGCGGCCTCGATCCGCTCCTGCGCGACCTGCACCATTCCTGCAGAAGGGTCGGTCACCACCGCGGAGCCGACCCGGTCGGCGAGCAGGATGCTCAGCCGGCCGGTGCCGCCGCCGACGTCGACGGCGCTCATCGTCTCGTCGAGGTCCAGCGTCTCCGCGATGGCGCGGGCCACCGCGACCTGCCGCTCCTCGTGCCCGGGGTCGTCGTCCCACGTGGCCGCCTCGGCGTCGAATCCCTGGTGGTCGTGCACGCGCTCCACCCTAGCCCCGCGCCTCGGGCCCGGCCCGTAGGCTGCAGACGCTCGTGGTCGATCCAGCTGGCGAGCCCTGTCGAGTGAGGGATGTCTATGTGTCGAGTTCTCGCCTACATCGGGCAAGAGATACCGGTGGAGAGCCTGCTCCTGGCGCCGGACAACAGCCTGATCAACCAGTCCCTGGACCCGGAGCGTCACCCGGAACTGCAGCTGGCGGGCTGGGGGTTCGGGATCTGGAGCGAACACCTGCTGAAGCCCGAGGAGCCCTTCCTCTACCGCCGGCCCATGGCGGCCTTCTACGACGACAATGCCGAGCGCATCATTCCGAGTCTGCAGGCCAGCACGCTGCTGGCGCACGTGAGAGCAGCCGCCTACAACTCCAAGACCGTTCTCGTCGACGAGAACTGCCACCCCTTCTCCTACCAGGGGACGCCGTGGATCGTTGCACAGAACGGGAACCTGCCGAACTGGATGCTCCTGCAACGGGAGCTGCTGTCGCACTGCAAGGACGAGTACCTCGAGCAGATGGCGGGGAGCACCGACACCGAGTTCCTCTACGTGCTCCTGCTGTCCCTGCTCGAGAGCGACAGCGACGAGGACGTGCAAAGGGCGTTCGAGAAGATGCTGCAGCTGATCGTCGAGGCCATGGAGAAACTCGATCTCGCGGACCTGGCCAAGCTGAAGATGGCTCTGGTCTCTCCGAACCGGATCATCGGGGTGAACGTCGGTTGCGGGTTCAAGGGCGAGACCGATCCGACGGGCGACTGGCGAGAGCTGCGCAAGTCCGGTCCGGGCACCGATGACTACGCCCTCTCGATGCTGCTGGAGCCGATGTACCTGCTCTCGGGTCGCAACTTTCAGGACTATGAGACCTCCTACGAGGTCGACGTCACCTCGATCGAGGACGCCACGTCGGTCATCTTCGCCAGCGAGCCCCTGACCGAGAACACCGACGACTGGTCGGAGCTCAAGTACGGCGAGATCGTGTTCTTCGAGAACACGGGCACGCAGATCACGAGAACCATCAACAAGCTGAAGGTCTAGGTCCGCCTCGGCGCTGCGGCCCTTCCCGACGGGATACCTTGACGCGTGTTCCACGTGATGTTCCTCGAGCCCCGGATCCCGCCCAACACGGGGAACGCGATCCGGATGGTGGCCGGGACGGGAGCGACCCTGCACCTGGTCGAGCCTCTCGGTTTCGATCTGGCAGCGCCCAAGCTGAAGCGAGCCGGGCTCGACTACCACGACCTGGCATCGGTCACGGTGCACCCCGATCTCGACGCCGCGCTGGCCAGCCCTGCGCTGGTCGCCTCGAGAGTGTTCGCCTTCACCGCTCACGCGACCCGGTGGCACACCGACTTGGAGTTCCAGCCGGGTGACGTGCTGCTCTTCGGGCCGGAACCCACCGGCCTCCCAGCCGAGGTGCTGCATCATCCCCGGGTCACCGATCGGCTGCGGATCCCGATGGTGCCTGGCCGCAGGTCGCTGAACCTGTCGAACTCTGCGGCGGTGGTGACCTACGAGGCGTGGCGGCAACAGGGGTTCCCGGGCGCGCAGTAGTGGGCGGGCCGATGGCTCGGCCGGATCTCTTCCGCCGCGGAGCAGCCCGGGGCTCAGGTGGTGAGGAAGGTCGACATCGCCTCGGCCACGGCCTCGGGCTGGTCGAGCATCGAGAGCACGTAGGCGTCCGGGATCTGCACCAGCTCCGCGTCCGGAATCAGCTCGGCGAGTCGTCGTCCGTGCTCGGGAGGCATCACCGTGTTCTCGGGCGACCAGAGCACCAGGCTCGGCCCGTGGAAGTTGGCGAGTGCCTCGGTGTCGGCGACGAGTGCCTGCTTGTCGAACTTCTCCGTGGCGTAGGTCCGCAGGTCACGGCGTACGCCGGATTGCCGCAGCGCCGGTTCGGTCCAGCCGTGGACCAGGGCGTCGGGCAGCGGGTACTTGGCCATCTGGCCGAACAGGAGCGGAGTTCGTCGCATCCACCCGACCCGCAGCTGCCGCGCGGCGAGCTGGATGCCGCCCGGGACCCGGACCGCCAGCGCGGCCATCTTGCCGGGCAGACCGGGCGGGAAGTTGTCGAACGCCTCACAGGGCAGCAGCACCAGTCGGCCGACGCGCTCGTCGAGACCGTGGGCGGTGAGGAACAGGCCGCCGCCCCAGTCGGTGTGCACGAGCGTGACGTCGCGCAGCTCAAGGGCCTCGAGAAGCTCGGCGAGCAGGTCCACGAGCCCCCGCAGGGAGAGGTCGGCCTCAGCTCGCATCGGTACCCGGTGCGCGCCGAGCGGGAGCACGGGGCGGAGGTAGCGGAAACCCGTCGGCAGGAGGGGCAGCACGCGATCCCACTGGGTGTGGTCCATGAGCAACCCGTGGAGCAGGACGACCGGCGGCCCGGTGCCGGTGTCCTCGAACTGCACGACACCTTGGCTCAGCTCGATCTGCTGCACGGCACACCTCGTTTGGAACGATCGCTCTAGAGTGATCGTTCTACCATGGGGCCATGGAGACGCGCGACCGGATCGTCCACGCCATGGCGGAGCTGATGCGTGCCCGGGGCTACGGGTCGACCGGGGTGAAGCAGCTGTCGGCGGCCTCCGGTGCGACGACGGGGTCCATCTACCACCACTTCCCGGGCGGCAAGCGTGAGGTTGCCGGGGCGGCGTTGCGTGCCACCGGGGCGGCGTACATCCAGCTCGTCCCCCTCCTGCTCGACCCGTACGACGACCTGGCCGCCGGCGTGGAGGCGTTCTTCGCCGCGGCCGCCGAGGACATTGAGAGCACCGGTTGGGCCAACCTGTGCCCGGTGGGGACGGTCACCGGCGAGATCGCCGACAGTGAGCCAGAGCTGCGCGAGGTTGCCGCCGAGGTGATCCGGGGCTGGGTCGAGGACGGCACCGCCTACCTGGTCGGCCGCGGGCTCGACCACTCCACCGCACGCGAGCTCACGTTCGTCCTGCTCGGCGCACTCGAGGGCGCGTTCATCCTCAGCCGGGGACTGCACTCGGCCGAGCCGGTGCGTGCTGCGGGGCGCAGCCTGGCGGGGTACGTCGCGGCCCTGCCTGCGGGCGCCGTCCTTCGTCCGTGACGACCGGGCCGGGATGCACACGTCAGACACGTCGGGCGGGACGTCGTGTGAGGTGGGCGCCGGGATCAGATCGCAACGAAGGAGCCTCACGCCCATGCGGATCGGCATGCAGGCGCAGAGGGCGCGATGAGCGCACTCGTGCGCGACCACCTCGACCGGATGCGACGCGGCGAGCGCATCCCCGGAACGGTGCTGACCGAGCGTGAGGACGAGGTGATCAAGCGGGTCGCCGAGGGCATGTCGTCGAAGGAGATCGCGCAGGCCCTGACGATCAGCATCCGCACCGTCGAGCGGCACCGCGAGAACATCCCGGCCAAGCTCGGGATGCGTGACCGCACCCAGCTCACCCGTCACGCGATCCGCGCCGGCCTGATCGAGGCCTGATTCTGATGAGCACTTCGAAGCGTGCGGTGGGACCCTTGTCAATGAGGTTCGAGAGTCAAGGAGGGAGACATGTCAGCATCCGGTTTGGAGGTCATCCGAGAGCTGGTCGAGCGGACCAACGCCCATGACCTCGAGGGCATGGCAGCGGTGATACACAAGGACTACCAGAGCGAGCAGCCTTTCCATCCGGCACGCGGTTTCGGTGGCCGGGAACAGATGAGGGCGAACTGGGCCGCCATCCTCGCCGGGGTCCCCGACCTGCGCGCCGAGGTGTCGGCGTCGGTGCAGAACGGGGACGTTGTGTGGAGCGAGTGGCACTGGTGGGGCACGACCGAGACGCGTGAACCGTTCGAGATGCGTGCGATCACCCAGTTCACGGTTCGGGACGGGGTTGTCGTCAAGGGCCGGCTCTTCGCGGAGCTGGTCGAGCAGGGAGGCGCCGACATCAACGACTCCGTCGAGGCGGCGTCGGGGCACCGCCCACGGCTCGAGCGCTGATCTGGCCATGGGAACTTGCGGGACGACCACTTCCCGGACCAGATCGGTCCGCGGTGCGAGCCGCAAGCGTCAAGAGTCGAGCGGGAGAGCGGCTGGGCACGCTCGCCCACACCCACGCCGACGGGGAACAGGCCGCTCAACGCCACGTTCCGAGCGGCCTGCTCCGTGCGTGCCGATTGCCGCGGGATCTCAGATCTGAAAGGAGACTCCCGGGGCCCGATCCAGGTGCGGCCGCGAGGTCCTTGGATGGCCTGAGCCCCGACACGCGGTCGTAGCTCAGCGCCGGGTCTCGTACCTGGTCAGGAGCACGCCGTCCGGGAACGTCCGGGTCTCCACCAGGTTCAGGTTCACCCAGCTGTCCAGGGCCGTGAAGTACGGCGTGCCGCCGCCCACCAGGACCGGGTGGGTGACGATCGCGAACTCGTCGATCAGCCCGGCCCGCATGGCCGCCCCGGCGAGAGTGGCGCCGCCGACGTCCATGGGACCGCCGTCCTCGGTCTTGAGCCGGGTGATCTCGGTGACGGCGTCGCCGGTGACCAGCCGGGCGTCCCAGGAAACCGCGCTGGTCGTCGAGGAGAACACCACCTTCGGCATGTCCCGCCAGCGGCGGGCGAACTCGATCTGCGCCGACGTGGCGCCAGGCAATTGGTCCGCGGTCGGCCAGTGGGAGCTCATCGTCTCCCACAGCTTGCGTCCGTAGAGCGCCAGGCCCGTCGCCGCCACTCGGTCGGACCACCACTGGAAAAGCTCGTCGCTCGGCACGCTCCAGCCGAGGTCGTCACCGGGCGCGGTGACGTAGCCGTCCAGGCTCCGGTTCATGCCGAAGGTCAGTCTCCGCATGGCGTCAGCCTCTCGTGAGGTTGTGCGCGGTGTACAGATCAGCTCGGCGTGCATCGCTTCATCAGGCATCTCCGGAGTCGAGAAGACGCGAGAGCAGTCGTCGGAGCTCTCGGTGTCCGCGCTCGCCGAGGATCTCGGTCACCTGCTGCTCGAGTGCCCGGATCGTCTCGCGACCGGCCGCCACTGCGCCCCGGCCCCGCTTGGTCAGCACGATGAGCTTGGCCCTGCCGTCGTTGGGGTCCGGACGACGGACGACGTACCCCAGGTCGACCAGCTCATCGACGAGCTCGGCCATGGACTGCGGGGTCATGTCGGCCTTGCGCGCGTCCTGGTCGCCCAGGAGGGTTACACGTCGGCGTACCGCGACATCACCGGGGTGACCGAGCCGACCACGGTGCTGACCTTCCGATCATCCGGCGACGAGCTGTTGGCGCTGGCCAACGGCGGGCCGCGGTTCTACCGGCCCCCGTGGTCGCCCACCGTCGTCGGCATGGTCCTCGACGACCACACCGACTGGGACGAGGTGGCCGAGCTGGTGACCGAGAGCTACCGGTTCTGCGCCCCCCAGAAGCTGAGGAACCGGATGGATCGATGACCTCGCGGCGATCATGGACAGGACGGCACGCGTTCCCCGGATCAGTCCCGGAGTGGAGACCCGACCACCTCGAAGCGGTAGCCGCCGAAGGTGCCGGACAGAAGTGGTCGCGCCGCGGCGATGGCCGCTTGCACCTCCGGCAGCGCCAGCGACGACTGGTGCGCGTCCGCGCTCTCCCACAGCTCCACCACGAAGACCGTCTCGGGATCCTCTTCACTGACGCCGACTTCGTAGGCCAGGCAACCCACCTGCTGGAGAGCGGTGTTGCGCGCTGTGAGGTGCGCGACGAGCTCATCGCGCTTGCCTGGTGCGGCACCCAAGGTGCCCACGTTTGCAAAGGTCATGCCCGGACCCTAGTTGGCTGACGACACCTGGATCCTGCCTCGCCGACGGATCGGGTCTGGTCCTGGTCCTGGTCCTGGTCCTGGTCCTGCAGGATCGGTAACTCTCCGGCATCGGTTGGCCTGCCGATGCGGATGTCCCCTCCACGCGCGGCGAGACTGGGTGGGTGCTTCGATTCGCCATCGCGGTTGTGCTGGGACTGACCCTGGGAGGGTGCTCGGTCACGTCCGACGGTCCGGCGGCCGACGATCCTGTTCCAACCATCGCATCTGAAGGTGCTGGCGTGGCCGCGCTGGGCACCCGCGCCGCTCACACCATGACTGCCATGGCCAGCGGAGACCTGCTGGTGACGGGCGGCTGCGACGTGGACGGCTGCTCATCGGCCACGACCTCGACCTTCGTCGTATCCGGAACGTCGGTCACTCAGGTCGCTGACCTGGGCCACGCGCGCGATGCGCACACGGCTGTGGCCCTGTCCGATGACCGGGTGCTGGTCGTGGGCGGGTTCGGGGCAGAAGGGCAGCCACCGTTGGCCAGCGCGGAGCTGTTCGACCCGGCGACGGGGCGGTGGACCGCCACCGGGTCGCTGCGGCAGGGTCGCGGCGGGCACGCCGCTGCCCTGTTCGGTGACGGTCGCGTGCTGGTTGCCGGAGGATGGGTCGGTCGTTCGACGTACGCCGACACCACGGAGATCTACGACCCGGGCACCGGCGAGTTCACGCCCGGACCGCGACTTCCGATGGCCGTGGACGGCCTGGTCGCGGCAGCGCTGCCCAGCGGGTGCGTGCTGGTGGTGGGCGGTCAGACCCGCCCGCAGGTCGCCACCGATCGCGCGGCCACGATCTGTCCTGACGGGCGTCTTCGCGAGGTGGGCGGCCTCGGAACCGCGAGGTTCAAGCACGGTGTCGCGCAACTCGAGTCCGGGGAGGTGCTGGTGATCGGTGGGACGTCCGACGACACCACGCTGCTCAGCAGCACCGAGCTCTACGACCCCTCCGCACGTCGCTTCCGTCCCGGACCCGACCTGCTCTCCGGCCGCTACAAGATGACCGACTCCGTCGCCACGCTGTCCGGAGGGCGCGTGGTCGTAGCCGGCGGCGGCGAGGGCGTGGAGCTGATCGATCTCAGCACGGGCCACACGAGGGCGATCGCCTCACTCCCCGGCGGAAGGCGGTCGTTCTCGACCGTCGGTGTCACCGAGGGCCAGCTCGTCCTGATCGGCGGGTACGACGAGTCCATCCGTCTCACGAAGACCTATCGCACCGTGCCCGTCGACCAGCTGTGAAGAGGCCTGCGGGCCGGGACCGGGAACGTCACCTGGGCGGGCTCCGACTGCAAGAACGCCTGGGCAGCATGGTGGAACGCGCGTGGCTGCCCGGACGAGGCACTGGTCAGATCGATGGTTCGACAGGCTCGTCCTCGGCTAGGGCCGCGATGCGTTCCAGGCTCGTGGTCATGCCCCTCTGCAAGTCGGCTCGACGGTCCTTCAGGCCCCCGAGAGTGTCGATGATGAACCAGCCGAACGCGTTGACCTTCTTGAGCACGGTGTAGGACTCGGTGACCATCGTGCCGGTCCCCTGGGGTTCGAAGCTGTAACGCCACTCGATCGTTCCAGCACGACCCCGCTGCGTTCGAACGCGAAGACCCGCCCGGGCTCAGCCACCGTGATGACGGGCATGTTCGGCCAGTCAGGCACGCGCCCTGCATGATTGATCGCCTTGAACCGAGCCCCTGACGCCGGACCAACCAGGAGCGGGTCGGCCTTGCGCGCGAGCTGCACGACATGGTCGCCCACCACGTCTCGGCGATCGTGGTGCAGGCGCAGGCTGGCCGGGCGACGGCCGGGCAGCGACCCGAATCTGGCCTCGAAGCGTTGGCGGTCATCGAGGCAGAGGCGTCGCGCACGCTCACGGACATGCGGGCGATGGTCCGGGTGCTGCGCGAGGGAGCGCCGGCTGAGTACGCCCCTCAGCCCGGCGTCGCCGACCTGGTGTCCCTCGCGCGTCGCCACCCGGCCCCGGTCGTCGACGTGGAGGTGCCGGACGGACTGGGCGCACTTCCGCTCCAGGTCGACGCGGCGGTCTACCGGCTGGCGCTGGTCGCCCGCGGCCGCACGAACGCCGAGATCGCCGCCGAGCTCTTCATCGGCCTGACGACGGCCAAGACCCACGTCGCGAGCCTGCTGACCAAGATCGGCGCCCGCAACCCGGGTCGAGATCGCCATGTGGGCCTACGACACCGGCCGGCTGCAGGACTGAAGTGGCTCGTGGAACGACTCGGAGGAGTCGTTCCGCCAGACCGGAAGCCGCGTTGAGGTACCGTGCCGCCCTGTGTCATGGGGGTATCGGCCGCAGCTGGACGGATTGCGCTGCCTGGCTGTCTACCTCGTCCTGCTGTTCCACGCTCAGGCGGTCCGGTTCGGTGGCGGATTCATCGGCGTCGACCTGTTCTTCGTGCTGTCGGGGTTCCTGGTCACCACGGTGATCGTCGCCGAGATCGACGAGCGCGACCGGTTCTCACTGGGTGGGTTCTACGCACGCCGGGTGCGCCGGCTGCTGCCTGCTGCGGTGCTCGCGATCGCCGCCACCAGCCTGATCCAGCTGCTGGTCGCCACCGAGCCCACCCGGCTCGCCATGGTGCGGGACGCGCAGGCGGCGCTGCTCTACGTCGCCAACTGGCAGTTCATCCGCGAAGCCAACGACTACTTCGGAAGCGGCATCAGCGGGTCGCCGTTCCTGCACTTCTGGTCGCTCTCGATCGAGGAGCAGTTCTACATCGTCTACCCGCTGGTCGTCCTGGTGGTGCTGGTCCGGTTGCGCTGGTCGAGGCGGCGACTGATGGTCCTGCTCGGCGCCCTCGCAGCGGTCTCCATCGTCTGGCAGGTCGTGGCCGCCGCGAGTGACGTCAACTACGCCTACTACGCGACCCAGACCCGGATCTACCAGCCGCTGGTCGGCTGCGTTCTCGCGCTGCTGGCGTGGGAGCTGGCCCACCGCACGACCGGTGGTCGTGAGGTCGTCCCGCAGGGGGAGGGGGTGGCGGGCTGGGTCGGCGTACTCGCCGCGCTCGGTGTGGGGGGTGTCGTCGTCCTCGCCACCGACCTGGTCGACGTCAGCCAGAGCCTGCGGGGGCTGCTCTCCACGGTGGGCGCGGGGGCGGCGATCGTCGGCGTGGTGCTGGCGCCGCGTGCGCCGATCGCGTGGCTGCTCTCCTTGTCCTGGCCGCGCTACCTGGGGCAGATCTCCTACGGGACCTACCTGTGGCACTGGCCGGTGATCCTGGTCCTGGGTGAGGTCTTCGCCGTGCGGCCGCTGCTGCTGGCAGCGCTGGCCGCGGCGATCGCGACCGGACTCGCGGCGGTGTCGTTCCGGATCCTCGAGACCCCGATCCGACGGGCCAAGCCGCTGGCTCGGGTGCCCTGGCCGGTGGTGGCGTCGGGACTCGCGTTGAGCGTCGTGGTCGCGGTGGCGGTGGTCCCACTGGTGCTCCGGACCAGCACGCGACCGGCTCTGGCAGGGGGGAGTGAGCAGAGCTCCCAGCGCCCGGTCGGCACCGGTCCCGGATGGGCCCAGCTCGACCGACCCGTCCCGGACATCGACTTCGAGAGCCTCGCCGACGACGGGACGCAGTCCGGGCCGCCGTGCGACGACGGCACCGCAGCGTCCTGCGTGGCCGTCGACGGGACCGGCCCGCTCGTGGTGCTGGTCGGTGACAGTCACGCAGGCATGCTCTCCGGGGCCTTCCGCCGGCTGGCGGAGGAGCGCGGCTTCCGGTTCTCCTCGGCCGTGATGAGCAACTGCCCGTGGCAGCGAGGGCTGGTCGTCAAGCGGTCACCCCAAGGCGTCCAGAACGCGTGTGCCGAGATGCGCACGAGCTTCTATGACGACGTCCTCCCCTCGATGGACGCCGACCTGGTCATCCTGGTCTCCAAGGCGCGCAGCGGCGGGCGTTGGGTGCGGCAGGTCGCTGCCGACGACGCAGCCGCGCACGCGGAGGAGACCTTCGACCAGATGATGCAGCGCAAGGCGCAGGAGACCGTCAGGACGATCCGTGGCACCGGGACCCGGGTGGCGATCGTGCACTCGATCTTCGGCACCGGGGGCTACGACATCGGCGGTTTCCCACCCCTCGACTGCCTCGCGCAGGCCACGACGCTCGCTGACTGCGCCGTGATCCCGCCTCGCTCGGCGCCGAGCATCGACGTCGGCTACACGGCACTGGCGAGGAGCACGCCCGAGGTGGTCGCCGCGGACCTGCGGCCGGCGTACTGCCCTCGGCCGATCTGCTCGCCGGTGACCGACGGGATCGTCACCTGGCACGACCCCAACCACCTCTCCGACGACTTCGTCGTCCACATCCGCGACGACATCTGGGCCGCCCTGGAGGAGTCCGGTGCGCTGGAGGGGCTTGGCCTCGACTGACGCCACGTCACCGCAGCCTGAGTAGCAGTACCTGGTCGGTATCGAGTCGCGCGACGGATGGCACCGGGCTCGCAGTCCTCGAGGCTCAGACGCATGACCCGTCACCGCAGCACCCTGTCCCCCGCGTTCACCTCGACTGAGCCCACGAGCGGTTCCACGACCGTCGTGAACGACATCCACTCCCGCCTCAACCCCACCCGAGCGGTCGTGCTCCCCGTGCACTCGTTCGACGACCTGCGCGCCGCGGTGGTGGGCGCGCGGAGCGGGCGGATCAGCGTGGCAGGCGGGCGGCACGCCATGGGCGGCCAGCAGTTCGTCACCGAGGGCACGGTCCTGGACACCCGAGGCATGTCGCGCGTGCTCCAGCTGGACCGGCAACGGGGTCTGGTGGAGGTGGAAGCGGGCATCCAGTGGCCCGAGCTCGTCAACCACCTCCAGACCGCGCAGCGCGACGAACCCGAGCAGTGGACCATCGCGCAGAAGCAGACCGGCGCCAACCGATTCACGGTCGGGGGCTCGGTGTCGGCCAACTGCCACGGACGCGGCCTGACCATGGGCCCGATCGTCCGCGACGTGGAGTCGTTGAGCGTCGTCACCGCCGACGGCGCGCTGCTCACCTGCAGCCGGAAGAGCAACTCCGAGCTGTTCTCCCTGGTCATTGGCGGCTACGGCCTCTTCGGCGCGATCTACTCGATCACCTTGCGACTCGTGCGGCGAGAGGTGCTGGAGAGGGTCGTCGAGGTGATCACCGTGGACGGCCTGGTCGAGGGCGTGCGCGAGCGGGTGCGAGCCGGGTTCCGGTACGGCGACTTCCAGTTCGGCATCGACCCGGACTCACCGGACTTCCTGCACCGGGGAGTGTTCTCCTGCTACCGGCCGGTCGAGGCCGAACAGTCGATCCCGGGACGGCAGCGGGCGCTGGGCGCCGACGACTGGCAGGCGTTGCTCCAGCTCGCGCACCAGGACAAGAGCCGCGCGTTCGACCTCTACGCACAGCACTATCTGGCCACCTCGGGCCAGCGCTACTGGTCGGACGACCATCAGCTCGCGGTCTACCTCGACGACTACCACGACGAGCTGGATCGGCGTCTTGGAGCGACGGAACCAGGCACGGAGATGATCAGCGAGGTCTACGTCCCCCGGCAGCGGCTGACGGACTTCATGGCGGCTGCCGCCGCGGAGCTCCGGGCGGTCGGCGCAGACCTGATCTACGGCACCGTGCGTTTCACCGAGGCGGACCAGGACACCTACCTGCCCTGGGCGCGACAGGCCTACGCCTGCGTGGTGTTCAACCTCCACACACCGCACACCGCCGCAGGCATCGAACGCTCAGGGACCGCGTTCCGGCGGCTGATCGACCTCGCCGTCGAGCGTGACGGCAGCTACTACCTGACCTACCACCGGTGGGCACGCCGCGAACAGCTGCTGGCCTGCTACCCCCAGTTCGGGCATTTCCTCGCGCTCAAGCGGCGCTACGACCCCGAGGAGCTGTTCCAGAGCGACTGGTACGCCGACCTCCGGCATGTCGCCCATCACGTCAGCGGGTCCTGAGCCGGATCGATCGGGAGGCGTCGGGACCGGGCTCGACCAGCGCGTTCTCGATGCGGGCGCGGACCTCCTCGGGAAAGGGGGTCGCGCCTGCACCGTCCGGCTGGGTGGCGACGTGCAGACCGAGGATCTCCTCGGTCGCACGCAGGGTTCCCCCGGCCCAGAGCTCGTGCCAGATCCACAGCAGCTTCGAGGTCGATCCGATCACCCACGACCGGGCCTCGAGCAGCTCCCCGCGACCCACCTGGTCGAGGTAGCGCACGTGTGCCTCCACGGTGAACAGGGAGGCACCGGTCGTTTCACGGTAGTCGGGTCCGAGGCCGACGGAGTCCATCACCTCGTCGGTGGCGTGGCCGAGCACGAGCACGTAGTAGGGCTCGGAGAGGTGGCCGTTGTAGTCGATCCACTCCTCACGCACCCCCTCGCTCCACGTGCAGAGCGGCTCGTCGGGATCCCAGTGGTCGCTCACCTGCGTCCCAGGGCCCGCAGGATCGCGATCACACCGGCGTCGCGCTCGGCGACGAGCTCGTCGATGGTGCGTCCGGCGGCCTCCCGCTCGCAGCCGTCGACGACGGCGTCGCGCAGCTCGGGGGTGAGCTCGGCCGCGACCAGCCTGGTCCACGGTGCCTTCAGCGACGGCCCGAAGTGGTCGAGCATGTGCGCCATCCCGCCCTGGCCGCCGGCGAGGTGGAAGGTCATCATCGGCCCCTGGATCGGCCAGCGCAGCCCCGGACCGTCGGTGATGGACAGGTCGATCTGCTCGACCGTCGCCTCGCCCTCGGCCACCATGTGCAGCGCCTCGCGCCACAGCGCCTCCTGCAGCCGGTTGGCGATGAACCCGGGCACCTCGCTGTCCAGGGTGATCACCGACTTGCCGACGTGACGGAAGAAGTCGGAGGCCCAGGCGATCACCTCGGGGGAGGTGGCGGTACCGCCCACGACCTCCACGAGCGGGATCAGGTACGGCGGGTTGAACGGGTGTCCGACCACGAGGCGCTCGGGGGTCTTGGCCGAGGTGCACATCTCGCTCATCCCGTAGCCCGAGGTGGAGCTCGAGATCACGATCCCCTCCGGTGCCAGGGCGTCGATGTCCGCCAGCAGCCGGCACTTGAGGTCGAGGTCCTCGGGCGCGCTCTCCTGCACGAACTCGGCCCCGGCGAGCGCCTCGGCGAGATCGGGCTCGAAGCGCAGCCGCGACAGGTCGGCGCCCTCGGAGAGGCCGAGCTCGGTCAGCGCCGGCCAGGCCGCCCGGACCAGGTGTCGCACCCGCTCCTCGGCGTCAGGAGCGGGATCCCACACGACGACGTCGAAGCCGTGGGCAAGGAAGTAGGCGGCCCATCCGCCTCCGATGACCCCCGCGCCGACGCAGCAGACCGTGCGGACGTCCTCGACGGCGACCGGTGGCGTGCTCACGCGCGCCTCGGCTTCAGGGAGAGGATCTCGCGGGCGTCGTCAGGGGTGGCCACTTCGGAGCCCATCGCCTCGATGATCGTGCGCGCCCGCTCGACCAGCTGGGCGTTGGTCGCCTTGACCCCACGGCTGAGGTAGAGGTTGTCCTCCAGGCCGACGCGGACGTGACCACCGAGCAGCACCGACTGCGCCACCCACGGCATCTGCATCCGGCCCAGGGCGAAGGAGGCCCACACGGCGTTCTCCGGCAGCTGCGCCACCATCGTGGCCAGCAGCCGAGGATCGGCGGGGGCGCCGTACGGGATGTCCATGCAGAGCTGGTACATCGGTGGCGCGTCGACCAGGCCCTCCTCGACGAGCTGGTTGGCGAACCACAGGTGGCCGGTGTCGAAGATCTCCATCTCGACGCGGACCCCGAGCTCCTGGATCCGCTTGGCACCGTCCCGCAGCATGTCGGGGGTGCTGACGTAGACCAGGCTGCCCTCGCCGAAGTTCAGGCTCCCGCAGTCCAGCGTGCAGATGTCGGGCAGGATCTCGGCGACGTGCGCCAAGCGCTCGACACCGTTGACGAGGTCGGTGCCCTCGACGAACTGCGTGGGGTTCTGCGGGTCCAGCATCAGGTCGCCGCCCATACCCGCGGTGGTGTTGATGATGACGTCCACGTCGGAGGCACGGATGCGTTCGACGACCTCCTGGTAGAGGGACACGTCGCGCGAACCCTTGCCGGTCTGCGGATCGCGCACGTGGATGTGCACGATCGTCGCCCCAGCGCGCGCCGCCGCGATGCCCGACTCCGCGATCTGCTCGGGAGTGACCGGGACGTGCTCGGACCGGTCCACCGTGTCGCCCGCCCCGGTGAGGGCGCAGGTGATCATCACCTTGGGGTTCATCGTGTGCTTCATGATGTTGCCTCCTGCTCGCTGGTGCGCTTGGTCATGAACGAGCGGCCGCCTCGGCGATCGCGGCGAGCCCGAGATAGCTCAGGTCGCGGCACTGACGGTCCACGAGGGCGTCCTCGTAGGGCCACTGCGAGGTCTTCACCACGACGACGCCGCGCTCGCGGTCGACGTAGGTGAACTGCCCGCGGCTGCCGTCAGCGGTGCAGCGGAGCCCGGTGTCGTCGGTGGGCCACCAGTGGAAGCCGAAGCCGGCGTGCGTGGTGATGTTGCTCGGGAGACGGCCCGTCGCCAGGAAGGGGTACGCCGCGACGGTGCTGCGCTCGACCCAGTCCTCATCGAGCAGACGCCGGCCGGCCATGGTGCCGTCCAGCTGCAGCATCCCCAGGCGCGCCCAGTCGCGAGCGGTGGCCGCCAGACTGCCGCCGGCCATCGCGACGCCGACGTGGTCTGTGCCGACGTGGGCGGGGGAGGAGCAGCCCAGGTCACGCCACAGCTCGCCCAGCGCCACGTCGTACGGCGATCCGGTCGCCCGCTCGCGGACCCAGTCGAGCACCTGCGAGTCGGCGGTGCAGTACTCGTAGCGCGTGCCGGGAGCAGAGCGCGTGCCGACCTCGCCGAGCAGGGCCCGCGAGTCGCCCCCACCGGCGCCGAAGCAGGCGACCAGCGCGCTGGCCAGGCTGTCCGGGTCGCGGTGGTCCTCGACCCAGTCGACCCCGGTGGTCATGGTGAGCAGGTCGAGGACCGTGCACGGCGCATATCCGCTCCCGGAGAGCTCGGGCACGTGCTCGACGACCGGGTCCTCCACACCCAGCGCCCCGGCTCGGACGGCCACTCCGACCAGGTGGGCCAGGGCCGACTTCGTCATCGAGGCGCCGAGGAGGGCGTCGGACCGACCGAGCCCGTCGGCGTACCACTCGTGGACGATCCGCCCGTGGCGCAGCACCAGCAGGGAGGTGCCATGGGTGAACGCGTTCCACTCGGCCAGCTCGAAGATCCGGCCCGCGCCGGCGATGTGGACCTCGAGGGCGGCAGGGGCGCTGGACAGCTCCGCAGCACCCGCTGAGGCAACCGTCAGGAACCGCCCCAAGGAGCCTGCGCCGTCCTGCGGGTTGACGAGATCGAGGCCCCCCAACCGGGAGGTGGTGCCGAGGGCCATCAGTCGATGCGCGGACTGTTCGCCAGCAACCGCTGGGTGTATTCCTCCCGGGGCGAGTCCATCACCTCGACGACCGACCCGGACTCGACGACTCGACCGGCATTGAGGATCTGCACCCGGTCGGCGATCGAGCGCACCAGCGCGAGGTTGTGCGTCACGAACAGCATGCTGATGCCACGCGAGACCCGCAAGGAGTCCAGCAGCGAGACGATCGAGCCCTGCACCGAGACGTCGAGCGCGGAGGTGATCTCGTCGCAGACCAGGACGTCGGGCTCGGCGGCGAGTGCGCGCGCGATCGCCACCCGCTGCCGTTCGCCGCCGGAGAGCCGGCTCGCCTGGTACTTCAGCACGGCCGGTCCGAGCGCCACCTGGTCGAGCAGCTCCACGACGCGGTCGGTGGCGGCCTTGCCCGAGGCGATGCCGAACAGCTCCATCGGTCGCTTCACGATCTGCTCGATCGTCAGGCGCGGGTTCAGCGAGAGGTAGGGGTTCTGGAAGATGTACTGGATGCGCTTGCGGTCGGCGGCGCTGCGACGTCGGGAGCCGTGACCGAGCTCGGTGCCCTCGAACTCGATGCTGCCGGTCCAGTCCTTGTGCAACCCCCCGACGCAGCGCGAGATCGTGGTCTTCCCGGAGCCCGACTCGCCCACCAGGGCGACGACCTCGGCCTTGCCGAGGTCGAAGCTGACGTCGAAGACGACCTGCTTGCGGCCATAGGAGACTCCGAGGTCCTTCAGGGTGAGGATGATGTCGCGCGGCTTGTTGGGGTCGCTGTCGGGCAGCGAGCCCCGCGAGATGTCCCAGCTGCCGATGTCACCCACTCGGATGCAGCGCACGGCGTGGTCCGCCTCGACCTCGCGCAGCTCGGGCACCGCGGCGGCGCACTTCTCGATGGCGAACTCGCAGCGGTCGTGGAAGCGACACCCGTGCGGTCGCGCCCCGGGTGCGGGGGTCCGACCGGGGATGCCGCTCAGGGCCCGCGCCTGGCTCAGGTGGGGGATGGAGTCGAGCAGGGCTCGGGTGTAGGGGTGCGAGGGGTGGTTGAAGATCACGTCGCGCCGACCGAGCTCGGCGACCTGTCCGGCGTACATCACCGCGACCCGGTCGGCGATGTTGGCGATCACGGCCAGGTCGTGGGTGACGTAGAGCGCGGCGACACCGTGGGTGCGGCACAGGGCGGCCATCGTCTGGAGCACCATGCCCTGGGTGGTGACGTCGAGGCCGGTGGTGGGCTCGTCGAGGACGAGCACCTTGGGCTTGGGCAGGAACGCCATCGCGAGGGCGACCCGCTGCACCTGACCACCCGAGAGCTGGTGGGCGTAGCGGCGCAGGAACTCGTCATCGTTGGGCAGGCCCACCTCGGCGAGCCCGTCGCGGGCTGACTGCAGGCGACTCTCCGCCGTGCCCAGACCCCGCAGCTCCATCAGCTCGACGATCTGGCGACCGATGCGGATGCTGGGGTTCAAGGCTGATGCGGGGTCCTGCGGGACGTAGGCGATCTCCTCGCCGCGCAGCTGTCGCACGTCCTGCCAGGGAAGGCTGAGCACGTCCTTGTCGGCGTAGACGACCTTGCCACGCTCGATCTCCGCGCCGGGGCGGGTGTAGCCCAAGAGCGCGGTGCCGACGGTGGTCTTGCCGCTCCCGGACTCGCCGACCAGGCCGACCACCTCGCCGGGGTGCAGCACCAGGTCGATGTCGTCGACCACGTCGACGTCATGACGACCGGTCAGCGCGATGCGGAGGTCCTGGATGGCGATGCCGGTACCGGTGCTCACGAGTCACCACCTCCGCGCTGGTTGAACTGGGCGATGCCGTCGGCCATCAGGTTGGTGCCCACGGTGAAGAGTCCGATGATCAGGACCGGGGCCAGCACCGCCCAGGTCTGGGTGGACATCGCCAGCCGGTTCTCGCTGATCATCTGGCCCCAGTTGGCGGCTCCGGGATCGGTCGAGAAGCCGAGGAAGCCGAGCGCTGCCACGAGGCCGATGGAGTAGGTCAGCCTCAGCCCGGCCTCGGCCAGCAGCGGTGCGTTCATGTTGGGGAGCACCTCGGCGAGGATCACGCGGCTGCGCTTCTCGCCGAGAGCTTCGGCCGAGTGCACGAAGTCGAGCGAGACGATGCCCAGCGCCACCCCTCGGGCCAGACGGGCCACCCGGGGAGCGTGGGAGAGACCGACGAGGACGATGATCATCCATGCCTTGGGCTGGCTGATCGCGGTGAGGACGAGCAGGGCCAGGAGGATCTGCGGGAAGGCGAGGAGGACGTCGTTGAGCCGCATGATCACCTCGTCCCACCACCCGCCGGAGTACGCCGCCACGACCCCGATCAGGACTCCGACGACCATGCCCAGCACCGTGCCGAACAGGGCGACGAACAGCACCTGCGTGCCGCCGTACATCAGGCGGGACAAGATGTCGTGGCCGAGGTAGTCGGTGCCCAGGGCGCCCGTCGAGGCGAACGGCGCACCCGTGACCTCGTTCTGGCCGTGTGGAGCGACGAGCGGGCCGAGCAGGGCGAAGGCCACCACCAGCAAGGTGATGCCCAGGCCGACGACGAGCCGCTTCTGCCGCAGGGCGCGCCGCCACGTGGGCGCGGTGGCCGTGGTCTCGCTCATGAGGAGATCGCCGTCCTCGCGCGGGGGGTGAGCAGGATGGAGACCAGGTCGGCCACCAGGTTCACCGCCACGTAG
Source organism: uncultured Actinomycetota bacterium (assembly GCA_963782215.1). Classification (GTDB taxonomy): domain Bacteria; phylum Actinomycetota; class Actinomycetes; order Propionibacteriales; family Nocardioidaceae; genus Marmoricola. The sequence goes on along the minus strand of CAWAJE010000020.1, from coordinate 267,542 downwards.
ACCCCGGCGATGATCATGCTCAGCGCCTGCACCATGGGCACGTCGTGGTTGCGGACCGAGTCGACGAGCTGGAAGCCGATGCCGGGGTAGTTGAAGATCGTCTCGACGATGACCACACCGCCGGCGAGCCAGGCGAGCTGGAGCGCGATCACCTGGATCCCGGGGACGATCGCGTTGAGCAGTGCGTGCTTGCGCATCACCACGCGTTCGGGGATGCCCTTGAGCCGGGCCAGCTCGACGTAGTCGCTGTCGAGCACCTCGAGCAGCGTGCTGCGCACGATCCGGGAGACGTACGGCGCGACCGCGAGCACCAGCGTCGCCAGGGGCAGGATCATCCCCTCCGGAGAGGTCCAAGGCCGCACGCCGGGTGAGGAGAGGGTGACGGCCGGCAGCACCTGGAACACGGTGGTCGAGAACAGCGCCACCAGCAGGATCCCGATCACGAACTCGGGCAGGCCCGCCAGGGTGAGCAGCACCGTCTGGATGACAGTGTCACCGCGCCGGCGCCGGTAGTGGGCCGAGATCATCGCGACCCCGAACGCCAGCGGGATCATCACCACCGCAGCCAGGAGGACCAGCACCAGGGTGTTCACCACGTTGTTGGTGATCAGCTCGGAGACCTCGCGGCCGCTGGCGATGGAGGTGCCCAGGTCGCCGCCCAAGAGACCGCCGAGCCACTCGAGGTAGCGGCTGACCAGCGGTTGGTCGAGGTTGAGCTCGGCGGTCAGCTGTGCCACTCGCGCCTTGTCCGCCCCGTAGTCCTTGCCGAGGATGGCCCGGACCGGGTCGCCGAGCGCGGTGGTGGCGACGAAGACCAGCACCGAGACCAGCCACAGGGTCAACGCAGCCAGACCGAGTCGTCTGGCCAACCACGAGAGCCAGGCGACAGCGCCGTGCCGACCCTTCGGTGCCGCGACCGGGGCCAGGTCGAGGGGGAGTTCTGCGACGTCGGCCACGGCTCAGGCCGAGAGGGAAGCCACGTTGAACTTGTAGCCCCCCAGCGGCAGGTAGCGGCTCGGCTCGATCCCCTGGACCTTGCTGCCGACGGCGTCGATCTGGTCCCGGAAGCCCCAGATGATGTAGCCGCCGGTGTCGTACTCGATCTGCTGGGCGTCCTGCAGCAACGAGTTGCGCTTGGCCTCGTCGGTCTCTTGGGCCGCCGAAGCGATCAGGCCGGCGAACTTGGGGTCGTCGAAGTGGGTCTCGTTGTAGGTGCCGCTCTTCAGCGCGCAGACCTGGGCCTGCGGCAGGTAGAGGCGGGTGTTCCAGAAGTCCTGCGCGAACGGGTAGGAGAGGTAGTCGTCGCCGTAGAACGGGTTCTTCTTGACGACCTTGACGTCGACGCCGGCCTGCTTGGCCTGCTGGACGAACAGGGCTGCCGTCGCCGGCGCCACCGAGCCGATGTCGTCGCCGGTGAAGAGCTGGACCTGCAAGCCCTCCTGACCGGCGGCCTTGAGCAGCGACTTGGCCTGCTCGATGTCCTGGGTGCGTTGGGGAAGGTCCTTGGCGTAGGCCACGTCGAAGGGGCCGTAGAGGTCGTTGCCCAACCGGCCGTAGCCGCTGAGGGCCTGGTCGATCATCTGCTGGCGGTCGCAGATCAACCGCATCGCCTGACGGACGCGGACGTCGGAGAACGGCTTGGAGTCGACACGCATGGTGAACGGCACCCACGCGCCCGACTCGGACTGGACGATCTGCCCGCCCTGCTTCTTCACCGAGTCGATCAGGTTGTAGGGCAGGTTGTCCATCGTCTGGATCTGGCCGGCCAGCAGGGCGTTGACCTGGGCACTGGGGTCGGCGAAGTCCTGGATCTGCACCTCGTCCAGCAGGGCCTTGTCGCCCCAGTAGTCGTCGTACCTGGTGAAGACGCTGTTCTTGCCGGGCGTGAACGACTTGTACTTGAACGCGCCGGTGCCGACCGGGTTCTTCGGGTCGTAGTCCTCGGGGACGATGCCGAGGGTGTACTCAGCGAGCAGCGTGTCGAGCAGGGCGTACGGCGTCTTCAGCTTGACCACCACGGTGGTCGCGTCGGACTTCTTGGTCGCGTCGAAGTCGAGGATCTCGGCCAACGTGCCGCCGGCGGAGGTCGGGGCCTTGGGATCGGCGACCCGCTTGAGCGAGAAGAGCACGTCCTCGGGGGTGACGTCCTTGCCGTTGTGGAAGGTCGCGCCCTGGCGCAGGGTGATCGTCCAGGTGAGGGCGTCGGCCGAGGACTCCACGGACTCCGCGAGGGCAGGAGCCAGTCGGTAGTCGTTGTCCCAGAACAGGAGGGGCTCGTAGAGGGCGTTGATCCGGGCGATGTCGGGCGCGGTCACCGGACGGTGCGCGTCCAGGGTGTCCTTCCCGCTGCCGCCGGTCGCGCCGTGCACCAGTACGCCGCCGGCCTGCGGCTTGCCGCCGCCACCGCTGCTGCCGCTGTCGGTGCCACATGCAGCAAGGAGCTCCGAGCTGCCCAGGGCCAGGGCAGCGAGTCCGGTGTAGCGAAAGATCTGGCGACGAGAGTGGCCGTGAACTTCCGCGTGCGTGCCTGAATCGTTCGTCATGCGAACACCTCCGTATGTAGTGCGAACTTAAAGGTGGCCCAAATCAGTCGTCAAGGGCAGCATGATCCCCGTGACCCAATCACTGCCGCACCCTGTGACGTCGCAGGAGGGCACGGGCCGGGCCACGCCGGCCTGGCGCGTGCAGTCCGTCGACCGCGCCGTGCAGCTGCTCCGGGCCGTGGCCGAAGCGGGCTCCACAGGCGCTGGCTCGGTCGATCTGGCAACGGCCTGCGGGCTCAACCGGGCGACGGCGTGGCGGTTGCTCTCCACCCTGGAGGCTCAGGGCCTGGTGATCTGCGACCGCACCACCAACCTCTGGACCATCGGACGCGGCCTGGGTGAGATCGCGCGGGTGTCCGGGTTCGAGAACACCCTGCGCAACTCGCACGAGGTGCTGGAGCGACTCGCCCTCAGGACGGGCGAGACCGCGGCCCTGGCGATGATGCGGCGAGGCACGCTCGCCTACGTGGACGAGGCTGCTCCCGACTCGATCGTGGCGGTGACCTGGGCTGGTCGCAGTCTCAGCCTGCACGCGACCTCCACCGGGAAGGTGCTGCTCGCCTGGTCCTCGGAGACCGATCGCGCCGGACTCCTGCCGCGTCGCCTGCAGCGGTTCACCGACACCACGATCACCAACCGGACGGCGCTGCGCGAGGACCTCGCGCAGACCCGTGAGCGTGGCTATGCCACCTGCCGAGGAGAGTTCGACGCCTCCGCGTGGGGCGTCTCGGTGCCCGTGCTGGACACCGCCGGGTGGTTGCTCGCGGTCCTCAGCGTGTGGGGTCCCCCCAAGCGGGTCACGCCCGAGCGCTTCGCCGACCTGGGCGCCGCCGCCAAGGCAGCGGCGCGGCACCTCGAAGTGGGGTAGAGCACGCCGTTCGTCAGGTCACTCGAAGGTCGCGTTGCACCACTGGCGGCCTATACCGCCTCGGCTGATCCAGCTGCGATCGTTGACGTGCTCGGACGACGTGTGGTTAAGCCGCTCCGGTGCAGTGGCGGTCGGTGAGGGCGAGCACCTCGTCGAGGATGGCCACGCCCTCGCGGATCTCCTCCGGGGACGTGGTGCACGGGGGCACCACGTGGGTCCGGTTGAAGTGGACGAAGGGCCACAGGCCGCGTTCCTTGCAGGCTGCGGTCAGCTCGGCCATCGGTGCGGCCGCGGATCCGGCTGCGTTGAACGGGACCAGGGGTTCGCGGGTGGCGCGGTCACGGACCAGCTCGACCGCCCAGAAGACCCCGAGTCCACGGACCTCTCCGACCGAGGGGTGCCGCTCGGCGAGGGCACGCAGCTCCGGTCCGATCACGTCCTCACCGAGGCTGCGGGCGTGCTCGATCACCTTCTCCTCGCGCATCACGGTGATCGAGGCGATCGCCGAGGCGCAGGCGAGCGGGTGGCCGGAGTAGGTGAGACCGCCGGGGTAGGGCCGCTGGTCGAAGGTGGCGGCGATCGGGTCGGAGATCAGTACGCCGCCCAGCGGGACGTAGCCCGAGTTCACGCCTTTGGCGAAGGTGATCAGGTCGGGGACGACGCCCCAGTGGTCGACGGCGAACCACTCGCCGCAGCGACCGAAGCCCGCCATCACCTCGTCGGCGATCAGGATGATCCCGTGCTCGTCGCACAGCGCCCGCACCCCCGCGAGGTAACCGTCCGGCGGCACCAGGATGCCGTTGGTGCCGACCACGGTCTCGAGCATGATCGCCGCGACGGTGCCGGGGCCCTCGACCATGATCGTGTCGCTGAGGTGCTGCAGCGCACGGGCGCTCTCCTCGGTGTCGTCGCTCGCGTGGAACGCCGAGCGGTAGGTGTAGGGGCCCCAGAAGTGCACGACACCGGCCATCGCCGGCTCGGATCCCCAGCGCCGCGGGTCGCCGGTCAGGGTGATCGCACCGGACGTGCCGCCGTGGTAGCTGCGGTAGGTGGAGAGCACCTTGTGGCGGCCGGTGTGCAGCCGCGCCATCCGGACGGCGTTCTCGTTGGCCTCGGCACCGCCGTTGGTGAAGAACACCTTGTTCAGCCCGTCGGGTGCGACCTCGGCGATCATGCGCGCGGCTTCCGAGCGGGCGTCGTTGGCGAAGCTGGGAGCCACGGTGACGAGCCGCTCGGCCTGCTCCTTGATCGCCGCGATCACGGCGGGGTGCTGGTAGCCGAGGTTGATGTTGACGAGCTGGGAGGAGAAGTCGAGGTAGCGCTTGCCCTCCGCGTCCCAGAAGCAGCTGCCCTCGGCGCGGGCGATCGGCATCGGGTCGATCAGCGCCTGCGCCGACCAGGAGTGGAAGACGTGGGCGCGGTCGAGGCGACGAACGGTCTCCTCGTCGTACGCCGGCAGAAGGCTGGTGCGGCTGGTCTCCGGTGAGGTGCTCATCAACGCGTCCGGGGGAAGCCGAGGTCGACGCTGGACGAGGCCGGGTCCGGCCAGCGGGAGGTGACCACCTTGCCGCGGGTGTAGAAGCTGACGCCCTCGGGGCCATACATGTGGGTGTCCCCGAACAGCGAGGCCTTCCAGCCGCCGAAGGAGTAGTAGGCGACCGGGACCGGGATCGGCACGTTGATGCCGACCATGCCGACCTCCACGTCGTACTGGAACCGGCGGGCGGCGCCACCGTCGCGGGTGAAGATCGCCGTGCCGTTGGCGAAGGGGTTGCTGTTGATCAGCGCCAGCCCCTCGTCGTAGGTCTCGACGCGGACGACTCCGAGCACGGGGCCGAAGATCTCGTCGCGGTAGACGGTCATGTCCGCCGTGACGTGGTCGAGCAGCGTGGCGCCGAGGAAGAAGCCCTCCTGCGGCACGTCGGACTCGCGCCCGTCGACGACCACCGTGGCGCCGGACTGCTCACCGGCGTCGACGTAGGAGGCCACCTTGTCGCGGTGCTCGCGAGTGATCAGCGGGCCCATGTCGGTGGCGGGCAGGCTGCCGTCGCCGACGACGAGCTTCGGCAGGCGTACGGCGAGCGCCTCCACCAGCGGGTCGGCGACCTCTCCGACGGCGACCGCGACGGAGAGCGCCATGCAGCGCTCGCCGGCAGCGCCGTACGCCGCGGAGACGATCGCGTCGGCCGCCACGTCGAGGTCGGCGTCGGGAAGGATCAGGGCGTGGTTCTTGGCGCCACCGAGGGCCTGCACGCGCTTGCCGTTGGCGGTGCCGGTCTCGTAGATCGACCGCGCGATCGGGGTCGAGCCGACGAAGCTGATCGCCGAGACGTCGTCGTGGTGGAGCAGCGCGTCGACCGCTTCCTTGTCGCCCTGCAGCACGGTGAACACGCCGTCAGGGAGCCCGGCGTCCTGCCACAGCTTCGCCAGGAACAGCGCGGCCGAGGGGTCCTTCTCGCTGGGCTTGAGGATGAAGGCGTTGCCGCAGGCGATGGCGTTGGCGCACATCCACAGCGGGACCATCACCGGGAAGTTGAACGGCGTGATGCCGGCGACCACGCCCAGTGGCTGCCGGATGCTGTAGACGTCCACGTCGGTGCCGGCCTGCTCGGAGAAGCCGCCCTTCATCAGCTGGGGGACACCGGCGGCGAACTCGACGTTCTCCAGGCCGCGGGCGATCTCGCCCAGCGCGTCGGCGTGCACCTTGCCGTGCTCGGCGGTGACGATCCGGGCGAGCTCGTCGGCCTGGTCGTGGAGCAGCTGGCGGAAGGCGAAGAGCACCCCCGAGCGCTTCGACAACGACGCGTGCCGCCACTGCTTCGCCGCGGCGAGCGACTTCACCACGGCCGCATCGACCTCGTCGGTGGAGGCCAGGTCGACCCGCGCGGTCTCCTGGCCGGTCGCGGGGTTGAACACGGGGGAGGTGCGACCCGAAGCGCCTTCGGTCGGGCGGCCGTCGATCCAGTGGGAGATGCGTGTCGTCATGCACCGAACCTACGTAACAGATCTGATCCCGACAAACGCAGTTTGCTATGTTACAAAATGTGCCGACGACGCGTGAGCTGATCTCCCGGATCGAGAAGCGGATGGACGATCCCTCCTCCCGGGGACTGGCCACGGCAGTGAGCCGCACCATCCGGGAGGGCTTCCTGCAGCCGGGTGACAAGCTGCCGCCGATCCGGGAGCTGGCCCACGAGCTCACGCTCTCGCCGACCACGGTCAGCGCCGCCTGGGGACTGCTGGCGCGGGCGGGGACGCTGCGCACGCAGGGGCGGCGCGGCACGGTGGTCGCCGACGTCTCGGCACCGCGCGAGGGCCGCTACCGCCAGGCGCTGGAGCAGACCGGCCTCACCCTCGACCTGTCCACCGGGGTGCCCGACGAGAGCCTGCTGCCCGGGCTGGGGCGGGCACTCGAGGCGGTGACGACTGCCGGAACACCGCGCAGCTATCTCGACGACCCGGTCCTGCCCGAGCTCGCCGAGGTGCTGCTGGCCAGCTGGCCCTACCGGCCACCGGCGCTCACGGTCGTCGACGGCGCCATGGACGGGCTCGAGCTCGTGATCCGCACCCTGCTGCGCTACGGCGACCGGGTCGTGGTCGAGCACCCGACCTTCCCACCGCTGCTCGACCTCCTCGAGGCAGCCGGGGCGGAGGTGGTCGGCGTTCCGCTGGACGCCGAGGGACTCGTCGTGGACGCGGTGGTCGCAGCGATCGCCGTTCCGACGCGGGCACTGTTCCTCCAACCCCGGGGGCAGAACCCCACCGGAGTCTCGCTCTCACCCGCGCGGGCACGGAAGCTGGCGAAGCTGCTCAAGGGCACCGACGTGGTCGTGGTCGAGGACGACTCGGCCAGCGCCATCTCCAGCGCCCCGGACGTGAGCCTGGGCTCGCAGCTGCCCGAGCAGACGGTGCACGTGCGCAGCTACTCCAAGTCGCACGGGCCCGACCTCCGGCTGGCCGCGATGAGCGGACCCGAGGCCCTGATCGGGGAGGTACGCCGCCTGCGGCAGCTCGGTCAGGGCTGGAGCAGCCGACTGCTCCAACGGGTGCTGGTGAACCTGCTGGTCGACGAGAGCAGCCAGGAGGAGGTGGCCGCCGCCCGCACCGAGTACGCGCGCCGCCGCGCGGAGTTCGTGGCGGCGCTGGCAGACCGCGGGGTGGAGGTGGGCGGCGACGACGGGCTCAACCTGTGGGTGCCCGTGCACGACGAGTCGGCCGCGCTGGTGCGGCTGGCGTCCCGGGGGATCGGGGTCGCCCCCGGTGCTCCCTTCACGGTTCTCCCGAGCGGCCTCCCGAGCGGCCTCCCGAGCGGCCTCCCGAGCGGCAGGGGGCACGTCCGGGTGACGGTCGGCCTGGTCGGCACCGACATCGAACGGATCGCCGAGGAGGTGGCCGTGGCCGCCAGGACCGGCGGCTGGGGGAGCCGCGCACGCTGAGACGTCCGCCCCGTTGCGCGGGGCCGGCCTCAGGCCCAACGGCCCGAAGATCCGGGACCTCGAGCCCGCGTCTTTCCCGCCGCACTCCAGTGGAATGGGACGAACGCAGGTCCAGCAGGTGGACCGTTGAGGAGTCCGCGATGCCCACCCCCGTCCCTCGTCTGGCCACGCCGACCCCGGTCGGGCCAGGAGGTGCCGTCAGATCCCCTTGGCTGATGCTGGCGCTGGCCACCACCGGCTTCGCGATCAACTTCTGGGCGTGGGCGCTGCTCAGCCCGCTCGGTCCGGTGTTCCGCGAGAGCGGCACCCTCGGCGTCCTCAGTGCGTGGCAGGTCTCGCTGATCGTGGCCGTGCCCGTGCTCGTGGGGTCCCTGGGCCGGATCCCTGTGGGAGCGCTGACCGACAAGTACGGCGGACGTGAGATGTTCGTGATCGTCTCGCTCTCCACGATCTTCCCGGTCCTGTTCATCGGCTTCTACGGCCAGACCAACTTCGTCGCCCTGCTGCTGGGTGGCTTCTTCCTCGGCATCTCCGGGACGTCGTTCGCGGTCGGTGTCCCGTTCGTGAACGCCTGGTTCCCGCCGGAACGTCGCGGCCTCGCCGTGGGCATCTTCGGGGCCGGGATGGGCGGCACCGCGATCAGCGCGCTCACGACCGTCAAGCTCTACACCGACGTCGGCGACAAGGCGCCGTTCCTCTTCGCCGCCGCCGCGCTGGCAGTCTTCGCGGTCGTGGCTTGGCTCCTGCTCGAGGACGCCCCGGGGCGTCAGGCGCCCACGCAGTCCCTGGGCACGCGGCTGAAGGCCAACGCGCGCCTGCCGATCGCCTGGCAGGCCAGCCTGCTCTACGCCGTCGCGTTCGGCGGATACGTCGCGTTCTCGGTCTACCTGCCCGCCTACCTCAAGACCGCCTACGACCTCACCGCCGCCGATGCCGCCAACCGGATGGCCGGTTTCGTGGTGCTCGCGGTGATCATGCGGCCGGTCGGCGGGTGGTTGGCCGACCGGCTCGGCCCGATCCCGGTCCTGGCCGGCGGCTACGCCGTGGTCGTGGTGGGCGCGGGGATCGCGTCCACGACGCCGGCCCTCGGGTCGATCGGGACGATCGCCTTCCTGGCCATGGCGATGGCGCTCGGTTCGGGCACCGGCGCCACCTTCGCGCTGATCGCCAAGGTCACCGACCCGTCCCGCGTGGGCGGTGTGACCGGCCTGGTGGGAGCCGCTGGCGGTCTGGGTGGCTTCGTGCCCCCGCTGATCATGGGCTACGTCTACGGCCAGACCGACTCCTACGCGATCGGTCTGCTGATGCTCTCGGTGACAGCGGCCCTGATCCTGCTGCTGACCCTGACCGTGGTACGCCGTACCGAGCAGCGACATCTCGCCGAAGTCAGGGCCGTGGCGTGACCACGCAACCGGGCCTGGACGGGCCGCTGAGCGACGCGCTCGTCCGCACCCGGCGCTACTTCACCAAGGGCAAGGTCTCGGCCGACCTCCGGACGCTGACCAAGAGGGGTGGCCGCGGAGCTGACGACTTCTACCGGGACCGGTGGAGTCATGACTTGGTCGTCCGCTCCACCCACGGGGTGAACTGCACCGGCTCGTGCTCGTGGAAGGTCTACGTCAAGGACGGCATCATCACCTGGGAGACCCAGCAGACCGACTACCCCTCGGTCGGCCCGGACTCCCCGGAGTACGAGCCCCGCGGCTGCCCGCGTGGTGCGGCGTTCTCCTGGTACACCTACTCGCCGACGCGCGTCCGTTACCCCTACGTCCGCGGCGTGCTGCTGCAGATGTTCCGCGAGGCGAAGTCCCAGCACGGCGGTGACCCGGTCAAGGCGTGGGCGCACATCGTCGAGCACCCGGCGCGGGCGAAGGCCTACAAGTCGGCGCGCGGCAAGGGCGGTCTGGTCCGGGCCACCTGGGACGAGGCCGCCGAGATCGTCGCCGCTGCCCACGTGCACACGATCAAGAAGTACGGTCCCGACCGGGTCGCGGGATTCTCGCCGATCCCGGCGATGTCGATGGTCTCGCACGCGTCCGGTGCCCGGTTCGTCAACCTGATCGGTGGCTCGATGCTGAGCTTCTACGACTGGTACGCCGACCTGCCGGTGGCCTCGCCCCAGGTCTTCGGCGATCAGACCGACGTCCCCGAGTCGGGCGACTGGTGGAACGCCGGCTACCTGATCATGTGGGGGTCCAACCTGCCGGTCACCCGCACCCCGGACGCGCACTGGATGACCGAGGCGCGCTACCGCGGCCAGAAGGTGGTAGCGGTGGCCCCCGACTACGCCGACAACGTGAAGTTCGCCGACGAGTGGCTGGCTGCGAAGCCGGGCACCGACGCCGCGCTCGCCATGGCGATGGGACACGTGGTCCTCAAGGAGTTCTTCGTCGACCGGACGACGCCGTACTTCACCGACTACGTCAAGCAGTTCACCGACCTGCCGCACCTGGTGAAGCTCGAGGAGGCGGGCGAGGGGTACACGGCCGGGAAGTTCCTGACCGCCTCCGACCTCGCCGCGCACGCGGAGGACGAGAACGCTGCCTTCAAGACCGTGCTGCTGGACGCGGTCACCGGCGAGGCCGTCGTGCCGAACGGGTCGCTCGGCCACCGTTTCGGCGAGGCCGGCGTCGGCAAGTGGAATCTCGAGCTCGGTGACGTCGACCCGCTCCTGACCCTGCACGAGGAGACCGCTGAGAGCGTGACGGTGCGGATGCCGCGCTTCGACACCGCCGACGGCAGCTCGGCCGACCTGTCCCGTGGGGTGCCGGTGAGGCGTGTGGAGGGGCACCTCGTGACCACCGTCTTCGACCTGCTGCTCGCCCAGTACGGCGTCGGCCGCGACGGGCTCCCGGGTGCGTGGGCGACCGGGTACGACGACGCCAGCGCGCCGTACACCCCGGCCTGGCAGGAGACGATCACCGGCGTCCCAGCCTCGACTGTCGCGCGGATCGGTCGTGAGTTCGCGGCCAACGCCGAGGAGTCTCACGGTCGCTCGATGATCGTGATGGGAGCCGGCACCAACCACTGGTTCCACTCCGACACGATCTACCGCGCGTTCCTCACCTTGACCAACCTCACCGGTTGCCAGGGCGTGAACGGCGGCGGCTGGGCGCACTACGTCGGGCAGGAGAAGGTCCGCCCGATCACCGGCTACACCCAGATCGCCAACGCGTTGGACTGGAACCGTCCACCGCGCAACATGATCCAGACGGCCTTCTGGTACCTCCACACCAACCAGTTCCGCTACGACCAGTTCGGGGCCGACACCCTGTCCGCACAGCAACACGCAGAGGGGGCGGGCAAGGGACTGTTCACGGGCATGACCACGGCCGACGTCATCGCCAAGAGCGCACGCATGGGCTGGATGCCGTCGTACCCCACCTTCGACCGCAACCCGCTCGACCTCAGCGACGATGCAGCGGCCGCGGGCCAGCCGGTGGGGCAGTACGTCGTCGACCAGCTGAAGTCAGGGGCACTGCACTTCGCCGGCGAAGACCCCGACTCACCGCAGAACTACCCACGGGTCCTGTCGATCTGGCGAGCCAACCTGCTCGGTTCTTCCGGCAAGGGCAACGAGTACTTCCTCAAGCACCTGCTCGGCGCGGACTCCTCGGTGCGGGCCACGGAGACACCGGAGGGCAAGCGACCGGTCGACGTCGCCTGGCGGGACCAGGCGCCCGAGGGAAAGCTCGACCTGCTGATGACGATCGACTTCCGGCAGACAAGCACGACGATCTTCTCCGATGTCGTGCTGCCGGCGGCTACCTGGTACGAGAAGCACGACCTCAACACCACCGACATGCACCCGTTCGTGCACTCCTTCAACCCTGCCATCGCCCCGCCGTGGCAGACCCGCACCGACTGGGACGCCTGGCAGACCATCGCCACCCGGTTCAGCGAGCTGGCCGCGACCCACCTGGGGGTGCGCAACGACGTGGTCGCAGTCCCGCTGACGCACGACACCCCGGACGCGATGGCCAACCCGCACGGGGTCGTGCGCGACTGGAAGCTGGGCGAGTGCGAGCCGATCCCGGGGGTCACCATGCCCAAGCTCGTCGAGGTGGAGCGTGACTACGGAGCGGTCGCCGAGAAGATGAACGCGCTGGGACCCCTGGTCGACACCCTCGGGGCAACCACCAAGGGCGTCACCTTCGAGCTCGGCGCACAGGTCGACTACCTACGGCACAAGAACGGTTCCGTCCGCGGCGGCGTGGCCGACGGTCGGCCGTCGCTGAAGAAGGACGTCCACGTCTGCGAGGCGATCCTGGCGATGTCGGGGACCACCAACGGACACCTCGCGACGCAGGGCTTCAAGACCCTGGAGAAGCGGACTGGGGTCCGGCTGGCCGACCTGGCCGCCGAGCACGAGGGCAAGCAGATCACCTTCGCCGACACGCAGGGCCCTCCGGTTCCGGTGATCACCTCACCGGAGTGGTCGGGCTCCGAGACCGGCGGCCGACGCTACTCGCCGTTCACGATCAACGTGGAGCGGAAGAAGCCCTGGCACACGCTGACCGGGCGGATGCACTTCTATCTCGACCACGACTGGATGACCGAGCTCGGCGAGGGGCTGCCGATCTACCGGCCGCCGCTGAACATGGCGGCGCTGTTCGCCGAGCCCGCCTTGGGCAATCTGTCCGACGGTTCGGCAGGCGAGGTCGAGGGCCTGACGGTCCGCTACCTGACCCCCCACAACAAGTGGTCGATCCACTCCGAGTACCAGGACAACCTGTTCATGCTCTCGCTCTCGCGCGGAGGCCAGAACATCTGGATGAGCGACCGGGACGCCGACAAGGTCGGGATCAAGGACAACGACTGGATCGAGGCGGTCAACCGCAACGGCGTGGTGGTTGCCCGCGCGATCGTCTCGCACCGGATGCCGGAGGGCACGGTGTACATGTACCACGCCCAGGACCGGCTGATCGACGTACCGATCGCGGAGGCATCGGGCAAGCGCGGCGGCATCCACAACTCGCTGACCCGGCTGCTGGTGAAGCCCTCCCACCTGATCGGCGGCTACGCCCAGCTGACCTTCGCCTTCAACTACCTAGGTCCCACCGGCAACCAACGCGACGAGGTCACCATCATCCGCAGGCGTTCCCAAGACGTGGAGTACTGACATGCGCGTGATGGCCCAGATGGCGATGGTGATGAACCTCGACAAGTGCATCGGGTGCCACACCTGCTCGGTGACCTGCAAGCAGGCGTGGACCAACAGGTCTGGCACCGAGTACATCTGGTTCAACAACGTCGAGACCAGGCCAGGGCTGGGCTACCCCCGCACCTACGAGGACCAGGAGAAGTGGCAGGGGGGCTGGGAGGTCAACAGGCGCGGCCGGCTCAAGCTGCGCGCTGGTGGCCGGTTCAAGAAGCTCCTGACGATCTTCTCCAACCCCAAGCTGCCCTCCATCGGCGAGTACTACGAACCGTGGACCTACGACTACGCAACCCTGACGGACGCGCCGGCCCAGGAGCACACCCCCGTCGCGCGCCCGAAGTCACTGATCTCGGGCAAGAACATGAAGATCGAGTGGTCGGCCAACTGGGACGACGACCTCGGTGGGTCGACCGCCACCGCGCACCGCGACCCGATGCTCAAGAAGATCGCCGACAAGGTGAAGTTCGAGTTCGAGCAGACCTTCATGTTCTACCTGCCCCGGATCTGTGAGCACTGCCTGAACCCGTCGTGCGCAGCCTCCTGCCCGAGCGGCGCCATCTACAAGCGCGAGGAGGACGGCATCGTCCTGGTCGACCAGGACCAGTGCCGCGGCTGGCGCATGTGCGTCTCCGGCTGCCCCTACAAGAAGATCTACTTCAACCACCGCACCGGCAAGGCCGAGAAGTGCACGTTCTGCTTCCCCCGCATCGAGGTCGGCCTGCCGACGGTCTGCGCGGAGACCTGTGTCGGACGGCTGCGCTACATCGGCCTGATGCTCTACGACGCCGACAAGGTCCTCGAGGCCGCCTCGACGACCGACGACCAGGGTCTCTACGAGGCCCAGCGTGACGTCTTCCTCGATCCCCATGATCCCGAAGTGATCCGGGAGGCAGAGAAGGCCGGCATCGCTCGCGACTGGATCGACGCCGCTCAGCGCTCCCCGATCCATGCGCTGATCAACACCTTCAAGGTCGCGCTCCCGCTGCACCCGGAGTACCGCACCATGCCCATGGTCTGGTACATCCCACCCCTCTCGCCCGTGGTCGACGTCGTGGCCGAGACGGGGGAGGACGCCGAGGACAAGGGCAACCTGTTCGCCGCGATCGACGCGCTCCGGATCCCGGTCGAGTATCTCGCCGAGCTCTTCACCGCCGGCGACGTGGCACCGGTGGACGCCGTGCTCAAGAAGCTCGCGGCGATGCGCTGCTACATGCGTGACATCAACATGGGCCGCGAGCCAGACGCCGCGATCCCCGCAGCCGTGGGGATGAGCGAGGAGGAGATGTATGACATGTACCGGCTCCTCGCGATCGCCAAGTACGACGAGCGCTACGTGATCCCTCCCGCGCACGCCGAGCAGGCACACTCCCTCGAGGAGCTGTCCACCGAGTGCTCGGTCTCGGAGTACGGCGGGGGACAGCACGATCTCTTCGGCGAGGGCTCGGGCGCCCCCACGCCGATCGCGGTCGAGAACTTCCAGATGCTCCAGGACCGCCAGACCTCCGACTCGCTCGCCGGGCCGGACCAGAAGGGTGCCCGGGTCAACCTGCTGAACTGGGACGGCAAGGGCTCGCCGCAGGGCCTGTTCCCGCCAGGGTCCGACTCGTGAGCGCGCGCCGTCCGCAGCCGAGCCTGCCACCGGAACAGCTCACGATCGCCTGGCAGACGATCTCGCTGCTGCTCGACCACCCCGACGAGGAGCTCCTCGCCAGGACCCCTCTGCTCCGGTCCGCGTGCGACGAGCTGCCCAGGACGACGGGCGATCCCCTCCGGGCCTTCCTCGCGCATCTCGAGACCACTGCGCTGCCCGAGCTCCAGGCCGACTACGTCGAGACCTTCGACAACCGCCGCCGCTGCAACCTGTTCCTGACCTACTTCGCCCACGGTGACACCCGCAAGCGCGGCATGGCCCTGCTGCGCTTCAAGCAGACCTACCTCGACGCGGGCTTCGAGCTCAGCGACGCCGAGCTGCCCGACCACCTGTGCGTGGTGCTCGAGTTCGCGGCCACCGTGGACCTCGGGCTGGGCCGAGACCTGATGCTCGACCACCGCGCGGGCCTGGAGCTGCTGCGTCTCTCGCTGCGTGAGCTCGGCTCGCCCTGGGCGGCGCTCCTCGATGCGGTCTCGTCCACGTTGCCACCTCTGCGCGGGGATGAGCGGGACGCCGTACGCCGGCTCGCTGCGGTCGGCCCACCCGAGGAGGAGGTGGGTCTGGCGCCCTTCGCCGCCCCACAGTTCAGCCCGGGGGCCACCGAGAAGACCCTGCTGCCGATGCCGTCGTTCCCAGGAGCCCGGAGATGAGCCAGTTCCTCTTCGTGGTCGTGCCCTACCTGTGCCTGACGGTGTTCGTCGTCGGCCACCTGTGGCGCTACCGCTACGACAAGTTCGGCTGGACCACCCGCTCCTCGCAGCTCTACGAGAACCGCCTGCTGCGTATCGGAAGTCCGTTGTTCCACTTCGGGATGCTCGGCGTCGTGGGCGGTCACGTGATCGGCCTGCTCGTCCCGGAGGCGTGGACCGACGCCGTGGGCATCAGCGAGACGGCGTACCACGTCCTGGCGGTTGCGGGCGGGCTGCTCGCCGGAGTGATGACGGTGGTCGGCATGGCGATCCTGATCTACCGCCGACGCACCACCGGCCCGGTCTTCTCCGCGACGACGACCATGGACAAGGTCATGTACGCCTTCCTGGGCGTGGTCATCGTGCTCGGCATGTGGAACACCGTCGCCGGCTCGATCCTCACCATCGGCGGTGAGTACAACTACCGCGAGGGTGTCTCGGTCTGGTACCGCTCGTTCCTGGCGTTCCACCCCGACCCGACCCTGATGTCGGAGGCCCCCCTGGGCTTCCAGCTGCACGCGCTCGTGGCCTTCGGGCTCTTCGCGCTGTGGCCCTTCACCCGGCTCGTGCACGTCTTCAGCGCACCGGTGGGGTACCTCACCCGCCCCTACATCGTCTACCGCAGCCGCGACGACGCTCAGCTCGGCAGTCACCGGCAGCGCCGCGGCTGGGACCGGGTCGGCTGAGGTGTGTCAACGTCATCACCGAGCAGAGGAGTGCACATGCACAAGGAGTCACTGACAGCGCTGGTCCACCAACACGTGGCGGCGGCGCAGGCGGCCTCGAGCGGTCGCAGTGCCCAGACGCTGTACGGCGGTCAGGAGCACGCGCTGCGCCAGACCCTGATCGCCCTGAGGGCTGGGAGCAACCTCGACGAGCACGAGAACCCGGGGGAGGCCACTCTCCAGGTGCTGCACGGCCACGTGGTCCTCGTGGCGGGGGAGAGCAGGTGGAACGCCTCGCCCGGCGACCTGATCCCGATCCCCGACTCCCGGCACTCCCTCGAGGCCGTCGAGGACTCAGCGGTCCTGCTGACGGTGGCCAAGCCAGCGCGCGTTTCGGCGCAGGACTGACCCGCGACAGGGCCCGAGATCACTCGTAATGTGGTCAGCAGCCGCTCGGGACAGCCCGGACCACGCTAGGAGCAGTGCAGAACCGACATCGATGAGGAGAGCAGACATGGCGAAGAACCACTACGAGGTGCTGATCATCGGGGCCGGCAGTGCCGGCATCAGCGTCGCGGCACGGTTGGCGCACAAGGGTGTGCAGAGCATCGGGATCCTCGACCCGGCGCAGACGCACTACTACCAGCCGCTGTGGACGCTCGTCGGTGGTGGCATCGCTCCGATGAAGGAGAGCGCCCGCCCCATGGGCAAGCTCATCCCCAAGGGCGTCGACTGGATCCAGGACGCCGGTGCGGGCATCGATCCCGACGCCAACACGGTCACCACGGTCAAGGGCGTCACCCTCGGCTACGACCACCTCGTGGTGTGCCCGGGAATCCAGCTGGACTGGGCCAGGATCCCCGGCATGCCCGAGGCTCTCGACACTCCCAATGTGTCCTCGAACTACTCCGTCGACCTCGCTCCGAAGACCTGGACGGCGCTGAAGGACATGCGTTCGGGCACCGCGGTGTTCACCATGCCCGCCGGTCCCATCAAGTGCGCCGGTGCCCCGCAGAAGATCGCCTACCTGGCGGCCGACTACTGGCGCCAACAGGGCGTTCTGAACGACATCCGCGTGGTCCTGGTGCTGCCGACGCCCGGCATGTTCGGCGTCCCCGTCTTCGCCAAGGAGCTGGAGCGGGTGGTCGCGCACTACGGCATCGAGGTGCGCAAGTCCTCCGAGGCGGTCGAGATCGACGCCGTCGGCAGGCAGGTGGTCGTGGCCGACAACGCGGCGGGCACCAAGGAGTCGATCAGCTACGACTTCATGCACGTCGTACCTCCGCAGTCGGCCCCGGACTGGATCAAGGCCACCAGCCTTGCCGACCCGGAGAACCCAGCCGGTTACGTCAGCGTCGACAAGCACACGATGCAGCACACCCGGTACCCCAACGTCTACGCCTTGGGGGACGCTGGCTCGACGCCCAACTCCAAGACCGGTGCCGCCATCCGCAAGCAGGCTCCGGTCGTGGTCGAGAACCTGATGGCCACGATGGCGGGCAAGACGCCCGAGGCGTCGTACGACGGCTACGCCTCGTGCCCGCTGACCACGGCCCGCAACAAGATGCTGCTCGCCGAGTTCGACTACACGATGGAGCCGGCCCCCAGCTTCCCGTTCATCGACGCCACCAAGGAGCGGCGCGACATGTGGTACCTCAAGCGCTACGGGCTGCCCTTCATGTACTGGAACCTGATGCTCAAGGGCCGCGCCTGAGCAGCTTCCGGAGGGCTGCCGGCTGAGCGCACCCCGCTCCTGCCGCCAGCCCGGTGGTCGGCGTGGGCAGCGCTCGGCTGCTCTAGTGTGCGGCGGTGAACACTTTGCCGCTGTTGATCGTGCTCATCGTCGGTGTGGTGCTCCTGACGCCTGCTGCCGAGAAGGTCAGGGTCCCGCAACCTGTCCTGCTGACGATCTTCGGGCTGGTGGTCGCCCTGGTGCTGCCCTCCACCGAGCTGGACGTGCATCCGGAGCTGATCTTGCCGGTCGTGCTGCCGCCGCTGCTGTTCGCAGCCACCCAGCGCACCACCGTCAACGACTTCCGGGAGCACGCCGGAGCAGTGCTCCTCCTCGCCGTGGGCCTCACCCTGTCGACCGTTGCCGTGGTCGCGGTGGTCGCCCACGCCGGCGGTCTGCCGTGGACGGTGGCGTGGGTGCTGGGCGCGATGGTGTCGCCGCCCGACCCGGTCGCCGCCACCGCAGTCGCCCGCCGGCTCCGCCTGCCCCACCGCCTGGTGACGATCCTGGAGGGCGAGGGGATGTTCAACGACGCGACCGCGCTGGTCGCCTACAAGGTCGCGATCGCCGCCGCAGTGACCGGGGACATCTCCGCCGGCGGGGTGGGTCTGGAGCTGGTCGAGGCGTTGGCATTCGGCCTGGGCGTGGGCTTCGCGGTCGCCCTGGTCACGCAGCTGACGCTCGCAAGGATCCGTGACGGATACGCGGAGACCACCCTGACGCTGCTCGTGCCGTTCGTCGCCTACGTCGGCGCGGAGCACGTCAACGGGTCAGGAGTGCTCGCGGTGCTCGTCCTGGGGCTCTACCTGCGCACCTACGGACACGCAGCGACCACCTCCCGGGGGTGGCTCACCGGACGTGCGGTGTGGTCCTACGCCGACTTCCTGATCACCAGTCTCGTCTTCGCCCTGCTCGGGTTCGAGCTGGTGGCTGCGATCCGGGTGGTGTCGTTCGACGGCACGACCGTGCTGCTCTCGTTGACGGTCGTGCTGGCCCTGGTGCTGTTCCGCTTCGGCTGGATCTTCGCCAGTGCCTCCCTGGCCGGGCGTCGGGCGCGGCGACGCGACCTGCCCGTCCCGATCGGGTGGCGGGAGTCCACGGTGGTGTCCTGGGCCGGCATGAGGGGTGTGGTCACCGTGGCGACGGCGCTGGCCCTGCCGGAGGTCGTCGACTCGGGGCAACCCCTGTCCGACAGGGATGAGCTGGTCGTGGTCGCACTCGTCTGCGTGATGCTCACGCTCATCGTCCAGGGGGTCACGCTGACTCCGCTGACGAGGCTCCTCAAGGTCGGGAACGAGAGTGATCCCGGTCCGGAGATCGTGGCGCTCCGGCGTCGCGCAGCAGAGGCCGGGCTCGACCACCTGCGCGCCCGCCAGGCCGAGGTCGGTGCGCAGGACACGGATCCGGTCCGCGAGGCCGCGATGCAGCAGTACGACGGCTATCTCGCGTTCCAACGGGCGATGGAACAGGGCGCCCCCTCGCGGCACGGCGGCGACGAGGCCGCGGACACCGAGCGGCTGCGGTCCCTGCTCGGTGAGGCCGGTGACGTGGAACGCCAGCTGGTGCTCGACGAGCGACGTAGCGGTGTGGTGAGCTCCGCGACCGCCGACGAGGTGCTGCGGGACATCGAGAGCCGCGCGCTCCGCGACTTCTCCTGAGTGCCGCCCGGGGCAGATGACGAGGGCGCCCCTGGCAGGAATCGAACCTGCGACCTAGAGATTAGAAGGCTCTTGCTCTATCCAGCTGAGCTACAGGGGCTGGGGGTCGGACACGGCCGGACCCGCAGCCGAGAGTATGCCGCAGCCGGGGGGCGTACGGGCAACGAGGCCATCTGGGAAGGAGCGCGCAGTCGCTTTACCTTCCGGATGGTAAAGTGGGAGCATGTCCGACCCGAACAGCTCCCGCGCCCGCATCCTCGACTCCGCGATGGCGCGCGTCCGGGAGGGGGAGAGCCTGAGCCTGGAGTCGGTCGCGCGGGCCGCCGAGCTGACCAAGCCCGGGCTGATGTACCACTTCCCGACCAAGGAGGCCCTGATGAGCGCCCTGGTCGACCACACCATCGACGGATACGAGCACGAGCTTCGCGCTCGGCTCCCGAAGGCCGACGCCTCGACGGTCGAACAACGCCTGGCGGCCTACGTCGACTGGGCCTTCACCGCCGAGATCGACCAGTGCGACCTGGTGATGTTCTCCGACCCCCGCCTGCGTGACCAGCTGACCGCGCGCTGGACCGAGCGGCTCCGGGTCTGGGTCGAGGTCCCCGACGGAGTGTCACCGGCACGCCGCGCACGCCTGAACGCGGCCCGGCTGATGGCCGACGGCTCGTGGTTCGCCGACGCCAGCGGCGTACTCCCGCTGACTGCCACCGAGCGGCGGCAGGTCGCCACGCTCGCGCGCGAGCTGCTCGAGGACTCCCCATGAACAAGTGGCTGCTCCTGCTCGCAGCGATCCTGAGCGAGGTGACAGGGTCGCTGGCCCTCAAGGGTGCGCTCGAGCACCGGTCGCTCTACGCCGTGGTGGCCGTGGGCTACGTCGCGTCGTTCGCCCTGCTCGGTGCCGTCCTGCGCCAGGGGATGCCGCTCGGTGTCGCCTACGGAATCTGGGGTGCCCTCGGGGTGGCCGCGACCGCGGTGATGTCCGCACTGCTCTTCGCGGAGCCCCTCACCGCAGTGATGGGGATCGGGATGGCGCTCGTGGTGCTGGGCGTCCTGGTCGTCGAGCTCGGCCACCACGTCGCCGACTCCGGAGGGCACTGATGGAGTGGTTCCACCTCACCGCCGCCATCCTCAGCGAGGTCGGCGGCACGCTGGCTCTGCGGGTCGCCTCCCACGGCCGGACGCGGTGGTACGTCGCCGTGGTCGGCGGCTACCTCGCGGCCTTCGTGTTCCTGGCACTCGCTCTCGCCGAGGGCCTGGGTCTCGGCGTCGCCTACGGCATCTGGGCCGCCACGGGGGTTGCCCTGACCGCCGTCGCCTCGAAGTTCCTCTTCGGTGAACCGCTGACCCTGCTGATGTCCAGCGGCATCGTGCTGATCATCGGAGGGGTGCTGCTGATCGAGCTCGGCTGAGCTCGACCAGCACCTCCCTCACAGGTCGGAGTCGCCGATGCCCGAGTCGTCGCCCGAGTCGTCGCCCGAGTCTCGCCCGCGTCGTCGGAGTCATCGGCTTCGTCAGAGTCGTCGGCGGCGTCCTGGGAGTCCAGGCAGTCGTCGTCCGCGTCCTCGGCGAGCTTCAGGGCGGCCTTGGCCTCGTCCCACGTGGCCTTCAGGCGCGAGCGCTCGGCCTTGACCAGGTTGCGCAGCTGGGCCTTGCTGGCGCGGCGTACCTGCGCTGCCTCCTTCGCCTCCGCTCGAGCCTTCGCGGCGGCGGCCCGGGCCTCATCGCGGGCCTGCTTGGCCTCCGCACCCTTGGCGGACTTGGCCTTCGCTGCGGCGGCGCGGGCGTCCTTGGCCGCCTGCTTGGCCTCGCGCACCTGGGTCTGCTTCAGCTGGTTGCCCTGGGCCTGCGCGGAGGCCTTGGTGAAGGTCGTGAACGCCTTCTGGGCAGTGCGCGCCTCGGCGGAGGCGACCAACACTGTCTCGTAGGTGGCGTCACAGGGGTCCTCGGCGTCATCGGCGCTGGCCGGGGACATCGCCCCCGACAGGCCGGCGAGGGCGACGACGACGGTGGCAAGGGCGGTGCGGACGGGGTGGCGCATGGGTTCCTCCAGCGAGATAGTGGCAGCACTCAGAGCGAGTGTCAGCATCTTCGCAAAACGGACAGAACGCCGCAGGCGTTTCCCCATAGCGGCCGGAGAGATCAGCCTCGCAGCCGGGCCATCCACCCCTCGATCTCGTCAGCACCTCGCGGGAGCGCCGCCGAGAGGTTCTCCACCCCGTCAGCGGTCACCACGACGTCGTCCTCGATCCGAATCCCGATGCCGCGCAGCTCCTCGGGGACCAGGAGGTCGTCCTCCTGGAAGTAGAGGCCGGGCTCGACGGTGAGCACCATCCCTTCGGCCAGGTCGCCGCCGGGGTAGATCTCGCTGTCGGCGGCGGCGCAGTCGTGCACGTCCATGCCGAGCATGTGGCTAGTGCCGTGCAGGGTCCACCGGGCGTAGACCCGGCTGTCGGGCGAGAGTGCCTCCTCGGCCGAGACCGGCAGCAGCCCGAGGTCGTCCAGGCCGTGGGCGAGCACCGTCATCGCGGCGTCGTGAGGCGCACGGAACCGCGCACCTGGGCGTACGGCGTCGATGCCGGCCTGCTGTGCATGCAGCACCAGGTCGTAGAGGTCGCGCTGCAGGGAGGACCACGTGCCGCTGACCGGAAGCGTGCGCGTGACGTCGGCGGTGTAGAGCGAGGTCGCCTCGGCACCCATGTCGAGCAGCACCAGCTCGCCGGGGCGCAGCACCCCGGAGTTCTCGGTCCAGTGCAGGGTGGTCGCGTGCGAGCCGCCGCCGACGATGGAGTCGTAGCCGATGTCGTTGCCCATCGTGCGGGCACGACGGAAGAAGGTGCCCTCGAGCCAGCGCTCGCCGTGCTCGAGCACCCGGTCCCACTCACGGACGCTGTCCTCGAAGCCGAGGGTGGTGATGTCGCAGGCGTGCTTCATCTCGCCGAGCTCCCACTGGTCCTTGACGAGGCGCAGCTCGGAGAGCACCCGGCTCAGCTCTGCGTCCCGGCCGCCGTCGCCGGCGACGAGGGAGTCCACGCGTGCGTCGACGTCGCGGTGCACCCGCGTCTTCGCGCCGGCGGTGGTGGAGCCGGAGAGCCGGTCGGGGAGCTCGTCGATGTGGCGGGTCTCGATGCCCAGGGAGCCGGAGATCTCCTGCAGCGAGGGACGTCGACCGGCCCAGAGCTCGCCGTACTGCCTGTCCCGGAAGAACTCGTCGGTCTCCCGTGAGCTCCGGGGGCGGGCGTAGAGCACGGCCTCACCCGACTCGACCACCAGCACGGCGTCGCTGGTCTGGTTGCCGCACAGGTAGGTGTGGGCGGTGTCGGAGCGGAAGCGGTAGTCGGTGTCGTTGGCCCGCACCTTGAACCCACCCGCCGGGATCACCAGGCGCTCACCGGGGAACTGCTCGGTGAGCCGCTCACGGCGCGCTCGCGCCCACGGGGTGATCGGGTGCTCGGGCAGGTCCAGCTCACGCTCGCCCCATCCGGTCCGCATGAAGGCCGAGTAGGCCTCCGGAACAGCGGGATCGTGGCTCTCGGTGGTCGGCTGGTCGGCGGAGGTCGCGGAGGCGCTCTGGTTCAGGTGTCGCACGATGCCACTCTACGGCGGGCAGATCGTTACGCTACGCGCATGCAGCCCCGACGCAGCTCGGCCGCGTTCACGATCATCGTGTCCGTCGTGATGCTGCTGTGCGCCGCGATCATGGGTGTGGTGCTGTTTCTGTCCGGTGCCCCGACGGCCCTGGTGGTGGGTCTGGTGCTGGCCGCGTTGCCGCTGGCACCACTGATCAGCGTCTACATGTGGCTGGACCGCTACGAGCCGGAACCGCGCTCGCTGCTCGTGCTCGGCCTGGGCTGGGGCGCCTTCGTGGCCACCTCGGCGGCGCTGCTTCTGCAGGTCTTCGACACCGTGGTCTTCAGCAGCGACGACGCCTGGTCGGCCTCGGTGATCGCGCCGATCACGGAGGAGGGCGCGAAGGGTCTGTTCATCCTCCTGCTGCTGTTCTTCCGTCGCCACGAGCTCGACGGCGTCCTCGACGGGCTCGTCTACGCCGGCATGGTCGGCATCGGCTTCGCGTTCACCGAGAACATCCTCTACCTGGCATCGGCCTACATGGGCGAGGACGGCCAGACCGGCGGCATCGGCGGCGCGGTCGGGCTGTTCATCGTGCGCGGCATCTTCAGCCCGTTCGCGCACCCCTTCTTCACCGCGTTCACCGGCATCGGCATCGGCATCGCGGTCAACAGCCGCAGTCGGCTGGTCCGCTTCGTCGCCCCGGTCCTCGGCTACCTCGTCGCCGTCGCCGCCCACGCGGCCTGGAACGGCTCATTGATGCTCGACGACGGCCGCAACGCGATGGCCACCTACGTGTTCTTGATGATCCCCGGGTTCCTCCTGCTCGTCGGAGTCGCGATCTGGTCGCGCCGCCGTGAGGGCCGGGTGCTCACCGCAGCACTGACCGACTGCGCCAACCGCGGCTTCCTCGACCACGCCGAGGTGCCGTGGCTCGCCCGCATCCCGGCCCGCCGCTTCGCCCGCCGGTACGCCGAGAAGGTCGGCGGCAGGCCCGGGCGGCGCACGATGGTCGCCTACCAGACGCACGCTGTGGAGCTGGGCTTCCTGCACAGCCGTTACCTGCGGGGTGTGGCTCCGCAGGACTTCATCCCCCTGGGTCAGTTCCACGTCGAGGCCATGCGGACCCTGCGTCCGGGCCTGCTCTGGCCACAGCCCACCGGCCAGCCGACCCGGCTGCCGCAGGTCACCGGTGGGGCGGGGCGCCGATGAGCTCCTCGGGACGGGTCGACGGGCACTCGGCTGACGACGTGGATCTCCGCGCGAACCGCATGCTGACCACGCTGGTGAAGCTGCGCGACACCCTGGAGCAGGTCCGGTTGCCCTTCGACGCACCCGGCGTCGCCGAGGTCCGGTTGCGGCGGGCCCAGATGATCGCCCAGCTCGACGACTACGTGCTGCCCCGGCTGATCCAGATCGACGCCCCGCTCCTCACCGTGGTCGGCGGCTCCACCGGTGCCGGCAAGTCGACCCTGGTCAACTCCCTGGTGGGGGAGCGGGTCAGTGAGCCCGGCATCCTGCGCCCGACCACGCGCTCGCCCGTGCTCGTGCACCATCCCGACGACGCGGAATGGTTCGACGAGGCCAGGATCCTGCCCGGCCTGGAGCGCACCGGTCGCTCCTCCGGCGACCCCGGTGCCCTCCAGCTCGTCGCGTCGATGGAGATCCCGCGCGGCCTGGCACTGATCGACGCTCCCGACATCGACTCGGTCGAGGAGCTCAACCGTGCTCTGGCCACCGAGCTGCTCGCCGCCGCGGACATGTGGCTCTTCGTCACCTCCGCCGCGCGCTACGCCGACCAGGTGCCCTGGCAGTTCCTGAAGCAGGCAGCCGATCGCAGTGCGTCGGTCGCGATCGTGCTCGACCGGACGGCGCCGTCCTCGATGGCCGAGGTCAGCGCCCACCTCGCGCGGATGCTCACCCTGCGCGGCCTCAAGGACTCACCCCTGTTCACGGTGCCCGAGGTCCCGCTCGATGCCAACGGCCTGCTGCCTCCCGACACCGTCGCCGACATCCGCACCTGGCTGGAGGCGCTCGGTGCCGACACCGGTGCCCGCAAGAGTGTCGTCCGGCAGACCCTGGACGGTGCGGTCCGCTCGACCGCGATGCGCACCCACGACATCGCCGACGCCTGCGCCGCCCAGGTCGAGGTGGCCGCCCGGCTGCGTGCCGAGGTCGACCGTTCCTACGACCGGGCGCTGAAGGACATCGACGAAGGCTCGGCCGACGGCACGCTGCTGCGCGGCGAGGTGCTCGCACGGTGGCAGGAGTTCGTCGGCACCGGTGAGCTGATGCGCACCCTGGAGTCCCAGGTGAGTCGGCTGCGCGACCGGGTCAGCAACGCCGTCAGCGGCAAGCCGCAGCAGGCGGAGCGGCTCACCCGTGCTGTCGAGTCCGGGTTGCAGACCCTCGTCCTGGAGCACGCCGAGGCGGCCGCGGAGCGCGCCGACGCCGCCTGGCGATCGATCGCGGCGGGCAAGCAGATTCTCGAGGAGCGCCAGCTGGACCTGTCGCGGGCCTCGCGCGACTTCCGGGAGCGGGCCGAGCGCATGGTTCGCGACTGGCAGGGCGCGGTGCTCACCATGGTCCGCACCGAAGGTGCCGACAAGCGCGCCACCGCCCGCTTCCTCGCCTACGGCGTCAACGGCCTCGCAGTCGCACTGATGGTCGTGGTCTTCGCCTCCACCGGAGCCGTCACGGGGGCGGAGGTCGGGATCGCCGGTGGTTCGGCGGTACTGGGGCAGAAGCTGCTCGAGGCGGTCTTCGGTGACCAGGCAGTGCGCCGGCTGGCCGCCAACGCGCGCCGTGACCTCGCTGCGCGGGTCACCCTGCTGCTGGGCCAAGAACGTGATCGGTACCTTGTCCTCCTCGACGAAGAGGACCTGGATCCCGACACCGCCGAGCAGCTTCGTCATCTGGCCCGCACGATCGACGACCTCAGGTTCGCCATGTCACAGGGGAGTGCATGAACAGTCTCGTAGCTGGAGCACGCAGGCTGTTGGGGCGAGGTACGCCTCTGGACAGCCGTGTCGTCGGGCTGGCGAACGCTGTTGACGCTGCCCGTGGCCGGCTCGACGAGGACGTCATCGAGAGCGCCGCCGGAGTCGTGGAGCGGGCCAGCGCCCGGCTACGCCTCTCCGGCGACCACACCGTGGTCGCCCTCGCGGGTGCCACCGGGTCCGGCAAGTCGTCGACGTTCAACGCCATGTCGGGCCTGAACCTCGCTGCCGTGGGCGTACGCCGGCCGACCACGTCGTACGCCACCGCCTGCACGTGGGGCGAGTCCAGCTCCGTGGAGCTGCTGGAGTGGCTGGGCATCCCCCCGCGCCACCAGGTGACGCGCGACTCGATGCTCGACTCCGGCCTGGCCGAGCGCAAGCTGGAAGGACTGGTCCTGCTCGACCTTCCCGACCACGACTCCACCGAGGTCGCCCACCACCTCGAGGTCGAGCGGCTGATCAAGAAGGTCGACCTGATGGTCTGGGTCCTGGACCCGCAGAAGTACGCCGACGCAGCGGTCCACGACCGCTACCTGCGCCCGCTGGCGCGGCACAAGCGCTCGATGATGATCGTGCTCAACCACATCGACGAGGTCCCCACCGACCGCCAGGAGGGCGTCCTCCAGGACGTGCGCCGGGTCCTGGAGCGAGACGGGCTCGCCGGGGTGCCGCTGATCGCCACCTCCGCCCGCACCGGTCAGGGGATCGAGGACCTCAAGGCCGCGATCGCCAAGCGGGTCTCGGAGAAGGCCGCCTCCCGGATGCGGCTGATGGCCGACCTCGTCGACACCGCGGAGATGATGGGTGAGCACAGCGGTACGACGCCGCCGCCGGAGCTGCAGACCCGCGACAAGCAGGAGATGATCGACGCGCTGGCCGACGCGGCCGGCGTACCCCTCGTGGTCGACGCCGTACGCCGCGCGACCCGTTACCGGGCTCGACGTGCGACCGGCTTCCCGCTCACCTCCTGGATCTCCAAGTTCCGTCCTGACCCGCTCAAGCGGCTCCACCTGGACCAGGGCGCCTCGGGCCGCGACATCGTCGCGGCTGCCAGGTCCTCGATCCCGCAGGCCGACCAGGTGCAGCAGGCTCGCGTGGAGAGCACCGTGCGCTCGTTGGCCGACGAGCTCACCGCCGAGCTCAAGCCGCCGTGGGTGCGCGCGGTCCGCAAGGCCTCGACCTCACGCTTCGACGACCTCTCCGACGGACTCGACCGGGCCCTGGTCACCACCGAGCTGGGGGTCGGGTCCGTCCCGCAGTGGTGCCGGGTGGTCCAGGTGCTGCAGTGGACGCTGCTCCTGGTCGGGATCTTCGGCGCTGCCTGGCTGACCGCGCTCGCGGGCATGTCGTGGCTGAACCTCACCGTCTCCGCGCTGCCCGAGTACTTCGGGCTGGCACTGCCTACGTTGATGCTGGTCTTCGCCATCGTGGCCGGGCTGTTCCTGGCCCTGCTCTCCCGCGCCATGATCGCCCTGAGCTCCCGGGCCAAGGCACGCAAGGCCGAGCGCCGGTTGCGGAAATCGGTCGCCGAGGTCGCCGACTCGCTGGTGGTCATCCCGATCGAGACCGAGCTCGAGGCCTACCGGCAGGTCTGGCAGGGCCTGCGCGACGTCCTGCCCTGACCATCTCCCGGACACAGCCCCGCCTCGTGCGCGGGTCGTCCACAGCCGGCGCGCTCGCTCCTCCCTCCCGGCCCCTCGACCGGTGGACTGCCCACCAAGGACGAGATGAGGAGGCACCTGATGAACGAGTCCTATGTGACCCTCCAGGGTTGGGTCGGTGGCGATGTCGACGTGCGGACGGTGGGGGAGACGCAGTGCGCGTCCTTCCGGGTGGGTTCCACCCCGCGTTACAACAAGAACGGCACCTGGGTGGACGGGCAGACGTCGTGGTTCACCGTGAACTGCTGGCGCGCGCTGGGCAAGAACGTCACCGAGTCGATCAAGCGCGGTGACGCGGTCGTGGTCCACGGCCGGGTGCGGGTCGACGTCTGGGAGCGGGAGGGCCAGCCCAACTCGGTCTCCTGGATCGTGGACGCGACCTTCGTGGGGCACGACCTGACCAAGGGCACCACCACCTTCGCGAAGACCGTGCGGGCGTCGGCCAACGACCCTCGTGAGAGCGAGGTCGTGCGCGAGATGGTGCACGCCTACGACCCCGACGGGCCCCAGCTCGACGGCGCCGGCGACCCCGTCACGCCTGCGGCCTGACGCCGGTGCCGCCGTCGCGGTCTCCACCCGTGTCGGCCGTGGGTCTGTGGACCCGTAGGCTTGAGGGCACCATGAGCGACTACGTCTACACCCTCCGCAATGTCCGCAAGGCCCACGGCGACAAGGTCGTGCTCAACGACGTCACCTTGTCGTTCCTGCACGGCGCCAAGATCGGCGTCGTCGGACCCAACGGCACCGGCAAGTCGAGCCTGCTCAAGATCATGGCGGGCCTCGACCACGCCAACAACGGGGATGCGTTCCTCGACCCCGACGCCACGGTGGGCATGCTCCAGCAGGAGCCTCCGCTGAGCGAGGGCAAGACCGTCCTGGAGAACGTCGAGGAGGCGGTCGGCGAGATCAAGGGCAAGCTCGACCGCTACAACAAGATCTCCGAGGAGCTCGCGGACCCCGACGCGGACTACGACACCCTGCTCGCGGAGATGGGTGACCTGCAGACCGACCTCGACCACGCCAACGCGTGGGACCTCGACAGCCGGCTCGACCAGGCGATGGACGCCCTGCGGTGCCCGCCCCCGGACGTGCTCGTCGACAACCTCTCCGGAGGAGAGCGCCGCCGGGTGGCGCTGTGCAAGCTGCTGCTGCAGCAGCCCTCGCTGCTCCTCCTGGACGAGCCCACCAACCACCTCGACGCCGAGTCGGTGCAGTGGCTCGAGGGGCACCTCGCCTCCTACCCGGGCGCTGTGCTCGCGGTGACCCACGACCGCTACTTCCTCGACAACGTCGCCAGCTGGATCCTCGAGCTCGACCGCGGGTCGGCCCACCCCTACGAGGGCAACTACACGACCTACCTCGAGACCAAGAAGGACCGGCTCAAGATCGAGGGCCAGAAGGATGCCAAGCGCGCCAAGGCGCTCGAGCGTGAGCTGGAGTGGGTGCGCTCCAACGCCAAGGCGCGCCAGACCAAGAGCAGGTCCCGGCTGGCCCGCTACGAGGAGATGGCGGCTGAAGCCGACCGGATGCGCAAGATCGACACCTCCGAGATCAACATCCCGGCGGGTCCGCGCCTGGGCGACATCGTGCTGGAGGCCCACAAGCTCGGCAAGGGCTTCGAGGACCGCACGCTGATGCACGACCTCTCCTTCACCCTGCCCCGAGCGGGGATCGTCGGGGTGATCGGCCCCAACGGCGTCGGCAAGACCACGCTCTTCCGAATGATCACCGGCCAGGAGGACCCCGACGAGGGCGAGCTCAAGGTCGGCACCACCGTGAAGATCTCCTACGTCGACCAGAGCCGCGGCGGCATCGACCCCAACAAGAACGTCTGGGAGGTCGTCTCCGACGGCCTGGACTTCATCAAGGTCGCCAACTTCGAGATGAACTCGCGCGCCTACGTCGCCTCCTTCGGCTTCAAGGGCCCCGACCAGCAGAAGAAGGCCGGCGTGCTCTCCGGTGGTGAGCGCAACCGGCTCAACCTGGCGCTGACCTTGAAGATGGGCGGCAACATGCTGCTGCTCGACGAGCCCACCAACGACCTCGACGTCGAGACGTTGTCCTCGCTCGAGGACGCCTTGCTCGACTTCCCCGGGTGTGCCGTGGTCACCTCCCACGACCGGTGGTTCCTCGACCGCGTCGTCACCCACATCCTGGCCTGGGAGGGCGACGAGGAGGACCCGGCCCGCTGGTTCTGGTTCGAGGGCAACTACGCGTCCTACGAGGAGAACAAGATCGAGCGCCTCGGCGCCGACGCTGCTCGTCCTCACCGGGTCACGCACCGCCGCCTGACCCGCGACTGACGCGCGGGAGCGGGGTCAGCGGATGTCGGCGCCGTCCGGCTTGTCCGCGAGCAGCTTGTCGCTCAACGCGTTGAAGATCCGCCCGAGGGCCGCGAAGTCCTCGGGCGAGGCCAGGTCGACGAGGTGGGCGCGTACGCCGCGCACGTGAGTGGGCGCGGCCGCGTTGAGGACGCGGCGCCCCTCCTCGGTCATCACGGCCTCGATGCCCCGACCGTCGGAGTTCGACGCCATCCGCTGCACCAGGCCGGCGCGCTCCATCCGGGCCACGGTGTGGGTCACCCGGCTCCGGGAGTGGCACATCGAGTCGGCGAGCACGGACATCCGCATCCGGCCCTCCTCGGTCTCGGAGAGCCGCACGAGGATCTCGTACTCGCTGAAGGAGATGTCGTGCTCCTCGCGCAGCTCGTGGTCGAGCTCGTGCTGCAACAGCTCGCTGCCCATGATGAAGGCGCGCCAAGTCAGCTGCTGCTCGCTGTCGAGCCACCGCACGTCGTTCCGAGACCTCATGGCGGGAGTGTAGGTGCGCGCGGCCGAAAACTCGGCCTCCGCGCGCGGGGACCGGCCTTCGGTCCCCCGCCCCCACGCCCCCCGCAGGGGTCAGCTGGGGCGCGGCTGCGGTGGCGCCCACCGGAAGGAGAGGGTCAGGACATCCGCTCCAGGATCATCGCCATGCCCTGGCCGCCGCCGACGCACATCGTGATCAGGCCGGTCTGCTTGTCGTGCCACTTCAGGGAGTTCAGCATCGTGTTCTGCAGGCGCGCACCGGTCATCCCGAACGGGTGGCCGACCGCGATGGCCCCGCCGTTGACGTTGAGCCGGTCCAGGTCGATGCCGAGGTCCTGGTAGGACGGCACCACCTGGGCGGCGAACGCCTCGTTGATCTCGACGAGGTCGATGTCGCCGATGCTCATGTTGGCGTGCTTGAGGGCCTGCTTGGTGGCCTCGACCGGGCCGAGGCCCATGATCTCGGGGGACAGGCCGGTCACGCCGGTGGACACGATCCGCGCCAGCGGGGTCAGGCCCAGCTCCTTGGCCTTGGTGTCGCTCATGATCACCACGGCAGCGGCGCCGTCGTTGAGGGCGCAGCAGTTGCCGGCCGTCACCACGCCGTCGGGGCGGAAGACCGGCTTCAGGCCGGCGATCGCGTCGTAGGTGACCCCGGCGCGGGGGCCGTCGTCGGCGGTGACCTCGGTGCCGTCGGGGGTGGTGACCGGTGTGATCTCGTTGGCCCAGAACCCGTCGTTGATCGCCTTCTCGGCGAGGTTCTGGCTGCGTACGCCGAACTCGTCGAGCTCCTTGCGGTCCAGGCCCCGCAGTCGGGCGACGTTCTCGGCCGTCTGCCCCATGGCGATGTAGATGTCGGGCAGGTTGCCGTCCTCGCGGGGGTCGTGCCAGTCCTGGCCGCCCGCGGCGAGCTCGTCGGTGCGCTTCTGCGCGTCCTCGAAGAGCGGGTTGCGGGTGTCGGGAAGGTGGTCGGAGGTGCCCTTGACGAAGCGGGAGACGGTCTCGACGCCGGCGGAGATGAAGATGTCGCCCTCGCCGGCCTTGATCGCGTGGAACGCCATCCGGGAGGTCTGCACCGAGGAGGAGCAGTAGCGCGTGATCGTGGCGCCGGGGATCTCGTAGCCCAGCAGGGTGGTGACCACGCGGGCCATGTTGCTGCCGGACTCGCCGCCGGGGAGGCCGCAGCCGAGGAGCAGGTCGACGACGTCGTGGGGGTCGAGCTCGGGGACCTTGTCGAGCGCGGCCTTGACGATCAGCGCCGTGAGGTCGTCGGGACGGAAGTCCTTCAGCGACCCCTTGTTGGCGCGGCCGATGGGGGAGCGGGCCGCAGAAACGATGACTGCCTCGGGCATGGAAACTCCTGGTCGTCGATGTGTGGACACGTCGGGTGCAACGCGCCCCGAAAGCAGCCGCCAGCCTAGTCCGTGCCCCCGAGGACCGGGACGGGTCATGGCGTCGCCTGCGTTCTGGCACCATTCCGCTCGTGCCGCACACCTACGAGTGCCCGATGCGCTGGGCCGACATGGACCTCCTCGGCCACGTCAACAACGTCACCTACCTCGACTACCTCGCCGAGGCCCGGCTGCACGTCTTCCCCGGTCTCGCCGCGGGACGGGCACCGGTGGCCGCTCACCGGGTGGCGTTCGTGGCGCCCTTGGTCTTCCACCGGCACCCCGTGCTCGTAGACACCTGGGTCTCGGCGTACGACGACGCCGGGGTCTGCCTGGAGCACGAGGTCTACGACGAGTCGGAGTCCGGTCGCACCGTCTACCTGCGCGCGTCCAGCACCCTCACCCATCGCCTCACCGCTGCGGAGACCGACCTCGTCGCGGGCATCCGCGGACCTGCCCACGAATGGGGCCCGGTCGCCGATCTGCCGGCTGCGTCGCGGCACTCGTGCCCGGTCAAGGTCCGCCTCTCCGACACCGGCGCAGACGGGCTGGCCAGCGACGCCGTGCACTTCGAGTACTTCCAGGAGGCGCGGATCCTGTACCTGATGGACCTGCACTCCCGGGGCGAGGCGTGGAGCCACCACGTGGTGGCCCGCACCGACGTCGACTTCCGGGCGCCGGTCGAGCTGCGCGACGCGCCGTACGCCGTGCACTCCTGGATCGGGCACCTGGGCACGAGGTCGTTCACCATCCAGGCGGAGCTGCGCGACGACGACCGCGTGCTGGCCACGTCGTCGGTGGTGATGGTCACCTTCGACATGGGGACCCAGCGCTCCGCCGAGATGGCAGCGACCCAGCGGGAACGCCTCGAGGCCGAGCTCGCCTAGCCGCGAGCGGGCCTAGGGAACGTCCTGCAGCGTGTTCACCATGAACTGCGCCGCGTGGGTCACGTAGTCCCAGAACTGCGCGCGCTGCTCCTCGGTGAGGTCGGCCTCCGCGAGCGCGACCCCGAAGTGCTGCAGCCAGTGGTCCTTGGCCAGCGGGGTCACGGCGAAGGGGGCGTGCCGCATCCGCAGACGCGGGTGCCCGCGCCGGTCGGAGTAGGTGGTCGGCCCGCCCCAGTACTGCTCCAGGAACATCGCGAATCGTTCCTCGGCGGGACCCAGGTCAGCCTCGGGGTACATCGGGCGCAGCACCTCGTCCTCGGCCACGCCCGCGTAGAAGCGCTTGACGATGCCCCGGATCGTCGGACTGCCGCCGATGTCGTCGTAGAAGGTGCTCACCTGCCCCATTGTGCCGACCCGGGCTCAGCGCAGCCCGGTCAGGTAGCGCCGAGCCGATCCCAGGTTGGCGAGCCGCGCCTCCCAGGTGAGTCCCACGACGAGCAGGGCCACCCCGAGCAGCCCGAGCGAGAGCCAGCGGGGGACGGCCTCCGCGACCGGGCCGAGGTGGCGGAGCGCGAGCAGGGCCGTGGTCCCCGCGCCCAGCACCAGCGGGGCACTGAGCCGACCCAGGACACCCGCTGCCAGCACGAGTACGCCGCCTGCGCCGATGAGCGCGCCGCGCAACGAGACCGGCTCCTCCAGGGCGATCAGCAGGCTGGGCAGCAGCGCCAAGGTCAGGCCGCTGGCGAGCACGGAGGTGCTGGAGACGTCGGCGTTGCTGCGCAGCCGCCAGATCCCGGCCGCCACGAGCAGGCCCGCGGCGGGCAAGGTGTAGAGCTCGGGTGCCGTGACCCCTGCGTCGTAGCGCAGGACCGTGGCGACGCCGAGCGCCGCGGCCCCCAACCAGCCCGCCTGGAACCGGTCGCGGTTGGCCACGGCCACCAGGCAGATAGCGGCGCCGATGATGGTCAGGACCATCGCCGCGACCTCGTCGTCGGGTGCCAGGGACAGCGTCGCCCACGCCAGCACGAGAGCGGATCCCTCGAGGGCGACCCGGGCCGTCGCCGAGCGGGTCAGCGGCGCCGCCACCAGGCCGACCAGTCCGACGTACACCGCGAGGCTGAGCGCCTGCGGCTGCGCACCCAGGTCCATCACCAGCGCCCACTGGTGCACAGCCTGTGCGCCGAGGAGGGCGCCGAGGACCCCGAGCGCGGCGGCGGCCAGCGGTCGCCCGTCGCGCTCACGAAGCACGAGACCCGCCACCAGCACGACGGCGAACAGCGTCGCCGTCCCGGCCGCGAGCAGGTCGGCCGCCGCGGCCAGCGACAGCGTCACGCCGGCGAGGAAGGCCGAGGCCGCGCTGCCGAGGATCGCGGCGACCAGGTGGTTGCGCAGCACCCAGGCGGCACCTGCGGCGCTCGCCGTGGCCACCACCCCGGCGAGGACGGCCGCCCACAGCGGAGGCTGCAGGGCGAGCACGAGGTCGAGCACCCCGAGGGCCACCGTGGCCGACGCGAGCGCGGCCAGCCCCGAGGTCGCCTCGCGCCTGCGGCGCACCAGCCGGACGAGCGCTCCGAGGGCAGCGACGATCGCGAACGACACCACACCCACGGTCCAGGCGGCGGCACCGGAGTCGGCCCGGACCGTCAGGTCGAGCGGCGCCTGCCCGCTCAGGTCGAGCCCGAGGACCGAGCTCCAGGCGGCGACCGCCAACGTCAGGCCCAGCCCGAGCACCCCCAGCCCGGCCAGGGCCGCGGCGCCGCGGGCCCAGACCAGGGGAGCCAGGCGGACGATGCCGGCCAGGGCCAGCAGGGTGCCGCACTCGATCAGCAGGTCCCGCGTCTGGTGCCCGGGACTCAACGGCGCGTTCGCCGCGACCGCGAGTGCCAGCAGCGACAGTCCCGCGGCCACGCTGCGCACCATTCCCGGCGTACGGCGGACCAGCGCGGCAGCCGCCGCGAACAGTGCGGCCGCGATCAGCGGCCAGCCCCGCGCGTCGGCCCACCAGTCGGCGAGCTCGCTGGTCTCCAGCGCCCGGTCCCAGCCGATCAGGAGCAGCGCCACCCAGGAGGTGGCAGCCAGACCGGCCAGGGCAGCGGCGACGAGGGGCAGCAGCCTGCGGAGCGGGAGGCCGGCAAGGAGCAGGAGGGGGATCGCCGCGGTGGTGCCCAGCGCCTCGTCGGCCGCGAACCAACCGTCGGCCACGGTCAGGACCGTGGCGCCGGCGATCGCAGCCAGCTGCGGCACGACCAACCGCCCGGTCGGCCGGCGTCCCGACCACACCGCCACAAGGACGCCGAAGCCGAACAGGACGCCACCCACCAGGGCGGCCGTGCCGCGCCACGGCAGCGCGTCGAGACCGGCCAGGCCGGCCGCCTCGGCGGCGAGCAGGTCGACGGCCAGCATCACCCCGGTGATCAACCAGAAGGTCTCCGCCCCCAGGCGAAGCGGCCTGCGCGTCAGCACGGACGCGATCGCGGCGACAACTCCGGTGATGACCAGCAGGACCAGCGTGCGCCCGGTCAGGCCCAGCACGCTCCAGGTGACCGCGACGAAGACGACCGCCGCCACGAGCAGGCACAGCGCCCCCACGGAGAGCAGCACCACCGGCACCGACATCGCCGGGAGCCGCCGCCGGGGCGCCGGGGCCGGAGAGGTCGGGAACACAGCCGGGGGCCCCACAGGGGATACAGCCGCAGGCCCCACAGGGGAAACAGCCGGGGAACCAGCCTGGGATCCAGCCGGCGAGGCGGCCCGCAGCTGCTCGACCAGCCCGTCAGCGGTCTGCATCGTGGTCCACAGCTGAGCGGCGAGTGGTCCCGCGAGCGCGAGCCCACAGGCGGTGCAGGTGCCCGCGGGGTCGAGCGGTGCCCGGCAGTCAGGGCAGATCGAGGGGTCTACGAGGCGGCTCATGTCGATGATGATCCCCCGCCGGGGCCTCCCGGCGCGTCCGGGACGCGACTCAGCCGTGGCTGAGTAGGACTACTCAGCCACGGTGCCGGTTCCGGCGCCCGCCCCGGCCTCGTCGCGGTGCCACACCACGCGCTGCGGGAACGGGATCTCGATGCCCTCGTGGTCGAAGCGCGACTTGATCCGCTCGCGCATCTCCCGGGCCACGGCCCACTGCTGCATCGGCGCGGTCTTCAAGGTGACCCGCACGAGCACCCCGTCGGCGCTGAGCTCCTGGACCCCCCAGACCTCGGGCTCCTCGATCACGATGTCGCGGTAGTCCTCGTCCTCCCACAGGCCGTGGGCGACCTCCTGGAGCACGCGGCGCACGCGGGTGAGGTCCTCGGTGTAGCCCACGCTGATGTCGAGCACGGTGCGTGCCCAGTTCTGGCTCTGGTTGCCGACGCGCAGGATCTCGCCGTTGCGGACGTACCAGACGGTGCCGTTGACGTCGCGGACCCGGGTCACCCGCAGGCCGACGTTCTCGACGGTGCCGACCGCCTCACCGAGGTCCACGACGTCGCCGACGCCGTACTGGTCCTCGATCATCATGGCGATCCCGGACAGGAAGTCCTTGACCAGGCTCTGCGCGCCGAAGCCGATCGCGAGCCCGAGCACCCCGGCGCTGGCCAGGATGGGGGCGACGTTGAGGCCGAGCTCGGCCAGCACCATCACGCCCACGATCCCGAAGATGAGGCCGGTGCTGAGGCTCCGCATCAGGGAGCCCAGGCTCTTCGCGCGCTGCGCGCGGCGGCTGAAGGCACCCCGGTTGTGGGGGAGTACGCCGTTCTCGGCGCGCCGGGAGAGCTTGTCGATGGCGCGGCTGGCGACCCACCGGGCGGCGATGCCGATCAGCACGATCACCAGGATCGCCAGCGGCTTGCCGATCAGCCAGGTGGCGGAACGGGCGAGGGTCTCGTTGCCGGTCCACCCGTAGACGGCTGCGCAGGTGAGGCTGTCGGTCGACTGGCACACGGACGGGATCTCGAAGAGGCTGTAATGGGCAGAAAACAGGGAAAGCATGTGACCGAGGCTACGAGGACGCGGGAGAACTGACCAAGCCGAACTGGTTATCCTTGCTGTGTGATCACTCACCCGCCCGCCCGTGTGCCCGCCCGTGCTGCCCGCCCGTGCCACCCGACGTGCCTCCCGAGCCCTGATGACGGCCGCCGTCACCTGCGGCATCGTCCTGGCCGGTGCCGCGCTGTCCCCCGTCCTCGCGGACACCCCGGCCGAGTGGGAGCAGCAGCCCGCGGTGTCGGGGCTGGACTTCCTGCTGGTGCTGTTCCTGATCCCGATCGGTGCGGCCGCAGTGATCGCGTTGCTGTCGGTGCTGCCCTCGCTGGCCAAGGACCGTGCCTACGAGCCGGGACAGGCCTGGCGCGGCCAGACCGAGTGGTTCGGGGGCCCCACCAAGGGTGTCTCGGCCACCGAGGACATCGCGCCGGAGCAGATCGAGTCCGGCGCGCGCGACTCAGGGGGCACCAGTGCCCGCTGGTGACGCGTTCTCCTCGGCCCAGCAAGCCGAGATCGACCGGGCGATCCGCGGCGCGGAGACGACCTCACGCTTCGAGTTCTCCGTCTACGTCGGTCCCTCCGACGGGGAGTCCCGGCCGTTCGCCCAGCGCCTGCACGCCGCGCTGTCCTCGCCGGGCCGCAGCGTGCTGCTGCTCGTCGACCCGTCGGCTCGCCTGCTCGAGATCGTGACCGGGGTCGACGTACGCCGGGTGCTCAGCGACGATGCCGTCCGGCTCGCGGCCGCCGAGATGCAGTCCTGCTTCGCGGCCGGCGACCTCGTCGGTGGGATCACCCACGGGGTCTCGCAGCTCGCCGGTTCGGCGCGCGCCCCGCTCACCCTGCACGGCTGAGCATCGGGGCACCGAGTCAGCCCCGGGCGTCCAGCTCCTGCCCGGCGAGGAACCGCTCCACGTCGGCTGCGCCCTCGCGGACGTAGCGCTTCGCGGCGGGGTTGGCCGAGGACTCGCGCAGCCACTCGTGCACCCGCTCCAGCAGTGCCCGCGAGGCCAGCGGTCGGGGGAACATGTACTCCAGCGCGGTCGAGGCGCGCTGGGTGCCCTTCTCCTCCCACAGCGTCTCGGCCACCTCGAGGTAGCGCTCGACGTAGGACTCGAGCACCTCGTCCTGACCGTGCTGCATGAAGGCGTGCACCACGCTGCGCTGGGTCTCGTTGGGTACGTCGTCGCGCACGATCGCGATCTCCCAGGCCGCGGCCTTGGCCTCGGCCGTCGGACGGGCCGCGTGCGCCGCCGCGGCGCGCTCCTGGCCGGAGATGGTGTGGTCGTGGCTGAGCTCCTGGTCGATCAGCTCGTCGCCCGCGCGACCGCCCCGGGCCAACCCGGTGAGCACGGCCCACCTGAGGTCGGTGTCGAGGCTCAGCCCGTCGAGGACCAGCGAGCCGTCGAGCAGGCCCTGCAGGTCGTCGAGCGCCTGCTCGCTGCGCGCCGTCGCCGCGTAGGTGCGGGCGAAG
Source organism: uncultured Actinomycetota bacterium (assembly GCA_963782215.1). Classification (GTDB taxonomy): domain Bacteria; phylum Actinomycetota; class Actinomycetes; order Propionibacteriales; family Nocardioidaceae; genus Marmoricola. Next base: position 229,393 of record CAWAJE010000020.1, on the reverse strand, counting down.
GTCAGCTGGTGGTCGCTGCCCGGCTCGGCTGCCATCAGCAGGCCGCGCATCCCGGTCTCCCAGGTCTCGTGCAGCGCGTCGCGGTGCTCGGGAGCAGAGAAGTTGTGCACCGCCTGGGCCGCGTAGCCGGGGATCCGCGAGGACCCGAAGGCGTCGGTCTCGCTGGCGATGTTGGCCAGCACCAGCTCGACGAAGTCGCGGGCCGGCATCTCGGCGTCACGGGTCATGTCCCAGGCGGCTCCCCAGCACAGTGCGCGCGCCAGGGAGTCGTCGAGCCGGGCGAGCCCGCCCCGGAGGGTGGCCAGCGAGCGGTCGTCGAGCCGGATCTTGGCGTAGCTCAGGTCACCCTCGTTGAGCAGCAGCAGGTCAGGCTGGCGTACGCCGACGAGAGCGTCGATCTGGCTGACCTCACCGTGGACGTCCACCTCCACCGACGCACGCCGCACCAGTCGGCCGTCGGTGTAGTCGTAGAGGCCGATGCCCAGACGGTGCCGACGCAGCGTCGGGTGCTCCACGGTGGCGCTCTGGTGCACCTGGAAGGAGGTGTAGCTGCCGTCGGCGTCGATCTCGAAGTGGGGGGTGAGCGTGTTCACGCCGCTGGTCTGCAGCCACTCCTTGGCCCAGGAGTCCAGCTCCCGGCCGGAGGCTGTCTCCAGCGCGCTGAGCAGGTCGCTGAACTCCGAGTTGCCGAAGGCGTGCGCCTTGAAGTAGGCGCGCAGTCCGACCAGGAAGTTCTCCAGGCCGACCCAGGCGACGAGCTGCTTGAGCACCGAGGCGCCCTTGGCGTAGGTGATCCCGTCGAAGTTGACCTCCACGGCACGCAGGTCGTGGTTGTCGGCAGCGATGGGGTGGGTGCTGGGCAGCTGGTCCTGGCGCAGCGCCCAGTTCTTGCGGGCGTTGGTGAAGCCGGTCCAGGACTCGTCGAACTCGGTGGCCTCGACCGCCGCGTGGTAGCAGGCCCACTCCGCGAAGGACTCGTTGAGCCAGAGGTCGTCCCACCACTTCATCGTCACCAGGTCGCCGAACCACATGTGTGCCATCTCGTGCAGGATCACCGAGCAGCGGAACTCGTAGAACGAGGCGTCCTGGCGGCTGCGCGGCAGGTACTCGTCGCGGAGCGTCACCGCGCCGGCGTTCTCCATCGCGCCCATGTTGTACTCCGGCACGTAGAGCTGGTCGTACTTGTGGAACGGGTAGGGAAAGTCGAAGGCGTCCTCGAAGAACGCGAAACCCTGGCTGGTCAGCTTGACCAGCTCCGCGGTGTCCATGTGCTCGACCAGCGACTGGCGGCAGTAGTGGCCGAGCGGGATGTCGCCGTACTTGCCTCGGTAGGTGTCGAACTCCGCGTGGTACTCACCGGCGATGATCGCGGTGATGTAGGTCGAGATCCGCTCGGTGGCGGGGAACCGCCAGATCGCCTTGCCGTCGCCGAGGTCCTCCGGCTCGGGGGTGGGAGCGTTGGAGACGACCTTCCAGTCCGCAGGGGCGGTGACGTGGAAGGTGAAGACGCTCTTGAGGTCGGGCTGCTCGAAGGTCGCGAAGACCCGTCGTGCGTCAGGGACCTCGAACTGCGAGTAGGTGTAGACGCGCTCGTCGGCGGGGTCGACGAAGCGGTGCAGGCCCTCGCCGGTGCGGGAGTAGGGCAGGTCGGCGACCACCACGAGGGTGTTGGCGGCCTCGAGTCCCTCCAGGGCGATCCGGCTGTCGCTGTAGACCGTGTCGGCGTCCAGGTCGCGGCCGTTGAGGGTCAGGGAGCTGATCTGCGCGTCGACGAGGTCGACGAACGTCTCCGTCCCGGGCTGCGAGCAGCTGAACTCGATGGTGGTCGTGGAGGCGAACGTGCGGTCGCTGGTCGTCAGGTCGAGCTCCACGATGTAGGAGTCGACGCTGAGGACCTGGGCGCGGGTGAACGCCTCTTCGCGGGTGAGATTGGTTCCAGGCATGCGCGACATCATGTCATTGGCCCGTCGCGAGTTTTCGTCGACATAACCGGGAATGTCGCCACGGGATAGTTGGTTGAAGATTGCATGACTTCTTCACGCGCAGACTTCTGGTTCGACCCCCGCTGTCCCTTCGCCTGGGTCACCTCCCGCTGGATCCTCGAGGTGCAGGAGGTGCGCGACATCGAGGTGCAGTGGCACGTGATGAGCCTGGCCTACCTGAACCGTGACAAGGACCTGCCCGCCGACTACCGCGAGTTCCTCGACACCGCGTGGGGTCCGGTGCGCGTGTGCATCGCCGTGGAGCAGAAGTACGGCAGCGAGGCACTGCTCCCGCTCTACACCGCCATGGGCACCCGGATCCACATCGACAAGCAGGAGCCGGACAAGGCGATGGCGGTCGCCGCCCTGCAGGACGCCGGGCTCGCGGTCGAGCTGGCCGAGGCCTGGGACGACGAGCTCCTCGACGAGGCCGTCGCGAAGTCGCACCACGAGGGCATGGACGCCGTGGGCGACGACGTCGGTACGCCGACCATCCACATCAACGGCGTGGCCTTCTTCGGCCCGGTGATCACCAAGGCCCCGCGCGGCGAGGAGGCCGGCAAGCTCTGGGACGGGTGCGTGAGCCTGGCGTCGTACCCGCTGTTCTTCGAGCTCAAGCGCAGCCGCACCGCCGAGCTCGACTTCAGCTGAGCTGCAGCTGGTCCCGCTTGGCCTGGACGATCTCGCGGAACCGCGGGTGCACGCCGTTGATCAGGTCGGCGAACATCGCGTCGAGGCGGCGCGGCACCTGGATGCCTTCGGCACCCCAGTGCGCGATCTCGTCGACCGACAGGTCGAGCAGCTCGGTGAAGGTCCACTCCCGGGTCACCACCCGGGTCACCCCGTCGTCGTCGGAGGCGACGCAGGCGGGGTCCGGGCTCGCGCCCAGCCTGCGCAGCAGGTCGTGGAGCTGGTCGATGACCTGGACGGCAGTGGTCGGGTCGTTGATGCCGGGGGAGAGCGCCCGCTCGGCGACGTCGACGAGCTGGCGCAAGCCGTAGGACAGGTCCTGCGCCATCGACCGCTCCGAGGACAGCTCCAGCCCGCGACCGACCAGGGTGTCCCAGTCCTCGCTGGAGGCGCCGCCGTGGACCAGGGCCACGGGAGCCCCCTCGGGGACGAACGTGCCCAGCTTGTGCAGCACCTCGACGCGTACGTCGTGCTGGCGAGCCGTGCTGCACAAGGTGGCGACGTCGACCACGTCCAGGACACCGCTGCGCTCGGCCACGGCCACCGACTGCCCGTCGTACGGCGGAAGCGGTCCGGGCTCGCGCGGACCGGCGGGACCCGGCTCGCTGCGTGCGCCGAGCATCGCGCGGGTGTCGACACCGATCTCGGTGATCACGGTCCCCACCGAGATCGACAAGGTGATGTGGTGGATGAACCACAAGAACATCGCCACCGACCCGAGGACCAGCAGGTAGGCCAGCGTGATGGCCAGCTGGGGGACCGACTCGCTGCGGGCGCTGGTGCCCTCGATCACCGAGCGGAGCACGGTCAGGGAGTAGAGGAACGACGCGGCGAACACCCCCAGGGCGTTCTGCGGGATCCGGTCGTCGAGGAAGGTGCGCAGCACCCGCGGGCTGAACTGGCTGCTGGCGAGCTGCAGGGCCACGATCGTGATCGAGAAGACCAGGCCGGTCACCGAGATCATCGCCCCGGCGATCGTGGAGAGCAGTGAGCGTGCTCCGGTCGCTCCGCCCTGGAAGAGCAGGGGCAGCCACCCCGGGTTGGCCTGCTCGAACTCGGGCACCAGCAGTCCCACCGTCACGGCGCCGAAGCACCACAGCGACGGCACCACCCAGAACGGGCTGAAGACCTTGCGTGCGAACCGCCGCGGGCGGCCGAGCTTCTCGGAGGCGTCTGCCGTGCTCGGCTGCTGGGTCGACGGCGTCATGCGCCATTTCTACCGGGTGGGGGATCAGGCCGTCCCCGGGCCCGGGGCGACGGCCCTCCTCCGCCCCCTGCTGCCCTCGGACCTAGGATCGCGGGCATGACTCGAGTCCTCTCCGCCGTGGCCTGGCCCTACGCCAACGGTCCGCGCCACATCGGCCACGTGGCCGGTTTCGGTGTGCCGTCCGACGTGTTCAGCCGCTACATGCGGATGGCGGGGCACGACGTGCTGATGATCTCGGGCACCGACGAGCACGGGACCCCGATCCTGATCGCGGCGGACGAGGAGGGGGTGACCCCCCAGGAGCTCGCGGACCGCAACCACCGCGTGATCGCCGAGGACCTGGCCGCGCTCGGCGTCTCCTACGACCTGTACACCCGCACCACCACGCGCAACCACACCGCCGTGGTGCAGGAGCTGTTCACCGGGGTCCACGCCAACGGCTACTTTCTCGAGAAGACCACCTTCGGGGCGATCAGCCCGTCGACCGGACGCACCCTGCCCGACCGCTACATCGAGGGCACCTGCCCGATCTGCGCCTACGAGAGCGCGCGCGGTGACCAGTGCGACAACTGCGGCAACCAGCTCGACCCCGCCGACCTGAAGAACCCGCGCTCCCGGATCAACGGGGAGGTGCCGGAGTTCGTGGAGACCCAGCACTTCTTCCTCGACCTGCCGGCGCTGGCGGAGTCGCTGGGGCACTGGCTCGACGAGCGTGAGGCCAGCGGCACCTGGCGGCCCAACGTGATCCGGTTCAGCCAGAACATCCTCGAGGACATCCGTCCGCGCGCCATGACCCGCGACATCGACTGGGGCATCCCGGTGCCGCTGGACGGCTGGCGCGAGAACCCGACCAAGCGGCTCTACGTGTGGTTCGACGCCGTGATCGGCTACCTCTCGGCCAGCGTCGAGTGGGCGCGCCGCTCCGGTGACCCCGAGGCCTGGCGGCAGTGGTGGAACGACCCCGAGGCGCTGTCCTACTACTTCATGGGCAAGGACAACATCACCTTCCACAGCCAGATCTGGCCCGCAGAGCTGCTGGCCTACGCCGGGAAGGGCGACAAGGGCGGGAAGCCCGGTGCCTTCGGTGAGCTCAACCTGCCCACGGAGGTGGTCTCCTCGGAGTTCCTCACCATGGAGGGCAAGAAGTTCTCCTCCTCCCAGCGGGTGGTGATCTACGTGCGCGACCTGCTCAGCCGCTACCAGCCCGACGCCTTCCGCTACTTCGTCGCCGCGGCCGGCCCGGAGAACCAGGACTCCGACTTCACCTGGGCGGAGTTCGTACGCCGCACCAACGACGAGCTCGTGGCCGGCTGGGGCAACCTGGTCAACCGCACCGCCACCATGGTCGCGAAGAGCTTCGGGGAGCTCCCGGCAGCCGGCGAGCTGACCGAGGAGGACCAGCGCCTGCTCGACCACGTCCTCGCGAGCTTCGACGTCGTCGGCGACCTGATCGCCCGGCACCGCCAGAAGGCCGCGATCGGTGAGGCGATGCGCGCGGTCGCCGAGGTGAACAAGTACGTCTCGGACCACGAGCCATGGAAGCTCAAGGGCGAGGAGCAGCGCGAGCGGCTCGGCACCGTGCTGCACGTCGTCGCCCAGTGCGTGCTCGACCTCAACGTGATCCTCTCGCCCTTCCTGCCGTTCTCGGCCAACTCCGTGGACGAGGTCTTCGGTGGCACCGGTGCGATCCAGCCGATGCCGCAGCTGCAGGAGGCCGACGACCTCGACGGCGGCGCCGGCTACCCGATCCTGACCGGCGACTACACCGGGGCCGCCCGTTGGGAGCGCCGGGACCTCGTCGTGGGCACACCGGTCGCCAAGCCGGCACCGGTCTTCACCAAGCTCGACCCGGCCGTCGTCGACGAGGAGCTCGCTCGCCTCGCCGGCTCCGAGGACTGACCACCGCTCAGGAGGACCCGTGCTGCATCCCCAGGCCCGTCGCGCAGTCGACGCCGCTGCTGACGACCCGCCCGTGCACGCTCCCGGCTTCGACATAGACGCTGCTCGCGCCGCGACCCGCGAGGAGGCGTTGCGCGAGCCTCGCGAACCGGTGGCCGAGGTGCGCGACCTCGACACCGACGGGATCCGCTGCCGTCTCTACGTCCCCACGGACGCCGATCCGGGCACGGTCGTCCACCTGCACGGAGGTGGCTTCGTCTTCCACGACATCGACGTGCACGACAACGCCGCCCGCCGGCTGGCCGACCGCTGCGGCCTGAGCGTGCTCAGCGTCGACTACCGCCGACCGCCCGAGCACCGGTTCCCGGCGGCGCCCGAGGACGTGGACACGGTGCTGGGCTGGCTGGCCGACCACGGTGCGGAGCACGGGATCAGCGGTCCGACGTACGTCCACGGCGACAGCGCGGGCGCGAACCTGGCGCTGGTCGCGGCCCTGCGCAATCCCGGAGTGTTCACCGCGGTCGCGCTGACCTACCCGTTCCTGGACCCCACCGCCGCCGGCGCGTCCTACCAGCTGGCCGGCGTGGGCTTCGATCCCGCAGACGCACGCTGGTACTGGGAGCAGTACGCCGCCGGCCCCGCCGACCTGACCGACCCGGACCTCGCCCCGCTGCTCTCCCCGAAGCTGCACACGCTCCCGCCCACCCTGGTGGTGACCGCCGAGGGCGACCCGCTGCGCGACGAGGGCGAGCTGCTCGTCACCCGGCTGGCCGAGGCGGGGGTGTCGGTGGTCGGCACGCGCTACCTCGGCCAGGTGCACGGCTTCTGGCGGCACCCGGACGTCTACGACGCCGCCGAGCCGCTCACCCGCCAGATCGCCGGCTACTTCCGCAGCCACCTGCCCTGACCTCGCACGAGGACGCAGCCGCCCGGCAGGATGTCCCCATGACCGCGCAGATGCACCTCCCTCAGTTCTACGTCCGCCAGAAGCTGACCATGATGGTCAACCGCTACGAGATCCACGAGTCCAATCCGGACGGCTCGATGGGGCGGCTGATGGCGGTCGCGCAGCAGAAGCGGCTCGCGTTCAAGGAGCAGGTCACCTTCTACCGGGACGAGGCGCGCACCCAGCCGGTGTTCTCCTTCAAGGCCAGGCAGGCCCTCGACCTCAACGCCGGCTACGACGTGCTCGACGCGGAGGGGGTCCCGCTCGGGTTCTTCCGCAAGGACTTCCGGGCCAGCCTGCTGCGTTCCACCTTCCACCTCAGTGCCCCGGGACTCGAGGCGACCGGACAGGAGCGCAACGTGGTCGTGGCGGTGCTGCGCCGCTTCGTGGAGTTCCCCTTCACCTTCCACTTCGACTTCACCGACCAGCAGACCGGGCAGGTCGTGATGTCCTCCGAGCGGCAGATGTCGCTGCGAGACCGCTACACCGTCACGGTTCCCGACCCGCGCATCGACTTCCGGCTCGCGGCCTCGATGGCCGTTGGTCTGGACGCCTTGATGGGCCGTTAGCCTTCTGCGCATGCGCGTCCATCTGGGATCCGACCACGCCGGCCTCGAGCTCAAGGACCACCTGGTGGCCTGGCTGACCGAGCAGGGGCACCAGCCCGTCGACCACGGACCGTTCGTCTACGACGCCCTCGACGACTACCCGGTGTTCTGCCTGCGAGCGGCCCGGGGCGTGACCACCGACCCGGGCAGTCTCGGTGTCGTGGTCGGTGGGTCGGGCAACGGTGAGCAGATCGCCGCCAACAAGGTCGCGGGCGTGCGTGCCGCCCTGGTCTGGAGCGAGGAGACCGCGGTGCTGGCGCGCGAGCACAACGACGCCAATGTGATCGCCGTCGGCGGCCGGATGCACTCCCTGGAGGAGATGACCCGCTTCATCGGCACCTTCCTGGACACACACTTCTCCGGTGACGAGCGACACGTGCGCCGCATCGGGATGCTCAGCGACTACGAGACCTCCGGCGAGCTGCCCCCGCTGCCCGAGTCCGCGCTCGGCCACGGGCCCGATGCCTGAGGGTCACACCCTCCACCGGCTCGCGACCTCCCTGTGTGAGGCCTTCGCCGGCCAGACGGTGCGCGTCGGCAGTCCCCAGGGGCGGTTCGGGGACGCCGCGGCACAGCTGGACGGCACCCTGCTGGTGGGAGCGGAGTCCTTCGGCAAGCACCTGTTCGTGGAGTTCGAGGGCGAACGGTTCGTGCACGTCCACCTCGGCCTCTACGGCGTCTTCCAGGTCAGCACCGGTCCGGCACCCGACCCGGTCGGCCAGGTGCGGCTGCGCATCACGGGTGGTTCGGCGTACGCCGACCTGCGTGGAGCGACCGCCTGCGAGCTGTTCACCGTCGCCGAGCGGGCAGCCGTGGTGGCGCGCCTGGGCCCCGACCCGCTGGATCCGCACGCGGACCCGGACAAGGCGTGGCAGCGGGTGCAGCGCAGCCGCGCGCCGCTCGGAGGTCTGTTGATGGACCAGGCGGTCTTCGCCGGCGTCGGCAACGTCTACCGGGCCGAGGTCCTCTTCCGGCGCCGGCTGCACCCGCTGAGGCCGGGCCGCACGCTGCGCGTCAGCCAGTTCCAGGCCCTGTGGGAGGACCTGGTCGCACTGATGCACGAGGGTGTCCGGACCGGGACGATCGACACGGTGCGTCCCGAGCACACTCCCGAGGCGATGGGGCGGGCCCCTCGCGTGGACGACCACGGGGGAGAGGTCTACGTCTACCGCCGTACCGGGGCGCCCTGCCTGGTGTGCGGGGCGAAGGTGCGCACCGACGTGCTTGGTGGGCGCAACTTGTTCTGGTGTCCGCGATGCCAGCCCGTTTTCCGGTCCCGGGCCATAGGGTGATCCCGGTCAACGGGTCTCGGTGCCATCGAGCTCCGTCCGCACCCGAGAGACGAAGGTAGACCGACCGTGTCGAACCAACCGGCGCCCTGGGCACGGAACTCACTGGCGCGTCTGCGCCGGGAGATGATGGTCTCCGACCGCCCGGCGCTGATCCTGCTGGGCGGGTTCACCGTCCTCGCGACGATCACCGGACTGGCTTGGCCCAACGTCGTGTCCTACGTCGTGCTGCTGCTGCCGATGTTCGTGGCCAGCCTGTGGCTGGGACCGCGAACCCTGCCGTGGTTCGTGGTGTTCGCCAGCACCTGTGTGGCGGTGCTGATCGTGGCCGAACCGTCCGCGAACGCCCGCGGCGTGGTGCGTGCTGCGGTGACCTTCATGATCGCGTTCCTGATCATGCTCACCTCGTTCCGCCGCAGCACCCTGGGTGTGTCCGGTCCGATCGGGGAGTCGATGTTCGTGGACCTGCGGGACCGGATCTCCAAGCAGGGGAACCTGCCGGAACTGCCCCCGGAGTGGCACGTGGAGTCCGAGGTTCGCTCGGCAGGCGGAACCGCTTTCGCTGGTGACTTCATCGTCGCCAACCGGACTCGCGAGGAGGCACTCGAGCTCGTGGTGGTCGACGTTTCCGGCAAGGGGATCGAGGCAGGCTCGCGCTCGCTGTTCCTCTCCGGTGCCTTCAACGGCATCGCCTCCGCCCTTCCCGGCGATGCCTTCCTGCCCGCGGCCAACGACTACCTGATGGGGCAGGGCTGGGCAGAGGGCTTCGCCACCGCCATCCACCTGCACCTCGACCTGGAGACCGGTGACTTCGAGCTGCGCAAGGCCGGCCACCCGCCCGCCGTGTGGCTGCACGCGGGCTCGGGCAGGTGGGAGGTGCTCGACTCCGAAGGACCGGTCCTCGGCCTGATCGCGGACACGCAGTTCGAGGCCATCTACGGACACCTGGCTCCCGGTGACGGCCTGATGCTGTTCACCGACGGCGTCGTGGAGACCGCCCGGCGCGACATCAACCTCGGCATCGACAAGCTCGCCGGCGAGGGCGCGCGGCTCCTGCAGCACGGCTTCGAGGGCGGCGTACGTCGTGTCCTCGACGCGATGGAGCAGACGAACGACGACCGGGCATTGGTCGTGGTGCACCGCAGGAGCTAGTCGCGGCCGGTTCGTGAGGCGCGTCGTTGCTGTGGCACCATGGTCCCGCCCTGAGTGCCAGGGTCGCGCGGATGTAGCTCAATGGTAGAGCCTCAGTCTTCCAAACTGATTACGCGGGTTCGATTCCCGTCATCCGCTCTCAGGAGCCGTCAGCGGCCTTCTGGCGGGGCGTAGCGTAGTGGCTAGCGCGCCTGCTTTGGGAGCAGGAGACCGCAGGTTCGAGTCCTGTCGCCCCGACTGACCAACCGTGAGGTCCCATGCCTCGCGCCACCATGGATACCAAGCCAGCAACAGCAAGGAGTGCACCTGTGAAGAGCGCCGTCGAGACGTTGAGCCCGACCAGGGCAAAGATCACCGTCGAGGTGTCCTTCGAGGAGCTCAAGCCAAGCCTCGATGCCGCCTACCAGGCAATTGCCAAGCAGATCAACATCCCCGGATTCCGCAAGGGCAAGGTCCCGGCGCCGGTGATCGACCGTCAGGTCGGCCGTGGCGCCGTCCTGGACGAGGCGATCAACGACGCCCTGCCCAAGCTCTACGTGCAGGCGCTGCAGGAGAACGAGATCCAGCCGCTGGCCCAGCCCGAGATCGAGGTGACCCGGCTCGAGGACAACGAGGCCCTGGAGTTCACCGCCGAGGTCGACATCCGTCCCTCGATCGAGGTCCCGGCGTACGACTCGCTCGCGGTCGAGGTCGAGGACGTCACTGTCGACGACGAGGGCGTTGCCGAGCAGGTCGAGGCGCTGCGTGAGCGGTTCGCGACCCTCAAGGACGTGGAGCGCGAGGCCCAGGACGGCGACGTCGTGACGATCGACCTCCAGGCCACCCGCGAGGGCGAGGCCATCGAGGGCGGCGAGGTTGCGGGCTACTCCTACAAGGTCGGCAGCGGCGACATGCTCGAGGGCATCGACGAGGCCCTGCGCGGCATGAGCGCCGGCGACGACACCACCTTCACCTCCCAGCTCCTCGGCGGCGACCTCGCCGGCCAGGACGTCGAGGTCTCGGTCTCCCTGACCGCCGTGAAGGAGCAGGAGCTCCCCGAGCTCGACGACGACTTCGCCCAGACCGCCTCGGAGTTCGACACGATGGAGGAGCTGCGCGAGGACGTCCGCGTGCGGCTCGAGCGTGGCAAGCGTCTCGAGCAGGCCGCGGCCGCCCGTGACGCCGTACTCGAGAAGCTGCTGGACGCCAGCGAGATCCCGCTCCCCGAGAGCGTGGTGGCCCAGGAGCTTGCCGGTCGTCGTCAGGAGATCGAGCAGCAGCTCACCTACGCCGGCATGACGATGGAGGCCTACCTCGACAGCGAGAAGCAGACCATCGACGAGTTCGAGGCGGACCTGGAGAAGCGCGTGCGCGACGCCATGGCCTCGCAGTTCCTGCTCGACGAGATCGCGCAGGCCGAGGAGATCGGGGTCGAGCAGGACGAGCTCACCCAGCACCTGATGCGCCGGGCGCAGCAGTCGGGCCAGAACCCCGACGAGTTCGTCAAGCACATGGTCGAGCACAACCACATCCCCGAGATGGTCGCCGAGGTCGTGCGCGGCAAGGCTCTGGCCCTGATCGTGGAGGGCGCCACCGTCACCGACGCCTCCGGCAACGTGGTGGACCTGAAGAACCTCCGTCCCGACGGCAGCGTCGGCGAGCCCGAGCCCGAGGCCGAGCCCGTGGCCGAAGCGGACACCGGGGCGGACAACGAGGCGGACACCGGGGCGGACAACGGGGCCTGAGCGCTCTCGGGGCCCCGGCAACGTCCGGCGGGTCGTCCGGCGCGTTCGCGTTGACGCTGACCGATTTACAGTGAACACTCGTTCACTGTGACTCAGCGAACCGATGCGAACGTGCTGGACGCCGCGGCCTTGGCGACGGAGTACGCCGAGGACCTCATCCTCGGCACCGTGCGCGAGGTCCACGAGGCGGTGGCCGGGCGGGTCCTCGCCGTCACCGACCGTCTGGCCGGTGGCACGACGCTGAGCCACCGTGCCCACGACGGGATCGCACACGTCGTCTACACCGGGATCAGCCTGGGCCTGCGCGGCTCGGCCAAGGGACTGCGAGCCGTCGGGCGCACCGGGGTCGCTCCCCGGATCGATGAGTCTCCTCGCGGACGCTCCGTGGTGGCCGCGGTCAACGGCCTGATCGGTGACCGGCTGCGTGACGAGGGCTCCAACCTGGTCTTCGACATGGGTGTCCGGGTGGACGGGCGCGACGTGGACCTGACGCCGGCGGGCGTGGCCGCCGCCTTCCCCGAGGCGGGGGAGAAGGTGGTCGTGTTCGTGCACGGCCTCAGTGAGGACGAGTCCTACTGGAACCGCGCTGCGCGTCCGCCGCGCGAGACCCCCGACCGCCGCAGCTACGGCGACCGGCTCGTCGCCGACGGCTGGACGCCGGTCTACGTGCGGGTCAACACCGGGTTCCCGATCGCGGAGAACGGCGTGGCGATGTCGGCAGTGCTCGACCGACTGGTCGAGGCCTGGCCGGTCGACGTACGCCGCCTCGCGCTGGTGGGTCACTCCATGGGGGGGCTGATCCTGCGCGCCGCCTGCGCCGTGACCACCGACGCCGACTCACCGTGGACCGACCGGGTCACCGACCTGGTGCTGCTCGGTGCGCCGCACCTCGGTGCGCCGCTGGAGCGGGCGGTGACCAAGGGCGTGCGGATGCTGGGTGTGCTGCCCGAGTCGGCTCCGCTGGGCAGGATCCTGGAGTACCGGTCGGTGGGCATCCTCGACCTGCGCCACGGTCTCGCTCAGGACGTGCAGAACCTGCCCAACGCGCGCTACCGGCTCGTGGCCGCGACACTGACCCGGTCGCCACGCTCGATCACCTCGGCGACGATCGGGGACTACCTCGTCCCCTACGACTCCGCACTGGGTCTTCGCAAGGGTGGCGAGGAGATGTTCCCGGGGGCCGAGACGCTGCACGTGCCGGAGGCCAACCACTTCGACCTGCTCAACCACGACGACATCTACGCTGCCCTCGGCGCGTGGTTGCGAGACCGCGCCGACACACCCACGAAGGAAGAGAGCCCCACCGGATGAGCCAGCCCACCCCGATCTCGGCGACCGTGCAGATCGACGCCTCCCCCGAGGTGGTCTGGGACGTCGTCTCCGACCTCGGCCGGATGCCGGAGTTCAGCCCCGAGCTGCGCAAGGCGTTCGTGCTCGGCCGCCCCGGGCTCGGGGCCAACATCCTGGGCATCAACCGTCGTGGCGTGGTCGCCTGGCCGACCACGTCCAAGGTGGTGCGGTGGGAGCCGGCACGTGCAGTCGCCTGGAAGGTGCGCGAGAGCGGTGCCACCTGGGTCTACGAGCTCGAGCCCGTCGCGGGTGGCACGTCGGTGACCGGTCGCCGGGTGCTGGCCAAGTTCGGCCTCGCCACTGCCCTGATGGGTCCGGTCATCGGTGGGGCCGAGGGGCACGACCGTGAGCTCGGTGCGGGCATCCGCACCACCCTCGAGCGGATCAAGGCCGTGGTCGAGCGCGGCTGAGGTCGCCGCGCCGACCCTCGCCCAGGGTGCGGCGGAGTCGGGACGGAGTCTGCTGTGGGCGAACACGGGGGTTTCCCCGTGGTTTTGTCAGCCCTGCCGTCTAGGGTCGGAACCGTGACTGAGAACTCCACGCCATCGGGCACGACCTCCCCCCAGTTCAACGGCGGGCAGGGGTCCTACGGCCTCGACGACCACATCTACCAGCGTCTGCTTCGCGAGCGGATCGTCTTCCTGGGCTCGGAGGTGCGCGACCAGAACGCCAACGCGATCTGCGCGCAGCTGCTCCTGCTCAGTGCGGAGGACCCCGAGGCCGACATCTTCTTGCACATCAACAGCCCCGGTGGCTCCGTCGACGCGGGCATGGCGATCTACGACACCATGCACTACATCCCCAACGACGTCGCCACCGTCGGCATGGGCCTGGCCGCCTCGATGGGCCAGTTCCTGCTGTGTGCCGGCGCCAAGGGCAAGCGCTACGCACTGCCGCACGCCCGGATCATGATGCACCAGCCCTCGGGTGGCATGGGTGGCTCGGCCTCGGACATCAAGATCCAGGCGCAGCAGTCCCTGCACATCAAGAAGGTGCTCTTCGAGCTGATCAGCGAGCACACCGGTCAGCCGCTCGAGCAGGTCGAGACCGACGCCGACCGCGACCGCTGGTTCACCGCCGAGCAGGCCAAGGACTACGGCTTCATCGACCACGTGGTCACCAGCGCCCGCGAAGCAGCCGACGAGGGCCGACCGGCCCACACCAAGTGACCCTCCGACGCACGAGAATCGAGACCAGCAGATGAACTACTACATCCCGCAGTGGGAAGAGCGGACCTCCTACGGTGTCCGCCGCATCGACCCCTACGCGAAGCTCTTCGAGGACCGCATCATCTTCCTCGGCACCCCGATCAGCGACGACATCGCCAACGCGGTGATGGCTCAGCTGCTCTGCCTGGAGTCGATGGACCCCTCGCGTGACATCCAGATCTACATCAACAGCCCGGGTGGCTCGTTCACGGCCATGACGGCCATCTACGACACGATGCAGTTCATCCAGCCCGACGTGCAGACGGTGTGCCTGGGTCAGGCCGCCTCCGCCGCTGCCGTGCTGCTCGCGGCTGGGGCGCCCGGCAAGCGGCTGGCTCTGCCCAACAGCCGGATCCTGATCCACCAGCCCTACACCGAGGGCACCTACGGCCAGTCCTCGGACATCGAGATCCAGGCCAACGAGATCCTGCGGATGCGTGAGCTGCTCGAGAAGCTGATCGCGGAGCACTCCGGCAAGACCCCCGAGGAGGTCAACCTCGACATCGAGCGCGACAAGATCCTGACCTCGGACGCCGCCCTGGAGTACGGCTTGATCGACTCGATCCTGGAGTCGCGCAAGGCAGTCTCGATCGGAGCAGGTCGCTAGCCCGGGTCGTCGTGTCCTGCCCCCACGGGGGCGCGGACGGAGTACGGTCGCAGAAGTGGTGAAGTGAGTGTCGGAGCATTTCCGGCCCGGATGATGGGAGACGTCGCCAGTGGCACGCATCGGTGACGGAGGGGACCTGCTCAAGTGCTCTTTCTGTGGGAAGAGCCAGAAGCAGGTCAAGAAGCTGATCGCAGGTCCGGGCGTCTACATCTGCGACGAATGCATCGACCTGTGCAACGAGATCATCGAGGAGGAGCTCAACGAGACCTCCGAGGTGGGGCTGGAGGAGCTGCCCAAGCCCCGGGAGATCTTCGAGTTCCTCAACTCCTACGTGATCGGGCAGGAGACGGCGAAGAAGTCCCTCGCGGTGGCGGTCTACAACCACTACAAGCGGGTGCAGGCCGGGGTCACCAACAACAACGGCAAGCACAGCAAGGACGACGTCGTCGAGGTGGCCAAGTCCAACATCTTGGTGATCGGTCCGACCGGGTGCGGCAAGACCTACCTTGCCCAGACCCTGGCCCGGATGCTCAACGTGCCGTTCGCGATCGCCGACGCCACCGCGCTCACCGAGGCGGGCTATGTCGGTGAGGATGTCGAGAACATCCTGCTCAAGCTGATCCAGGCTGCCGACTACGACGTCAAGAAGGCCGAGACCGGGATCATCTACATCGACGAGATCGACAAGGTGGCCCGCAAGGCCGAGAACCCCTCGATCACCCGCGACGTCTCCGGTGAGGGTGTCCAGCAGGCGCTGCTGAAGATCCTCGAGGGCACCACGGCCTCGGTGCCGCCCCAGGGTGGGCGCAAGCACCCGCACCAGGAGTTCATCCAGATCGACACCACCAACATCTTGTTCGTGGTCGGCGGTGCCTTCGCAGGACTCGAGCACATCGTCGAGCAGCGGGTCGGCAAGAAGACCTTGGGGTTCACCGCCGAGATGCGCTCGAGCAACGAGACCGAGGCGGACGAGATGTTTGCCCAGGTGCGTCCCGAGGACCTGGTCAAGTTCGGCCTGATCCCGGAGTTCATCGGCCGGCTCCCGCTGATCGCGAGCGTCAACAAGCTCGACCAGGCCGCGCTCGTGCAGATCCTGACCGAGCCTCGCAACGCGTTGATCAAGCAGTACCAGAAGCTCTTCGAGATCGACGGGGTCGAGCTGGAGTTCACTCCCGACGCCGTCGAGGCCATCGCCGATCGCGCCAACGAGCGCGGCACGGGAGCGCGTGGTCTGCGGGCGATCATCGAGGAGGTGCTCCTCAACGTGATGTACGACGTTCCCTCCCGCGAGGACATCGGCAAGGTCGTGGTGACCGGCGAGGTGGTCTCCGACAACGTCAATCCCACCCTGGTGCCGCGCGAGGTCGAGCCGAAGAAGAAGAAGTCCGCCTGAGCCTCGGGCTGTTTCTCCGAAATGTCGCAGGCCGTGTCTGCGACATTTCTCGGTGGTTATTGACGTCAACTAGTCCAGTCGCCGCGAAGATTAGACCAGTGTGCCCTGTCAGGGTGATTTGCCCCTATTCTAGGAACACGTTTCTTCCACACCGGCGCAGCGAGGTCCTGTCACGATGATGAACCCGCAACACCGGCAGCCGCTTGCGGCTTTCGCGGTGCTGGTGTGTGTCGCTGCGCTGGCGATCGGCAACGACCTGCGCAAGTCGGCCGTAGAGATCCTGGTGGAGCGTGCGGCGCCCCAGGTGCTGGTCGGCGCGCTCGCTCCCGACATGGTGATCAGCGGCTCGCTGCGCAGCCGTGGCCCCTCCCGCGACGAGGCGCGCTCCGGCGACTTCGCCTCCAGCCCGGGGGTGGCTGCTCCGGTGCGGCCCTACACGCTTCCGAACCTCTTCGAGGACAACCTGCCGCCGCTGCCTGCGCTGACTCCGTTGGGCGCCGCCACCTCCCCGGGGAAGGGCCAGACCTCGACGGTGCGCACGCCCAGGGTCAGGACAACTGCCCCTGCCGGCTCCTCGCCGCTCGCCGGTGGGAGCACGTCGGTCGTGCCCACCCCGCAACGGCCTCCGCGCTCCTCGGTCACCATGGGCAACTCGGTCCCGGGGAAGTCGCCGTCCACCGGGAGCACTGTGGTGGCGGAGGACCGGGGCGAGGACCCGGGGCGCGGCCAGGGACACTCCAAGGACGGTCTCGGTCACGCCCACCACGGCACGAAGCTCGACAAGCCCGAGATGACCGAGTCGGACAAGAAGAAGGCCGAGAAGAAGCAGGCCGACAGGGCCAAGGCCGAGAAGAAGCAGGCCGACAAGGCCAAGTCGGACGCGGACAAGGCGGAGAAGAAGCGGGCCGACAAGGCTGGGTCCGACAAGAAGAAGGCCGAGAAGAAGCAGGCCGACAAGGCCAAGTCGGACGCGGACAAGGCGGAGAAGAAGCGGGCCGACAAGGCTGGGTCCGACAAGAAGAAGGCCGAGAAGAAGCAGGCCGACAAGAAGCAGGCCGACAAGAAGCAGGCCGACAAGAAGAAGGCCGACAAGAAGAAGTCGCAGAAGCCCGGCAAGCCGAAGCACAACTAGCGGGCTCCTGCTCAGCTGCTCACCGCTTCGGCGGGGCCTCGCCCAGCTCGAGGTCGACGCCGAGCTCGGCGTCGTCGCTCTCCACGTAGGTGACCGGGCCGGTGATCGAGCCGACCGCCCGCAGGTCGCGCTCCGCTCGGCGCACCGCCTCGATCGCGCTGGTCGGACCGGTGACGGTGAGTTGCTCGACCGGGGTCCGCATCCCCACCTTGGCGGTCGACTTCGCGCCTCGGATGGCACCGAGCACCGTGGTCACGGCCTGCAGCGCTGTGGCGTCGGTGGCGGCCGCAGCCCCGAGGTCGACGGCCTCGGGCCAGGACTGGAGGTGGATCGAGCCCTGCTGCCACCACGACCACACCTCCTCTGTGGCGTAGGGCACGAACGGGGCGAACAGGCGCAGCTGCACGTGCAGAGCGATCGCGAGGGCGGCCTTGGCCGACGCGGTCCGCGGGTCCGAGGGGTTGGCGTACGCGCGTTCCTTCACCAGCTCGACGTAGTCGTCGCAGAAGTCCCAGAAGAACTTCTCGGTGATCTCCAGTGCGGTGGTGTAGTCGTAGGTCTCGAAGGCCGTGGTGGCCTCGGAGACGCTCCGGGCCAGCTTGCCGAGCAGGGCGCAGTCGATCTCGTCGGTGACCAGGGCGGGGTTGAGCTCGCGCGCCCCGACGCTGCCGAGGACGAACTTGGAGACGTTGAGGATCTTCAGGGCCAGGCGGCGGCCGACCTTCATCTGGGACTCGTCGAAGGGGGAGTCCAGCCCGGGCCGGGCCATCGCGGCGCGCCAACGCACGGCGTCGGCGCCGTACTTGTCGAGGATCTCGGTGGGCACCACCGCGTTGCCCTTGGACTTCGACATCTTCTTGCGGTCGGGGTCGACGATGAAGCCCGAGATCAGGGCGTGCGACCAGGGGGCGGCGTGGTTCTCGAAGTGCGCGCGCACGACGCGCGAGAACAACCAGGTGCGGATGATGTCGTGGGCGTGCGTGCACAGGTCCATCGGGAAGACCCGCTCGAACAGGTCCGGGTCCTCGCCCCAGCCGCCCGCGATCTGCGGGGTCAGCGAGGACGTCGCCCAGGTGTCCATCACGTCGGGATCACCCATGAAGCCCCCGGACTTCCCGCGCTGGTCCTCGGTGAAGCCCGAGGGTGCTTGCGTGGAGGGGTCCACCGGGAGCTGGTCCTCACGAGGCAGCAGCGGGTGCGCGTAGTCCGGCTCACCGTCGGCGTCCAGGGGGTACCAGACCGGGAACGGGATGCCGAAGAATCGTTGGCGCGAGATCAGCCAGTCGCCGTTGAGACCGCCGACCCAGTTGTCGTAGCGGTGCTTCATGTGGCTCGGGATCCACTGGATCTCCACCGCACGGTCGAGCATCTCGGCGCGGATGTCGGCGTCGCGACCGCCGTTGGTCAGGTACCACTGACGGGTGGCCACGATCTCGAGCGGCTTGTCGCCCTTCTCGTAGAAGTTGGCCATGCGCTGCGTGGGCTTGGGCTCGCCGTCCAGGTCGCCGCTCTCACGGAGCTTGGCCACCATCGCCTCGCGCGCACTGAAGGTGGTCTTGCCCTTGAGGTCCTCGTAGGCCGCGGCCGAGTCCTCGGTGTGGGAGAGCCAGTGCGGGGTGTCGCGGGAGAGCCGGCCGTCACGGCCGACCAGCGTGCGCACCGGCAGCTGCAGCTCGCGCCACCAGGTGACGTCGGTGAGGTCGCCGAAGGTGCAGCACATCGCGATGCCGGCGCCCTTGTCGGGCTCGGCCGCCGCGTGCGCGAGCACCGGGATCTCGACGCCGAAGACGGGCGAGGTGACGGTGGTGCCGAACAGCGACTGGTAGCGCTCGTCGTCGGGGTGCGCGATCAGGGCCACCACGGAGGGGATCAGCTCGGGTCGGGTGGTCTCGATGAACACCGGTCCCTGGGGTCCGTGGAAGGCCACCCGGTGGTAGGCGCCGGCATACTCCCGGGCCTCGAGCTCGGCCTGCGCGACAGCCGTCTGGAAGGTGACGTCCCACAGCGTGGGCGCCTCCTGCAGGTAGGCCTCACCGCGGGCGAAGTTGCGCAGGAACGCGCGCTGGCTCACGGTCTGGGCCCGCGGGCCGATCGTGGTGTAGTGCTGGGACCAGTCCACGGAGAGCCCGAGGGTGCGCCACAGATCCTCGAAGATCTGCTCGTCCTGCTCGACGAGACGTTCGCACAGCTCGATGAAGTTCGGCCGGCTGATCGGCACCTGGCGCTTGGGGTCGGCCTTCTCGGGCGGGGTGAAGTCGGTGTCGTAGGGCAGCGAGGGGTCGCAGCGCACGCCGTAGTAGTTCTGCACCCGGCGCTCGGTCGGCAGGCCGTTGTCGTCCCAGCCCATCGGGTAGAACACCGACTTGCCGCGCATCCGCTGGAAGCGGGCGACCAGGTCGGTGTGGGTGTAGGAGAACACGTGGCCCACGTGCAGCGACCCGGACACGGTCGGCGGGGGAGTGTCGATCGAGTACACCTCCGCCCGTGGCCGGGTGCGATCGAAGGCGTAGGTGTCGTCGGCCTTCCAGCGGGCCGACCAGGTGGCCTCCAGTCCCTCCAGAGCGACCTTGTCCGGTACGGCGGGCGCCGGTGCTGCGGGCGTCTCGCGGGACTCGGTGGTCTCGGGGGAGTCAGTCATGGGAGGAATCCTAGTGAGGGCACTGCACCACTCCGACGGCAGATACCGCTCGGGCGCCGCAGGGAGGCGTGTCCGGGAGACCTAGACTTCGCTGCGATGGACCACACCAGCTCTGCCGCAGCCGCCCGCCCCGCCGAGACCTACGCGGAGGTGGAGGACGCCCTGCTCAGTCGCTGGCCCGAGAGCCGGTTGGACCCGACGCTGGACCGGATCCAGGCCTTCGTGGAGCTGCTCGGCGATCCGCAGCGCAACTATCCGGTGATCCACCTCACCGGCACCAACGGCAAGACCTCGACGGCCCGGATGATCGAGACCCTGATCGCCGCTCTGGGGCTTCGGGTGGGGCGGTTCACCAGCCCGCACCTGGAGTCGATGACCGAGCGGATCAGCCTGGACGGTGAGCCGATCAGCGAGGAGGGCTTCGTCTCGGCCTTCAACGACGTCGCGCCCTACACCCACCTGGTCGACGACGATCACGACCACCCGCTGTCCTTCTTCGAGACCATCGTCGCCATGGCGTACGCCGCCTTCGCGGATGCCCCGGTCGACGCGGCCGTTGTCGAGGTGGGCATGGGCGGCGCGTGGGACGCCACCAACGTCGCCGACGGCCAGGTGGCCGTGCTCACCCCGATCGCGGTCGACCACGCCCAGTACCTCGGGAACACGCCCGCTGCGATCGCGGTGGAGAAGGTCGGCATCATCAAGCCGGGCGCCACCGTGGTCACCGCCCGGCAGAGCGACGAGGTCGCCGCGGTGATCGGCGAGCGCTGCACCGAGGTCGGCGCCACGCTGATGCGTGAGGACGTCGACTTCGGGGTGAGCAGCCGCGTGCCCGCCGTCGGGGGACAGATGATCGGCCTCCAGGGCCTCCGGGGCAGCTACGAGGACGTCTTCCTGCCGCTCTACGGGGCGCACCAGGCGCAGAACGCCGCGCTCGCGCTCGCCGCGGTGGAGGCCTTCCTCGGCGGCGAGGACGCGCTGGACGCAGAGATCGTGCTGGAGGCCTTCGCCTCGGTCACCTCACCGGGACGCCTGGAGATCATCCGCCGCTCGCCCACGATCGTGCTGGACGCGGCGCACAACCCGCACGGCGCGGCCGCGCTGGTCGAGGCGTTGGAGGACTCCTTCACCTTCTCCCCGCTGATCGGCGTGATCGGCGCGATGGGGGACAAGGACTACGAGGGGCTGCTGGCCGAGCTCGAGCCGGTGCTCTCCCACGTGGTGTGCACCCAGAACTCCACCGCCCGCTCCACCTCCGCCGCCGACCTCGCCGAGGTTGCCCGTGGCATCTTCGGCCAGGACCGGGTGATCGAGGACGCCTCGCTGGCGAACGCGATCGACCGGGCAGCCGGCCTCGCTGAGTCCGGTGGGGACTCCGGGGAGGCGATCGGCTCCGGGGCGGTGCTGATCACGGGCTCGGTGGTCACCGTCGGCGAGGCCCGGGCGATGCTGCGCTCGCGCCGCGACGCCGACGGCCGCAGGCTGGAGGACTGATGCAGCGTCGGCTCTGCGCCGCGATCTTGACCCTCGAGGCGATCGCGTTCGGGTTGAGCACCCCGGTGCTGATCTCGGTCGCCGGGGTCTCGACGGCTACGGCCCTGTGGGTCGGGCTCGGGCTCACCGTGGGCTGCTTCCTGGTCGCCGGCCTGCTGCGTTTCGCCTGGGCCTACTGGCTCGGCTGGGCCCTGCAGCTCGGCGCCGTCGCGGTCGGTTTCGAGGTGCCGGCGATGTTCTTCCTCGGTGCACTCTTCCTCGCCCTGTGGGCCACGGCGTACTTCCTCGGTCGCAAGATCGAGATCGAGCGCGCACGGTGGACCGAGACGGGTGAGTTCCCCGGCCAGGCGGCCCACTAGGGTGGCGGCCATGTCACAGCGCACCCTGGTCCTGCTCAAGCCCGACGCGGTCCGCCGCGGGCTGGTGGGCAACATCCTCTCCCGCTTCGAGGCCAAGGGCCTCACTCTCGTGGCTCTGGAGCAGCGGCACATCAGCGCCGAGGACGCCGACGCGCACTACGCCGAGCACGTCGAGCGCGACTTCTACCCGCCGTTGCGGACGTTCGTGACCAGCGGCCCGCTGGTGGCCGCCGTGCTCGAGGGCGACGAGGCGATCGAGGTGGTGCGCCTGCTCAACGGCGCCACCGACGGCCGCAAGGCCGCTCCTGGCACCATTCGCGGAGACCTCTCGCTGTCCAACCGCGAGAACCTGGTCCACGGCTCCGACAGCCCGGAGTCGGCGGAGCGCGAGATCGCGCTCTGGTTCCCCCAGCTCTGAGCAGCACCCCGCCGAGTCTCTGAGGAGACCTTGGTGGCCCGCCGCGTGTCGTCACACGAGTAACACGCGACACTCCTTACGCTTCGTGCACAGGTAC
This sequence comes from uncultured Actinomycetota bacterium, assembly GCA_963782215.1. Lineage (GTDB taxonomy): Bacteria > Actinomycetota > Actinomycetes > Propionibacteriales > Nocardioidaceae > Marmoricola. The sequence continues at coordinate 207,200 of CAWAJE010000020.1, read as the reverse complement.
GACGTGGTACGCCGTACCACTTCCCCCCACTGCACCTGCGAGGCGACACGGATGGTCAACAGTCTCATCGGCCGCGACATGGCGGTGGATCTCGGCACGGCCAACACCCTGGTCTACGTGCGTGGCAAGGGCGTGCTCGTCGACGAGCCCTCCGTGGTCGCGATGAACGAGCAGACCCACGAGATCCTGGCCGTCGGCCACGAGGCCAAGCGCATGATCGGGCGTACGCCGGACGGCATCACCGCCATCCGTCCGCTCAAGGACGGCGTGATCGCCGACCTCGATGCGACCGAGCAGATGCTGCGGCACTTCATCCAGCAGGTGCACAAGCGCCGCTACTTCGCCAAGCCGCGGATGATCATCTGCGTGCCCAGCGGCGTGACCGCGGTCGAGCAGCGGGCGGTCAAGGAGGCCGGCTACCAGGCTGGTGGACGCCGCGTCTACATCATCGAGGAGCCGATGGCGGCCGCGATCGGTGCCGGGCTTCCGGTCCACGAGCCGACCGGCAACATGGTCGTCGACATCGGCGGCGGCACCACCGAGGTGGCCGTGATCTCCCTCGGCGGGCTGGTCACCACCTTGTCGGTGCGCACCGCCGGTGACGAGCTCGACCAGGCGATCGTGAACTGGATGAAGAAGGAGCACTCCCTGCTGCTGGGGGAGCGCACCGCCGAGGAGATCAAGATGACCCTCGGCTCGGCCTTCCCCCTCCCGCAGGAGCACCAGGCCGAGGTCCGTGGACGCGACATGGTCTCCGGGCTGCCGCGCACCGTGACCGTCTCCACCTCCGAGATCCGCCGGGCGATCGAGGAGCAGCTGCACGCGATCATCGACGCCGTGCGCACCACGCTCGACCAGACCCCGCCCGAGCTCGCCGGCGACATCATGGACCGCGGGATCGTGCTCACCGGTGGCGGCGCGCTGCTGCTGGGACTCGACGAGCGCCTGCGCCACGAGACGGGCATGCCGGTGCACATCGCCGACAACCCGCTGACCAGCGTGGCGCTCGGCGCCGGCAAGTGCGTGGAGGAGTTCGAGGCGCTCCAGCAGGTCCTGGTCACGGACCGCAGGCGCTGACCGTGGACAAGCTCACCCGACTGCGCGACGCCCGAACCGCGATGGTGCGCGCCCGCGAGCACGAGAGCGGCCGCGCAGGCTTCGGCCGCCGTGACCGCGGCCGTCGTCCCGCCACGGTGGTCGGCGGACTCGTGCTGGCCTCCCTCGCCCTGATCACCGTCGACGCGGTCGGCGGCGGGGACTCGCCGGTCGAGCCCGCGCGCTCGGCGGTCGCCGACCTGGTCGGCCCGGTGGAGTCGGCCACCGCAGCCGTCGCACGACCACTTCGCGAGACCGTCGCCTACTTCCAGTCCAACGACGAGCTGCGCGCCGACGTGGCCCGTCTCTCGGCACAGAACTCCCAGCTGCGCTCGGAGAAGGACCAGGTCCCCCTCGACCGCAACCGCCTCAGCGAGCTGGAGGGCCTGACCCGCACCGCCAACGAGACCGGCTACGCGCTGGTCGCTGCGCGCGTGGTGGGGATGGGCCCGATGCAGTCCTTCTCGCGGACCGTCACCATCGACGCCGGCACCTCCTCGGGGATCACCGAGGACATGACCGTGCTGAACAACGACGGCCTGGTCGGCCGGGTGGTCCGCGCCAGCCGGTCCACCGCCGACGTGCTGCTCGTCGTGGACACCGAATCCGTGGTCGGTGGCCGGCTGGGGTCCAACAACGAGATCGGCTTCGTCCGCGGCCGTGGCGTCACCGGACAGCGTGGCCGCCTCGACCTCGACCTGATCGACAACGCCGTCACCCCGGGCCAGGGAGACGTCGTGGTCACCTGGGGCAGCCAGCGGGGCGTGCCCTACGTCGCCGGCATCCCGATCGGCACCGTCGAGTCGGTGTACTCCACCCCCCGCGAGCTGGCCAAGCACGCGATCATCGACCCCTACGTCAACTTCAGCTCCCTCGACGTGGTCGGGGTGGTCGTGCCCCGGCGTACGACGGGTGACCGCATCGTGATCAACGGCGCCGGAGGTGGCCGATGAACCTCACCCGTCCCGCGCTCGCCGGCGTCCTGGTGCTGGCAGCCGTCGTGCTCCAGGTCGCCGTCTTCAGCATGTTCTCGGTCAACGGCGTGGTCCCCAACCTCGCCCTGCTCGTCGTGGTCGCGGCGTCGATCGCCCGGGGAACCACCTACGGAGCGGTGGTCGGCTTCACCGCCGGGGTGCTGCTCGACTTCGCCCCGCCGGCCGACCACACCGCTGGTCGCTGGGCGCTCGCGCTCGTGCTCGTGGCCGCGCTCGCCGGTCGGGTGAGCGCTGAGGCTCGACGCTCACCGGTCGCCGGGCTGCTGACCGTGGGGGTGTGCTCCTTCGTGGCCACCTCGGTCTTCGCGCTCAGCGGGCTGCTCCTCGGTGAGCAGGTCGTCGCGGTCGGTGAGATCGTGCAGGTGATCGGGATCGCGCTGCTGTGGGACGTCGCCCTGGCGCCGCTGCTGCTGCCGCCGCTGATGGGCCTCTTCGAGCGCACCAGCCCAGCTGAGCTGGCGTACTGATCAGATGGCCGCCGTACTGATCCGGCCCTCCGCCTCGGAGCGGAGCCGCCTGCGCCTGCTCGTCGTGCAGGCGCTCGTGCTCGCGCTGTTCTGCACGCTCTTCGCCCGGCTCTGGTACCTCCAGGTGCTCACCGGCGAGAGCTACCGCGCCCAGGCCGCGGAGCAGTCGGTGCGCGACATCGTCGTGCAGCCGGCTCGCGGCCTGATCGTCGACGACCAGGGCCGCCCGCTGGTGGCCAACCGCAGCACCTGGGTGGTCAGCATCGACCGCACCCTGCTGGGCAAGCTCACGGACGACGAACGGGAGGCGACGCTGCGCAAGCTGGCCAAGGCCGTGGACGTCAGGCCGGCCGAGATCGAGGCGCGGACCGTGCTGTGCGGCCAACCCGGCTCGAAGTCGGGAACCTGCTGGAACGGTTCGCCCTACCAGCCGGTCCCGGTGGCCAAGGACGTCTCGCAGAAGGTCGCGGTCAAGGTCCTCGAGCAGTCCGAGGACTATCCCGCGGTGCTGGCGCAGCAGGAGAGCGTGCGCGCCTACCCCTCGCCGTACGGCGTCAACGGTGCCCACGTGCTCGGCTACCTCAGCCCGATCACCGAGGGCGAGCTCGACGAGGCGAAGAAGACCAACGACACCACCGTCAACGGCGCCTCCGTGGTGGGCCGAGCCGGGGTGGAGCGCGCCTACGACAGCTGGCTGCGCGGCGTTCCCGGCCACAAGATGGTCGCCGTGGACTCCATGGGCCGGGTGCTCGGGGACTCCGGCGAGGTCGAGTCCGAGCCGGGCAACACCCTGGTCACCTCGATCGACGCCAAGGTCCAGGGCTTCGTGGAGAAGCAGCTCCACGAGACCATCCAGACCGCCCGTGCGACCACCGACAAGGTCACCGGGCGCAAGTACGCCGCCGACAGCGGTGCCGCGGTCGTGCTGGACGCGCGCACCGGCCGGGTCGTCGCGATGGCGAGCGAGCCGACCTACGACCCGGGCGTCTGGTCGGGTGGCATCACCACCAAGCAGCTGACCCGGCTCTACTCCGAGAAGGCCGGGACCCCGTTGCTCTCCCGCGCCACCCAGGGACAGTTCGCCCCCGGGTCGACGTGGAAGCCGATGATGACCGCCGGCGCGCTGATGAACGGCTTCGGCACCGACACGACCCTGGCGTGCTCCTCGGGCTTCCAGGTCGGCAACCGGGTGTTCAAGAACTACGAGTCGGGCGCCTATGGCAACATCGGCTTCGCCAAGGCCCTCGAGGTCTCGTGCAACACCTTCTTCTACCGGATCGGCTTCAACTTCTGGCAGAAGTACGGCACCGACGTGGCCGACGTCAGCGCCAAGGACCCGCTGGTGACGATGGCCAAGAAGTTCGGCTTCGGCAAGACCACGGGCATCGACATCCCCGGTGAGGCGAGCGGCCGCATCGCCGACCGCCGCTGGAAGCTGGCCTACTGGAAGTCCATGAAGGACTACTACTGCAAGGTCGGCAAGTTGGAGGGCAACGACTTCCTGCACCGCTTCGCCCGCGAGTTCTGCATCGAGGGCTACGCCTACCGTGCAGGTGACGCCGTCAACTTCGCCATCGGGCAGGGAGACACCGTGGTGACCCCGTTGCAGCTGGCGCGGGCCTACGGCGCGATCGCCAACGGCGGCACCCTCTACGAGCCCCGGGTGGCCAAGGCGATCGTCAGCCCCGAGGGCAAGCTGATCAAGTCGTTCCCGCCCAAGGTGCAGGCCAAGGTGCCGGTGAAGAGGGCCTACCTGGACTACATCGACAACGCGCTCAAGGGCGTGGCCCGCTCCGGCACGATGGCGTGGCGGCTCGGTGGCTTCCCGCTGGACGACGTCACGATCCGCGCCAAGACCGGGTCGGCCGAGGTCTACGGCAAGCAGAGCACCTCCTGGGTCGCGTCGTACTCCAAGGACTACGTCGTGGTGATGATGGTCAGCCAGGGCGGCACCGGGTCGGGTACCTCGGGTCCGGCGATCCGCAAGATCTGGGAGCACCTCTACGGCATCGACGGTCTCGACGTGCGTCCGGCGAAGGCTGCGATCCCCGGCACGACCGTGCCCGAGCAGCTGCCGACGTTTGCCAGTGACGGCTCGATCCTGCCGCCGGCACGGAAGGAGAAGCGATGACCGTCGTCCCCTTCGGCCGGGTCTCGATCAGCCGTACCCGGGTGAACGTCCCTCGGCTCGACTGGACCCTGGTGGGCACCAGCGGCGCGATCCTGTTCGTCGGGACCCTGCTGGTGTGGTCGGCCACGGCGTCCAACGACCTCCTGACCGGCGGTGTGCCGACGGCGTACCTCCACAAGCACCTGGTGAACATCGTGATCGGCCTCGTCCTGGCCGCCGCGGTGATGGCCACCGACCACCGGTGGGTGCGCATCGTCACGCCCGTGGTGTACGCCGCCTCGGTGGTCGGGCTGCTGCTGGTGCTGGTGATGGGTACGACGATCAACGGCTCCCGCTCCTGGCTGATGATCGGCGGGCTCTCGATCCAGCCGGCCGAGTTCGCCAAGCTGGCCGTGGTGATCGGGATGGCGATGCTGGTCGCCGAGCGCACGGAGAACTCCCGTGGTCGCCGGGTCGGAGCGGTGGACGTCGCCCTGATGCTCGCCATCGCCGGCCTCCCGGCCGCGCTGATCGTGCTGCAGCCAGACCTCGGCACGATGCTGGTGCTCTCGGCGACGGTCTTCGGCGTGCTCGCAGTCGCCGGAGTGCCCCGCCGCTGGCTGGTGACGCTCTTCGTCGCCGGCGCCACCGCAGCGACTCTGGCGGTCTACGCCGGCGTGCTCAAGCAGTACCAGATCAACCGGTTCATGGCCTTCACCGATCCCGGGCTGGACCCGCGGGGGGCCGGCTACAACACCACGCAGGCACGGATCGCGATCGGCAACGGCGGCCTGTTCGGTCGGGGGCTCTTCGACGGCTCCCAGACCCGCTCGCGCTTCGTGCCCGAGCAGCACACCGACTTCATCTTCACCGTCGCGGGGGAGGAGCTCGGGCTGCTCGGCGCAGGCGTGCTGATCGCGCTGTTCGCCGTGCTGCTGTGGCGCGCCCTGCACATCTCGCGCAATGCCGACGACATGTTCGGGCGCGTCGCCGCGGCCGGGATCGCCTGCTGGTTCGCCTTCCAGACCTTCCAGAACATCGGGATGTGCCTGGGGATCATGCCGGTCACCGGTGTCCCGCTCCCGCTGGTCTCCTACGGCGGGTCCTCGATGTTCGCCTCGATGATGGCCGTCGGTCTTCTGCAGAACATCGCGATGCGTGGCAGCACGATCCCGATCGGGGTCCGGCGCCACTCGGCACTGGGTCGGTAGCGCCCGGCGGTTCCGCGCGTCAGGGGACCGGCAGCGTCAGCGAGATCGTCGTCCCGCGGTCGGAGTTGCGTCGCGCCGTGATCTGGCCGCCGTGGCGGCGCACGATCCGCTTGCACAGCGCCAGGCCCAGCCCTGAGCCTTCGTAGCCCGAGACCGAGGACGCTCGGCGGAACGGTTCGAAGATCGCCAGCTCCTCACCCTCGGGGATCCCGATGCCGCTGTCGACGACGTAGATCCGCACCCAGCCCGAGGTGCCGGCCGCGAAGCTGCGCACGGCCACGCTCGGCCGATCGCCCGGTGCGGTGTACTTCACGGCGTTGCCGATCAGGTTGACCATCAGGTGCTGGAACAGCGTGGGGTCGGCGAGCACGATGTCGGGGGTCTGCACCGAGATGTCCGCGGCCGGGTAGGTGTCGGCGATCGCGGTGATCGCCTGCTGCAGGTTGATCTGCTTGGGGTCCACGGCGCCTTCACGGGCGACGCTGTAGGTGAGCCAGTCGTCGATCTCGCGTGACATCCGGGTGGTCGCGCTGCGGCTGTGGCCCAGGGCCTCCATCACCATCGCGCCGTCGGCACCCATGGCGTCCTCGGCGACCTCGATCCAGCCCTGGACCGCGGCCAGTGGGCTCTTCAGGTCGTGGGCCGCGACCGCGGCGAAGCTGCTGAGCTCCTCGAGGCGCTCGTGCTCGGTGGTGACGTCCCGCACCAGGGCGACCACCCCCCGCGAGCCGGCGTACTGCACCTCGGCGAGGTTGACCCGCAGGATCTGCAGGGCGTCGTCGGAGCCGGGACGGGGGAGCGAGTAGCTGAAGCCCTCGGTGGACTGGTCGTGGCGCAGCCACTTCGTGGGCTCGGTGGACAGGCGGTCCCCGAGCAACCTGCTGGCGGCCGCGTTGTGGATCCGTACCTGTCCGGACCGGTCGAAGAGCACGAGCGCGTCCTTGATCGACTCGAACACCGTGCTGAGCAGTCCGGCCTGGTCCAGGGCCTCCTGGCGGCGACGTACGACCTCGGCCGCCAGGTGTGCGCGCTGGTCGCGCAGCAGCGAGAGCAGCAGGGCCACGAAGGTGAAAGCACCCATCAGCAGGTGCATCAAGGTGATCGCGCCGAGCCCCGAACCGGTGGGGTAGCGCGCCACGTCGAGTGCCTCGGCGGCGACCACGGCCAGCGACGAGGTGAGGGCGAAGGCGGCTGAGGTCCACGGCCCCAGGCTCATCCCGGCCCAGATCGCGGGCAGGAGGACCACCCAGGTCACTCGCAGGTTCGGCCAGGCGAAGACGACGGCGAGCGCGGCGGCGGTGGCGGCCAGCTGCAGGTACACCTCGGAGATCCGGGTGCTGCGGGTCTCGCTCTGCGGGGTGCGCTCGACCAGCAGCATCAGGCAGGCGCCACCGACGAAGACGTAGGACGCACTGAGCAGGACCCACCACAGCAGGTCCGTGGGGCCGTTCGGCGGCAGACCCGTGCGCAACGGACCGATCGGCAACGCCACCACCGCGCCCAGCAGGCTGGCGATGATCAGGTCCAGCAGGTCCCGGGGCCGATGGGGGGCCAGGTTGTTGTCGCCGAGTCGTAGGCGGTAGATCGCCAGGGTCGCCGTGCCCTGCACCACGACGGCCACCGCGCACCGCAGGGCGGTGAGCAACGAGACGTCGGTGAGGCCGCCGACAGCGAGGAAGATCCCCACGGTGACCACGGCGGTCGCGCTGAGCATCCGGTACACGTGTTCACGCTGCGGCCAGACCCAGGCGAGGAGGAGCGCCAGGAACACCGACACCCCGCCCAGCGGGAACGTGTCCACGCCCTCCAACCGAAACCAGGTGAGCAGCGAGGACGCCGCCGCGACCACGATCGCGAGCAGACTCACCAGCCACATGGACCACGAGAAACGCAGTGAGAGAGTGCGTGAGGAGCGCCATGTCTGGTCGCGCTCGGCCATGCCTGTCCTCTCTCATCACGTGGATTGTCGACGCGTGCGGGCACACGCGTACTCTTGACTGTCCCCCACCCGAGGAAGGTTCATGCATGCCCAGCGCAACTGCTGAATCTGTGTTCCACCTGCTCGAGCCCCACCTGCCCCAGGTCCAGAAGCCGATCCAGTACGTCGGAGGGGAGCTGAACTCGGTCTCCAAGCCGTGGCAGGAGACCGAGGTTCGTTGGGCACTGATGTATCCAGACGCCTACGAGGTCGGGCTCCCGAACCAGGGGGTTCAGATCCTCTACGAGATCCTGAACGAACGCGAACGCGTGCTCGCAGAGCGGACATATGCCGTCTGGGCGGACATGGAGTCGGTGATGCGCGAGCATGCGATCCCCCAGTTCACCGTGGACAGCCATCGTCCCGTCCGGGCCTTCGACGTCTTCGGACTCTCCTTCTCCACCGAGCTCGGCTACACCAACATGCTCACCGCTCTGGACCTGGCGGGCATCCCGATGCATGCGGTCGACCGTGGCGACGACGACCCGATCGTCCTGGCCGGCGGGCACTCGGCGTTCAACCCCGAGCCCATCGCCGACTTCCTCGACGCGGCCGTCCTCGGCGACGGTGAGGAAGTGGTGCTGGCGATCACCGAGGTGATCCGGGAGTGGAAGGGCGAGGGTCGGCCCGGCGGTCGCGACGAGGTGCTGCTCCGGCTTGCGGCGAGCGGCGGCGTCTACGTGCCGAAGTTCTACGACGCGACCTTCGGCGCCGACGGTGCGCTGGTCTCGGTCAGTCCGAACCGGCCCGGCGTACCCGACCGGATCCGCAAGCACACCCTGATGGACCTCGACGCCTGGCCCTACCCGCGCAAGCCGCTGGTTCCCCTGGCGGAGACCGTGCACGAACGGTTCAGCGTCGAGATCTTCCGGGGCTGCACCCGCGGTTGCCGCTTCTGCCAGGCCGGCATGATCACCCGCCCCGTGCGGGAGCGGTCGATCACGACCATCGGCGACATGGTGGAGAACGGCATCCGCAAGTCGGGGTTCGAGGAGGTCGGGCTGCTCTCGCTCTCCAGTGCGGACCACTCCGAGATCGGCGAGATCGCCAAGGGTCTGGCCGACCGCTACGAGGGCACCAACGTCTCGCTCTCCCTGCCGAGCACCCGCGTGGACGCCTTCAACATCACCCTGGCCAACGAGTTCTCCCGCAACGGCCGACGATCCGGGCTGACCTTCGCCCCGGAGGGCGGCTCGGAGCGGATGCGCAAGGTGATCAACAAGATGGTCACCGAGGAGGACCTCATCCGCACGGTCGCGGCGGCGTACTCCCACGGCTGGCGGCAGGTGAAGCTCTACTTCATGTGCGGTCTGCCCACCGAGACCGACGAGGACGTGCTCGCCATCGCCGACCTCGCGAAGAAGGTGATCGCCAAGGGCCGTGAGGTGGCCGGGCACAACGACATCCGCTGCACGGTCTCCATCGGCGGCTTCGTGCCCAAGCCGCACACGCCCTTCCAGTGGGCAGCGCAGCTCGACGTCGAGACCACCGACGAGCGTCTGCGCAAGCTGCGCGAGGAGGTGCGGACCGACCGCAAGTTCGGTCGGGCGATCGGCTTCCGCTACCACGACGGCAAGCCGGGGATCATCGAAGGACTGCTTTCGCGCGGTGACCGTCGGGTCGGCAAGGTGATCGAGGAGGTGTGGCGCGCCGGGGGTCGCTTCGACGGCTGGAGCGAGCACTTCTCCTACGACCGCTGGATGGCCGCCACCGAGGAGGGCCTCTCCGGCACCGGCGTCGACCTGGCGTGGTTCACCACCCGGGAGCGCGGGTACGACGAGGTGCTGCCCTGGGACCACCTCGACTCCGGTCTGGACAAGGACTGGCTCTGGCAGGACTGGGAGGACGCGATCGACCCGGACTCGGTCGACGTCGAGGACTGCCGGTGGACTCCGTGCTACGACTGCGGGGTCTGCCCCGAGATGGGCACCGACATCCAGATCGGCCCGACGGGTCAGAGCCTGCTGCCGCTGAGCGTGGTCTGAGGGGCCTCGGGGCGGGCGCCCGACCGGGTACCTGATCGGGTGGCATAGACCGGGGACGGGACAAAGCGGATCGGGTCTCCTCGCCGTCCGGGAGCGGGTTTACGTTCACCTCGATACACCTCTGGCGGGAGGGGGCACCGCCGAAACGGATCGTGGATCCGCCCGGTCCGGTGACCGCTTCCGGGAGTCACTCATGCGTACTGTGCGCAGCGCAGGCATCACCTTGACCGCGATCAGCAGTGTGCTGGTCCTCGCGTCGTCCGGACTCGGTCCGGCGAACGCTGCCCAACGACCGCAGCCGAGCTGGCACCGGACCATCAACAGCAGTGCGGTGATGCCGTTCCAGGTGGCCCGGCACCGGGGCTCGGTCTACTTCAGCGACGGCTATGCCGGCACCGTCACCAAGATCACCCGCAACGGGCAGCGGGTGGTCGCCCGGGTGAAGGGGGAGATCGCTGGGGTGGAGTTCGCCCCTCGTGGCCGGACGATGGCCTACACCGCGGGCACCGACCGGGGGAGCAGCCTGCGCATCCGGCGTCCCCACCACCGGACCGTGGTCGGCCACCTCAAGGCCTATGAGTCGAGGATCAACCCCGACGCCGGTCAGACCTACGGGGTGGTGGCGGGCGGGAACGACTGCGCCAACGAGTTCTTCGCCCAGGTCAGCGAGGGCCCGGCCACCTACCAGGGCATCGTCGACTCCCACCCCTACCAGGTGCAGTCGCTGCGACACGGCGCCTGGGCGGTCGCCGATGCCGCAGCCAACGCGATCTTGAAGGTGAACCGCCGCGGGAAGGTCTCCACCCTGGCGCTGCTGCCGCCGCAGCCGCTGACGTTCACCCAGGAGCAGGCCGACGCCCTGGAGGCACCCGACTGCATCGTCGGGGTCACCTACGCCTTCGAGCCGGTGCCGACCGACGTCGAGCGCGGCCCCAAGGGCTCGTTGTGGGTGACCACCCTGCCCGGTGGACCCGAGGACCCGAGCCTGGGGGCGCGGGGGTCGATCTACCGGATCTCCCGGCACGGTGACGTACGCCGGATGGCGACCGGGTTCCTCGGTGCCACCAACCTGGCCGTCACTCCTCGCGGGGTCGCCTACGTCTCGGAGCTGTTCGCCGGACAGATCACCCGGGTGGCTCGCAACGGCGCCCGTCGCCAGGCGGTCGCCGTGAAGAACCCCGTGGCGGTGGAGGCCACTCGGACGCACCTCTACGTGGGCGTGCTCGGCGACGTCAACTTCGAGACCGGTGAGGTGCTGGCACCGGGACGGATCGCGCGCTTCCCGCGCTGAGCACCTGCAGCGGGTCGAGCAGGACAGCGTCGTGCAGACGGCGAGGGGGTGGCACCCTCGGGGTGCCACCCTGGCCGTCCTGATCACGGTGCTGGCGCTCAGTGGGTGTGGTGGCACCAGCGGATCGCCAGCGGCTGTCCGAAGACCCCCGACCAGGCAGCCGGGCGAGACGGTCGCGGCCACCCCGAAGGTGGTCGTGCCCTTGAGCGAGCGGCAGACCTCGCGGACGCACATCCCCAAGGCGGACGCGCTGGCTGAGCTGGCCGGCTTCGTGTGGGTGAAGTCCGACAACGGCAGCGTCTACAAGGTGGATCCTGCGAACGGGAAGGTCGTCGGCATCCAGCACGTGGACACCGCGAAGAACCACGACCCCTACTGCCAGGGCATCGGCACCGAGGGCGCCTGGATCTGGGCGTGCGCTGCAGCGCCTGATTCTACGGCGGTGGTGCGGATGGACCCCGCGACCATGCGGGTCGTCGAGCGCTACGAGGTGGACAAGCCCTTCGACCAGCTCAAGCTGCCCACGTCGATGGGTCGGATCTGGGCGTTCAGTGGCGACGGCTCGCGCCTGGTGGGTCTCAAGGCAGGGGAGGACAGCTTGGAGTTCTCACTGCCGATTCGGTGCAACAACCTGACACCGGCCGGGAGGGCCCTCATCCTCACCTGCCCGGTGACCGGCGAGGTGCTGCGGCTGGATCCGCGCTCCGGGAAGGTGACTGCGCGTGTCGAGCTGCGCCAACCACAGCTCGCAGCGGGCACGGCCGAGGACGTCTGGGTGGCCGCAGCTCCCGGGGTCACACGCCTCGACGCCACCACGCTGCAGACCAAGGTCGTCTACCCCGACCTGGTCCCCGGCCTGGAGGGCGACGTCTTCCTGGCCGGCGACGGAGTCTGGATCCGCCTCGGTGGCAGTCGTTTCCTCTATGTGATCGATCCGGCGACCAACGAGGTCACCCTGCAGATCCGCACCCCTGACGCCTTCTCCGGCACCACAGGCGGCAGTCTGATGGTCACCGACGACCACATCTGGGCCACCTTCTACGAGATCCACCTGCTCGTCGGGATGTCCCGCTGAACCGAACGAACCGAGCACGTGGTGCTGGCCCACGAGGCCGGGTTGGTGCAGGTCCGCCACGCGTCCGCGCGGTCGCCACGACGCCGTCAGGCGACTCGTGACGAGCTCACATCCTGCGTCCGCGGCTCACACCGTCCTGCGGGCCAGGCCGATCAGCCGGTCGAGCACGCGGCCCCCGTCGACGCGCAGTCCGTTGTGGAGGTACTCGTCGGTCAGCCAGCGGTGCATCCCCGGGAGCAGGTCGGCCGTCTCCTCCGAGAAGCGACGGTCCACGAACGGGTCGTCGGCATAGACCGCGGCAGCGCAGGGCACGTCCACCGAGCCGAGCACCTCGGAGTCGTAGAGCCGGGGCCACTCGTGCTCGGCGAGCAGGGCTGCCGCTCCGGCGTACGGCCGCAGGTCGGGGGAGTCCTCGAAGTGCCAGCCGAAGAGGTGCTCGCCGGTCAGCAGCAGGGAGTCCTCGGCACCGAAGTCCTCGGGCTGCACCCGCTCCGTCGCCCAGCGGGTCGTGCCGCCGTCGGCGTAGCAGGACTCGTGCACCACGGCGTAGAGCGGGTTGCGGCCGCCGAACGGCAGCAGCCCGGCGAGGTCGTGGGCGAAGGCGGGGGAGCGGGGGTCGAGCTCGAGCAGGTAGTGGAGCTGCTCCCCGCCGCCGTTCATGCCGAGCTGGTTGCCGATCGTGCGGAAGAGGCGAGGGCTGATCTGCTCACCGTGCGGCCCGGTCACCTCGCCGGCGGCACACTGCTTCAGGACGTCCGCGAGCCGCTCGCGGTCACCGGGGAAGCGTCGGTGGTGGTCGGCGTTGAGCCGGCGCATGGTCTCGAACGTGGCGGCGTAGACCTCGTCGACGCTGCGACCCACGGGCGGCAACCCACCGGTGAAGAAGACCTCGCGCAGGCTTCCGGGGGCCGAGGAGAGGTAGCGCAGGGCGCAGAAGCCACCGAAGGACTGACCCAGAACGCTCCACCGCTCCACACCGAGGTGCTCGCGGAAGCACTCGGCGTCGCGCACGATCGAGTCGGCCCGGAAGTGCGTGAGGTACGCCGCGTCGGCAGCCGCGTCCTTGCCCGGTAGGCCGTACGGCGTCGAGCGCCCGGTGCCCCGCTGGTCGAGCATCAGCACCCGGAAGTCGCGCAGCGCGCGCTCGAGCCACGCCGGCCCGCTGGGGCGCCCGGTCGGACGAGGGGCCTCGTGGCCCGGTCCACCCTGAAGGAACACCAGGAACGGCCGGTCGCGCCCGTCCGGCGCGGCCACCTCACGGGCGAACACCTCGATCATCGGTCCGTCGGCATGGTCGTGGTCCAGGGGCAGGTTCAGGACGTGATCGGTCAGGACGAGGCCGGGGATGCGCAAGCTCATCGACATGCCGACAGGCTAGGCACTCGCCCGATCGGGAGCCAGCTCGTCCTCGAGGTATGCCGGCCGGGAGACCGCCAGGCCCAGAGCCAGCTGGGGGACGGTGATCGCGATCAGGGCCAGCAGCGGCACCGTCCACCCGCCGCTCATCTCCCGCAGCACCCCGATGCCGAAGGGGCCGATGCCGGCGATCAGGTAGCCGGCCGACTGCGCGAAGCCGGAGAGCGCGGCGGTGCCCGCGGAGGTCCGCGCGCGCAGCCCGATCAGGGTGAGGATCAGCGGGAACGTCGTGGTGCCGACGCCGACCAGCACCGCCCACAGCAGCGCGCCCGCGTGTGGGGCGAGGATCAGCCCGACGTAGCCGAGCGGGTAGCAGGCCATCACGCCGATCATCAGCCGGGTCTGGTTGTGGGTGCGCGCGACCAGCCACGGGATCAGCAACGACAGCGGGATGGTGACCCCGGTGATGACGCCGAGCAGCAGCCCGGCCGTGTGGGCGGAGAAGCCCGCATCGCGATAGAGCTCGGAGAACCAGCCGAAGATCGCGTAGGCCTGCAGGCTCTGCAACCCGAAGAACAGCGCCATCAGCCACCCCAGCCGGGTGCGAGCCACGTCCGTCAGGGAGACGTGCCCGGCAGGGTCCTCGGGTCGCCGGTCGTGCCGGACCAGCGCCAGCCAGGGGAGTACGGCGATCCCGGCGGTGATCGACCAGACCAGCAACCCCGAACGCCAACCGCTCCCGGCATCGCTGGCCGGCACCGTGAGCACGGACGCGGAGGTGAGGCCGAGCGCCAGGGCGGTGGAGTAGATCGAGGTCATCAACCCGATCCGGTCGGGGAAGTGCAGCTTGACCAGCGAGGGCAGCAGCACGTTGGCCGAGGCCATCCCGGCCAGCGCCAGCATCGAGAGCGCGAGGAACACCGGCACCGAGCTCACGTACGCCCGCGCAGCCAGACCTCCGGCGACGCCCAGCAGCGCGACCAGGGTGAGCCGGTGCACCCCGATCAGCCGAGCGCCGCGTGGCGCGAGCGCGCCGAAGAGGGCGAAGGCCAGCACCGGGAGCGAGGTGAGCAGCCCGGCCTCGGCAGCCGACATGCCCAGGCCGTCCTTCACCTCGGAGAGCACCGGCCCGATGCTGACGGCGGCCGGGCGCAGGTTGAACCCGAGCACCACGATCCCGAGCACCACGAGGGCGCGCTGCACTCGGGTCTCCTGCGTCTGGGGGGTCACCTGAGCATCGTGCCCGAAGGGTGGGCGCGCCCGGTGCCTGGGGCTTGGCCGGTGCCGGGGGCCGCTGTCAGGATCGCGGCATGCGCATGATCCCCGACGAGCAACGCCGGGCGCGCCTGGGTGCGCGTCATGCTCTCGCGGCGCCGACCGGCTCCGTGGAGGCCGCCGTGCGCTCGGTGGTCGCCCTGCACGCCACCGAGCCCGCCAGCGTCTACCTCTCCGCCCACGCGCGGACCGGCGCCTCCCGTGCCGACATCGAGTGGGCCCTGTTCGAGGACCGCTCGATCGTCAAGCAGCTGGCCATGCGGCGCACGTTGTTCGCGTTCCCGCGTGACATCCTTCCGGCGGTCTGGGGCAGTGCCTCCGGGCGCGTCGCCACACGGGAGCGCGCCCGCCTCGCCAAGGACGTGGTCGCCAACGGGCTGGCGCGCGACGGTGAGCGCTGGGTCCAGGGGCGCAGTGCCGAGGTCCTCGAGCACCTCGCCCACGGCCCGGCGACGACGGCGCAGCTGCGCGAGGAGATCCCGGCGCTCTCAGGACGCCTGGAGGTGGCACCGGGCAAGGCCTACGGCGGCACCTTCCCGGTGGCGCCACGCCTGCTGGGCGCTCTGGCAGCGGGCGGGCTGATCCTGCGCGGGGACAACGACGGCGGCTGGCACGTCTCGCGGCCACGGTGGACCCTGACCGAGCACTGGTTGGGGGAGTGGGTGGGCGAGCAGGGGCCCCGCCCCGACGTCGCGACCGGCTATCGCGTGCTGGTCGAGCGGTGGCTGCGGGCCTTCGGTCCCGGCACCGAGACCGACCTGGTCTGGTGGTTGGGCGCGACGAAGGGCGCCGTACGCCAGGCGCTGGGTGAGCTCGGGGCGGTGGAGGTCGCGCTCAGGGTCGGCACCGGTTACCTGCTCCCCGACGACCTCGAGGACGTCCCTGCTCCCGAGCCGTGGGCCGCTCTGCTGCCGGTGCTCGACCCGACCACCATGGGGTGGAAGCAGCGCGGGTTCTACCTGGCCGAGGAGGACGTGCCACACCTCTTCGACGTCAACGGCAATGCCGGCACCACGGCCTGGTGGGACGGCCGGGTCGTCGGCTGCTGGGTGCAGGACGACGACGGTGTCGTCCGTGTCCTGCTCCGCACAGACGTCGGCGCCGAGGGCAGGGTGGCCCTGGAGGCCGAGGCCGAACGGCTCACCGGTTGGTTGGACGGCCACCGCGTGGGGACCGTCTACCCCTCCGCCCTGATGCGGTCCGCGCGGTGATCCCGCCGTAGGGTTCCTGCGTGCCCAGCCCTGAGAAACGCGACCAGCCGGAGCAGCAGGCTCCGCCGGTGCAGCGGCTCCGGATCCGCTACGCCAAGCGTGGCCGGCTCCGGTTCACCAGCCACCGAGACTTCAGCCGGGCCTTCGAGCGGGCGATCTTCCGAGCCCGGATCCCGATGGCCTACTCCTCGGGGTTCAACCCGCACCCGCGGATCTCCTACGCCGGCGCCGCGCCGACCGGGTCGGCCAGTGAGGCGGAGTACCTCGAGATCGGGCTCGCCGAGGTCGTCGACCCCGCCCGGGCGCACGCCGACATCGACGAGGCGCTGCCCGACGGCCTCGACGTGATCGAGGTCGTGGCCAGTTCTGGTGGCTCGATCAGTGACCGCCTGGAGGCCTCGGTCTGGCAGCTCAGCCTCAACGAGACCGACACCGCGACGGCGCAGCAGGCGGCCGACGCGTTCCTCGCCACCGAGGAGGTGGAGGTCGAGCGGATGACCAAGAAGGGCCTGCGCCGATTCGACGCGCGCGGCGCGGTCGTGTCGGTGCGTGTCCTCGAACCCACGAGTGAGCGCCCGACGTGTGCGATACTCGAAGTGGTCCTGCGGCACGGTTCGCCGTCCGTGAGACCCGATGACGTTCTCGCCGCTCTTTGCCAATCGGCCGGACTCAGCATCACCGCCGCCCTCCAGCAGCGGATGGCGCAGGGCCCGCTCGATCTCGAAGGCGGCACGGTGGGTGATCCCTTGACACCCGACCGCGACGCGGCTGGCCAGTGAAGGTGACAGCTCCACTGGTGTGACACAGCCCGGCGACCGCGGTCGGTGCCCCAAGAGGCCACTCCTCGACGCGAATGCGGAGGGTGTCGTCGCCATCCGAAGGCTTTAGTCGTACGCCGGGGCGCTCCACGTGCCGCCGTACGCAGACACCAGCACCGGTTCACGGGTGACAGCCGTACTCCGGGGCACAAGGAGAGCTCATCGTGCTCGACAACGACGACAACACCACCACCGACCAGATCCCCGAAACGGCTGGATCGGCTCCCGACCAGCACGACCAGGGCACCGCGCCACAGAGCCCACCGGCAGAGCAGTCCGAGGCGTCGCCCGAGGAGCCTGCCGAGGCGGCTGCCGAGGCGCCGGTGAAGAAGGCGGCCGCGAAGAGGACCGCCGCCAAGAAGACCGGCGCGGCGCCGGCGAAGAAGACCGCCGCGAAGAAGACCACCAAGAAGGCCGCCAAGAGCGCCGAGCCCGAGCAAGCCCTCGATGCCGGCTCAGACGCCGGGTCCGGGTTCGCGGCAGCGCCCGAGACCGGCACCGCTCCGGAGCAGGACGGGGTCCAGAGCGACGCGGTCGCCGAGGCGCCGAAGAAGAAGGCGCCGACGCGCAAGCGTGCGGCTGCCAAGCCGGCCGCCCAGACGTCCGAGGCGCTCGACCAGCGCGACGACCAGGGCGACGACCGGGCAGACGACACCCCGGCGGCGCCGATGGTGCTGTTCAAGGCTCCCGAGCCCCAGCCCAAGCGCAAGCGCACCACCAAGAAGGCGGCAGCCACGCCGGCCGAGGCCACGCAGGACTCCGTCGACGAGCCGATCGACGAGCTCACGGCTGACCAGGCCGGCGACCAGACTGATGACCAGACCGGCGACCAGCCGACACCGGCCAAGAAGTCCTCGAAGTCGGGCAAGTCGAAGAAGAAGTCCGACGACGCCTCCCTCGACGAGGAGGCGACCGCCGAGGACGCGCCCGCCGCTGCGGACGCCCCGGAGACCGAGGACGACGCCGACAGCGACAGCGACAGCGACGACGACACCGCCGAGGGTGAGGGTGGCGCACGCCGTCGCCGGCGCCGCGGTGGACGCCGTCGCCGCAAGCCCTCCGACGGCGGCAACGACGACTCCGGCGATCGCAGCGGTCGCGACGGTGGCAACGGTGGTGGCGACAAGGCCGCCTCCGGTGACTCCGGTGAGTCCAGGACCGACAGCGACGACGGTGACGACAGCGACGAGGAGGGCGAGGGCGGTGGCTCACGCCGTCGTCGTCGCCGGCGCCGCAGCAGCGACGACGCCGACGGCTCGGAGAACGGCAACGGCAACAACGGCAACAACAACGGAGATCGTCAGGGTGGTCGCTCCCGCGGGGCGCGCAACCCCGAGGACGAGATCACCAGCATCGGTGGCTCCACCCGGCTCGAGGCCAAGAAGCAGCGTCGCCGCGAGGGTCGCGAGGCCGGCCGCCGCCGCGCTCCGATCGTCAGCGAGGCGGAGTTCCTCGCGCGTCGCGAGTCGGTCGACCGCACCATGGTCATCCGCCAGCGCGACGACCTCACCCAGATCGGCGTGATCGAGGACAAGGTGCTCGTCGAGCACTACGTCGCCCGCGAGTCGCAGACCTCCCTGATCGGCAACGTCTACCTGGGCCGCGTCCAGAACGTGCTTCCCTCGATGGAGGCTGCCTTCGTCGACATCGGCAAGGGCCGCAACGCCGTCATCTACGCCGGCGAGGTCAACTGGGCCGCGCTGGGCCACAAGGACGGCCAGCAGCGCAAGATCGAGTCGGTGCTCTCCCCGGGACAGACGATCCTGGTCCAGGTCAGCAAGGACCCGATCGGCCACAAGGGTGCCCGCCTGACCGGCCAGATCAGCCTGCCGGGCCGGTTCCTGGTCTACGTGCCCGACGGCAACACCTCCGGGATCTCGCGCAAGCTGCCCGACACCGAGCGCAGCAGGCTCAAGACGCTGCTCAAGGACATCGTTCCCGACACCGCGGGCGTGATCGTGCGCACCGCCGCCGAGGGCGCCTCGGAGGACGAGCTCACGCTCGACGTCGAGCGCCTCACCGCGCGCTGGGCCGACATCGAGAAGAAGGTGGAGTCCGGCAAGGGCCCCGAGCTGCTGTACGGCGAGCCGGACCTGACCCTGAAGGTCGTGCGCGACCTGTTCACCGAGGACTTCGCCAAGCTCGTGATCCAAGGTGACGACGCCTGGGACCTCGTCGACGGCTACGTCTCTCACGTCGCTCCCGACCTGCGTGACCGCCTCGAGCGCTTCGAGCCCGGTGCGGACGGCAAGGACATCTTCGCCAGCTACCGCGTCGACGAGCAGATCGCCAAGGGCCTGGACCGCAAGGTCTGGCTGCCCTCGGGCGGCTCACTGGTCATCGACCGCACCGAGGCGATGACGGTCGTCGACGTCAACACCGGCAAGTTCACCGGCTCGGGGGGCAACCTCGAGGAGACGGTGACCAAGAACAACCTCGAGGCCGCCGAGGAGATCGTCCGCCAGCTGCGTCTGCGCGACATCGGCGGCATCATCGTGGTCGACTTCATCGACATGGTTCTGGAGTCCAACCGCGACCTCGTGCTGCGCCGGCTGGTGGAGTGCCTGGGTCGTGACCGGACCCGGCACCAGGTGGCCGAGGTCACCTCGCTCGGCCTGGTCCAGATGACCCGCAAGCGCATCGGCACCGGGCTGGTCGAGTCCTTCAGCAAGGACTGCGACCACTGCAAGGGCCGCGGCGTGGTGATCCAGGACCAGCCCGTCGACCCCGGTGGCCGACCCGAGGACGACGAGCCCCGTGGACGTCGTGCCCGTGGCGGTCGCGGACGCACAGGTGCTCCCCGCAACGGTGGCGGCAACGGGGGAGAGGCGGGCAACCAGGACGCTGCTCCGCCGGCCAAGCCCTCGCCGAAGGACCTCGCCGGAACCCGGCCACCCGAGGACCGACCCGCGGACGCCCTGGAGTCGGCAGCGCCCGCCGAGCAGCCCGAGCAGCCCGCCGACAAGCACGTCGAGCAACCGGTCAAGCAGCCGATCGAGCAGTCTGTGGACGAGCATGCCGACCGGTCCGACCGGTCCGACCGGTCCGATCAGGTCGACCGTTCCGACGGTTCCGACCACGCCGGCCGGGCCGCCCAGTCCCGGCCCGCCGAGCAGCCGCAGCAGCAGGAGCCGCAGCAGGTCGAGGAGCCGCAGGAGCCGAAGCAGCCTGAGCCGCCCCGTGTGGTGACCAGCACGCGTCGGCGTACGGCCCGTCGTCCCGCCGGACCGCCGCCCGCGGTCACTGCTCCCGTGGTCGCCCCCAACGCGGCTTCTGACTCCCAGGAGCAGCAGCACGAGCACGGCGGCACTGAGGGTGGCGAGGGCCACGACGGCACCGGTGAGGAGTCCGTGCACGGCGGTGGTTCGGTGCTGCACGTGCCGGTCAAGCGCAAGGGCACCCGCAAGCGTTGAGCCTCGCAGCGCCCGGTCCCACTCCGGTGGGGTCGGGCGTTTTGCGATCGGGGCCTGCGGTCCCGTAGTATCGACCCTCGGTGCGCCTCGAGCGTGCCCTCTTTGCGGAACCCCCTCTCGCAGCGCGGCCGAACCGGTCGCTGCTCGGTGGACGGGATCCCGACCAGACGTAGATGCAAGACCATGACGAAGGAGACCGCGGTGTACGCGATCGTGCGCGCAGGCGCCAAGCAGCAGAAGGTTGCCGTCGGCGACGTCATCGAGATCGACAAGGTCACGACGGGCGTCGGCGAATCGCTGAGCCTGCCGGTCGTGATGCTCGTCGACGGTGACACCGTGACGGCCTCGGGTCTTGACAAGGCAGCCGTGACCGTCGAGATCCTCGGCGCCACCAAGGGCCCCAAGATCGTCATCCAGAAGTACAAGAACAAGACCGGCTACAAGAAGCGCCAGGGTCACCGCCAGAAGTACACCCAGGTCAAGGTCACCGACATCACCGTCTGACCCCAGGTCAGCATCACCTGAAGGACAGCCCATGGCACACAAAAAGGGAGCAGCGTCGACCAAGAACGGTCGCGACTCCAACGCTCAGCGCCTCGGTGTGAAGCGCTACGGCGGTCAGCTCGTCAACGCCGGCGAGATCATCGTCCGTCAGCGTGGCACCCACTTCCACCCCGGCAGCGGTGTGGGACGTGGCGGTGACGACACCTTGTTCGCGCTGGTCGCGGGCAACGTGGAGTTCGGGACCAAGCGCGGTCGCAGGGTCGTCAACATCCTGCCGGCCGGGGAGTGACCCTCCACCGATACTGATTCAGACACCGAGGGCGTTCCTGAGAGTTTCAGGGGCGCCCTTCGTGCTCCCAAGGGCGGCCCGGCACCAGCTGGGGCCACCCCCACGCTCAACCTTGTCCCACCCTCCTGGAAGGAGCCCTCGATGGCAGTGCCGACTTTCGTCGACCGCGTCAAGCTGCACGTCATCGGTGGTCGTGGTGGCAACGGGGTGGCCTCGGTGCACCGCGAGAAGTTCAAGCCGCTCGGCGGTCCCGACGGCGGCAACGGTGGCCCGGGCGGCTCGATCATCCTGCGGGTCGACGCCGACGTCACCACGCTGATCGACTACCACCACAACGCCAAGCGCACCGGTGAGCACGGCGGCCACGGTGCCGGGGGGCACCGCAACGGCTCGCACGGCGCCGACATCGTGCTGCCCGTGCCGGACGGGACGGTCGTCACCGACGAGAACGGCCAGGTCCTCGCCGACCTCGTGGGTCCCGGCACCGAGATGGTGATCGCCCAGGGTGGTCGCGGCGGGCTCGGCAACGCCGCCCTGGCCTCGGCCAAGCGCAAGGCACCCGGCTTCGCCCTGCTCGGTGAGCCCGGCGACGACCACGTCGTACAGCTCGAGCTCAAGGTCGTCGCCGACATCGGCCTCGTGGGCTACCCGAGCGCCGGCAAGTCCA
The DNA here is from genome assembly GCA_963782215.1 of uncultured Actinomycetota bacterium. GTDB lineage: Bacteria > Actinomycetota > Actinomycetes > Propionibacteriales > Nocardioidaceae > Marmoricola. The sequence goes on along the minus strand of CAWAJE010000020.1, from coordinate 185,460 downwards.
GCCTGATCGCCGCCCTGTCACGGGCCCGGCCCAAGATCGCGGACTACCCCTTCACCACGCTGGTGCCGAACCTCGGCGTGGTCAAGGCCGGTGACACCACCTTCACCGTCGCCGACGTCCCGGGCCTGATCGAGGGTGCCAGCGAGGGACGCGGCCTGGGCCACGACTTCCTGCGCCACATCGAGCGGTGCGCCGCCCTGGTGCACGTCGTGGACCTCGCGACCATGGAACCCGGGCGTGACCCGCTTGGCGACCTCGACGTGATCGAGGCCGAGCTCCAGCGGTACGGCGGCCTCGAGGACCGCCCCCGCCTGGTCGCGCTGAACAAGATCGACGTCCCCGACGGTCGTGACATGGCCGACCTGGTCACCGCCGACATCGAGGCCCGGGGCTGGACGGTGCTGCCGGTCAGTGCCGCGAGCCATGAGGGGCTGCGCGAGCTGATGTTCGCGATGGCCGGGATCGTGGCTGCGCGTCGCGCCGAGGCCCCCAAGGCCGAGAGCACCCGGATCGTGATCCGGCCCAAGGACAGCAAGGGCAGCGACGACTTCACGGTCAAGGAGACCGGCGAGGGCTGGCGCGTGCGCGGCGAGAAGCCCGAGCGCTGGATCCGCCAGACCGACTTCAGCAACGACGAGGCCGTGGGCTTCCTCTCCGACCGCCTCAACCGCCTCGGCGTGGAACGCCGCCTGATCGAGATGGGTGCCGTCGAGGGCGACCCGGTGCTGATCGGCGACGTGGCGAACGCGGTCGTCTTCGACTTCAAGCCCGGCATCGACGCCGGTGCCCAGCTGCTCAGTCGTCGAGGTGAGGACCAGCGCTTCGAGGAGAGGCGCGCGGCCGCCGACCGCCGCCGGGCGATCGACGAAGCCATGCCCGAGCGCGGGGAGACCGAGGTGCGCGCCGACGTCGCCCGTCGTCTCGACGCCGAGGGGAACGAGGAGCTGGACTCCGACTCGGACGTCGACCACGACGCCGACTGGGAGCAGCAGGACCCCGGGTGAACCACAGCGAGGTCCGCGCCGCGGTGACCGGCGCGCAACGCGTGGTGGTCAAGGTCGGCTCGTCCTCCCTGACCACGGCCGAGGGTGGCATCGACCCGGCGCGAGTGCGTCTGCTCGTCGACAGCCTGGCCGGGGTCCGCGTCCGGGGTGCGGACCTGGTCCTGGTCTCCTCCGGTGCGATCGCCGCCGGGCTGGCGCCGCTCGGGCTGAAGTCGCGACCGCGCGACCTCGCCCGCCAGCAGGCGGCCGCCTCGGTGGGACAAGGTCTGCTGGTGCACCGCTACACCGAGGAGTTCGCGCGTCATGACCAGGTGACCGGTCAGGTGCTGCTGACCCTGGACGACGTGACCCGCCGTGCGCACTACCGCAACGCCCAGCGCACCTTCGCCAAGCTGCTCGAGCTGGGGGTGGTGCCGATCGTGAACGAGAACGACACCGTCGCGACCAGCGAGATCCGCTTCGGCGACAACGACCGGTTGGCTGCCCTGGTCGCACACATCGTGCATGCCGACCTGCTGGTGCTGCTCTCCGACGTCGACGGGCTCTACGACGCCCCGCCCAACCATGCCTCCAGCCGTCTGATCAGTGAGGTCCGGGACCTCGGCGACCTAGACGGCGTGCAGGTCGGGTCGGCCGGCAGTGGGCACAGCAGCGGGCTGGGCTCCGGCGGGATGCAGACCAAGCTCGAGGCTGCCCGGATCGCCACCGGTGCAGGCATCCCCGTGGTGCTGACCAGCATGTCGCACGCGCGCTCGGCGCTGGAGGGCGAGTCCCGCGGCACCCTGTTCCACCCCACCGGCCGCCGGCGCCCCACCCGGTTGTTGTGGCTCGCACATGCCACCGAGGCCAAGGGCAGCATCGTGCTCGACGCCGGTGCGGTGCGGGCGCTCACCGAGCGGCGTGCCTCGCTGCTCCCCGCCGGCATCACCGGGGTCACCGGCAACTTCGTCGCGGGCGACCCGGTGGACCTCGTCGATGATCGCGGGACCGCGGTGGCGCGCGGGTTGGCCAACTACGACGCCGTCGAGCTCCCGGGGCTGCTAGGTCGCTCCACCCGTGAGCTGGCCAGCGCGCTGGGAGCGGAGTACGAGCGGGAGGTCGTCCACCGCGACGACCTGATCGTGCTCTGACCCTGATCCTGCTCTGGGCCTGATCCTGCTCTGACAGAGCGCTCGAACATGACGCCGCGCGACCACTCACAGATCCAGGTCAAGGTCATGCCGATCGCCCCGAATGACGATTGCACGGCCCACCCGGTCAGTCTCAACTCCGCGACTGCGGAGGACCCGGAGGGTTTGCACCGCTTGATCGGCGGAGGTGTTGAGCCCTGCGATCGTCAGATGAAGCCCTGTGCTCGAGATCGAGGAAGAGCTGCACGCAACGTTCCGGGACCTGAGGTTTCTCGCTGCAGTCGAGACCATCTTTCACTTCAACGGCGCGCTCGGTCACGGGATCGTGTTCGTCGACGTAGGGCGGCTCGACCCGCTTCCTCTGCTCGCCGGCGCCGCCCTGACCGAGACCGACGGCACCGTCGTGCCGGTCGTCTGGCGTCCGTTCGACGACGAGCACGAACCGCTTCCCCTGTATCCCGGTGCCGCCGCGACCTGGGTGCGCCAGGTCGCCGACGACAGCAGCCCACTAACCCGGCGCGTGCTTGTGGCCCCGACGGGCTGGGGTCGGGGTCCGGGGTGGTCAGGTTCGTCGGCGTTGGCGTGGGATGACGAGCTGGGTCAGCCGGGTGTCGCGGTCGGCCGGTCGCCGTGGCCGTGGGCCGCCGGTCGGCGAGTTGGTGTCGTACTGGTGCCCGGTGGGTTGGTCCAGGCGTAGCTGCCGTCGTCGAGGCGCTTTGTAGTCCCAGGCGGTGTGGGTCTTCACCCGGTGATGGGTCCGGCACAACGGCGCAAGATTGCCAGGATGGGTTTGGCCGGGGGGTCCGCCCTCGTCCATCGGGACGTAGGGGGTGATGTGGTCCAGGTCGCACGCCCGGGAGTCGCGACCGCAGCCGGGGAACACACAGTGCGCGTCACGCAAAAGGACTTGTTCGCGCATCGCCGGGGGTGGGTCGTGCTGGTCCACGGCCCGGTCGGCTGAGAGGTCGAGGACCGGCCGCAGGATCACTTTGCCGCCGGTGGCGGTGAGCCGGGCCAGCCAGTCGGTGAGCAGCTTGGTGGTGGCGGCCCCGAGCTTCTCGATCGTGGTGGCTCCGGTGCCACCGGTGAGGTCGGCTTCGAGGTCTTCTGGGGTGAGGTGGACGAACAGGTTGGCGACCCCGCCGTGTCCGGGTGTGGGTGCGGCGCCTTCACGCCCCGACATCAGGTCCAGTGCGTATTGCGGGTCGGCGAGGATCCCGACCGCCCGTGCCCGCCGCACATCGAGGGTGTCGTTGTCGCCGAGCTCCTTGAGGTCACTGGCGACGCGGGACAGCGACTGGTCGAAGAGCTCGGCATCGGGGGTGTCGAGGGTCATCCACATCTCGGTGGTCGCCGGGGCTGCTCCCGGGCGTGACCACACCCCGCGCTTGGCGAGGGCTTCTTCCTCATCGGCGACGGCCCGGTCGGGGTCGAAGTAGAGCCGGGCCTCCTGCACGAGCTTGCCCGCGAGGACCGACCCGATCTTCTCCGGAGTGGCCGCAATCAACCGGTCAGCGAACCCGGCAGCTTCCGGGGACAGGTCGCAGGTCTCCCGGGCGATCAACCTGGCCCGCCACACCGGAACCCGCAGCTCCTGGACCAGCGCCCACAACCGAGGGAGACGGTGGGCCAGCTCCAGGGCATCACCCAGGAGCTGCTTGGCCGCCTCCACCGAGATCCCCAGGGCGGCACCAAGATCGGCGGGAGCGAACTCCGCCACCCACGGCGCCCCCTCACCCGCGAGAGGCAGGATGCCTTCGCCGTGGAGGTCGACCTCACCCCAGTGCGCCGGCACCTCATCAGCCGGGCACGGGTGCAGCCGCGCCCAGGTCAGCGCCAAGGCCAGCTCTTCGGCAGCGGCGGCGGCCGAGGTCTGTCGCACCAACCGGGCACGCTCGATCACCTCGGCCGGCGTGATCCCGGGAGCGGTGATCGAGGTGGTGGTCATGGACCCATTCTAGGATCGACCACTGACAGAATCGATAGGGTGTTCGAAATCTGTGGACAACTTCTTCGGCTCGCCATTGTCATGTCGTAGGACACAGGTGACAGTTCTGCACCAGGACATCGGTGACACGTTCGGAATGTCTCGTGGTGACATTTCTGCCGGGAGTCTCGGGCGGTTGCTGCCAGTGAACCCCTCGACTCCCGTGTCCGACTCGCGATCTCGCGGTAGCCCGACGATGCGCCCGTGGGGCGGTCTCGACCTTCTGCGCCGAGCACGGCATCTCGGCCAAGTCGTTCTACGAGCTGCGCAGCGCGCCAAGACTGGGGGGCCGGCCGCGGTGCTCGAGCCTCGGACTCGGCTTCCGAGCCCCACCCGGCGGCCGCCGTCCGAGCCGAGAAACGTCACTGAGGTCCTGAGACAGCAACTGTCACCCATGTCTTGATGCGGGATCGTCACCGATGTCTTGAGACATCACGTCTTCGGCTCGCCTCACCTTGAGCTGCATCGGCCGAGTCCCACTTCTACGGCGGCGGCCCGGGGCCCCGGAACGTGCTGGAAGCCGGTGAGTCGGTGTGCGGCGTGGTTCGGAGGGGGTGGGAGTAGGAACCGGACAGCGACCCCCGGGCCTACGTACTCCACCTCCTCGACAGCCGGACCTGCCCAGCCCGTGGGACTCTGGGGCATGACCGGGACTGCCAGAGCGTGGCGTGACTTCTGGCGCAGCATCGCCGACCTTCCGCTCGTGCTCCGCTGGTCCGTGCGAAGCGGCCTCGTAGGCGGAGCGGTCGGTGCTGTCGCCGGCCTCCTGCTCGGGCTGGCTGCCTACCCACCGACTGCGTGGTTCGCGGTCGTCGAAGTCGGGATCCCAGCCGTCGTCGTCGGCAGCCTGCTCGGGGCCGCGGCGGGGACGGCCGTGCTCGCTGTTCGTCGGCTGGCCCGAACCCGGCCACATCCGCCCCTGGAGCCCTGACTCGGCAGACCACGCGCGACGAGTGCACATCCGCACATCCGCACATGCCGCCCATAGGGTGACTGCATGTCCAGCGCAATCCGCTTCAGCTCAGTCACGTTGGCGTGTCCGGATCCAGCGAGGCTGGCGTCCTTCTACGCCGATGTCACCGGGGGCGAGGTCACGTTCGTCCACAACATGGAGTGGGCGTCCATGCGCTGTGAAGGCGCACGCCTGGAGTTCATGGGGGTCGCTGACTACGTGAGACCTCGATGGCCCGACGATCCCGCGTTGCTCCACATCGACTTCTTGGTCGACGACCTCGGTGCCGCCGCGACTCGCGTTGAACGTGCCGGGGGTAGGCAGTTCGATCATCAGCCGAACGCGGCTCACTGTCTGGTTTTCAGCGATCCTGCGGGGCATCCGTTCTGTCTCTCGCTGATCGACGAGGTCGGATGACGTAGTGCGGCTGACAGCAGACGAACCGATCGCCGCGCCGGGTCGAGATCGAGGCCTGCCCGTACCCGAAGCAACGTCCGCGTCTGCCGTACTCCGCGCGCGGGCACGCTGCGGCAGTGAGGGCTCGCCTGCCATCTTGAGCACGCGATAGGACGCGCAGGGTGGAGACGGTGCAGCTGGCCTGAGCCAGCCGGTGCGGAGTGGGCCTCCCGTGGGCGCCCAGGCTGTGGAAGCCGACGTACGAAGCCCGAGATCCGACACCGCCCCGTCCTCGTCCTGCCTGGCAATCCCACCCCCGCAAATCCTCCCGTCCTGCCGCAGCTGAGCCGAACGAAAATCGTTATCGGGGTTTGCCGGTTTCCCCACGCAGCAGGGTCGCGGTCCGACAGACTGGCGACGCCGGACAAGGTGTCCGGAACTGGCGACCAGGGGGCCGCGTGGGTTTGACCGCTCGTCACTGGCATGTGACCTTGACGCTCTCCGGTGACCCCGTGGAGCCGGCCATGGTGCGCTCTGCCATGACTCGGCTCAGCGATGAACGGCCGTTCCTCGACTCCGTCACCTGTGACGGTACGTCGGCCGAGCTGCAGTTCTGGGACGAGGGGGAGACCATGCTCGACGTGGCCTCGTTGGCGATGCGGCTGTGGAACGAGCACCGCGACTCCGCCAACCTTCCCCGCTGGGAAGTCGTGGGTCTGGAGATCCTCGAGAAGCCGGTCCACGAGATGCGCAGCCGCTGCGGTCGAGGCGCCTGACTTCTCGACGCCAGGGCTGACTACGCTGCTGGTATGTCGAAACCCGGGGACGAGACCGGCTTCGTAGCCGTCGCCACGCGCGCCCGTGTGGCCGCCATCGACCTGTCCCTGCGCAGTCGAGCGGCCAAGGACGCCGCCCTGCTGCGCATGGCCGACCGGCTGATCGAGGACGCCGAGCCGATCCTGTCGGCCAACGCCGCCGACGTGGGAGCCGCGGAGGAGTCCGGGACGCCGAGCCACATCGTCGACCGGCTGCGGCTGGGTCCGTCGCGCTTGGCTGCCATGGCCGAGGGACTCCGCGACGTCGCCGGCCTGCCCGACCCGGTCGGGGAAGTCGTGCGGGGGTCGACGCTCGCCAACGGCCTGCAGCTGCGCCAGGTGCGGGTGCCGTTCGGCGTCGTCGGGATCATCTACGAGGCCAGGCCCAACGTCACCGCCGACGCCGCGGGCATCTGCCTCAAGAGCGGCAACGCCGTGCTGCTGCGTGGTTCCTCGAGCGCGCTGCGGTCCAACACCGCGATCGTGGACAGTCTGCGTGCCGCCGCTGCCGAGTCCGACCTGCCCGAGGACGTCGTGCAGCTCGTCCCCGGGGAGGGGCACGACTCGGTCAAGGAGCTGATGCGCGCCCGCGGCCTGGTCGACGTACTCATCCCGCGCGGTGGCGCCGGCCTGATCAGCACCGTGGTGGAGCAGTCGACCGTCCCGGTGATCGAGACCGGCGTGGGCAACTGCCACGTGTACGTCGACGCGGCCGCAGACCTCGACATGGCCGAGCGGATCGTGCTCAACGCCAAGACCCACCGGACCTCGGTGTGCAACGCGGCCGAGTCGCTGCTGGTGCACGCCGACGTCGCCGAGGAGTTCGTGCCGCGGATCGTGGCCCGACTCCAGGAGGCAGGCGTCCTGGTGCACGGCGACGCCGGCTTCGCCGCCTGCGCGGGTGTGGTCGGGGCCGAGGAGGACGACTGGTCGCGGGAGTACCTCGCGCTGGAGATCTCGGCCGCCGTGGTCGACGACCTCGACGCGGCCGTCACGCACATCCGCCGCTACTCCTCGGGCCACTCCGACGCGATCGTCACCGACTCGGCGACCGCGGCCCAACGATTCGTGGCAGCCGTGGACTCGGCCGCGGTCCTGGTCAACGCCTCCACGAGGTTCACCGACGGTGCCGAGTTCGGCTTCGGGGCCGAGATCGGCATCTCCACCCAGAAGCTGCACGCCCGAGGCCCGATGGGGCTGCCCGAGATGACTTCGACCAAGTACGTCGTCACGGGGGACGGCCACATCAGGTGAAGCTCCTGTTGCTGACGTTCGGGTTCGGAGTGATCTCCGCGGTCATCCCGATCTTCAACATGGAGGCCTACATCACCGTGGTCTACTCGCAGACCGCAGGTGGGTCGGCGTTGCTGACTGCGTTCATCGGCTCGTTTGGGCAGAACCTCGGCAAGCTGGTCTGGTACTACGCCTCCCTGGGCGCGATCGACATGCCGTGGCTGCAGCGGCGGCTCTCGACTCCCAAACGGATGCAGAGCTTCGAGCGGTGGCGCAACTACGTGCAGGGGCGGCCGATCGTGGCCGGGGGACTGGTGTTCGTGTCCGCTGCCGTCGGTTTCCCCCCGTTCTTCGCCATGGCCATGGTCGCGGGGACGCTGCGGATGAACGTCGTGGTGTTCTTCGTCGCCGGTCTGGTGGGCCGGACCCTGTTCTTCTGGGCCTGGCTGCTCGGAGTAGGGATGGTCTTCCGCTGACGGTCGCCGTGAGCACCGGTCCCGTCGGCGGTGCGAGGTGCGGATACGGCTATCCTGTGCCTCATGTCGACACTGCTCCTGCTCCCGCTGGCCGCTGAAGAGTCCGCCGGTCTGATGCCCTACGCCGTCGGTGGGCTCACGCTGGCCATCCTGCTCGGCATGCTGATGGCGCTGCTGAGCTTCGGCAAGGGACGCGAGCACTCCTGAGCACCCCGCAGGCCGCTGGGGGTTGCGACGACCGGGTCGCCCGGCGCCGACGCGTCGGCGTGATGGGCGGGACCTTCGACCCGATCCACCATGGTCACCTCGTCGCCGCCAGTGAGGTGCAGGCCTGGTTCGACCTCGATCAAGTCGTCTTCGTGCCGACCGGCGAGCCCTGGCAGAAGTCCGACCGGGACGTCTCACCGGCCGAGGACCGCTACCTGATGACCGTGATCGCCACGGCCTCGAACCCGTTGTTCGAGGTCTCGCGGGTCGACATCGACCGAGGCGGTCCGACGTACACCATCGACACGCTGCGCGATCTCTCCGAGTCGATGCCGGACGCTGACCTCTACTTCATCACCGGCGCCGACGCCCTGGCCGACATCTTCACCTGGCGCGACGCCGCCGAGCTGTTCGCGCTGGCACGCTTCGTGGGCTGCACCCGGCCCGGCTACGAGATGAGCCCCACCAGTCTGGAGGGCATTCCCTCCGACCGGGTCACCATCCTGGAGATCCCCGCCCTGGCGATCTCCTCCACCGACTGCCGTGAGCGCCGCGCGAGGGGCGAACCGGTCTGGTACCTCGTCCCGGACGGGGTGGTCCAGTACATCGCCAAGCACGACCTCTACACCGACGCTCGAGGAGCATCCGTATGACAGCCACCGACCACGCCATCGAGATGGTGCACGTCGCCGCCCGTGCAGCCTCGGACAAGCTCGCCACCCACATCATCGCCTTCGACGTCAGCGAGCAGCTGGTGATCACCGACGCGTTCCTGCTGTGCTCGGCGAGCAACGAGCGCCAGGTCAAGTCCATCGTCGACGAGGTCGAGGACCAGCTGCGCGCCTTCGGCGCCAAGCCCGTACGCCGTGAGGGGGAGCGCGACGGTCGCTGGGTGCTGATCGACTACGCCGAGATCGTGGTGCACGTGCAGCACGAGGAGGAGCGGCAGTTCTACGCCCTCGAGCGGCTGTGGCGCGACTGCCCGCCGATCAAGCTCCCGGCCGACGTCACGAACGGCCGCGGTGACTGACCGGACCGGCTCCACGCGCCGCCTGGTGCTGGTCCGGCACGGCCGCACCGCCTGGAACGCCGAGGGTCGCGCCCAGGGCCACGCCGACGTCAGCCTCGACGACGAGGGTCGCAGGCAGGCCGAGGTCATGGCGGGTGTCGTCGCCGACTACGACCCGACGCTCCTCGTCACCAGCGACCTCGCCCGCGCCCGCGAGACTGCGGCCTTCCTGGAGAAGGTCACCGGACTGACCGCGCGGGAGGACCACCGGCTGCGGGAGTACGAGCTGGGGGAGCGGACCGGTCTGACCGCGCAGGAGTTCGGGAGGCGGATGGGCACCCCGCCCGCGTCGTGGGACGCGCACGCCCACGTGGACGTGGCCGGGGCGGAGTCCACCGACGACGTCGCCCGCAGGACCGTGCCGGCGCTCGTCGAGGTCCTGGAGGGCCTCCAGCACGGGGAGACCGCCGTCGTGGTGATGCACGGAGCCGCGCTGCGCGTGGCGCTGGCGGGGGTGCTCGGCTGGCCGATCAGCACGGCCGCCTCGATGGAGTCGATGCGCAACTGCGCCTGGGCGGTGCTCGCCGAGACCGGCGACGGGCCGCTGCGCCTGGCGGCGTACAACCTGGGCGTCGGTGGAACCGACCCCGATTAGCATCTGCGGTTGGTCGTTGGCTAAGATTCCCGGCGTTGCCCAAGCGGCAATGGGGCTGTGGCGCAGTTGGTAGCGCACCTGCATGGCATGCAGGGGGTCAGGGGTTCGAATCCCCTCAGCTCCACCCAACGAAACAGATCACGGCCAGGTCGGGCTCCTCGCAGGAGCACGGCGTGGCCGTGAGACGTTTGCGGACTGCGGGCTCGGACGGCCGTGGTCTCAGGCCGACGGGAGCCGCACGGTGACCGTGGTGCCAGCACCGGGAAGCGACTCGATGTCGATCGTCCCTCCGTGCTGTCGCAGGATCTCCTGGACCACGCTGAGCCCCAGGCCCGATCCCGGGATCGCTCGCCGGTTGGCCTCGGGTGCGCGGTAGAAGCGCTGGAACAGCTGGACGCGTGCGGTCCCGTCGATGCCGATGCCGGTGTCGCTGACGACCAGGGTCGCGCCGCCCTCGACCTGGCGCACCCGGACCGTGACCGACCCCGCGTCCGGGGTGAACTTCACGGCGTTGCTGCACAGGTTGTCCACGAGCCGCTCCAGGGAGGCTGCATCGCCTCGGACGGTCACCGGTGCGGGCGGGAGGTCGTAGACCACCTCCAGGTCTGGCCGGAGCCTGACCTGCGGCGCGGCGGCCCCGCGGGAGGCCGCGACCACCTGGCACAGGTCGACCGGGCCGAGCTGGACCGCCTGCTCCGCCGAGTCTGCCTTGGCGACGAAGATCAGGTCGTCGACCAGGGCCTGGAGTCGCACGCAGCTGCGGGCCACGGTGCTGAGCGCGTCGCGCTGCTGGGAGCTGACAGTCCCCAGCGAGCCGTCCGAGAGCAGCTCGGTGTAACCCTGGATGCTGGCGAGCGGAGTGCGCAGCTCATGGCTGACCGTCGAGACCAGCACGTCCTTGACCCGGTTGGCCTCCTCGAGGCGCGCGACCGAGTGCTGCTCCATCTGCAGGGCGTCCGCCAGCGTCGCCTCCACCCGCAGCCGCGTGGTCACGTCCTCGCCGGCCAGGAGGTAGCCCACGAGGAGGTCGTCCACCCGGATCTCGGTGATGCTGAGCGAGACGTCGACGGTGCGCCCGTCCTGGGTGGTGAACCTCCAGTCCCGGTGCCCTCCTGCCCGGACCTGGGCCGCGACCAAGGACGGGCCGTCCGGCCGGGTGCCGAGCTCCACGGACTGCCGCTGGACCTCGTCGTCACTGAACAGGATCGCCGGGCTGCCACCCAAGACCTGGGCCTCGGTGTAGCCGAGCAGCTCCTGGGCCCCTCGGTTGAACTGCGTGATCCGGAGGTCCGCGTCGCTGGCGATGAGCACGGTCGTGGTGGCCGCATCCAGGATCCGGCTCACGGTCGCCGTGGCATGCTCGACTTGGGCCGTGCTCCGCACCAGCTGGGCCCCCTGGTCCTCGAGTCGGTCCAGGAGCGGGTCCCGGGAGAGCGACAGCAGGTGCCGCAGGTGCAGCGGGGTGGCCTCGAAGCTCCGCAGGGTGGGGCGGTAGAGGCCGACGAAGATCGCCAGGGGTACGGCGAAGACAGCGGCCAGCACGAGCTTGGCCTCGATCGAGGAGAGAAGCAGCTGACCCAGGTCGTCGCTGGGGATCATCACCAGGATGGGGAAGAGCGCCCCGTCGAAGGTGAGCACGGCGACGAAGGTGAGCACGTAGACAGCTGCCATCGGCACCGGCCCCAGGCGGGACTTGGCCAGCTCGAGGACCACGAGCATGGCCAACAGCTCGCAGATGATCAGGAAGCCGCCGATCACCAGCACGCGCAGGGACTGGTCGAAGACGCCGGGTGAGGTGTCGAAGGGGTTGGGCACCGCCGGGCGCCCCAGGGCGAGGTTGCTCAGCCGGAAGATCAGAAAGACGAGGGTGTCCACCGCCACGGTGAGGATGATGATGTTCCGGACCACGTGCAGGTCGCGACCGACGAGCACGGTGACCAGCGTGGCGAACATGAAGCCGCCGTAGGCCACCTGACCCGCAAGCAGCGACGCCCCGCCGAACACCGGCAGGACGTAGATGGCGCCCAGGAAGCCGCCGAGCGTCAGGACGCTGGCGATGTGCGTGTAGAGCAGCAGGAACTGGAACGGGGTTCGGCGCACGGCGAAGAGGAGCGGCAGGCCCGCATAGACCCCTACGCTCCCGAGAAACAGCACGACTTCACCCGACATGTACCCGTCCTCACAGGTGCCCGGGACGATCTTCACACAGACCCACGGGCAGGAGGTCGGAATCCGGACTGCCACGCCCAAGTGGCAGGATCGACACATGGGAGCACATCTGCACCAGCCCGAAGTCAGTTCGACATCACGACTGCGCCTGTCGAACGCGATCGCCGGGGTGCTGCACGCGGCGCAGGCGGTGGCGGTGCTGGTGCTCGCCACCGACTTCGCCCTGCCGGTGACCGCGAGCTACCTCGCCGGTCCACCCGGCACCGAGCCGCAGGCGCCGGTGTCGCTCTTCGAGCTCCCGACAGGCCTTGCGGTGGCGGGGTTCCTGGCGCTCTCCGCGCTGGCGCACCTCGTCGTATGCACCGCGTGGTGGGGGAGGTATGTCGAGGACCTGGGCCACCAACGCAATCCTGCCCGCTGGGTGGAGTACTCGCTCTCGTCCTCGCTGATGATCGTGCTGATCGCCCAACTGGTCGGCATCTCCGACGTCGCAGCCCTGATCGCGCTCTTCGGGGTGAACGCGGCGATGATCCTCTTCGGCTGGCTGCAGGAGCACTACGAGCGGCCCGGCGGTGGCGGCTGGCTGCCCTTCACCTTCGGAAGCGTGGCCGGTGTCGTGCCCTGGCTGGCGATCACGGTGTACCTGCTGTCGCCCGGCTCGGCATCCTCGGCCTCGCCTCCGGGCTTCGTCTACGGCATCTTCGTGTCGTTGTTCGTCTTCTTCAACATCTTCGCCCTCAACCAGTGGCTCCAGTACCGCGCGAACGGGCGGTGGGCCGACTACGTGTTCGGGGAGCGCGTCTACATCGTGCTCAGCCTGACGGCAAAGTCGGCGCTGGCCTGGCAGGTCTTCGGCGGCACCCTCGCCGGGTGACCCCCACGGCTCGCCGCGGAGGTCACCCCAGCCGAGGTCAGGCCTCGATCGCCGTGCGGTCGTCCTGGTCGACCCCGGAGATCTCGATCTTGCGGGGCTTGGCCTTCTCGGCGACAGGCACGACGAGGCGCAGGACGCCGCCCTCGTAGTGCGCCTCGATCCGGTCGAGGTCGAGGTTGTCCCCGAGCACCAGCTGACGGCTGAAACGACCACGCGGGCGTTCCGAGGCCAGCATCTCCCAGTCGCCGTTGCGAGACACCCGCTCGGCGCTCACGGTCAGCACGTTGCGCTCGACATCCAGCTCGATGCTCTGCGGGCTGGCACCGGGCAGGTCGAACTCGATCACGAAACGGTCGCCCTCACGCCACGCGTCCATCGGCATCACGACGGGACGGTTGGTCGTGCCGAGAAGCTGCTGGGTCAGGCGGTCGAAGTCGCGGAAGGGGTCGGTGTTTCGCAGCAACATGAGCTCCTCCTGAAGCGGTCTCATCGGTGCCGACCCGGGATCGCCGTCGCCGACACCTATAACTGTGGTTACAGATTCTTTATACTGCTGGACATAGTTCGGTGCAAGTCCCGGCAGCACGGTTCTTCAGGGAGCGAGGTGGTCGATGTGGAGTCGCGCACGACGGGGGTCTTCGCGATCTCGGTGGCGGCGGAGATGCTGTCCATGGAGGTGCAGAACCTGCGCGTGTACGAGCGCCGCGGTCTGATCGAGCCCGCTCGTTCCGCCGGAGGCACCCGGCTCTACAGCCGTGACGACCTCGACCGGCTCGCCCGGATCCGCGACCTCCTGGCCGAAGGGCTCAACCTGGCCGGGATCGCCCAGGTCCTGATGCTGGAGTCGCGGGTGCATCAGCTCGAGATCGCCAACGCCCGGCTCCGTGTACGCGCCAGACATGACTGACGAGGAGCGCGTGCAGCGCATCGCGGAGCTCGCGCAGGAGAAGGGTCTGATGGTGGGGGCAGCCGAGTCACTGCCAGTGGGAAGGTGGCAGCCACCCTCGGCGCAGGACCGAAAGCCGCCTCCTGGTTCTCCGGATGAGTCGTGCTACCAGGAGCGCGTCCAGCTCGACCTTCGCGGACCGGACCCGAGTGAAGGAGGGCCGGCAGGCACCGTGGGGCTGGCGATCGCCTTCCCCAACGGGATCGAGCACACCCTCACCGAGGTCGCCCCGGCGTGAGCTGCCTCGCGGTCGACGCGAGGGATGGGTTCGATCGCGCTGGGTACGGTGGCGTCGTGAGTCGAGTCGAGCGCGTGATCAAGGCCAGTCCCGACAAGGTCTGGGAGGTGCTGGCCGACGGTTGGCTCTACCCGCTGTGGGTCGTCGGAGCCTCCCGGATGCGAGAGGTGGACGACCACTGGCCGGCCGCAGGCGCCCACCTGCACCACTCTGTCGGTAGCTGGCCCCTGCTGCTCGACGACAGCACCGAGGTGCTGGAGAGCAAGGCGCCGTCGCTGCTGAAGCTGCGCGCGCGGGCATGGCCCACGGGGGAGGCCCTGGTGGTCCTCCATCTCGAGCCCCATGCTGACGGCACCCGGGTGGTCATCGAGGAGGACGCCGTCAGTGGGCCGGGTCGACTGGTCCCGGGCCCCGCCCGCACCGCTGGGCTGATCTGGCGCAACACCGAGGCGATGCGTCGCCTGGCCTATCTGGCGGAACGCCGTACGCAATGAGCACGCACGACGCCCTGGTGATCGGTTCCGGGCCCAACGGTCTGGTCGCGGCGAACCGGTTGGCCGACGCCGGGTGGTCGGTCCTGGTGCTGGAGCAGCAGCCCGACCCCGGCGGCGCCGTCCGCAGTGACCGTGAGGTCCACCCCGACTTCGTGCACGACACCTTCAGCGCGTTCTACCCCCTGGCCGCGGCGTCGCGGGAGATCGCCGGGTTCGAGCTGGAGGAGCACGGGCTGGTCTGGGAGCATGCCCCGGCCGTGCTCGGGCACCCGCTGCCCGATGGCTCCTGGGGCCTGTTGCACCGCGACCGCGAGGTGACGGCAGCCCTGGCCGAGGAGCAGCACCCCGGTGACGGGGAGGCCTGGCTCGAGCTGTGCCGGGAGTGGGACCGGATCGGGTCGGCGATGATCGATGCGCTGCTGGCACCGTTCCCGCCAGTGCGGGCCGGTCTCCGCACGATCGCGAGGTTGCCGCAGGTCGGGGGCCTCGGCTTCGTGCGCACGCTGCTGACCCCGGCCGCCGAGCTGGCGATGTCCCGCTTCGGCGGCACCGGCCTGCAGGCGATTCTCGCCGGCAACGCCGGCCACACCGACATCCCCCTGGACGCGCCCGGCTCCGGCCTGATGGGCATCTTGATGAGCATGCTCGGTCAGACCGTGGGCTTCCCGGTCCCCCGAGGAGGCGCGGGGGAGCTCTCGCACGCCTTGGTGCGGCGACTGGAGTCGCGCGGCGGGGAGGTCCGCTGCGGCGTCGCCGTCGAGGGCATCGAGGTGGGCGGGGGTCGCGTGGGAGCGGTGCACACCTCGAGCGGGACGCTGCACGCGCGCCACGCCGTCATCGCCGGCGTCACCGCGCCGCAGCTGTACGGCGAGCTGGTGGCCCCGGCCGACCTGCCGTCCCGCGTGCGTCGGGGGATGCGTGACTTCACCCTCGACCCGGGCACCGTCAAGGTCGACTGGGCGTTGAGCGGGCCGGTGCCGTGGGCCGGCCGACCGGCACACGCTCCCGGCACCGTGCACGTCGCGGACGACGTCGCGGACATGACCTCGTCCCTGGGGCAGGTCGCCTCCGGGCGGATCCCCGCCAAGCCGTTCATGCTCGCCGGGCAGATGACGACCACCGACGCGACCCGCTCACCGCAGGGCACCGAGTCGATGTGGGCCTACACGCACGTGCCGCACAAGACCGTCGAGGATGCTGGCGGCGAGGGGATCCGGGGGGTGTGGGACCAGTCCGACCTCGAGCGCTTCGCCGACCGCATGCAGGCGCGGTTCGAGGCGCTGGCCCCCGGCTTCGACGCCCGGGTGATGGAGCGCCGGGTGCTCGGACCGATCGAGCTGGAGTCCCGCAACGCCAACCTCCGTGGCGGTGCCATCAACGGCGGCACCTCACAGCTGCACCAGGAGCTGATCCTGCGTCCGGTTCCCGGGTCGGGTCGAGCGGAGACCGGCATCAAGGGGCTCTACCTCGGCTCGGCCTCGGCGCACCCCGGCGGCGGCGTGCACGGTGCTGCGGGCATGAACGCCGCCCGGGCTGCGCTGCTGCACGCACGGCTGGATCCGCGGCGGCTCCGCTCGCGGCGTTGATCTTCTAGAGGATCCCGTCGTGCAGCACGTCGTCGAGTGAGCGCCGCGGCGTACCCCCGGAGGCGTCGCGTCCGATCTGCTGCCAGCCCAGACGCACCAGCATCTGCACCCTGAGGGCACGGATCGCCAGGGCGTCCTCGAGAGCACGCCGGGTGCTCGGCACCTCGACCACCTGGCACATCGGGACCACGGAGAGTCCCTCCCGGGTGGCCTGGAGCCACATCGCGCTCAACGCCACTCCGGCCGCGAGCCACGACTCCACGTCGTCGTGGACCGTGCAGATCGCGAGCAGCCCGTCGGCGGCCTCGAAGTCTCCGTCGTCCTCGAGCGGTCGGCGTTCGGGGTGGCGGTGCCCGGCCTGCTCCGTGAGCAGCCCGACGTGTCGTCGAAGCTCGGGGTCCACGAGCGCGACGCCGCTGGCATCCCAGGCCTGGGCGCCCGCGGCGAGCTGTTCCACGCGGACGTCGGGCACGGGCCAGGCCGTGAACCGGCGACGGTCCGTACGTCGCTCCCGGATCGATCGCACGATCTCCTGCGCATGCGGGGGCGTGACCGCCGGTGAGAAGTCGATGGTGGCGAGCAGGTCAGGGGCGCAGCTGTCGGGCAGGCGCGCCACCTCGGCGTCCAGGCCCATGCTCTCGGCCGCTGCGAGGGCATGGTGCAACGCCGCACCACAGCTGATCACCAGGCTCCGCCCGAAGGGGTCGCGCAGCGGGAGACCCCGTCGGAGATCAGCCCTCAGGGCAAGGCCCGCAGGTCGCAGCTGCCAGCCCCAGGGCTGGGTGTTCGCCACGCTGGGGGCGAGCCGGGCGAGGTCCACCACCCGCCGCAGGGTGGGCGCTGGGATCGTGACGGACGGCGTCTCGGACCTGGTGTGGCTCTTCATCGGACCCCTTCTCGCGTGATGCTCGGTGCCGCGTTCCACGTTCCTCCGCCCGGCAGCCTTCGGTCAGGGCTGTTGGTCCGCGCCGGGCGGGACCTCCGTCGGTGCGCGGGCGTCCGCGCACCGGGCGTAGGTTCGGGGGCATGGGAGACATCGAAGAGACCGGGGCTGCTGAGCCGATTCGGGTGTACCTGCTCGACGACCACGAGATCGTGCGGCGCGGGATCCGGGAGCTGCTGGAGAGTGAGGACGACATCGTCGTGGTCGGCGAGTCCGGCCTCGCTCAGGAGGCGGCTCGGCACATCCCGGCGCTGAGGCCGCACGTGGCCATCCTCGACGGCCGCCTGCCTGACGGGTCCGGCGTCGAGGTGTGCCGCGAGATCCGCTCGCGCGACCCCGAGATCGCGGCCCTGATCCTGACCTCGTACGACGACGACGAGGCACTGTTCTCGGCGATCATGGCCGGGGCAGCGGGTTACGTCCTCAAGCAGGTGCGCGGCAACGATCTCGTGGACACCGTGCGCCGCGTCGCTGCCGGCCAGTCGATGCTGGATCCGGGGGTGACCGCGCAGGTCCTGGACCGCCTGCGCAAGGGGCCTGAGATCGACCCGGCGGTCGCCTCGCTCACCCAGCAGGAGCAGCGCATCCTCACCCTGATCGGTGAGGGCAAGACCAACCGGCAGATCGCCGAGGAGATGTTCCTGGCCGAGAAGACGGTGAAGAACTACACCTCGAGCCTCTACGCCAAGCTGGGGCTGGAGAGCCGCACCCAGGCCGCGATCTTCGCGACCAAGCACGCGCAGGGTCAGCCCCCCGGCTGACCCTGCGGCTGACAGCGCTCAGCTCGGCAGCAGCCGGCGGCCGGTCACGCTGGCGACCGAGATCGACAACACCCCGGACGTGGGGCCTTCGGGCCAGCTGTCGGGGTAGGCGTCGGAGCTGATCATCTCCTCCATGGTGCGCTCGCGGCCGGTGCCGTGCACGACCACGCTCACCCCCGACCGGGTGAACTCGTCGATCTCGTCGACCTCGAAGGCCACCGGACGCCCGTCACAGGTGTGGGTGAGGTGCGAGTCGTCCCTGCCGCGGATCCACAGCTCGCCATGGTGTTCCGCGAAGTTGATCGGCACCACCTGCGGCTCGGCGTCGCACCAGACCAGGCGCCCGATGCTGGCCGACCGCAACAGCTTCCAGCACTCGTCCTCGGTGAGGTCGACCAGGCGACCCCCTGACCAGATGTTCGTTGTCATGATCGCTCCCGGCTCCGTTGTCGTGGGTTTCCATGCTGGTACCGAGCACCACCGCTGACGCAGGCCCGGTGGTCCATGAGCCGGGGGACCTTGGTCAGTACTACCGGGCGTGCGAGGCTGAGCGCCAGGGTGCGCGATCGTCTGGGAGGCATGGTGGGGGAGAGAGCTCCGGAGACCGGTGTCGTGCGCCCGAGCCGCGACCGGTGGGAGCTGCTCCTGGACGCAGTGCTCACCCTCGGCCTGCCGGAGCTCAGCCTCGACGACCTGCTCAGGCGGATCGTGAGCGTCGCCGGCAAGCTGGTCGAGGCCCGCTACGCCGCTCTCGGAGTGCTCAACACCGGCAACGCACGCGGATTGGCCACCTTCATCCACGACGGGATCCCGGTCGAGCGGGCCGAGGTGATCGGCGAGCTGCCGTCGGGCCACGGGCTCCTGGGGCTGATCATCGACGAGCCGCACCCACTGCGGCTCCACGACATCGCCCAGCACCCCGCGTCCTACGGCTTCCCTGAGGGACACCCGCCGATGCGGTCGTTCCTTGGGGTCCCGGTGCGGACGCGCGACCAGGTCTTCGGCAACCTCTACCTCACCGAGAAGAAGGGCGGTGGGGACTTCACCGAACAGGACGAGCACATCGTGGTCGCGCTCGCCGCCGCTGCTGGGGTGGCCATCGAGAACGCCCGGCTCCGCGAGGACGCCAGCAGGCGGGAGCGCTGGCTCAGTGCCACCGCCGAGATCACCGGCCTGCTGCTGGGTGCGCTCCGTGGCGGTGAGGCGCTCCAGCTGGTGGTCGACCGGGCCCTCGAGGTGGCGGAGGCCGACGCGGTCTGGATCGCGACGGGCGACGGCGACACTGCCGGTGCGCCGTCCCCGGACGGGTGGGGACCCGAGGACGTGCGGGTCCAGGCGATCGCGGGGATCGACATCGACCTCGCCGCACCCACCCCGCCGCCGCCCGGTCGGGAGGTCGCCCGGCAGGTGATCGCGAGTGGTGTGCCGGCCATCGTGGAGGACCTGAGCGGCGACACCTCGCGCCCGGCCCCGTGGCCGCTGCTGGGGCCGGCCGTGTTCGTGCCTCTGCGCGACCCATCCGGCATCCCCGGCGTGCTCGTGCTGGCGTGGATGCCGCACCACGACACTCGCCGCAAGGAGCTGGACTGGGCCCTGCCGGCGCGGTTCGCCGAGCAGGCCGCGCTGGCGCTCCAGGTCACCCGCGCCCAGCGGGACCGGCAGCGACTGGCAGTCTTCGAGGACCGTGACCGGATCGGGCGTGACCTGCACGACCTGGTGATCCAACGCCTCTTCGCGGTCGGGCTCTCGTTGCAGGGCGCCACCCGGCTGGGGGACTCGACCGAGGTGGCCCGCCGGCTGGAGCTGGCGGTGGACGACCTCGACACCACGATCAAGGACATTCGTACGACGATCTTCGCCCTGGGTGCCCCCGACGCGGGGGTGGACCTGGAAGGCGAGGTCACCCGACTGGTGGACCGTGCCGCGAGCACCCTGAACAGCCGACCGGTACTGGTCTTCGAGGGTGAGGTCGGTGCGCGGGTGGGGGTCGACGAGGCGCCGGACCTGCTGGCCGTCCTGAGCGAGGCACTCTCCAACGCCGCGCGGCACGCGGGCGCCTCGCGCGTCGAGGTGCGACTCGGGGTCGCGGACGACGACATCACCCTGGAGGTCGTCGACGACGGTGGCGGCATCCCCGTGGGCGTCACCGAGAGCGGGCTGCGCAACATGCGGCTGCGCGCCGAGCGGCGCGGCGGATCCTGCGAGATCCTTCCCGCGGAGGGCGGCGGAACC
Source organism: uncultured Actinomycetota bacterium (assembly GCA_963782215.1). Classification (GTDB taxonomy): domain Bacteria; phylum Actinomycetota; class Actinomycetes; order Propionibacteriales; family Nocardioidaceae; genus Marmoricola. Next base: position 165,353 of record CAWAJE010000020.1, on the reverse strand, counting down.
CGCGTGCGCTGGCGGATACCCGCGAGCTGACCTCGCGGAGCGGGGCGTGGGACCCGACGGAGCGGGGCGCAAGACCCTGCCCGCCCGGCCCCGCCGTGGAGAGCATGGAGGTGAGTGAGAGGAACACCGCCATGGAACAGACCCCCGCCCGCCCCGCCCCTCAGATCGTGGTCGGTGCCGACGGCACCGACGCCGGCCTACGAGCCGTCCGCTGCGCCACCCAGGAGGCTCAGCGACGTGGCCTCGGTCTGCGGATCGTCCACGTCACCCCCGGCTACACCCCCACCGGGCCGGCCCTGCCGGTCATTCCCGACGGGAGCCTGCGCAGCTACGGGCTGCAGATCCTCCGGGACGCGGCGGCGCAGGTCGCCGAGGAGGCACCGCAGCTCCCGGTGGACACGGTGCTGGTCACCGCCGGCCGGATCCCCGGCCTGGTGACCAACTCGACCGACGCCGCGATGCTGTTCATCGGCAACGCCCGCCACTCGCTGGGAGAGCGGGTCTGGACCGGCAACACCATCACCGGCGTGGTCGCCCGGGCGCACTGCCCGGTCGTCGTCGTCCCCCTGGACTGGTCCCCGGAGAAGAAGCACGGGCGCATCGTGGCCGGGTTCAAGACGACACGTCATGCCACCGAGCTGCTCGAGGCGGCCGTCGATCTCGCCACGCAAGGTCCCGGCGAGCCCCGTGAGGTGGTGGTGCTGCACGCCTGGAAGCTGGCCTCGGGGTACGACGACATCGTCGCCAACCGGGTGGCGGTCGAGGAGTGGGCCAGCTCGCAGACCCAGTTCATCGAGCCCTTCGTCCAGCGTGTCCGTGCACGGCATCCCGAGGTGCCGATCAGGATCGAGATCGTCCACGACCAGCCGGCCAACGCCCTGGTCAAGGCGTCCCGCACCAGCGATCACCTCGTGCTGGTGCGGCCCGACCTGGGCCGGATCTTCCACCACCTCGGGCACGTGGCTCGGGCGGTCGTCCGGGAGGCGCACTGCCCGGTCGAGGTGATGCTGCCGGTGCCGGCCGGTCTGACGAAGGACGCGGAGATCACCGAGCAGGCCGTGCGTTCCTAGATGTGATGCCCAGCCAGATCGAACAACCTGGCTGGGCATCACGGCTAGATGAACAGCAGCTGGGCGTGGTCGGTCTTCTCGATGAAGTCGCTGGCGCTGATCACGCCTTCGACCTCGTCGAAGAGGTCGGCCTGACCCAGGTGCTGCATGTCGGCCGACATCTTGCAGGCCCACAGGTGACCCCCCGAGTCGGCGATCTGCTGCAGGAAGTCGGGGACCTCCGGCACGTCCAGGGCCGCCATCGACGCACGCATCTGGTGGGTCGCGAACGCCGAGATCCCCGGTAGGCCACCGACGGCGGTCGGCACGTGCGTGGCGGGGTTACCGACCGGGGTGAACTTCAAGTCGGCCATCGTCGACTTGTTGATCATGTCGAAACCCCAGAACGTGAAGAACATGTGCACCTCCACGCCCTCCCCGAGTGCGGCATTGGCCATGATCAGGCCGGGGTAGGCCATGTCCAGACTGCCCTTGGAGCAGATGATCGCGAGCTTGCGACCCGAGTCGTCGGAACCGAAGTCCGGGACCAGGGACTCGACCGGCTCGTCGGTGGTGCGGTCAGCAGCGGTGGTGGTCATGGGTTTCTCGCTCTCTGGTTAAACGCACCCGCGGGGCTTGGGCAGCCCAGCGACGTACGCCATCTTCTTGGCGGGCTTGACGGGGAACAGCGCGAACAGCTCCTTGACGGGAACGCCGAGCTGGGTGCTCACCCGGCGCAGGGTCGCGCTCTCGCCGGTGGTCGCGAAGTCGTCGCGGAGCCAGCTCAGGATCTCGCGGTGCCGATCGGTCAGGGTCAACCCGATCTGCGAGGACAGCGAGTCCGCGAGCCCAGGGCTCCATTCACCCAACTCGGTGAGGAATCCCTCCTCGTCGACGTGGACGCTGTGGCTGGCGATGGTGGTGACGGGCATGTCAGAACTCCTTGGTGCTCGAGGTCGTGCTGGTGGTCGGGTCCGTGCCGGCGGTCTCGTCCTTGCCGGCCATGGAGAGGTCCGCGGACAGGGGGAGTGGGCGCCCGGGAAGCAGGGCGTTCCAGTACACCCACGAGAAGGCCAGCTTGGCGGCGTGGTTGATCCGGGTCTCGCGCAGCAGGCTCAACGGTCCCAGCGCCGGGATCGGGAACTTGCCGGGGAGCGGCTCCACCTCGTAGTTGAAGTCGATCAGCAGCGCCTTGCCGTCGCCGCTCTCGACGAAGCAGTTGGAGTGGCCGTCGAAGGAGTGCGTCATCGGATCGCCGGCAATGTGCTCGAGAAAGTTCTTGCAGAAGACGTCGATGCTGAAGTGCGCCACCGAACCGGCCTTCGACGTCGGGATGTCGTTGGCGTCGCCGAGGACGAAGATGTTGGGATGGCTGCGCGACTGCAGCGTGTGGCGGTCCACCGGGATGTAGTTGAGCTCGTCGCCCAGACCGGAGCGCGCCACGAAGTCGGCGCCCATGTTGACCGGCACCGTGACCAGCAGGTCGAAGGCGATCTCGCGCCCGTCGTAGGAGACCAGGCTCTTCGTCTCCTCGTCGACCCGCTCGATCACGAAGTCGCTCTCGACGGCGATCTTGCGCTCGTCGAGCATCTCGCCGAGCACGCGTGAGGCGACCGGCCGGGTGAATGCCCCGGACAGAGGCGTGACGTAGACGATCTCGACCCGGTCGCGACGACCGTGGTGACGCAGCCAGGACTCGGCGAGGAAGGCGAACTCCAGCGGGGCGACCGGGCACTTGATCGGCATCTCGGCCACGTGCACGACGAGACGTCCGTGGTCGAAGTCCTTCAGCGCCTCACGCAGGGCTGTCGCCCCCTCGAGGGTGTAGAAGTCGAAGACGCAGGAGCGCCACAGCGCACCGTCCATCCCGGGGGTCTGGTCGGGACGCGGAGTGACGCCGGTGGCGATCACCAGCTGGTCGTAGCTGAGCACGCGCCCGTCCACGAGCTGCACCGTGTGCGACTCGGGGTCGACGAGCTCGACCTCACCGGTGAGCAGCTCGATGCCGTCCGCGATCTGTGCGTGCCGTGACCGGACCAGGTCCTGCGGTGCCACGTCGTCGAAGGGGACGCGGAGATAGCCCGGTTGGTAGTGGTGCAGGTCGTCGCGGTCCAGGACGCGGATGCGCCAGGTCTGCGGGTCGAGCTTGTTGCGGAGTCGGTTGACGACCATGGTGCCGGCGGTGCCGGCTCCCAGGACGAGGAGCTCGTGCATGAAGGCCTCGGATCTCTCGGGGTCCTTCCAGCCTCGTTGCGCGCCGGACCGCGGGCCACGGGCGAGGGACTCCACCTCGGGGGACCTAGGGCCCGTCGACGATCCGAGGACCGTTCGGCTCAGGCGTGGTTGCGGGAACCGCGGCGAGTGATCGCCCACGCCAGGACCACACCGACGACGGCGATCGCCACACTGACCACGGCCACCTCGCCGTACCCGTCGGCGGGGTCGAGGAACGGGTAGGGGTACCACCCGACGATGCGGCCGCGCACGAGGCTGTAGCCGACGTAGGCGATCGGGAACAGCAGCCACAAGACCCCGGTGCGGAAGGGGATCCGACGTTGGGGCGGGTCGAGCAGCCAGTCGGCCAGGACGGCCACCGGCATCACGTAGTGCAGGACCGTGTTGTCCCACGGAACCGCGGTCAACGTGGTGTCCTCGAGCCCGGAGAGCAGCACCGAGAAGACCAGGAAGATCACCACCATGTAGAGCGTCGCCGCCCCGCGGAGCAGGTCGACCAGACGATGGTGCCGGGCCGGGGCCGCGGCCGCGGCGAGGAGGACGCCGACCGTGAACAGGTTGCCCTCGATGGTGAAGTAGCTGAAGAAGTTGGCCGGGACGAACACGCCGCGCTCGACCAGGGTGGCGATCTCGGTGACCACGGCGCTGAACCCGAGCAGGGCCAGCAGCACGCGGTAGAGCGTGGTCATGCGACCTCGAAGTCGTGCAGGTCGACCTCGGCGCAGCGACGTTGGTACTCCGCGACCAGGCCTGGCCAGTTCGTGCTGATCCGGCCGCCGTCCTGGTGGTACCAGTTGTGGCAGCTCGCCCACACGCTCTCGCGCAGCCGGCGCTGGATCTCCTGGTCGAAGCGTTCTTCGACCTCGGGGCGTACGGCGACCGAGCGCGCGCCGCGCTGGTCGGCCTGGCGCAGCACCCGGCCGATGGCGCTCGACGCGGCCTCGAGCATGTTGATGATGGAGCTTCCGCCGAGGTTGGTGTTGGGCCCGTAGACCACGAACAGGTTCGGGAAGTCCGGCATGCACATGCCGAGGTAGGCACGCGCGCCGCTCCGCCACCGCTCGCGCAGGTCGGCCCCGTCGCGGCCGGTGACGGTCATGGGGGAGAGGAACTCGGTGGCGGCGAATCCGGTGCCGTAGATGATCACGTCGACCTCGTGCACCTGGCCGTTCGCGTCACGCACGCCGTGGGGGAGCACCTCGACGACCGGCGCGGTCACGACGTGGACGTTGGGCTGCGTGAGTGCGGGGTACCAGTCGTTGGAGAAGAGCACCCGCTTGCAGCCGAAGGGGTAGTCGGGCACCAGCTTGGCGCGCAGCTCCTTGTCGCGCACCTGCCTGCGCAGCTGGGCGCGCCAGCCGAGCTCGACCAGCTTCTTCAACGGCGTGTTGTCGATCAGGGCCTTGTTGAACTGCTCGGTGACGAGCCAGGTGAGCCTGCGCCCGAACGCCTGCGTCGTCGGCAGCCGCTCGAAGATCCCGGCGTGGGCGGCGGTGTACGCACGGTCGGGCTTCGGTGCGACGTACGGCGCCGAGCGCTGGAAGACCGTGACCTGGCCGGCCTCGGGCTGGATGCCCGGGACGAACTGGATGGCGCTCGCGCCCGTGCCCAGGACGGCGATGCGCTTGCCGGCCAGCTCGACGGAGTGGTCCCACTCGGCCGAGTGGAAGGCGGGGCCGCTGAAGGTGTCCTTGCCCGGCAGCTCGGGGACGACGGGCCGGGAGAGCTGGCCGAGCGCCGCCACCAGCACGTCGGTGTGGATCGACTCACCCCCCGCGGTGGTCAGGTGCCAGCGGTGCTCGGAGTCGTCCCATGCGGCCGCAGTCACCTCGACGCCTGTGCGCACCAGCTTGCGCACGTCGAGCTCCTCGGCCGTGCGCTCGATGTAGGCGAGGATCTCGTCCTGCCGGGAGTAGCGGTGCGGCCAGTTCGGGTTGGGCGCGAAGGACCACGAGTAGAGCGAGGACGGCACGTCGCACGCGGCGTTGGGATAGGTGTTCTCCCGCCACACCCCACCCACCCCGTCGGCCTTCTCCAGCACGGTCACGTCGGTGAAGCCGGACCTGGTGAGCTCGATGGCCGTGCCGAGTCCGCCGAATCCGGCGCCGATGACGGTGATGGAGGGCTGGGGCATGGCCAAACCCTAGGGGTGAGCCACCTGCGTCGTACGCCGTCCCAGTCGATCGGGCGCTCCGGTCAGAGGTTCGGAGCCTCCATCGTGGCGAGGATCTGGCGACCCTGCTCGGCGTACTTGTGCTCCACGAGGACCTCGTAACGCGTCGCGACCACCTGGGTCACCGAGGTGAAGTCGCGACGGCCGCGGGTGGCGGCGTACCCCGCCATGGCCCACACCAGCCCGAAGAGGGCGCCGAAGACCATTGTCGAGGCGATGATCGGCAGGGTGTCCCCGGTGCCGAACAGCGAAACGATCAGACCCACGAACAGTCCCATCCAGACTCCGGAGAGCAGGCCGCCGGCGGCAACCTTGCCGGTGGTCAGCCGCCCGGTGACCCGCTCGACCTGCTTGAGGTCGGTGCCGACGATCAGGCAGTTCTGCACGGGGAACTGGTTGTCGGAGAGGAAGTCGACCGCCTTCTGGGCCTCCTCGTAGCGCTCGTAGACGCCGAGTGAGAGGGGGTAGTCCAAGGTCAACGCCGAGGTGGGGATCCGCATGCTCTGCTGGTGGCTCATGGCTCCAGTCTCCCAAACGGCTGGTGGCGGGCAGGAGTAGCCTCCGGCCATGTTGACCCTCGCAGCCGTCTGCGCCGGCCTCGCCGGCCTCCTGCACGTCTACATCTTCGTGCTGGAGTCGCTGCGCTGGGAGGAGCCCGCGACCCGCAGCACCTTCGGTACGACGCCGGAGACTGCCTCGGTGAGCATGCTGGTGGGGGCTGGGCTGAAAAGTGTGGGGGCGCGCGGCGCCCTTTGTGGCGTGGGGTGGTGACTGCAGGACGTGCGCAGGCCGACCAGCTCACGCCGGCGGCGGGTACTGGTGGATGCCATCGGTCGGGGCCATCGGCCTCGCGGGAGAGGACCCAACGGGGTTGCTGCGGCACTACGGGCCCAACTGGGTGGAGATCTGCGCGTCGTTGCGCGCAGACTGGTCCGGAGAGCAGATCGCGGCGGCGTTGCCGATCGAGTTTCCCGATGATCCGATGATGCGCGTGAGCCACGAGACGATCTACCAGTCGCTGTTCGTGCAGACCAAGGGCGAGCTCAAACGCGAGCTGACGGCGCATCTGCGCAGCCAACGGACCAGGCGCAAGGCCCAGACTGGTGGGGCGAAACGGGTCACGTTGGGGATCACCGAGGACATCCGGATGCCAGCACGTCCGGCTAGTGCCGAGGACCGGGCGGTGCCCGGGCACTGGGAGGGCGACTTGATCCTCGGTGGCACCGGCAAGGGTGCGGTGATCACTCTGGTCGAACGCCTTAGCAGGTTCGTCCTGCTCGCCCCGCTCCCGGGCCGTCAACCGCCGAGCTGACCCGGATGAGCCTGGCTGAGATGATCGCGAGCCTGCCGTTGAGCCTGCGCAAGTCGATCGCCTGGGACCGTGGATCAGAGATGGCCCAGCACGCCAGATCCAGAACCGAGACGGACCTGCCGATCTACTTCTGCGACCTCCAGTCGCCCTGGCAGCGCGGCACCGACGGGAACACCAATGGGCTGCTGTGCCAGTACTGGCCCGAGGGCGCCGACCTCCGCGAGTTGACCCAGACCGAGTGCGACGACGTCGCCCTGCGCCTGAACACCCGGCCCCGCAAGACCTTGGAGTGGAAGACTCCAGCCAAGGTCCTCAACCAGAGGCTCGTTGCAACAGCCGGTTGAACCCAAGAATCAGCGGTCCGGAAAAGTTGTCCACAGATGTCGAACACGCTATCGATTCTGTCAGTGGTCGACTCTAGAGTGGGTCCATGACCAAGTCCTCGATCATCGCTCCCGGGATCACCCCGGCACAGGTGATCGAGCGTGCCCGTCAGGCCCGACAGGCCGAGCATCGTGCGGCCGCTGATGAGCTTGCGATGGCGCTGGTGTGGGCGCGGTTGCACCCGTGCCCGGTCGATGAGGTCCCGGCGCACTGGGGTGAGGTCGATCTGCACGGCGAGAGCGTGTGCCCGTTGGCTGGTGTGGGGGCTCCGTGGGTGGCGGAGTTCGCTCCCGCCGATCTGGGTGCCGCGCTCGGGATCGTCCGTGGAGGCCGCCAAGCAGCTGCTCGGTGATGCCCTGGAGCTGGCGCACCGGCTGCCCCGGCTCTGGGCACTGGTCCAGGACCTGGCGGTGCCGGTGTGGCGGGCCCGGTTGATCGCCCGGGAGACCCGCGACCTGTCCCTGGACGCCGCGCGGTTCGCGGACCGGTTGATCGCCGCCACCCCGGACAAGATCGGGTCGGTGCACGCCGCACGTCTGGTGCAAGAGGCCCGGCTGTACTTCGACCCCGACCGCGCGATCGCCGACGAGGACGAAGCCCTCGCCAAGCGCGGGGTCTGGTCACGCCCCGGGGCGGCGCCGGCGACCACCGAGATGTGGATGACCCTGGACACCCCTGATGCCGAGCTGTTCGACCAGAGCGTGTCCCGGGTCGCCGGCGACCTGCGGCAGCTCGGCGACAGCGACTCGTTGGACGTGCGGCGGGCACGGGCGGTCGGGATCCTCGCCGACCCGCAGTACGCCCTGGACCTGATGTCGGGCCGCGACGGAGCCGCACCCATCACTCGGGCAGGTGGGGTGGCGAACCTGTTCGTGCACCTCGACCCGCCGACCTGGAAGCCGACCTCGCCAATCACTCCGGTGGCACTGGTGCGGTCACGATCGAGAAGCTCGGCGCCGCCACCACCGAGCTGCTCACCGACTGGCTCACCCGGCTCACCGCCACCGGCGGCAAGGTCGTCCTCCGCCCGGTCCTCGACCTGGCCGCCGATGCCGCCGAGACGTCCGTGGACCAGCACGACCCGCCCGCCGCGATGCGCGAGCAAGTCCTGCTGCGCGACGCGCACTGCGTCTTCCCCGGCTGCCACCGGGACTCCCGGGCCTGCGACCTGGACCACATCACCCCCTACGTCCCGACCGACGAGGGCGGACCCCCCGGCCAAACACGTGCTGGGAATCTCGCGCCGCTGTGCCGCACCCACCACCGGGTCAAGACCCACACCGCCTGGGACTACAAGAGGCGCGACGACGGCGGTTACGCCTGGACGAGTCCCACCGGGCACCAGTACGAGACCGCGCCCGCAGACCGGCGGCCGCCGGCCACCGACCGATCGCCATCGCCCGCGACCACGCCCGCGACCACGCCCGCCCGGCTGACCGAACTGACCATCCCGCGCCAACGCCGACGAACCTGACCACCCCGGACCCCGACCCCAGCCCGGTCGGGGCCACAAGCACGCCCGGGGGTGGGACGCACCGCCTCGGGCATGCGGATCTGCGACCCGAGCACTCGACCAGGGCCCAGTGCGCCTCGATCCACCGGAGTCCTCGATCCTTCCATGGGTGTGTTTGCATGTCCGGACACGAGCCCTCACTCACCTGCTGGAGTCGTTACCAGGGGACACCGCCTAGGGGCTTCGATACTCCACGACAGGGACGACCTGTCCTACGCCGAAGTCGTGGTCGCGGCTTCGTCCCGTCGGCATCCAGCCTCGGCGCTCGTAGAAGGCTCTGGCGCGTGCGGCTCCTGCGAGCGTCCACAGCACCCGCGGCGCGACTGCGGTGGGTGGGAGGGTGGACATGGTCTCCTCCCACAGCGTTTGGGCCGCGCCGGTGCCCCAGCAGTCTGGGTGGACGTAGCAGGCGTAGACCTCCGGCTGGGGAGCGGTGGCGGGGCCGGACCCGCAGTGGGCGAAGCCGACGACTCGGCCGTCGTCCACGACTACGAGCAGCGTCGAATCGTCCCGCAGCAGGGGCTCGTAGTCGGCGACCAGCTGCGCGGTCAAGGTTCTGCCGGTGCTGCGTCGCTGCGCAGCTGCGACCGCCAGTGCCTCAGGGGTGAACACGTCGGCGTACGCCACTCGCCAAGCCTCGGCGTGAACCTCACCGATGACCGCCGCGTCGGCCTCAGCCGCTCCTCGAACGTGCCTCCCAGACGTAGAGGGCTCGTGGCTGCTCATGCCTCGCATTGTGCCGAAGGTCCCGGTCCACGCCGCACCTTGGCCCTTCCTGCACCCGATGTCTTGGCGCAAGCCCTAGGCGGGTTGCCGCGGATGTGGTCATCGCCAGGTGGCTTGAGCGTGCGCAGTCGTCGCGCCGGGCCGGACCGCGTCGGGCGCGCCCCGGCGACCAGAGCGGTGCTTGCGGAGGCCGACAACGACGATCGCACCGACCACAAGCACGCAGCCAAGGATCCAGAAGACTGTCATCGCGGCGCCCCCGAGCGGGTGGGGGAGGCGCACCGCAGCCGGGCCCGCCCGTCTCGGCCCCGGCCCAAGCGGAACCTCAGGTGATCGTCATCCCGCCGTCGACGGGCAGCGTCTGGCCGGTGATGTAGCCGGCGGCGGGTGAGGCCAGGAAGACGGCGGTCGCAGCCAGCTCGCGGGGGTCGCCCTTGCGGCCGATCGGGATCCGGGCGCCCATGGCGTCGAGGTAGCCGTCGGGGTACTGCTCGGTCATCTCCGAGGCGAAGAAGCCGGGGGCGATCGCGTTCACCCGGATGCCCTTGCGACCCGACCACTGCTGGGCGAGGTCGCGGGTGAGGCCGATCAGGCCCGCCTTGGACGCGGCGTACGCCGCCTGCGGCAGCCCGGCCGTGGTCAGGCCGAGCACCGAGGAGATGTTGATGACCGAGGAGCCCGGCTGCATCACCCGGCCGCAGGACTGTGCCATCCAGTAGCAGCCGTTGAGGTTCACGTCGATCACCGACCGGAACTGCTCGGGCGTCTCGCGGGTCGCGGGCACGGCGGTGCCGATGCCGGCGTTGTTGATCAGCACGTCCACCTGCCCGAACTCGGCCATCGCCGCGTCGACCAGGGCCTGGCACGCCTCGGGGGAGGCCACGTCGGTCTCCACCGAGAGCGCACGGCGGCCAGCCGCCTCCACCAACGCCGCGGTGTCGGCGAGACGGTCCACGCGGCGGGCGCCGAGCGCCACGTCGGCACCGGCCTCCGCGAAGGCCTGCGCGAAGGCGACCCCGAGACCGGAGGACGCGCCGGTGACGACGACGACCTTGCCGTCGAGGGAGAACAAATCAGTGATGGTCATGACCCGATCATGCCGTCTCAGCCCTGAGCGGCGCTGCGTGCCTCCCACGCGGAGCGGACCATGTCCTCGAGCGAGTGCCGCATCTTCCAGTCGAGGTCACGCGCGGCGGCCTCGCCGGTCGCGACGATCCGCGCGGGATCGCCGGGCCGTCGCGGCCCGACGTCGGGGGTGAACTCGATGCCGGTGACCGTGCGGATCGCATCCATGATCTCGCGCACCGAGGAGCCGGTGCCGCTGCCGAGGTTGTAGACCGGCTGCAGCGGCTTCCCCTTGGAGAGCTGCTGCGCGGCGACCACGTGGGCGGCGGCGAGGTCGGCGACGTGGACGTAGTCGCGCACGCAGGTGCCGTCGGGGGTCTCGTAGTCCTCACCGTTGATCCGTGGGGTGCGCTGGGCCAGCAGCATCTCGAAGACGATCGGGAACAGGTTGTGCGGGCTGGTGTCGTAAAGGTCGCTCGCACCCGAACCGACGACGTTGAAGTAGCGCAACGACGTGTGCTTGAGCCCGGTCGCAACGCCTTGGTCACGGATCAGCCACTCACCGATCAGCTTGCTCTCGCCGTACGGCGACTCGGGGTTGGTCGATGTCTCCTCGGTGACCAGATCCACGTCCGGAGTGCCGAAGGTGGCCGCGCTGGAGGAGAAGACGATCTTGTCCACCCCGGTCTGCGCCATCGCCTCGAGCAGGTTGATCGTGCCGGTGACGTTCTGCACATACGTGTGCAGCGGCCGCTCGACCGATACGCCGGCGTACTTGTAGCCCGCAAGGTGCACCACGCCCTCGACGTCGTGCTCCTTGATCGTCTCGACCAGCAGGGGGGTGTCCACGATGCTGCCCTCCACCAGGGGCACCTCGGGACGCACGAAGTCACGGTGTCCGCTGGAGAGGTCGTCGACCACCACGGCGTCGAGACCGACCTCGTTGAACGCGCGCACCACGTGGGCACCGATGTAGCCTGCTCCGCCAGTCACCAGCCACGCCATCAGACGCCTCCGTTCCGGGTTGTCCCCGATGCGTCGCAAGGCTGGCGGTGGCCACCCTTGCGTACTAGCGTGCAGACGCTTGCACGAACTCGGGAGGCACGATGCTACTGGCAGCCGACACTCAGCTCCGGCTCGACGCGAACTGGATCGACTACGTTCTCGTCGCGCTGTACTTCGCCTTCGTCCTCGGCATCGGCGTCATGGCGCGACGTTCGGTCTCCAACAGCTTGGACTTCTTCCTCTCGGGCCGCTCGCTGCCCGCCTGGGTCACCGGCCTGGCGTTCATCTCGGCCAACCTGGGTGCCGTCGAGATCATCGGAATGTCGGCGAACGGTGCCGCCTTCGGCATCCCCACCGTGCACTACTTCTGGATCGGTGCCGTGCCTGCGATGCTGTTCCTCGGCGTGGTGATGATGCCGTTCTACTACGGCTCCAAGGTCCGTTCGGTGCCGGAGTTCATGAACCGGCGCTTCGGCAAGGAGGCGCACCTGGTCAACGCGATCAGCTTCGCCGTGGCCCAGCTGCTCATCGCGGGCATCAATCTCTATCTGTTGGCCAAGATCGTCGAAGTGCTCCTGGGCTGGCCGCTGTGGGTCTCACTCCTGATCGCGGCGGCGGTGGTGTTGAGCTACACCGCTCTGGGTGGCCTCTCCGCGGCCATCTACAACGAGGTGCTGCAGTTCTTCGTGATCGTCGCGGCGCTGCTCCCGCTCACGATCGTCGGCCTCTACAAGGTGGGCGGGTACGGCGGGCTCAAGGACCGCATCGAGCAGCTCGGCGACGCTTCGGACAGGCTGAACTCTTGGCCCGGCACCAATCTGACCGGGATCGACAGCCCGCTGCTCTCGGTGATCGGTCTCGTCTTCGGCCTCGGGTTCGTGCTCTCCTTCGGCTACTGGACCACCAACTTCGTCGAGGTGCAGCGGGCGATGGCGTCCAGCTCGATCTCGGCAGCGCAGCGCGCGCCGATCATCGGCGCCTTCCCGAAGATGTTCATCCCGTTCATCGTGATCCTGCCGGGCATGATCGCTGGGGTCCTGGTCACCGAGCTCGCCTCACCGGCGGCGGGCGCGGAACCCGACTACAACAACTCGATCCTCTACCTGATCCGTGACCTGTTGCCCAACGGGATGCTCGGCATCGCGATCGCCGGGCTGCTGGCCTCGTTCATGGCCGGCATGGCGGCCAACATCTCGGCGTTCAACACGGTCTTCTCCTACGACTTGTGGCAGACCTATGTGAAGAAGGACGAGGAGGACAGCTACTACACCGCGGTCGGGCGCGTGGCCACCGTGGCCGCCACCCTGATTGCGATCGGGACGGCCCTGTTCGCCGCCAGCTACTCCAACATCATGGACTATCTGCAGACCCTTTTCGGGTTCTTCAACGCGCCGCTCTTCGCCACGTTCATCCTGGGCATGTTCTGGAAGAAGATGACGCCCGCGGCCGGCTGGATCGGCCTGGTCAGCGGCACCAGTGCCGCGGTCCTCGTGGGCGTGCTGAGCAAGGACGCCCTCGGCGGACTCTCGATCGGCCTGATCCCAGGCCTCGAGGGCCAGGGAGCCAGCTTCGTCGCCGCCGGTGCCGCGTTCGTGGTCGACATCGTGGTCAGCGTCCTGGTGAGCCAGGTGAGCGAGCCGAAACCTGAGTCCGAGCTGCGTGGCCTGGTCTACTCACTGACACCGAAGGAGGACTTCCACGACGAGAACGAGGGGGTGCTGGCGTGGTACCAGCAGCCCAACAAGCTGGCCGGGGTCGGCCTCGCCCTCGTCGTGATCCTCAACATCGTCTTCTGGTAGGAGAGACCCATGGCTGAGCGCAACGATGGCCCCGGCGAGGAGAAGACCCGCGCCGGACTGTTCGACATCCGGGTCATCATCGCGGCCCTGATCGGCTCCTACGGGCTGATTCTCTTCGTGGTGGCGTTCTTCACCTCCGAGGCCGACAAGGACAAGGCGGACGGGATGAACATCAACCTCTACGCCGGGATCGGCATGATCGTGGTGGCGGCCCTGTTCATGCTGTGGGCGCGGTTGCGCCCGATCGTGGTCCCGCAGGATGTGCCGGCCGCGGAGGACGACCGACCGGGTCACTGACCAGCCGCGCGCCACACTTCAGGGGTGCGCCCACCCCTGAGCAACCTCTCTCCCGCGCGGCGGCGGCTGTTTCTGGGCGTCCTCGGGCTGGTGCTGCTCGCGCTGATGGTGGGTGTGGTCGCCGTCCTGCTCGGGCAGCGCAGCGGGCAGGAGGTGGACCAGGCGGTGCCCGGCCCGGTGCTGGTCGTCCCGGGGTACGGCGGGGATGCCGGATCCGTCACGCCCCTGGCCGAGGCACTGAGAGCGCGGGGGCGGGAAGTGGTGGTCTTCGCTCCCGGAGGCGGCGGGACCGGTGACCTGCGGGACCAGGCGAAGGCACTCGCCGAGCTGGCCGACATCACCCTGCGACGCACCGGCTCGCCATCCGTGGACGTGGTCGGTTACTCCGCCGGGGGAGTCGTGGCGCGGTTGTTCGTTCGCGACGAGGGCGGCGCCGACGTCGTACGACGGGTGCTGACCCTGGGCTCCCCGCAGCACGGCACCCACGTCGCAGCACTGGCCGCGGCCGTGGCCGGCGGCTGTCCGGTCGCGTGCGAGCAGCTCGCCCCTGACAGCGACCTGCTCCGAAAGCTGAACGCGGGGGACGAGACCCCCAGCGGACCGCGGTGGATCACCGTGCGCACCACCGGCGACCAGGTGGTCACCCCGACCGACTCGGCGGCGCTCGTGGGCGCGCTCAACATCGTGGTTCAGGCGCTGTGCCCAGCCGCGGTCACCTCGCACGACCAGCTGCCCGCCGACCCGGTCGTGCTCGCCACCCTCGGCAGCGGCCTCGGCGTCGCGGCGCCGACCACACCGCCCACGGTCACCTGTTGATGTCGCGGGTGGCGAAGTTGGCCCACGCCGCGCCTGCGAAGACCGTCAGGTAGCCGAGCTGGGAGAGGATCCCGTTGATGAGGTCGTGCCAGCGGATCGGGTCGCGGAAGAGGTCGACGAAGGCCAGCCAGTACCTCGTGATCAAGTAGGGCCGCAGAGACTCGGCCGCGTCGAGACCGAGCAGCACCGTCGAGGCGACCAGGAAACCGATCGTGCCCAGCGCCGCCCCGATCGCGGAGTCGGTCGCCGTGCTCAGGAACAGCGCGATAGCCGCCACGCCGAGCATCGCCAGGACGACGTACCCGAAGGCCATCGCGGTGCGTTCGGCCATCTGGACCTGGGTGAGGGTGGAGCCGGAGATGCTGACCACGCCGGTGGTCGGGGCGTCACCCAGCAGCAGCTTGCCCTCGACGTAGGCGACCGCAGCAACGACCAGGGTCGCGAGGGTCACGAACGCGACCACGCTGGTCAGTTTGGCCACCAGCAGTCGTGTCCGCGAGACCGGCCGCACGAGCAGGTAGCGCAGCGTGTCGGACTGCACCTCGCCCGCGATCGCGTCGCCACCCACCACTGCCACTGCGACGGGGAGGAACAACGGGAGCACGATCGCCAGCGCGGCCAGGGGAAACAGGGTGCCGTCGGTGAGTACGGCGGAGAGGAAGGGAGGCCCGGTGCCGGGACGTGGCCCCAGGTCGGTGAGCGCGAGGAGTACGGCGACCAGGGTCGGCAGCGCGTTGAGGGCGGCAATGGTGACCCAGGTGAGCGGACGCCGCAGCATCTTCGACAGCTCGACGCGGATCATGGCTGCTCCGTGGCGGCCAGCACGGTCTCCTCCAGCGTCGGCCGGATCGGCGCGATCTCGGCGACCCGGACCCCTGCGCCGACCAGCCGCTGGTTCAGCTCCACGGCATCCTCCGACCTCACCGAGAGCACGTCTGCGACGCGGCCGACGACTCGCCCGTCCAGCAGGGCGATCGCCGCGTCGACGTCTGGCGTGCGCACCCGCACGAGCCCGGTGGGCGCACGCAGTGCGGACATGTCCTGCTGCAGCAGCAGCCGACCCCGGTCCAGGACCCCGACCCGGCTTGCCACCAGCTCGATCTCGGCCAGCAAGTGGCTGGAGAGGAAGATGGTGGTCCCCTCCCGGTTGAGCCCGAGCAGGAGATCGCGGATGTCGCGGATGCCTTGGGGGTCGAGACCGTTGGTGGGCTCGTCGAGAACGAGCAGAGGCGGCCGCCGCATCAGGGCGCCAGCGAGGCCGAGCCGTTGCCGCATGCCCAACGAGTAGGTCTTGACCGCCCGAGCATCGGCGGGGTCGAGACCGACCTGCTCCAGCACCTCGCCGACCCGGGCCCGGCGTCGCGCGCGGATGAGGCGGTCACCGCCGGCCGCGTCGAACAACGACAGGTTGGCGTGCCCGGTCAGGTGCGCGTAGGCGCCGGGGCCCTCGACCAGAGCGCCGATGCGGGGGAGCACCTCAGCGGAGGCCTTGGGCATCGGCTGTCCGAACAGCTCCACGTCACCGGATGTGGCCAGCACCAGTCCCAGCAGCATCCGCACGGTGGTGGTCTTGCCTGAACCGTTCGCACCCAGGAAGCCGTAGACGTCACCCTCACGGACCTCGAGGTCGATCGCGTCGACCGCGCGCACGGAGCCGTAGTGCTTGCTCAAGCCGGTGGTGCGGATCATCGGGTCACCACCACGTCGCGGACGAGATCCATCCCGGCTCGTTCGAGCTCAGCCGGGTCGATGGTCCCGGCAAGCAGGAAGCTCCCGACCTGGGCGCCGATGAGCAGCACCGAGACCGGACCGACCTCGAGTGCGACCCCCAGGCGGGTCTCGCGGGAGGCGGGATCCTGACGCACCTGCTTGGCGAGTGCGGCCCCGACCGACGCGCGCAGAGGCAGCACGACCATGGAGGTCGGACCTCTGCCGTAGACCCCGACGCCGCCGTACTCCTTGGCGGACCCGCGACGCTGCAGGTCCGCGATCGAGCCCGGCAGGCGGAAGGGCGCGAACGCGTTGGCGCCGGCGGCCTCGTCGAGGGCGGAGCCACTGGAGAAGTTCAGGCCCGAGGAGAGCATGAAGGCGGTCGACTCGACCGAGGGCCTCCGCAGGGTGAGCTCGTCGACAGTCGTGGTGAGCACGGGGTTCGCCGCGTCGGCGTACACCGCGACCCGCAGCGGCAGGCCGGTCCGCTCCTCGGCCCAGATGTCCACACGGCTGATCGTGGAGCGGGTGTCCCGGGGGACCAGGCGCAGGCCGGGAGCGCTGGTGCCGGCGACCCTCCGCGACGGCAACCTCGAGAGCTCGGAAGAAGTGGCACCGGCCAGCAGGCGCCTGGCCAGGCTCGAAGGGACCACGTCGACGTCGTCGGGGAGCCGGATCGTGGACCACGGGGTGAAGCTCGCCTTCTCGTCCTCGTAGCTCCAGCGCACCGCGAGCCCTCCGTCGCGGACGAGATCGGTCTCGCCGGTGGAGCGCAACCGGTCGATGCGCCACTCCTCCGAACCACGCCACCAGACCCGGAGATCGTTGGGCTCGCCGAAGAGACGGGAGACCCCGCCGAACCTGGAGCCACTGAGCGGCACGTCCAACGAACCCCGGGAGCGCACCTCGCCCGACCATCCCACCGAAGCCGAGTCCCGGATCCGGTCGGCGAGCTGAAGCGCGCCGATGTCGCTGCGGCCGGCGGGCAGCAGCTGGGGCGCCAGCGGCGCCGACGCGACTCCGAGAGCGACCGCCGCCACCGCGAGCCAGCGGGTCCCAGGGAGCATTCCTCCACCGTACGACGCAGTCCCGCAACGTGATCGCGGCCAGCGGGCCGCCCCTCAGCAGATCCGGGGCAGCTGCTCGCCGATCGGCAGGTCCACCACCCGGGTCCCGCCCAGCGCGGTCCGGGTGACCACCATCCGGGGGTGCTCGGCCACACAGGTGCCGATCCTGGCCGCGCCGGCTCCCAGCGGGTGCCGGCGCATCGCCTCCAGCACCTCATCCGCGCTCTCCGGCGGCACGATCGCCACCAGCTTGCCCTCGTTGGCCACCTGGAGCGGGTCGAGCCCGAGCAGCCCGCACGCGTCGCGCACCAGCGCCGGGATCGGGAGGTCGCGCTCGATCAGCTCCATGCCGACGCCGGAGGTCCGGGCGATCTCGTTGAGCGAGGCGGAGAGCCCACCCCTCGTGGGATCGCGCAGCACGTGCAGATCGGCACCGGTGGCCACCATGGTCGCGACCAGGTCGTGCAAGGAGGCCGTGTCGCTCTCGATGGTCGTGCCGAACTCGAGGCCTTCGCGGCAGCTCATCACCGCGATGCCGTGCACGCCGATGTCGCCGCTGACCAGGATCACGTCATCGACCGCAGCGCGTCGGGGATCGAGGTCGACGCCGTCGGCAATCACGCCGATGCCGGCGGTGTTGACGTAGACCCCGTCGCCGCTGCCGCTGTCGACGACCTTGGTGTCGCCGGTGACCAGGTGCACCCCTGCCTGCGTCGCTGCGCGGCCGACGTCCTGGGCGATCCGGCCGAGGACCTCCAGGGACGTGCCCTCCTGCAGGATGTAAGCCGTCGAGAGCCACAGCGGTCGCGCTCCGGCCATGGCCAGGTCGTTCACGGTCCCGTTGACGGCGAGGTCGCCGATCGACCCGCCGGGGAAGAACATCGGCTTCACCACGAAGGAGTCGGTGGAGAAGGCGAGGCGGGTGCCGGTGCTGCTGCCGGGAGTCGGGTCCAGGGTCAGCACGGCCGCGTCGGCGAGGTTGGCCTGCGCGGCCTCGCCGTACGCCGGCAGGAAGAGCTGGTCGACCAGCTCACCGGACATCGCGCCGCCGCCGCCGTGCCCCATCACCACCACCGGGGTGTCTCGCAGAGGAGCCGGGCAGACCCACCCCTCGAAGTCCAACCCCGCTGGAGTCACCGGGTCGGCACTCATGGCGTGCTCACCAGCTCGAGCCGGCGGTAGGTGTAGTAGGCAGCGCACGCCCCCTCCGAGGAGACCATGGTCGCGCCCAGCGGGTTGCGCGGCGTGCACTCCTTGCCGAAGGCCGCGCACTCGTGCGGCTTGATCAGGCCCTGCAGCACCTCTCCGGAGCGACAGATCTTGGACTCCTCGGTGTGGATGCCGTGCACGGAGAAGCGCTGCTCGGCGTCGAAGTCGGCGTACTTCGCCGAGAGCTTCCAACCGCTGCCCGGGATCATCCCGATGCCGCGCCAGGTGCGGTCGGTGACCTCGAAGACGTCGCGCAGCATCTCCATCGCCGGAAGGTTGCCCTCGGCACGGACGGCGCGCGGGTAGGCGTTCTCGAGCTCGTGGCGCCCGGACTCCAGCTGCACGACCGTGCGGCGGATGCCCTCGAGGATGTCCAGCGGCTCGAAGCCGGTGACCACGATCGGCACCTGGTACTTCTCGGTGAGCGCGGGGTACTCCGAGGTGCCCATCACGCTGCACACGTGGCCGGCGGCGAGGAAGCCCTGCACCCGACAGCTGGGCGACTCCATGATCGCCGCGATCGCCGGCGGCACCAGGACGTGGGAGACCAGCAGCGAGAAGTTGGGTACGCCGAGCCGCTTGGCCTGGTAGACGGTCATCGCGTTGGCCGGCGCGGTGGTCTCGAAGCCGATCCCGAAGAACACCACCTCACGGTCGGGGTTCTTGCGCGCGAGGTTGAGGGCGTCGAGCGGGGAGTACACCACCCGCACGTCACCCCCGGCGCTCTTGATGGTGAACAGGTCCTTCTCGCTGCCGGGGACGCGGAGCATGTCACCGAAGGAGCAGAAGATCACCTCGGGCCGCTCCGCGATCGCGAGCGCCTTGTCGATGATCTCCAGTGGGGTGACGCACACGGGGCACCCGGGGCCGTGGATCAGCTCGACCTCGTCGGGAAGCAGCTGGTCGATGCCGTGCCGGATGATCGAGTGGGTCTGTCCGCCGCAGACCTCCATCATCGCCCAGGGGCGGGTGGTCGCGGCGTGGATCTGGTCCAGCAGCGTGCGCGCGAGATCTGGGTCGCTGAACTCGTCGAGGTACTTCATGACTGTGTTGCCTCCTGGGCCCCGTCTCGGGCTCCCTGTGCGGTGGTGTGCTCGAGACCTGCCTGCCGGGCGGCGAGGGCGAAGCCGTCCCCGAACTCCTCCTCGAGGATGCCCATGCGTTCGAAGTTGGCCAGCGTCTCCAGGGCCGACTGCTCGTCGAGTCGCTGGATCGCGAATCCGACGTGCACCACGACGTACTCCCCGATGGAGACGTCGGGGATGTATTGCAGGCAGACCTCCTTGCGGACCCCGCCGAAGTCGACGTCGGCCATCAAGGTGCCGTCCACCTCGGCAGTGCTCAGCACGCGTCCTGGAACTGCGAGACACATGGCGTCCTCCTCTCTCTCATCGACATGCGTTGACCACGATCTGGCCCAGCGCGATGCCGCCGTCGTTGGGGGGCAGCTGCCGGGGGCGGAGCACCCGGAGACCCTGCTGCCCGAGGGTCAGCTCGACCGCCTCGAGCACGAGCGTGTTCGCGAAGACGCCGCCGCCGAGCGCCACGGTCGCGAGTCCACTGGCGTGAGCGGCGCCGCGGACCAGGTCCGCCACCACGTCGACGACACCGCGGTGGAACCGGGCGGCGACGACCTCGACCGGGGTCCCGGCGCGCAGGTCGGCCACGACCGAGCGCACCACCGTGGTGGCGTCGGCGGTGACCGGGTCGTCGGTGGCGCGGGCGTCCGGGACGAGCGCGAACCGGTAGCCGGTCCCGGCCGCGTCGGCCCAGGCCGGTCGCGCCATGCCCTCGAGCTCGATCGCGGCCTGGGCCTCGTAGTCCACGCTCTGACGCAGGCCGCACAGCGAGGCGACCGCGTCGAAGAGCCGGCCCATGCTGGAGGTCGGCACGCAGCCGAAGCCGGTCTCGAGCTGGTGCGCCAGCACCCGTTGCTCGTCGCTCGGGCACGCCTGCACCGGGGCCAGGTCATCGGTCCACGCGACCCCGGCGGCCCGCAGGTGGGACAACGCCATCCGGTAGGGCCGCAGGACGCTGGCGTCGCCACCGGCCAGCGGCACGTAGGCCAGGTGGCCCCAACGGCGCGCGGCCTTGTAGTCGCAGACCAGCACCTCGCCTCCCCACACCGCGCCGTCGGTGCCGTAGCCGGTGCCGTCGAGGGCGACCCCGATCACGCTCTGCCCGACGTCGAGGCCGTGCTCGGCCATCACCGAGGCGATGTGGGCGTGATGGTGCTGCACCGCGCTGACCGGGCGACCGGCTGCCGTGTCGCGCGCCCAGCCCGCCGAGCGATAGCCGGGATGCGCATCGCAGACCAGCTCGCCCGGGGTGACGCCGGTGAGCATCTGCAGGTGCCGGGCGGTCTCGGTGAGCGCCTCGACGGTGGCCAGGTCGTCCATGTCGCCGATGTGCTGGCTCACCCAGGCATAACGGCCTGCAGCGACGGCGCAGGTGTTCTTCAGGTCCGCACCCGCGGCCAGCGTGGGAGCCACCTCGAAGGGCAGGGCCACCGGCAGCGGTGCGTAGCCCCGTGAGCGTCGGATCGGCAGCTCGGCACCGGCCACCGAACGGGTCACCGAGTCGTCGCAGGCGATCTGGATGGGGCGGTCGTGGCGGAGCCAGGCGTCCGCGAACGGCGCCAGCCGGGTCAGTGCCTCCGCGTCGGCGGTCACGATCGGCTCGCCGGAGAGGTTCGCCGAGGTCATCACCAGCGCGTCCGGGCCGGGTGGGTCTCCAGGCAGGCCGAAGAGCAGCGTGTGCACCGGTGTGTAGGGCAGGAACAGCCCGAGGTCGGGGTTGCCCGGCGCGACGGAGTCAGCCACGGTGTCGGCGCCCGGTCGGTCACACCGGGGGACGAGCACGACCGGCCGCCGGACACTGCTGAGCAGCTGCTCCTCGTGCTCGGTCATCGTGGCCAACGACCGGGCGACGCCGAGGTCGGCCACCATCACCGCGAAAGGCTTGGCGCCGCGCTGCTTGCGACGGCGAAGCTCCGCGACCGCTCGCTCGTTGCGGGCGTCGCAGGCGAGGTGGTAGCCGCCGAGCCCCTTGACCGCGACGACGGCGCCGGTCGCGAGCAGGGCGCGGGCCTCGACGAGCGCCTCCTCACCGGCGATCGATCCGCCGTGCCGGTCCCGCAGCTCGAGCCGTGGGCCGCAGTCGTGGCAGCAGACAGGTTGAGCGTGGAAGCGCCGGTCGGCCGGGTCGTCGTACTCCTCGCGGCAGGCGGCGCACATCGCGAAGCCCGCCATGGTGGTGGTCGCCCGGTCGTAGGGAAGGTCGGTGATGATCGTGAACCGCGGGCCGCAGTTGGTGCAGGTGATGAAGGGGTGCCGGTGCCGTCGGTCGCCCGGGTCCGCCAGCTCGGCCAGGCACTGGGCGCAGGTGGCGACGTCGGGGGAGGCGAGCGTGCGAGCACCGGTTCCAGGCACCGAGTCCACGATGGTGAAACCGCTGCCGCCCCGCACCGCGAGCTGGGTACGCCGGACCGAGTCGACCACCGCCAGGGCCGGTGCCTCCTCGACCAGGGCGCGGGTGAACTCCGCCAAGGACACTGGATCGCCCTCCACCTCGATCTCCACGCCGGCGCCGGTGTTGCCGACGGAACCGGACAGGTGCAGCCGAAGGGCCAGGACGTAGACGAACGGGCGGAAGCCGACCCCCTGCACCACACCACCCACCTCGAGGCGGTGCCGGGCGCGCAGGGCGGTGGCGGCGGTCATGACGGGTCCGGCTCCCGGGAACGCCCCATCATCTCCAGGCCGGAGAGGGCGCGCTCGGCCTGTTCCGGGCCGATCACCTCGAGGGCGAAGCCCATGTGGATCAGCACCCAGGAGCCGGACGGCACCTCGGGATGCTCGAGCATCCCGAGGTTGATCGGTCGCTGCGCACCGAGGACGTCGACCAGCGCGAGCAGGCCGCCGTTGCCCTCGAGGGTCCGGACCACCCGTCCGGGGATGCCCAGGCACATGGTCAGCTCCTCACCACGGTGGGCAGGTGGTCGCGCAGCAGGGTCCGGACCGTGCGGATCGCCTCGGGGACCGCAGCCTCCACCGGGGGGGTCAGCCCGATCCCCTCGGTGACGTCGGCCGGGCGGCAGCCCACGACGAACGTCGGTGGCAGCTCACCGCCCAGGTCGCGCAGCCCGGAGAGCACCGCCACCGGTGCCATCCCGTGCGGGTCGAACACGCCGGGGCCGAGGTCGGACTCGCCGACCTGGAGCACGTGGATCTCACCGGCCTGACCGTCGCCGGGCACGGCGTCGACCAGCACGAGCGCGTCGACGCCGTCGAGCAGGTCGTAGGCCAGGTGCATGCCGCGGATGCCGTAGTCCACGGCGCGCACGCCCTCCGGCAGGTCACCGGCGCTCACCAGCCGGCGCACGACCTCCGGTCCGAATCCGTCGTCGGTGCAGAACAGGTTGCCGACGCCGGCGACCAGCACGTGGGTGTTCAGGGTGATTCCTCCTTCTCGGCGGTCCTGGGTGGTCACATCTGGCGCATCTTCAGGTATCGCTGGATGTCGGGGATCGACCTGATTCCGACGCCCACGGCCGCCACGGCGATGGCCGCGGCCACGACGGTGGTCAGCATTCCGACTGTCTTCATGACCTGCTCTCCTCTCGATCGGTCGGGGGAAGTGGTTCGAGCTCGTCGGGGGCGAAGTACAGGTAGCGGCCGTACCAGTCGTGCAGGTCGGCCGCCGGGTCGTCGAGCAGCACCAGCGCCACGTGGCTCTCGCCGTCCACGTCGGAGAGCACGGCCGTCACCCGGGCCAGCTGCCCCTCGAAGAACAGGTCTTGGGCGTCGGCCCGGCGGGAGGGGTGCACGCGTACGACGCTGCCCTTGCTGACCGCGACCCCGTCGATCAGCACGCTGTCGGTGCCGGGGTCCACGCTCGCGTCGGCGGCCGGGTCCCACCACGGCACGTCGCCGGTCTCGAAGGTCGTGGGCTCGGCCGCCCCGTGCGGGTCGCGGAGGACGCCGTGCAGCTGTTGCAGCGCCTGCGGTGACATCGCGTCGCACCGGTCGATGATCTCCGCGGCACGGGGGTCGGTGGCGCGCGCCTCGAGCTTCTCCGCGTCGGTCATCGTCATCACCCGCAGGGTGAGGATCTCGTCGATCTCGGTGGAGTCGAACAGCGCCCCCGCACTCTCCTCAGCGACGCTCGGGTGGTCGTAGAGGATGATCGGCGATCCCAGCACCACGTTCCGGCTGCCCTTCTGCCCGGCCAGGACGGGCCAGCAGCGGTGCTGGTGGCAGCGCGCGACCGCGTCGGCGGCCTCCTCGGGTGGATCGAGCAGCGAGACGAAGCCGACCCCGCGAGCCTCGACCAGCACGTGCGCACCGATCAGCGAGAACCCGATCGCCTCGGCCTTGTCCGAGACCGGGTCCGGGTGCAGGTTCTGCACCTCCACACCGACGCGGACGTAGTCGCCGTCGGCTCTGGCCTCCAGTCGGACCCGGGCGAGGAGTGGCCGGCGACGGCGTACGACCCGCCCCACGACGGTGCCCTCGGCATCCTCCAGCGGCGCGTGGTCCTCACCACCGGGAACCTCCACGGTGGCCTCGTAGGGCTCGGTGTGGGCAGCGCTGGAGAGCGCACCGGCCAGGGAGTACGCCGGGAGCAGGTGCTCGTGCTCAGTGGCCTCCTCCCAGCTCAGCCACGAGACGCCGTCGACGACGAGCTCCTCGACCGCGACGAAGCTCTCACCCTCGCTGCGTTCGACCCGGCGCTCGACCAGCTGCAGGAAGCGCAGGTGCACCAAGACCGTCGGGTGGTCGACGCTGACGTGGTCCGGCTCGACCAGGCACTCGAACGACATCGCGGGTGGCTCGCTGAAGCTGGCTCGTCCGGCGTGCGGAGGGCCGAGCACCCCGAACTGCCAGCGGGACTGGTTCTTCCGCGAGCTCGCCCGGTAGGGGTAGAGCAGGTAGCCCTCGTAGAGCACCGCGTCCGCCACCGCCCGGACGTGGTCGATGCTCATGACCTGACCCCATGGTCGCCGAGCCCGTTGTCGCCGACCCTGCTCCTGGTGTTCTCGGCAGCAGCCAGCAGCGTCTGCACGGTCTCCTCCCACGTGGTCAGCCCGTGCTCGGCCTGGTAGGCCGCCAGCCGATCGATCACGTCGTGATCCATCCGGATCCAGCCGGTGTGCGGGAAGTAGGACCGGACCATGTCCTGCCACACGCTCACCGGCAGCCGGTAGTCGGCTTCGCAGTCCCACGGCACCTGCTCCACCCCGAAGCCGTTGCGGCCACGCGTGAACACGGTGCCGGAGAACAGCAGCGCCAGCGGCACGTCGCCGGAACCCACGGCGTGCAGGTAGCGCGAGCCGGTGAGCTCGAAGTCGTAGGTGCAGGGCAGCGCGAGGTCGACCTCGGTGACTCCGGTGAAACCGGGCACCATCGTGCTGGTCTGCATCCACAGGAAGGGGCGCAAGGTCTGCGCCCACCGGCCCCGGTCGTCGAAGAGCGTGCGCAGGCCGCTCTCGTCGGCCTCCTCGTAGGTGCGGCGCTGGGGCTCGATCCGCACCTGGCATCGCAGCGCGACCGTGTGGATCGTCTGTCCGGTGGACTCCTCGATGCGCAGCCGCGCGGTGAGCTGCGGCGCGGCGGCGTAGGGCTCTGCGAACACGTCGACGACGGTGAAGGTGTAACTGCTCATGGACCCTCCGCCCCCGGAGGGTGAGCGGGTGCGGGCCGACTGCGTTGCTCCACCTTGGTGAAGAACGCCTCGATCGCCGCATGCGCCTCGCTGCCACCGTCGAAGCCGCGCCACAGCAGCCGCAACCGTCCGACCAGCTCGTAGCAGGCGTCGATGGGCACCAGGTGGCAGCTGGCGGGCTTCTCCTCGCGTACGGCGGACCGCACCAGCAGTGCCTCGACGTCGGGGCGCAGGCCGGCCAGGGCGGGATTGGCCAGGACGATGCGCTCCCACGCCGGCAGCGGCAGCTCTGACTCGGTCGCCCCGGCGGGTCCGGGGTAGAAGGCCACCACTCGCTCCTGCACCGAGTTGTGGAACAAGAACGCCAACCCGACCGGGATCTGCAGCTCCTCCCACTGGCCGGTGTCGAGGTCGAAGTCGGGGAAGGAGAGGTAGCGGTCGGGGACCGCGCGGTAGCGCAGCCGCGCGGACTCGTCGGTGAAGAGCAGGTAGCACCCGCGGCAGGTGCACATCAGTGACCGGCTCTCCAGGTTGACCACGTGCTGGTGCTCCTCGGCGACGGGGACCGCGCACATCTCGCAGCGCTCCTCGGTCACCGGCGCCGGGCGGGTCGCGGTGATCCGGCGCAGACTCGCGAGCGGGGGACGCCCGAGCGTGGTCATGCCGGAACCGTCGACGGCACCGCCACCGAGCTGACCCCGCGGTCGGTGAGCAGCGGCAGCGGGTCGAGGTGCAGGTCGTCCTCGTCGAGGCAGGCGCC
Organism: uncultured Actinomycetota bacterium; assembly: GCA_963782215.1. Classification (GTDB taxonomy): domain Bacteria; phylum Actinomycetota; class Actinomycetes; order Propionibacteriales; family Nocardioidaceae; genus Marmoricola. Next base: position 139,567 of record CAWAJE010000020.1, on the reverse strand, counting down.
GGCACGGCGTACGTCGTAGTGCGCGCGACACGACGGGCAGCGGAGCACCGCCTCACCGACCGCGGCACCCAGCCGGCGGGACAGCACCGCGCCGTCCAGCGAGCTCTCGCAGCGCGCGCAGCGGTCGAGGAACGCGAACACCGTGCCTTCCAGGCGGCACAGCAGGACCGACGTGTCCTGCACCGTGTCGACCGTGACCTCGCCCGGCGCCAGCTCGGCCGCGCGGGGGACCGCTACCCAGGCCACGGTGCTGTTCTCGGCCTCCTGCAGACGCGAGCGCAGCGAGTCGACCGGGATCAGTCCCGCAGACGGTGCTGCGGCCACGTCCTCGACCTCGATCGCGACCACCTCGGGCGCCGCGGCCTCGATGGCGCCCTCGACGGCGAGCTTGAGGGTCACCGAGGAGGAGGGGCAGCCGTCGCAGCTGCCGAGCAGCCGCAGCCGGACCACGCCGTCACGACTGACCCCGACCAGCTCGACATCACCACCGTGGGAGCCGAGGTAGGGACGCACCCCCTCGAGGGCCTGCTCCACGCGCTGGCCGACGTCGTAGGGGTGCAGCCCGTGCACCAGCAACAGGCTGGCGACGAGGTCGTCGGCGGCCAGGGCGGCGAGCACCTCGTCGTCGAGGCGGCCGGCGTCGTGCACGAGGTCGAGGAGGCGCTCCAGGCCGGCACCGTAGAGGTCGGCGACCAGCCGGACCAGCTCCTCGGCCCGCTCGCGTGCCGCCACGCCCCCGGCGCCGGCGGCGTCGAGCAGCGCGTCGATCCGCTCACCCGTGGCACGCAGGGAGTCGGGCGGTGAGTCAGGACGCGGCGGCGAAGCCATGACCGGCTAGCTGCCGGCGGACTGGGTGGGGGAGTGGAGCAGCTCGAGCTCCTTGCCCTCGCCGAGGTACATGTGCACGCCACAGGGCAGGCAGGGGTCGAAGCTGCGCACCGTGCGCATGATGTCGATCCCCTTGAAGTGCTCGCGGTCGTTCTCCTCGAAGATCGGCTGGCCCTGCACGGCGTCCTCGTAGGGGCCGGGGGTGCCGTAGGAGTCACGCGGGTTGGCGTTCCACGGGGTCGGCGGGTAGGGGTGGTAGTTCGCGATCTTCCCGTCGCGGATCACCATGTGGTGCGAGAGCACCCCACGGACGGCCTCGGTGAAACCGCAGCCGATCCCCTCGTCGGGGACCTCGAACTTCTCCCAGGTCTTGGTGCGTCCGGCCCGGATCTCGACCAGCGCCTTCTCCGCGAAGTGCAGGGCACACGCGGCGGCGTACGCCTGGAAGTAGCTGCGGGCCCGGTTGCGCTCGATGGTGTTGCTCCACTGCGGGACCTTCCACTCCAGCTCCACGGGGCCCTTGAGTGCGGTCTTCGGCAGGTTGATCTTCACGCTGGTGCCGGTGGACTGGACGTAGCCGATGTCGACAAGACCGGCGAGCGCCGTCGACCACAGTCGGGCCAGCGGGCCGCCACCGGTGTCCAGGGCGAGGTAGTCCTTGCCGTCGAACCAGCGCGGCGACATCACCCAGGAGTACTTGTCGTCCAGGTCGCGCTTCTGCGGCCGCGGGTTGGTGTGCTGGTTCCACGGGTGCCGCCGGTCGACGGGGTTGCCCAGCGGGTCGCGCTGCACGAAGGTCTCCTGGCCCTCCCAGTCGTCGTAGTAGGAGGAGCCGAGCAGGATCCGGATGCCGAGGTTGATCTCGACCAGGTCGGTGGTGACCAGCGTGCCGTCGACGACGATGCCGGGGGTGACGTACATCTTGCGTCCCCAGTCGGTCATGTCCTTGTACTCGAAGTTGCAGTGCTCGGGGTCCTGGAAGGAGCCCCAGCAGGCGAGCAGGATGCGCCGGTTGCCGACCTCCTCGTAGCCGGGGAGCGCGGTGTAGAAGAAGTCGAAGAGGTCGTCGTGCATCGGCACGGTCTTCTTCATGAACTCCACGTAGCGCATCAGCCGGGTGATGTAGTCGGTCATCAGCTGGATCGTGGCCACGGTGCCGACGCCACCGGGGTAGAGCGTCGAGGGGTGGACGTGGCGCCCCTCCATCAGGCAGAACATCTCGCGGGTCCACCGGCTGACCTGGAGCGCCTCGCGGTAGAACTCCCCGGTGAAGGGGTTCAGCGAGCGCATGATGTCGCCGATGGTCCGGTACCCGTGGTCGGCGGCGTGCGGGGCCTCGGTGTCGTTGGCCAGCTCGAGGACTCCCGGGTTGGTCTCGGAGACCATCTTCTCGCAGTAGTCCACCCCGACCAGGTTCTCCTGGAAGATGTTGTGGTCGAACATGTACTCCGCGGCCTCGCCGAGGTTGACGATCCACTCACCGAGGTGCGGGGGCTTCACCCCGTAGGCCATGTTCTGCGCGTAGCAGGAGCAGGTGGCATGGTTGTCGCCGCAGATGCCGCAGATCCGGCTGGTGATGAAGTGGGCGTCGCGCGGGTCCTTGCCCTTCATGAAGATCGAGTAGCCGCGGAAGATCGACGAGGTGCTGTGGCACTCGGCCACGACCCGTTGGTTGAAGTCGATCTTGGTGTAGATCCCGAGGCTGCCGACGATGCGGGTGATCGGGTCCCACGCCATCTCGACGAGGTCACTGTCAGCGGCGTGCTTGTTCCTGCTGGTGCTGGGAATCGTGGAGGTCATTGCCGTGGCTCACTTCGTCGTTGGTGTCGCCGAGAACTACCAGGTCCGGGTGGCGCCGGTGGTCAGCACCTTGCCCGGCTTGCGCCACTTGGGCTCCTTGTCCAGGGTCTGCGTGGTGATGCCGCGCAGCCGTCGCATCGTGTTGCCGTAGAGCCCGACCGTGGTCGTCGAGAGCTTCCCGCCGGGAGGCTCGTCCATGAACGGCATGAACTTGTCGGGGAAGCCCGGCATCGTGCAGCCGATGCAGATCCCACCGACGTTGGGACAACCGCCCATGCCGTTCATCCAGCCCCGCTTGGGGACGTTGCACTTCACCGTCGGTCCCCAGCACCCGAGCTTGACGATGCACTTGGGGGAGCCGTACTCGTCGGCGAAGTCACCCTGCTCGTAGTAGCCGGCCCGGTCACAGCCCTCGTGCACGGTCTGACCGAAGAGCCAGGTGGGACGCAGCGCGTCGTCGAGCGGGATCATCGGAGCCTGGCCGGTGGCCATGTAGAGCAGGTAGGTGAGGGTCTCGGCCATGTTGTCGGGCTGGGCCGGGCACCCGGGGACGCAGACGATCGGGATGCCGGCCTTGGACTTCCAGTCCCAGCCGAGGTAGTCGGGCACGCCCATCGCGCCTGTCGGGTTGCCCGCCATCGCGTGGATGCCGCCGTACGTCGCACAGGTGCCGACCGCGACGATCGCGGTGGCCTTCGGCGCCAGCCGGTCCAGCCACTCGCTGGTGGTCATCGGCTGTCCGGTCGCAGGGTCGTTGCCGAACCCGCACCAGTAGCCCTCGTCGTGCAGCTGCTCGTTGGGGATCGACCCCTCCACGACGAGCACGAACGGCTCCAGCTCCCCGCGGTCGGCCTTGAAGAACCACTCCAGGAAGTCGTCGGCGCCACCGTTGGGGCCGCACTCGAAGTCGATCAGCGGCCAGTGCACCGCGATCTGGGGCAGGCCCGGCAGGGCGCCGAGAGCGATCTCCTCGATGCTGGGCTGGGTCGCTGCGGTCAGCGAGACCGAGTCCCCGTCACAACTGAGTCCGGCGTTGATCCACAGCACGTGGATCAACGTCTGCTCCGCCTGCACTGCTTCGGCTGTGGGCATGTTCGCCACACTTCCCGGGAGGCTGCGTCCCCCCAAGTTCTTGCTGGGGCCGACCCGTACGGCTCACTTGCGCAACGAGGTTTTCACCATAGGCACCCCGCGCGCGAATGTGTCAAGGGTCACACTGCCTCCTGCTTGCCGAGGGTGTCGAGCCAGGTGTACCAGTTCGCAAGGTTCTCCCCGGTGCGGGCTGAAACCGGCAGGATGTCCACATCGCGGCGGAGCGACCGGGCATCGGCGGAGAGCCGCGCCAGGTCGAAGTCGACGTACGGCAGCAGGTCGACCTTGTTGACCACCACGAGGTCGGCGGCGGCGAACATGTGCGGGTACTTCAGCGGCTTGTCGTCACCCTCGGTCACCGAGATCACCACCGCCTTGCGGACCTCGCCGAGGTCGAACATGGCCGGGCACACCAGGTTGCCGACGTTCTCCACGAACACCAGGCCGCCGCGCGGAGGGTCCAGCTGGTGCAGGGCGTCGTGGACCATCGCAGCGTCGAGGTGGCAGCCGGCGCCGGTGTTGACCTGCACGGCGTGGGCTCCGGCTGCGCGGATCCGTTCGGCGTCGAAGAGCGTCTCCTGGTCGCCCTCGATCACCGAGACCTCGCTGTAGGACTCCTCGCCCAGCTCGCGCACGGTGCGCTCGAGCAGGGTGGTCTTGCCCGAGCCGGGGGAGCTCATCACGTTGACCAGCACGGTGCCGCGCTCGCGCAACCACTTCCGGTTGGTCGCGGCGAGGTCGTCGTTGCGGGCGAGCAGGCGCTCCTCGAGCACCAGGGTGTGCGTGCGCAGCTCGGCACCGGCCCGATTATGCGGATGGGGATGGGGATGGGGATGGGGGTGCTGGTGGTCGTGGTCGTGGTCGTGGTCGTGACCCTCCACCCGGGCCTCGCCCACCCCGCAGCCGCAGGTGCTGCACATCTCAAGCCACCTCCACCGAGCTGACCTGGAGCTCGCGGCCTGCGAGGACCTCCACGTCGGCACTGCCGCAGTCGCAGAGCAGGATCATGTCCGGGACCACGGTCTCCTCGTCGCACTCCCGGCAGCGCACCCGGGTGTCGGACTGCTCGACCTCGAGGCGGGCCCCGGCCAGCGGCGTACCGTCCGCGGCGAGGTCGAAGCAGAACAGCAGCGCGTCGGGGACCACGGCCATCAGCCTGCCCACGCGCACGCGGACGACGTGGACCTGTCGGTCTCCCGTGCGGGACAGGACGGTCTCGACGATGCTTTCGGCGATCGACAGCTCGTGCACGAGCACTCCAATCCTTGCTCGGCACACTAGGTCCGGATCGGGGTGGAGGCAACGGGCGGATGAGCGTCGGCGCCGCTGCCCGCTACCATGACCGCATGTGGCAGCCGCTGCTTCTTCGTTAGCCGCACCGGAGCACGAACCGGTGCGGCCGCCCCTCGTCCACGAGGGGTTTTTTTGTGCCCCGCGCAGACCCAGGAACCGAGAGAGACCACGATGAGCCAGACCCCCCAGGACCACGAGACCGCGGCCTACGACGTCCCCGGCACCGAGGCCAAGTGGCTGCCGGTGTGGGAGAAGCTCGACGCCTTCCGGGCCGACGACGCCAGTCCCCGCGAGAAGCGCTACGCGCTGACGATGTTCCCCTACCCCAGCGGGGACCTGCACATGGGTCACGCCGAGGTGATGGCCCTGCACGACGTGATCGCGCGCTACTGGTGGCAGCGTGGCTATGAGGTCCTCAACCCGATCGGCTGGGACTCCTTCGGCCTGCCCGCGGAGAACGCCGCGATCAGGAACGACGAGAACCCGGCCGTCTACACCTACGCCAACATCGAGACCCAGGCCGACTCCTTCAAGAAGTACGCCGTGTCCTTCGACTGGTCGCGACGGCTGAACACCTCCGACCCGGAGTACTACCGCTGGACGCAGTGGCTGTTCTTGAAGTTCCGGGAGCGGGGCCTGGCCTACCGCAAGTCCTCGCCGGTGAACTGGTGCCCCAACGACCAGACCGTGCTGGCCAACGAGCAGGTGGTCGGCGGGATGTGCGACCGCTGCGGCGCCGAGGTGACCAAGCGTGAGCTGACCCAGTGGTACTTCAAGGTGACCGACTACGCCCAGCGGCTGCTGGACGACATGGAGGCGCTCGAGGACACCTGGCCCTCGAAGGTGCTGGCGATGCAGCGCAACTGGATCGGGCGCTCCGAGGGCGCCCATGTCGACTTCGAGATGGAGCTGGCCGACGGCGGCCGACGCACGGTCACGGTGTTCACCACCCGTCCCGACACGCTCTACGGCGCCACCTTCATGGTGGTCGCCGCCGACGCCCGGATGGCCGCGGAGATCGCTCACCCCGAGCGGCAGCAGGCGTTGGAGGACTACCTGGTCGAGGTGCGCAAGGCCACCGACATCGACCGGCTGGCCACCGACCGGCCCAAGAGCGGGGTCGACCTGGGCATCACCGCGGTCAACCCGGTGACCGGTGAGCAGATGCCGGTGTGGGCCTCGGACTACGTGCTGGCCGACTACGGCACCGGCGCGATCATGGCCGTGCCCGCTCACGACCAGCGTGACCTCGACTTCGCCAAGGCGTTCGGGTTGCCGGTCAGGCGGGTCGTCGACACCGGTGAGGAGAACCCCGAGGAGACCTACGTGGCCACGCTGGGGGACGGCGTCTACGTCAACTCCGGTGACCTCGACGGCCTGCGCGACAAGACCGCGGGCATCGCGGCGATCATCGAGACCCTCGAGGAGCGCGGCACCGGCACCGGGACGGTCAACTTCCGGCTGCGTGACTGGCTGCTGAGCCGCCAGCGCTACTGGGGAGCGCCGATCCCGATCATCCACTGCGAGACCTGCGGCGAGGTCGACGTACCTCTCGAGGAGCTGCCGGTGCGGCTGCCCGACCTCAAGGGTGCCGACCTCAAGCCCAAGGGGGTCTCGCCGCTGGCGGCCGCCGAGGAGTGGGTCAACGTCGCCTGCCCCACCTGCGGGGGGCCGGCCCGCCGCGACAGCGACACGATGGACACCTTCGTGGACTCGTCGTGGTACTTCCTGCGCTACTGCTCTCCGGACTTCACCGGCGGCCCGTTCGACGAGGACGCCGTGCGCAACTGGATGCCGGCGGCGCAGTACGTCGGTGGCGTGGAGCACGCGATCCTGCACCTGCTCTACAGCCGGTTCTTCACCAAGGTGCTGCACGACATGGGGATGATCGACTTCGTCGAGCCGTTCAGCGCCCTGCTCAACCAGGGCCAGGTGATCAACCAGGGCAAGGCGATGAGCAAGTCGCTGGGCAACGGTGTCAACCTCGGCGAGATGATTCGGGCGTACGGCGTGGACGCGGTCCGGCTGACGATGGTCTTCGCCGGCCCGCCCGAGGACGACATCGACTGGGCCGACATGTCGCCGGCGGGGTCGCTGAAGTTCCTGCAGCGCGCGTGGCGGCTGTCGGGCGACGTCGACTGCGCGCCGGGAACCGCGCCCGACGGCGGTGACGTGGCGCTGCGCAAGGTCACCCACCGCACGGTCGCGGACGCCGAGCAGCTGATCGAGTCACACCGGTTCAACGTGCTCGTCGCTCGGACCATGGAGCTGGTCAACGCCACCCGCAAGGCCATCGACTCCGGCTGCGGGCCGCGGGACACGGCCGTGCGGGAGGCGGTCGAGACCGTCGCGATCCTGCTCTCCCTGGTGGCGCCCTACACGGCCGAGGAGATGTGGGACCGGCTCGGCCACGAGCCCACCGTGGCGCGGGCGGGCTGGCCGACGGTGGACCCGACGCTCCTGGTCGAGGACAGCGTGACCGCGGTCGTCCAGATCCAGGGCAAGGTCAAGGCCCGGCTCGAGGTGTCACCCCAGATCAGCGACGCCGACCTCGAGGCGGCTGCCATGGCCGACGAGACCGTGCAGCGTGCGCTGGAGGGCAAGCAGGTCCGCAAGGTGATCGTGCGGGCACCCAAGCTGGTCAACATCGTCGCCGGCTGAGGGCCGCGCCCCCGGGCCGGCTCAGGTGTCGGTGCCGGGGCTGGTGGGATCCCCGTCGGGGAGCTCGTCGAGCGGCACCGGCACGCACTGGCCCAGGGTGATCGCCTTGTACCTCACGAACTCCGGTGAGCTGCGGGCCGCCTCCGGGTAGTCCTCGGGCGCGAGCTCGGCGTAGTAGCGCACGGCCTCGAGCAGGTCCTCGGCCTGTGCCGACCCCTCGGTGCGGGCCTGGGCCCGCGCGAGCGGCAGCGCGACCTCGAAGTGCGCCACCGTCTCGGCGAAGTCGCCGGCGTTGAACGCCCTGATCCCCGCGCGCACCTCCACGCAGGCGGGTGAGCTTGCGGTGCCCGACCCCGAGCCCGGCGTGTCGGTCGGTGGGGAGATGGTGGGCGGGGTGCTGGGAACGGCGGCCGCGTCGCCCTTCTGCTGTGCGGTGCCGACCGAGCATCCGGTCGTCGCCGCCAGCAGCAGGGCGAGGGCCGCGCCTCTCACAGCAGCGCCACGCCGTCCACGATCGGCGTGCTGCCGGAGATGGCGTTGAAGGTCTTGCCGATGCTCGCGGGGTCCTCGAGCGCGGCAGCGAGCACGGCCGCCACGTCGGCACGGGGGATCTCGCCGTACTCGGTCGAGCCGAGCTGGACCAGGCCGGTCGGGTCGTCGTCGGTCAGGCTGCCGGGCTTGACCACCGACCAGTCCAGGTCGCGGGACCGGATGTCGTCGTCTGCCTCCTGCTTGGCCCGCAGGTAGACCTGCATGACCTCCTCGGAGTCGGGGTCGGCGGTCTCGGTGCCCATCGAGGACAGCAGCACGTAGCGGCGTACGCCGGCCTCCTCGGCCGCGTCGGCGAGCAGGATCGCGCCGTCCCGGTCCACGGACTTCTTGCGCGCGGCGTTGCCGTCGGCTCCTCCGCCCGCGGCGAAGACCACGGCGTCGGCACCACGCACGGCGTCGGCCATCTCGGCGACGCTGGTCTTCTCCAGGTCGATCAGCACCGCGGCGGCACCATCGGCCTCGAGGTCGTGGATCTGCTCGGCGCTGCGGACCATGCCGACCGGCTCGTCCCCGCGGGCGACCAGGATCCTCTCGAGGTGTCGTGCGATCTGGCCGTGTCCCCCGGCGATGACGACGCGCATGTGGTGCCTCCTGAGTGGTGGGTGTGCTGTCCGACTCGACGTTAACGACTCCACCCTGGACCGGAGTCGGGGGGAGTGGCCACGACGCTAGCCTTCGGTCATGTCCGTTGCCCTGGTCACCGACTCGACCGCCTCGCTGAGCCTGGAGACAGTCACGCAGCGGAACATCACCGTGGTGCCCTTGCAGGTGGTGATCGGTGCGGCCGCCTACGACGAGGGCGTCGAGGGGGGTGTCACGCCGGAGATGCTGGCCGAGGCGCTGCGCGAGTGGACGCCGGTGAGCACGTCACGGCCCAACCCCGAGACGATGCTCGAGGTCTACGAGGGTCTCGCCAGCACCGGGGTCACCGAGATCGTGTCGGTGCACCTGTCGGCGGAGCTGAGCGGCACCTATGAGTCGGCCCAGCTCGCGGCACGGCGGTCGCCGGTGCCGGTCACGTGCGTCGACTCCCGCCAGGTGGGGATCGGCACCGGGTTCGCCGTACTCGCTGCCGCGGATGCGCGCGACGCCGGAGCCGACGCGGCCGAGGCCGGCGCCGCAGCGTCCGTCCGCGCCGGAGCGACCACGTCGCTGTTCTACGTCGACACCTTGGAGTACCTGCGCCGGGGCGGGCGCATGGGCGCTGCCGCCGCGCTGGTCGGGTCCGCGCTGGCGGTCAAGCCGATCCTCAGGGTCGAGAACGGTCGCGTGGGTCCCTTCGAGCGGGTGCGCACCTCGACCAAGGCGCTGTCCCGGCTCGAGGAGCTGGCGGTGGAGGCGGCGCTGGAGGGCGGTCGTGACGTCGACGTGGCGGTGGCCCACCTGGCCGGCCACGACCGTGCCGTCGAGCTGGCCGAGCGGCTGCAGGAACGACTCGCGGACCGGCTCGCCGGTCGAGAGGTGGCGGTGGGGGAGATCGGGGCGGTCCTCGGCGCCCACGTCGGTCCGGGCATGGTCGCGGTCTGCGTCGCCCCTCGCTGAGGTCGACGTACGGGATCGGCTGCGTGGGGTCCTCCACAACGGGCCGGGTCGCCGAGTTGTCCACAGGTCGAGTCCGAGGTGCTTTCCCGCGGGTCCGGCGCTGCCTAGCGTCGCCCCATGCGCAGGCACTCCCAGGACCAGGCCACCGAGGCCGCACGGCTGCGGCTGGAGCTGCTCGGGCGTGAGCTCGAGCAGGCCGGGCTGACCCCGTGGGCGCCTGCTGCCGACCCCGATCCTGAGCCCGGCCCCGACCCTGCGCCGACCGACCTCCCGGAGCCGACCGCGATCGCTCCCGCCGGCCGGCACCTGCGCACGACCACCGGTGGTGGTGGGTCGCGCCTGCGGGGCTGGCTGGGCGAGCAGGTGCCGGAGACCTTCCGGGGTCGCGTCGGTCTCGGGCACGGCCCGATCGTCGTGGTGGGTGCCCTGGTGCTGCTGGCGCTCGTGGTGAGTGCCGTCGGCTTCGCGCGGGCCGGCGGCACCAGCCAGCCGGTCACGCCTGCCACACCGGTGGACGGCGCTCACCCGCTGGCGTCGACGTCCCCGGTCACGCCGGGCACCGCGGCGGCGGCTCCGGCGGGCGAGGTGACCGTCGACATCGCGGGGAAGGTACGCCGTCCCGGGGTCGCCACCCTCCCGGCGGGATCACGGGTCGTGGACGCGTTGGAGCATGCCGGCGGCGCGCGGGGGAGGGTCGATCTGACCAGCCTCAACCTGGCCCGGGTCCTCGTCGACGGCGAGCAGATCCTGGTCGGTGCGCCCGCCCACGCCGTCGGTCCCGCTGCAGGCGCGGTCGCGGGGGCCCCACCCGCCTCCGGAGCGCTGGTCAACCTGAACACCGCGACCGCCGAGCAGCTCGACACCCTGCCCGGCGTGGGCCCGGTCACCGCGCAGAAGATCCTGTCCTGGCGCACCGAGCATGGTGCCTTCGCCTCGGTGGACGAGCTGCTCGAGGTGGACGGCATCGGTGAGAAGACCCTGGCGGAGCTGGCGCCTCTCGTGACGCTGTGAGACCGGTGGCGCCCGGCGGCCCGCCGGACGTCCCGGTCCGTGACTTGCGGGCGCCCGTGCTCGGTCTCGTGGCGTGGACGGCCGCGGTGGCTGGGTTCATGGCCCCGGTGCTGGTGCCCTGGGTCGCCGGGGCGGGTGGTCTGCTGCTCGTGCTGCGCCGCCGGCAGGGCCGCAGGATCGCGACCGGCCTGGTCTGGCTGCTGGTGTGGACGGGACTGGCCGCCTCCACCGTCGTGCGCACCGCGGCCGTGCAGCGCAGCCCCGTCGAGGCTCTCGCGCGGGAGGGCGCCGCGGTGCAGGTCCGGCTGGTGGTGGCTACGGACCCCGTGCTCCGGGAGGGTCGCTTCGGGCGCTACGTGACCCTCCGTGCGCGGGCCACCGAGGTGCTCGGCCGGGGTGTCCGGCACCGTGGCCGGGCCGCGATCCTGGTGATCGCCGAGGAGTCGTGGCGCCGGGTCGAGCTCGGTGCCGAGGTCGAGGGGCGGGGCAGGCTGCAGCGCGCCTCCACCTCCGAGCTCGCCGCAGTGCTGACCAGCCGCGGACCACCGCACGTCCTCGAGCGACCCGGTGCGCTGCTGCGCGCCGCGGGCGGGCTGCGGCGCTCGATCCGAGACGCGGTGGCCCACCAACCGCAGGAGCCGCGCGCCCTGGTGCCGGCCCTGGTGGACGGCGACGACGGCGGGCTGCCGGAGGAGGTCGCCACGAACTTCCGGATCTCCGGGCTGACGCACCTGCTGGCGGTCTCCGGCACCAACCTCACCCTCGTGGTGGGGGCGTTGCTGCTGCTCGCCCGCTGGGTCGGGGTGCGCGCCCACGCGCTGACGGTGGTGGGGCTGCTCGGCGTGGCCGGCTTCGTGCTGCTCGCCCGAACCGAGCCCAGCGTGGTGCGGGCAGCAGCGATGGGCTCCGTGGCGTTGCTCGGGCTCGGCACCAACGGCCGTCAGCGTGGTGCCCGGGCGCTGGGGGTGGCGGTGCTGGTCCTCCTGGTGATCGACCCGTGGCTGGCACTCTCGACCGGCTTCGCGCTCTCCGCATCGGCCACGGCGGGCATCCTCTGGCTGGCCCCCGGGTGGCGCGACCGGTTGTGCCGGTGGCTGCCTCGAGGGGTGGCGGAGGCGGTGTCGGTGCCGTTGGCCGCCCAGCTCGCGTGCACCCCGATCGTGGCCGCGATCTCCTCCCAGGTGAGCCTGGTCGCCGTCGCCGCCAACCTGCTCGCCGCGCCGGCCGTGGGACCCGCCACGGTGCTCGGCCTCGCAGGTGGTGTGGTCGGCCTGGTCTCCGCACCACTGGGTCGCGTGGTGGCGGCGCCGGCAGCGTGGTGCGCCCGATGGATCGTGGCGGTCGCCGAGCGCTCCGCCTCCCTGCCCACCGCAGCCGTCGGCTGGTCCGCCGGTCCGGTGAGCATCGCGCTGCTCACGGTGCTGTGCGTCGTCGTGGCCCTGCTGCTTTCGTGGCTGCTGTCCAGGCGGCTGGCCACCGTGTCGATGAGCGGCGTGATGGTGGTTGCCCTGCTGGTGCCGCTGCCGACACCGGGATGGCCACCCGAGGGGTGGGTGATGGTGGCCTGCGACGTGGGCCAGGGTGACGGGCTGGTGCTCAACGCCGGTCCGGGTTCGGCGGTCGTCGTGGACGCCGGTCCCGATCCCCGCGCGATCGACGGCTGCCTGCGGCGTCTGAGCGTACGCCGGGTCCCGCTGGTCGTGCTCACCCACTTCCACGCCGACCACGTCGACGGGCTCGCCGGCGTGCTCCGTGGCCGTGAGGTGGCAGCGGTCGAGGTCACGCAGCTCGCCGATCCGCTCTCCGGGGTACACCTCGTCGAGGCGGTCGCGGCCGCCGCCGGCGTGCCGGTGCACCGGACGGCGTACTCCCGAACCCGGAGGGTGGGGCCGCTGACCCTGCAGGTGATCGCCCCCTCCGGGGACCCACCCGCGCTCTCACAGTCCCCGCCCAACGACGCCAGCGTGGTGCTGCTCGTGCAGTCAGGTGGTCTGCGGCTGCTGCTGATGGGTGACGAGGAGGAGCCGTCCCAGAGCCGGCTGCTGCGCGAGACCGGGGGAGTGCCGGTCGACGTCCTCAAGGTGGCCCATCACGGCAGCGCCAGCCAGGACCCCGATCTGGTCCGGGCCAGCGGTGCGCGGCTCGCGGTGATCTCCGTGGGCGCCGACAACGACTACGGCCACCCGGCGCCGTCGCTGCTGGCCCTGCTCGCACAGGCGCGGATGGAGGTGGCACGCACCGACCGGGACGGTGACGTCGCCGTGGTGTCCCGCCGGGGTCTGCGTGTGGTTCGCAGGGGTCCGAGCCACGTCGTCCAGCGCGGTTGAGAGCATCAGGCATGCCTCAGCACGGATTCAGCCAGGTCGACGTCTTCGCCAACGGTGCGCTCTCCGGCAACCCGGTCGCGGTGGTGCACGACGCCGACGAGGTCGACGAGACCACGATGGCCGCCTTCGCCCGCTGGACCAACCTCTCGGAGACCACCTTCCTGCTCTCGCCGACCGACCCACGGGCCGACTACCGGCTGCGGATCTTCACCCCCGGTGGGGAGCTGCCCTTCGCCGGCCACCCCACGCTGGGCAGCGCGCACGCCTGGCTGGAGCAGGGTGGCTCCTCGACCGCTGAGGACTTGGTCGTGCAGGAGTGCGGTGTGGGTCTGGTGCAGCTGCGGCGCGAGGGGGAGCGGCTCGCCTTCCGGGCGCCGCACCTGCTGCGCGAGGGCGAGGTCGACCCGGAGACCCTGGACCAGGTGGTCGCGGCACTCGGTCTCGAGAAGGATCGGGTGCTCCGCGCCAACTGGGTCGACAACGGGCCGGGGTGGCTGGGGCTCGAGCTCGAGTCCGCGCAGGACGTGCTCGACCTGACCCCCGACCACGTCGCCCTCGGGGGGCTGGCGGTCGGCGTGATCGGCCCACACGACGAGCACGATCGCGACGAGCTTGGGGCCGACTACGAGGTGCGGGCGTTCTACGCCGACGTCTCGGGCTACGAGGACCCGGTGACGGGCAGCCTGAACGCCGGCCTGGCCCTGTGGTTGAGCCGGGCCGGACGGGTACCGCGGGACTACGTGGTGCGGCAGGGCACCGTCCTCGGCCGGGACGGGCGGGTGCAGGTGACCAGTGACGCGGTCGGCGACATCTGGGTGGGTGGCACCAGCCGGACCCTGGTGCGGGGTTCGCTGACGCTCTGACCCTCACCGACCGCACACCGATGGCGGTCCTCCTCGGCCGCCGGGAAGGACCTGTCCGGAGGCCGTGAGAAGGTGTCGCCATGGCCAACCTGACCCCCCAGGAAGTGCTGGGCCGGATCATCCTGGTCACCGGCCCGGAGGAGTTCCTCGGAGAGCAGGCGATCAACGCCGTCCGGGCGGTCGTGCGCCGCCACGACGCGGAGGCGGAGTTCTCCGAGACCATGGCCGCCACCTTGACCATGGCCGAGCTCGGCGACCTCGCCTCGCCCTCGCTGTTCTCCTCCACGCGCTGCGTCGTCGTACGCCGGCTGGAGGACCTGCCCGAGGAGTCCGTTCCCGGCCTGCTCGACTACGCCGCCGCTCCGGCCGAGGACATCGCCCTCGTGCTGGCGCACAGCGGGGGGCAGAAGGGCAGCGGGGTGCTGACCAAGCTCCGCAAGGCCGGCAGCGTCACCGAGGAGAAGTCGGCGCCGCTGAGCGCGCGTGAGTTCCCCGGTTTCGTGGTCAACGAGCTGCGCCGCCACCAGGTCCGGATCGACCCCGACGCCGCCGAGTTCCTGGTGCAGGCCGTGGGCCAGGACCTGCGTTCACTGTCCGCGGCGGCCCACCAGCTCGCCGGCGACTTCGCGGGGGAGCCGCTGACCACGGAGATGGTCAAGCGCTACTTCGGTGGTCGCGCCGAGGCGAAGTCGTTCGCGGTGGCCGACCACACCCTCTACGGTCAGGCGGCCAAGGCGCTGGAGGAGCTGCGCTGGGCGCTGGAGCGCGGCACGGCACCGGTGCTGGTCACCAGCGCGATGGCCGGGGGGCTGCGCAGCCTGGCGAAGTTCATGTCCGCACCGCGCGGCATGCGCAACAACGACCTGATGCGCGAGGTCGGGGTCCCCTCGTGGAAGCTCGACACCCTCCGCCGGCAGTCGCACGGCTGGGACGTCGACGGGGTCGGCCGCGCCATCCGGTCGGTCGCCCGGGCCGACGCCGAGGTCAAGGGCCAGGCCAGCGACCCGGCCTACGCCCTGGAGAAGATGGTGCTCGACATCGTCCGTGCGCGACCCCGCCGCTGAGCAGACCCTCTCCGGGCGGCGAGCGAGGCATCCGGGAGAGCGACGAGGCGCCACACCCCGGTGGGGTGCAGCGCCTCGTGGAGAGCTTGGAACCGGTGGCCTCAGAGCGAGGCGGCCTCCTTGGAGATGGCCGACTTGCGGTTGGCAGCCTGGTTCTTGTGGATGACGCCCTTGGAGGCGGCCTTGTCGAGCTTCTGGGTCGCGACCAGGGCCGCAGCCTTCGCCTCGTCGGCGTTGCCGGCGGTGGCAGCCTCACGGAACTTGCGCACAGCGGTCTTCAGCGCCGACTTCACAGCCTTGTTGCGCTCGTGAGCGGCGTCGTTCTGCCGGTTGCGCTTGATCTGGGACTTGATGTTCGCCACGTCAGGCTCGCCTCGTTCGTATGTGGATCAGATTTCGGGGGGTCTGGAGATGGTCCAGACACGAAGGGAAACGATATCAGCGGGTGGCAGAGCACCCAAATCGAGAGGCTGCAGGCGCGGCGTGCTTGTCAGCGCCCTGCACGCGCGCGGAGGGTGATCTCGCCGGCACCGAGCGTCCGGGTGCCCGCTTCGCCCTCGGCCGCCTCGCGCAGCATGGCCACGGCGACGTCCTCGGCGCGTGTGGGACGCAACCGGCCCAGCACGGGTGCGATGGCGCGCATGGCGAGCAGGCCGACCCGCTCGGCGGGCCGGGACTCCTCGCGCTCACCGTCGAGGATGGAGGGCCGGAACGCGACCGTGGTGGCGATCCCGACCCGGGCCACGTCACGCTCGGTCTCTCCCTTGACCCGGTTGTAGAAGATCCGCGATCCGGGATCGGCGCCCATCGCCGTCACGTGCAGGAACGCCGAGGCGCCGGCGTGGCCGGCGGCCTGGGCGATCCCGACGACGGCGTCGTGGTCGACGACGCGGAAGGCGTCCTGGCTGCCGGCCTTCTTGATGGTGGTGCCCAGGGCGCAGAAGACGTCGTCGACAGCAGGCAGCGGACCGACCACCGGCAGCTGGACCAGGCGCTGCTCGAGCTTGGGGTGCTGCGTGCGCAGCTCGCGCCGACCGAGCGCGATCACCCGGCTCCAGCGGGGGTCCTCCAGGAGCAGGCGCAACAGGTGACCTCCCACCAGCCCCGAGGCTCCGGCCACCAGTGCGACTCTGTCGTCTTCCTCCACGCCGCCACAGTAGGGGCTGCGGCCGTTCAGGTCCGGTTCATCGGTTGCGTGCTACAACGACGAG
Organism: uncultured Actinomycetota bacterium; assembly: GCA_963782215.1. Taxonomy (GTDB): domain Bacteria; phylum Actinomycetota; class Actinomycetes; order Propionibacteriales; family Nocardioidaceae; genus Marmoricola. The sequence goes on along the minus strand of CAWAJE010000020.1, from coordinate 123,323 downwards.
TGTGCTGCGATTCTTCGTCCTGGGAGTGCTGATCGTCCTCGGTGCGGTGACCGTGCTGGCCGCGGCGATCGGCGGGGCCGGCTGGTGGGTGCTGGTGGCCGTCGTGGCGGCACTGCTGGTCGTGGCGGTCCATGACCTGGTGCAGAAGAAGCACTCGATCCTGCGCAACTACCCGGTGCTGGGGCACCTGCGCTTCCTGATGGAGGACATCCGTCCCGAGCTCCAGCAGTACTTCATCGAGCGCAACTGGGACGGGCGCCCCTTCGACCGCGACACCCGGTCCTCGATCTACCAGCGCGCCAAGAACATCAAGGAGGAGCAACCGTTCGGCACCGAGCGCGACGTGAACGTCCCCGGCTACGAGTACCTCGTCCACTCCACGCACCCGGTCGACCCGCCCCAGGAGCCGCCGCGGGTCCGGATCGGGGGCCCGGACTGCACCCAGCCCTACGACATGGCGCTGATGAACGTCTCGGCGATGAGCTTCGGCGCGCTCAGCGCCAACGCGATCGAGGCGCTGAACCGGGGAGCGGCCCGTGGCGGGTTCGCGCACGACACGGGCGAGGGTGGCCTCAGCAAGTACCACCGCAACGGCGGCGACCTGGTCTGGGAGATCGGCAGCGGCTACTTCGGCGCCAGGACCGGTGACGGCGGCTTCGACCCGGAGAGGTTCCGGGACACCGCCATCCACGATCAGGTGAAGATGGTCTCGCTCAAGCTCAGCCAGGGAGCGAAGCCGGGCATCGGCGGGGTGCTGCCGGGAGCGAAGGTCACCCAGGAGATCGCCGACGCGCGCGGTGTGCCGGTCGGCCAGAAGTGCGTGTCGCCGCCCGCGCACCAGGTCTTCACCACTCCGCGCGAGCTGGTGCTCTTCGTGGCCCGGATGCGCGAGCTCTCCGGCGGCAAGCCAGCGGGCTTCAAGCTCTGCCTCGGCTCGCGGGTCGACTTCCTCGCCATCTGCAAGGCGATGCTGGCCGAGGGAGTGGCGCCCGACTTCGTGATCGTCGACGGCGGTGAGGGCGGCACCGGTGCGGCCCCGCTGGAGTACGAGGACCACGTCGGCACGCCGCTCACCGAAGGGCTCCTGACCGTGCACAACGCGCTGGTCGGCGCCGGGCTGCGTGACCGGGTGAAGGTAGGGGCCTCGGGCAAGGTCGCGAGCGGCATCGACATCGTCAAGCGGCTCGTGCAGGGCGCCGACTACACCAACTCGGCCCGCTCGATGATGATGGCGGTCGGCTGCATCCAGGCCCAGCTCTGCCACACCAACACCTGTCCCGTCGGCGTGGCCACCCAGGACGCGAAGCGACAGCGAGCTCTCTACGTGCCGGACAAGACCGACCGCGTCTTCCACTACCAGCGCGAGTGCGTCGAGCAGGCGATGCAGGTGATGGGCTCGATGGGCGTCGCCGGCCCCGATGAGCTGCGCCCGCACATGCTCCGCCGCCGCATCGACCACGTCGAGGTGCGCAGCTACGCCGAGCTCTACCGCCACCTCGAGCCTGGCGAGCTGGTGGCGTCCGCACCGGCCGATTGGGCCGAGGACTGGGAACGAGCAGATCCGGATCGATTCATCCCCTGAGGAGGACCATGACCACCGTCGCAGAGCTGTTGATCGAGTCCCTTGCCGAGTACGGCGTCACCACGGTCTGGGGTGTCGTCGGCGACGCCCTCAACCCGGTGACCGATGCCATCCGCCGGGAGGACCGGATCGAGTGGATCGGCGTACGGCACGAGGAGGCGGGCGCGTTCGCCGCCAGCGCCCAGGCCCAGCTGACCGGCCGGTTGGCGGTGTGCATGGGCACGGTGGGTCCGGGTGCGATCCACCTGCTCAACGGGCTGTACGACGCCAAGAAGTCGCACGCCCCGGTCCTGGCGATCTGCGGGCAGGTGCCGCGCGAGGAGATCGGCAGCGACTTCTTCCAGGAGGTCGACAACGACGCGCTGTTCGCCGACGTGGCGGTCTTCAACCGGACCGTCACCTCGATCGACCAGCTGCCCCTGCTGATCGAGCAGGCCGGCAACGCCGCGATCCAGGAGTCCGGTGTCGCCGTACTCACGCTGCCTGGCGACGTCGGCGGGCTCGACCTGCCGAAGGACACCCCGGTGCCCGTCGTTCGTGGCGACGTCCCCCGGAGCCGCGCCCGACCCGGCGGTGACGCAGCGAGGCGGCGGCGCTGCTCAACGAGGCCGCCAAGGTCACGCTGCTCGTCGGCCAGGGAGCACGGGAGGCGCGCGCGGAGGTGCTGCAGCTGGCCGAACGCCTGGCGGCGCCGATGGTGCTGTCGCTGAAGGCCAAGGAAGGCCTCGAGCGCGACAACGACTTCGAGATCGGCCAGTCGGGCCTGATCGGCAACCACGCCACCGCCAAGGCCTTCGACGACTGCGACGTGCTGTTCCTCGTCGGCACGGACTTCCCCTACCGCGAGTTCCTGCCCTCGGGGAAGACCGTGATCCAGCTCGACTCGCGTGGGGCCCACATCGGCCGACGTACGCCCGTCGACGTGGCCGTCGTCGGCGACGCCAAGCTGGGCCTGCAGACGCTCCTGCCGCTCCTGGAGCAGAAGTCGGACCTCGACCACCTGGAGAGCGCGCGCAAGAGCTATGCCAAGTGGCAGGAGCGTCAGGCGCAGTTCACCGACCCGGCCTACGAGCACAAGCCGAAGGGGCTGTTGCGCCGCAAGGTCGACAACCCGGAGAAGCGGATCCGACCCGAGCTGCTCGCGGCTGCGATCGACCGGCACGCCGCGCAGGACGCGGTGTTCACCACCGACACCGGGATGTCGACGGTGTGGCTCTCCCGCTTCGTCCGGATGACCGGGACGCGGCAGCTGATCGGGTCGTTCAACCTCGGCTCGATGGCCAACGCGATGCCGCAGGCGCTCGGCGCCAGCGCGCTGGACCGGCAACGACAGGTCGTGGCCTTCTGCGGTGACGGCGGCCTGTCGATGCTGATGGGCGACCTGATCACCGCCGTCAGCTACGAACTGCCGGTGAAGCTGGTGGTCTTCGACAACGGGCGGCTCGGCATGGTGAAGCTGGAGATGGAGCAGGTCGGGCTGCCGGAGTTCGGCACGGTGCTGCACAACCCCGACTTCAGCCTGGTCGCGCAGGCGGTGGGCATGCGGGGCATCAGGGTCGAGAAGGCGAAGGACGTGGACGACGCCGTGCGCGAGGCGATGGCGTACGACGGCCCGGTGCTGCTCGACGTGCTCACGAACCCCGACGAGATCGCGATCCCTCCCAAGCCGACGCTCGAGCAGGGGTGGGGCTTCGCGATCGCCAAGAGCCGGGAGTTCGTCGACAGCCCGGAGTGAGGAGCGGCGGGGTGGTCGCGCCACGGAGATGCGTGCTCACCGAGCGGTCGTTAGGTTGTCCGGATGCTTCCAGCACACCTTGACCTGCTGCACTCCTGCGGACGCCCCAGCCTCACCCCCGACGGCTCTCTTGCCGTCGTCGCGGTGGCCCGCCCCGACCTCGCCTCCGACGCCTATCCCAGCGGCTTGTGGGTGGTCCCGACCTCGGACGGACCGCCGGTCAGGCTGACCAGCGGGGAACGCGACCGGGACCCGGCGGTGAGCCCGGACGGTCGGCTGGTGGCCTTCCTGCGCGCAGGGGAAGGCACGCCGCCCCAGGTGCACGTCACCGGCACTCGCCGGGGGAGAGCCGGTGCGGCTCACCGACCACCCGCTCGGTGCCGGCGCGCCGGTGTGGAGCCCCGACGGCAGCCGGCTCGCCTACAGCGCCAGGGTCCCCGAGCCCGGTCGCTACGGCACCGAGGACGCGGAGGGCAAGAAGCCCAGCCCGGACGCCGAGCCGGCCCGTCTGGTCACCGAGCTCGCCTACCGCCAGGACAACCTCGGCTACACCCGTGACCGCCGCCAGCACGTGTTCGTGCTGGACCTGCCGGACCTGGCCCCCGCCCCGGGCGCCGACCTTCCCGACCTGCCGCTCACTGCGCGCCAGCTCACCACCGGCGACCACGACGACACCGGCCCGAGCTGGAGCCCTGAGGGGACCGTGCTCGCGTTCGTCTCGGCGCGGCACGACAGCCGCGAGCACGACCTGCGCTCCGCGGTCCACCTCGTCGGCGCCGACGTCTCCGAGCCGGTGGCGGACTCGCCGGCTGCCACGGGCGGCGACCTCTCCGTCGGTGGCGTGCAGTGGCTGTCCGACGGTCGGTTGCTGTTCTCCGCCGCGGACGTCGGGCCCGAGGGTCGTGACTTCGTGGGCCGCCCGGGTCAGCTGTGGGTGACGAGCGGGCCCGCCTCGCTCGAGGCTGGTCCGCAGGAGGTCCGTGCGCTGACCGACGCGCAGGACACCGACGTCGAGGCCGGCCCGGCCGACCTCGTCGTGCTCGGTGACCGGGTCGTCGTGCGCGACGTGCACCGGGGCGCCGTACGCCTGCTGTCGGTGGACCCCGACGCCACCGACGCCACGCCGGAGGTGCTGCTCGACGGACAGCTCGTGGTGTCCTCCCACGCCGCCTCGGCCGACGGCGCCACGCTGGTCGCCGTCGTCGCCGACCCTGAGCGCGCCGGTGACCTGGCCGTGGTCCGCGACGGTGCTCCCCACTGGCTCACCGACGTCAGCGCCCGGCTCCGCGCCGCCGGGGTGCGTCCGCTGCACGAGCTGGAGGCACGCTCCGGCGACGGTCACCCGGTGCACGGCTGGGTGGTCCTGCCCGACCCGGAGGTCCACGGCCCCGGGCCGCACCCGGTGCTGCTGAACATCCACGGCGGTCCGTTCTCCTCCTACGACTGGGCGCTCTTCGACGAGGCGCAGGTGTACGCCGGGGCGGGCTATGCCGTGGCGATGTGCAACCCCCGTGGCTCGGCCGGCTACGGCCTCGAGCACGGGCGGGCGATCCGGCACGCGATGGGCAGCCACGACGCCGACGACGTGCTGGCGTTCCTCGACCACGTGCTGGCGCAGGACGCGTTGCCGGTCGACCCCGAGCGGGTGGGCGTGATGGGTGGCTCCTACGGCGGCTACATGACCGCGCTGCTGACCACCCGCACCAAGCGCTTCGCCGCCGCGGTCGTCGAGCGCGGCTACCTCGACGCCACCTCGTTCGTCGGCTCCTCCGACATCGGGTGGTTCTTCCCCGAGGAGTACCACGGCCCCGCCGAGGCGATGGTGGAGCAGAGCCCGATGGCCCACGTCGCGGAGGTGACCACGCCGACGCTGGTGATCCACTCCGAGGCCGACTGGCGCACCCCGGTCGAGCAGGGGCAGCGCTGGTTCACCGCCCTGAAGTCGCGCGGCGTGCCGACCGAGCTGCTGCTCTTCCCCGCGGAGAGCCACGAGCTGAGTCGCAGCGGCCGTCCGCGCCACCGGCAGCAGCGCTTCGAGCACATCCTGCGGTGGTGGGGCGAGCACCTCCCGGTGGGCTGACCGGTGGGCGCCGTGCCCGAGCTCTCCCGTCCCGCCGTGCGGTTCCGGGAGTCGTTCCTCGCGGCCATGGAGGAGTTCCGGTCCGAGGGCAGGGCCGGTGGCGACTCGATGGTCGGCTCCGACCTGGAACGCTACGGCCCGACCTGGTCGAGCGAGCCGGGCTTCGCGGCGTACGTCGCCGACACGCTCGCGGAGGCCGAGCGGCCCCGACGCCCGGGCCTCGTCCGTCAGACCACGTGGTGGTGGACCGAGGGTGAGGACTACCTCGGCCGGATCTCGTTGCGGCACGAGCTCACCGAGAACCTGCTCGAGGTCGGTGGGCACATCGGCTACGACGTACGCCGCAGCCGCCGGCGCCAGGGGCACGCCACCCGGATGCTGGCAGCGGTGCTGCCCGAGGCCGCGCGGTTGGGGATCTCTCGTGCCCTGGTCACCTGCGACGTCGACAACCTGGGCTCCCGCCGGGTGATCGAGGCCAACGGGGGAGTGCTCGAGGACCAGCGCGGCGTCAAGCTGCGCTTCTGGATCCCCACCACGCCGAGCTGAGGTCCGACGTACGCCGGCCCGCCTCGGTTCGGTTCGGCGGCGCACCCGTGGGAAGATGGGGATTCGTCCGAACCGAGTCCGTGTCGCCCCGATCGAGAGCAGTCTGTGTCCCCGAACCCCGCCGCGCCCCTGCCGGGCAGGACCGATCCCGCGATCATCCGCAACTTCTGCATCATCGCCCACATCGACCACGGCAAGTCGACCCTGGCCGACCGGATGCTCCAGCTCACCGGTGTCGTGGACGCGCGGGCTGCCCGGGCGCAGTACCTCGACCGGATGGACATCGAGCGTGAGCGCGGCATCACCATCAAGAGCCAGGCCGTGCGGATGCCGTGGACCGTCGAGGCGGACAACGACGCCGCGGCCGAGCCCGGCACCTACGTCCTGAACATGATCGACACCCCGGGGCACGTCGACTTCACCTACGAGGTCTCCCGGTCGCTGGAGGCCTGCGAGGCCGCCGTGCTGCTGGTCGACGCCGCGCAGGGGATCGAGGCGCAGACGCTGGCCAACCTCTACCTCGCCATCGGCGCCGGTCTGCACGTGATCCCGGTGCTGAACAAGATCGACCTGCCCAACGCCCAGCCGGAGAAGTACGCCGCCGAGCTGGCCGGGATCATCGGCTGCGACGTCACCGACGTGCTCCAGGTCTCGGCCAAGACCGGCATGGGCGTGGAGCACCTGCTCAACGAGATCGTGGCGCAGACCCCGCAGCCCGTCGGCGACGCCGATGCGCCGCCGCGAGCGCTGATCTTCGACTCCGTCTACGACACCTACCGCGGCGTGGTCACCTACGTCCGGGTGATCGACGGCAAGCTCTCCCACCGTGACCGGATCAAGATGATGTCCAACGGTGCCGTCCACGAGATGCTCGAGGTCGGCGTGATCAGCCCCGAGCCGGTCAAGGCCGGCGACCTCGGCGTGGGCGAGGTCGGCTACCTGATCACCGGGGTGAAGGACGTCCGGCTGTCCCGCGTCGGTGACACCGTGACCAGCCAGCACCACGGCGCCGACACCCCGCTCGGCGGCTACAAGCACCCCAACCCGATGGTCTACTCGGGCCTCTACCCGATCGACGGCGACGACTACCCGACGCTGCGCGACGCGCTGGAGCGGCTGCAGCTCAACGACGCCGCCCTGGCCTACGAGCCCGAGACCTCCGGTGCGCTCGGCTTCGGCTTCCGCTGCGGGTTCCTCGGCCTGCTGCACATGGAGATCGTTCGCGAGCGGCTCGAGCGCGAGTTCAACCTCGAGCTGATCAGCACCGCGCCCAACGTGGTCTACAGCGTGCTGATGGAGGACGGCTCCGAGCAGGTCGTCACCAACCCCAGCGAGTACCCCAACAACGGCAAGATCGCCGAGGTCCGCGAGCCCGTGGTGCGGGCCACGATCCTGAGCCCCAGCGACTACATCGGCGTGATCATGGAGCTGTGCCAGTCCAAGCGCGGGCAGCTCGACGGGATGGAGTACATCTCCGAGGACCGCGTCGAGATGCGCTACACCCTGCCGATGGGTGAGATCGTCTTCGACTTCTTCGACCAGCTGAAGTCCAAGACCAAGGGCTACGCCTCGCTCGACTACGAACCCACCGGCGAGCAGGCGGCCGACCTCGTCAAGGTCGACATCCTGCTCCAGGGCGAGACCGTGGACGCCTTCAGCGCGATCGTGCACCGCGACGCTGCCTACGGGTACGGCGTGATGCTCGCCGGCAAGCTGCGCGAGCTGATCCCGCGCCAGCAGTTCGAGGTCCCGATCCAGGCCGCGATCGGCGCCCGGGTGATCGCCCGGGAGACGATCCGCGCGATCCGCAAGGACGTGCTCGCCAAGTGCTACGGCGGCGACATCACCCGCAAGCGCAAGCTGCTGGAGAAGCAGAAGGAGGGCAAGAAGCGGATGAAGATGGTCGGCCGCGTCGAGGTCCCCCAGGAAGCCTTCATCGCCGCGCTCTCGACGAGCGGCCCCGCGGGCGACAAGCCCAAGAAGTAGCGCTCAGCCGGCCCGGTCGACCGTGACCGAGGTGACGGTGATCCCCAGCGCCTGCTCGAGGGCGGCCACGGGGTCCTCGAGCTCGGCCCTGCGTGGCCGGCGGGTCCCGCAGAACCAGGTCACCTCCAGTGGTCGCTCGCGCGCCGAGCCCGGCGCCCGCCAGTGCCCGGTGATCCGCCCGTCGACCAGCAGGGGCGGCAGGACGAGGCCGTTCTTGCTGTTCCAGAGAACATCGTGGTGCTCCTGCGAGACGAACCTCCGCCGCGAGCTCGGCTGGTAGGCACACATCAGCGCGTCGAACTCCGGCAGCAGCCGCACGCCGGGAAGATCGCGGCCGGTCGGCGCGTGAGGCAGGTCGACGTACTCCCGGCCGTCGGGGCCGGTCGCAGCCTCGAGGTCGAGCCGGGCCAGAACCTCGTCGACGCGGGTGAGGGTCAGCCCGGCCCACCACGCCAGGTCGTGGCGACTGGCCGGACCGTGGGCCGAGAGGTGGACGCGGACGAGGTCGTCGAGCACGTGCGGATCGGCCAGCCCTGTTGCCCGGTCACCGAGGAGCGCGGCGGCCGTGCGGTACTCAGCGGCGCCCTGGCCCGACCAGTCGCCCTTCCGAGGTCGACGCAGCAACCCGCCGTGGCCGAAGCCGAGGTAGCGGGCGGGCGTCTGGGTCAGTCGCCTCACGGTGGTGGACTCACCGCGCTCGGCCAGCCAGCCGAGCAGGTGGTCGTGGAGCTCCTCGGGGGTGCGCCAGGTGTCACGGGCGAAGTCCTCGATCCCTGCCCAGACATCCTCCAGCGAGCTGTGCTCGAGGGTGAGGGTGCGCTCCCACAGCCTGCGGTTGCCGACCCGGGTGGCGGCCTCGAGCAGCACGTGGTGCTCGGGCACCGTGGTGTGCACCGTGCCGCGGATGACGCTGCCGCGCACGATGCGCCAGGTCTCGTAGGCCGCGGTGACCACGTCACGGGTGACCCCCGGCAGCCGCGCGGCCAACCCCAGGAAGGGCGACCGCGCCGTCTGGGACTGGATCGGCCCCGTCAGGCGGACGGTGTCGACGACGTCGGCGGCGGACCGGCCGGCAACGTCGGGGAACTGTCGGGCGAGCGCGGCCGCGGCCAGCTCGTCCCAGGTCGTCGACACCATGGGGGCAACCTAGTCAACGGCACCGACAGCGGGGCTGCGACGCGGTCAGTCGGTGCGGCAGCTGCCGTCGCTGCAGCCGATGCGGCCACGGGAGAGGGTCGCGCCCAGACCGAGCGCCCAGCACGTGGGGCAGCCGCGCCACGCGACGACGCCCGGGAGGAGCAGCAGCATCGCCCAGGGGTGCGAGCCGGCGAGGACGAACGCCGCCACCACGAGCGCCAGCCCGACGACGCCGCGCAGCACGTGCTCGGTGAGCGACCCGCTCGCGAACCGCTCGGCCACGGGGTCGTCGGCCGCGACGGCGGGCGCGGCGGGCGTCGAGGCGGGAGCGGCAGCGGTCCTGGTGGGCATGGCTCGAGGCTACCGAGCCGGGTGGAATCATCAGGCCCGTGACTGCGCCCAGGCTCCCCGACGGTGTGCTCGGGATGGCCCGGCGCGGACCATCGTGGGCCACCTGGGTGGAGACCCTGCCGGGCGTGGTCGCGCAGCTGCTCGAGGAGTGGCAGCTGCGTCCTGACGGCTGGATGATGCACGGCTACGTCGCCCTGGTCGTCCCCGTGCGCACGGCCACCGATCGGCCGGCGGTGCTCAAGATCGCCTTTCCCGACGAGGAGGGGGAGCACGAGCACCTCGCGCTCCAGCACTGGCACGGTCGCGGAGCCGTGCAGCTGCTGCGCGCGGACCCGCACCGCCGGGCGATGCTGCTCGAGCGCCTTCACCAGGAGCGGCTCACCGAGCTCGACGACGTCGAGGCGTGCGAGGTGGTGGCCTCGCTCTACGGCCAGCTGCACGTCCCCGCGCTGCCACAGCTGCGGCCGTTGACGGCGTACGTCGAGCGCTGGAGCGCCGCGCTGGCGCGGCTGCCGCGCAGCGCCCCGCTGCCGCGGCGGCTGGTCGAGCAGGCGGTGTCCCTGGCCGGTGACCTCGTCGCGGACCCGGCGAGCACCGGCACGATGGTGCACTGCGACCTGCACTACGAGAACGTGCTGGCGGCCGATCGGCAGCCCTGGTTGGCGATCGACCCCAAGCCGGTCAGCGGTGACCCGCACTACGAGCCGGCGCCGATGCTGTGGAACCGGTTCGAGGAGCTGACCGCCGCCGCACCGTTCCAGAGCGTCCGCGACGGGGTCCGTCGCCGGTTCCACACCCTGGTCGACACCGCAGAGCTCGACGAGGACCGGGCGCGCGACTGGGTGGTCGTGCGGATGATGCACAACGCGCTGTTCCGGCTCGAGGAGTCGGTGTCCGGGCAGCCCGTCTCCGGCAGCGACGAGCACCTGACGATGTGCATCACGGTCGCGAAGGCCGTCCAGGACTGACCGGTCAGGAGCTCGGCAGCCCGTCGCGGCGCTCGCGCAGGAAGGCCTGCTCCTCGACGTTGCCGGCGAGCTCGATCGCCGCGTCGTAGGCGGTCCGCGCCTCGGCGTACCGCCCCAGCCTGCGCAGCAGGTCGGCCCGCGTCGCGTGCCAGGCGTGGTACGTCGACAGGGCCAGCGGGTCGACCAGGGCCAACGCGGCCTCCGGGCCGTCGAGCTCGGCGACGGCCACCGCCCGGTTGAGCGCGACGACCGGACTCGGCGCCAGGACCATCAGCTGGTCGAAGAGCTGGACCACCTGGTCCCACTGGGTCATCGAGGCCTCCAGCGCGTCGGTGTGCACCGCGTTGATCGCCGCCTGCACCTGGTAGGGCCCGGGCCGGTCGGTCGCGAGGCAACGTCGCACCAGCTGGTGGCCCTCGTCGATCAGGCGGGGGTCCCACAGGGTCCGGTCCTGCTCGTCGAGCGGCACCAGTGACCCGTCGCGGACCCGGGCCGGCGACCGGGCCTCGACCAGCAGCATCAGGGCCAGCAGACCGTCCACCTCCGGCTGCGGCCCGAGGCCGGGTGAGCCGGCCACCATCTCGCGCAGCTGACGCGCGAGCCGGATCGCCTCCCCGGTGAGGTCGGTGCGCTGGGCCTGGCCCGACGATCCGAGGTAGCCCTCGTTGAAGACCAGGTAGAGCACCGCCAGGACCGCACCCAGTCGGGTCGGCAGGTCCTCGGCACGGGGGATCCGGTAGGGGATCCCAGCGGCCCTGATCTTGTGCTTGGCCCGCGTGATCCGCTGGGCCATCGTGGTCTCGGGCACCAGGAAGGCCCCGGCGATCTCGGCCACCGTCAGGCCGCCGAGCAGCCGCAGGGTCAGCGCCACCCGGTTCTCCGGCGAGAGCGCCGGGTGGCAGCAGGTGAACACCAGGCGGAGCCGGTCGTCCTCCACGGGGCCGGTCGACTCCGCCTGGCTGTCGTCGGTCATCCTCAACGCCTCCACGTGCTTGTCCTGGCGGCGGTTCTCGCGACGGATCCGGTCGAGCGCCTTGTTGCGGGCGACCGTGGTCAGCCATGCCCCCGGGTTCGGTGGGACCCCGTCGACCGGCCAGCGTTCGGCCGCGACCAGCAGCGCCTCGCCGGTGGCGTCCTCGGCCAGGTCGAGGTCGCCGAACCGACGGGCCAGGCCGGCCACGACCCGGCCGTGCTCGGCCCGGAAGACCGTCGCGAGATCGCTCACGCGCCGAAGGGGCGCACCTCGACCGCGTCCTGGCACGCCACGGAGGCGTCCTGGCCGATCGCGAGCGCGGCGTCCAGGTCGGGGGCCTCGATCACCCAGAAGCCACCGAGCTGCTCCTTGGTCTCGGCGTAGGGGCCGTCGGTGATCAGGACGTCGCTCCCGGTGGCGTCCACGACCGTCGCCGTCGAAGGCGCCATCAGTCCGCCGGCGAAGACCCAGTTGCCGTTGGCCATCAGCTTGTCGTTGAAGGCACCCACGCGCTCGAAGGCCGCGAGCATCTCCGCGTCGGGCTCGCTGACGTCGGGGAACTCGCCGGTGTGGTGCACGGAGATCAGGTACTGCGACATGTCGTTGCTCCTCGTTCGCTGTCCGGTGACGGGTGTACGCCGTACTGGCGAACCCATCCTTGTCGAGAACTCCACGAACGCGCACGTCGGAATACGACAGGTCCAGGAAAAAAGATCTGCTGGCACGCCGAGCGGGCACTCACGTCTGTCTCCAGCACGCCGAGCGGGCACTCGCGTCTGTCTCTAGTGCGCCGAGCGGGCACTCACGTCCGTCTCCAGCACGCCGAGCGGGCACTCGCGCAGGCCAGTCGGGATCCTCCGGACGGACGCAACTGCCCGGTCGCCGTGCTCAGGACGGACACTACTGCCCAGTCGGAATCCTCAGGACGGACGCAACTGCCCGGTCGGCGTGCTCAGGACGGACGCGACTGCCCGGTCGGCATACTTCGGGAGAACTGAGAGGATCTCGCCATGGGGGAAGTGATCTCGGTCAACGTCGGCAGGGTGCGCGAGGCAGCGTGGGCCGGCATCGGTCGTACGGCGATGGACAAGCAGCCTGTCCCGGGCCCGGTGGAGGTCGGCCGTCTCGGCCTCGACGGGGACCAGGTCGGCGACCTCAAGCACCACGGAGGTCGCGACCAGGCGGTCTACGCCTTCGCCCGTGAGGAGCTCGACTGGTGGGAGGGCGAGCTCGGACGAACCATCCGCAACGGCCAGTTCGCCGAGAACCTGACCACCAGCGGCGTCGACGTGGACGAGGCCGAGGTGGGGGAGCGCTGGCGGATCGGCACTGCCGTCTTCGAGGTGGCCATGGTCCGGATCCCGTGCAACGACTTCAAGAGCTGGCAGCGCCGCAACGGCTACGACGACCGCGCCTGGGTCAAGCGGTTCGCGCTCCGGGCTCGTCCTGGGGGCTACCTGCGTGTCCTTCAGGAGGGGGTGATCGCGGCTGGTGACCCGGTCGAGGTGGTCTCCCAGCCGGGGCACGGCGTCACGGTGAGCACGATGTTCAAGGCTCTGACCACCGATCGTTCGCTGCTCCCGGAGCTGCGGAAGATCGACGACCTGGCGTCCTTCGCGGAGCGCGAGCTGGCTCAGCTCGGCGTCCACGTGGCTAGGCCGGGGGTGTGAGGAAGGCCGGTGTGATCTAGGTTACTGCTAAGTCACCGCCCCGGTCCTGCCCCGGACCGAGCACCCGCGCAATGAGCCAGGAGCCAATATGTCGCCAGTGAACACCGACACCTCCTTCATCGAGAACCGCTCGCCCAACGTGGCGAAGCAGTTCCGTGATCGTGTGGCCATGAGCCCCACCCTGGAGGCGTACCGGTACCCCGCTGGCGATGGGGAGCCCTGGATCTCGCTGACCTGGCAGGAGACCGGTGACCGGGTCGAGAAGCTCGCCGCCGGCCTGCTCGAGCTCGGCATCACCTCCGAGCAGCGCGTGGGCATCGCCTCGGGCACCCGGGTGGAGTGGATCCTCGCCGACCTCGCCGTGATGTGCGCCGGCGGTGCGACCACCACCGTCTACCCCTCGACGATGGCCGACGACGTCGCCTACATCGTCTCCGACTCCGAGTGCCACGTGCTCTTCGCCGAGGACGAGGAGCAGGTCGCCAAGCTCAAGGAGCACAAGAGCCAGCTGCCGCACCTGGAGAAGGTCGTCATCATCGACGGCGCCGGAGACGGCGACTGGGTGATCACCTTCGACGACCTCACCGCGCTCGGCGAGAAGCACCTGGCGCAGAACCCCGACGCCGTCACCGAGGCGACCGCGGCGATCGAGCCCGAGCACCTGGCCACCCTGATCTACACCTCCGGCACCACCGGCCGCCCCAAGGGCGTGCGGCTGCGTCACTCCTCGTGGACCTACGAGGGCGCCGCGATGCAGGCCCAGAAGATCCTCGACGAGAACGACCTGCAGTTCCTGTGGCTGCCGATGGCGCACTCCTTCGGCAAGGTGCTCCTCTCCACCCAGCTCGCGTGCGGGTTCGCCACCGCCGTCGACGGCCGGGTCGACAAGATCATCGAGAACCTCGCGATCGTGAAGCCGACCTTCATGGGTGCCGCTCCCCGGATCTTCGAGAAGGCGCACGCGCGCATCGTCACCATGCAGGCCGCCGAGGGTGGCGCCAAGGAGAAGCTCTTCCTCAAGGCGTTCGAGGTCGGCAAGCAGGTCGACGCCCTCAAGCGTGAGGGCAAGTCCGTGCCGATGGTGTTGAAGGCGCAGCACGCGCTGTTCGACAAGCTGGTCTTCTCCAAGGTGCGTGACCGCTTCGGTGGGCGGGTGCGCTTCTTCATCTCCGGTGCCGCTGCGCTCAACCGCGACATCGCCGAGTGGTTCCACGCCGCGGGCATCTTGATCCTCGAGGGCTACGGACTGACCGAGTCCTCTGCCGGCTCGTTCGTCAACCACCCCGACAACTACAAGTTCGGCACCGTCGGCCCCGTCGTACCCGGCAGCCGGGTGCGTCTCGGCGAGGGCGACGAGATCCAGATCGCCGGCCCCGGCGTCATGGACGGCTACCACAACATGCCCGAAGCCACGGCCGAGACGCTCACCGAGGACGGCTGGCTGCGCACCGGCGACAAGGGCGCTCTCGACTCCGAGGGCTACCTGACCATCACCGGCCGGATCAAGGAGCTGTTCAAGACCTCCGGCGGCAAGTACATCGCCCCTCCGGCCATCGAGGCCAAGTTCAAGGCGGTCTGCCCCTACGCCAGCCAGTTCATGGTCTTCGGCGACCAGCGCAACTACTGCGTCGCCCTCGTCACCCTCGACCCCGACGCGATCGCGGGCTGGGCCGAGAGCAACGGCCTGGGCGGCAAGGAGTACGCCGAGATCGTCGCCGCACCGCAGACCCGCGAGATGGTCAGCGGCTACGTCGCCAAGCTCAACGACCAGCTGAACCGCTGGGAGACGATCAAGAAGTTCGAGCTGCTCGACCACGACCTCTCGGTCGAGTCCGGTGAGCTCACCCCCTCGATGAAGGTCAAGCGCAACGTGGTGGAGAACAACCACGGCGCCCTGATCGACAAGATGTACGCCTGACCCTCGCTCCAGCGCCTCGTGCCCGGTCCCAGCAGCTGCTGGGGCCGGGCACGCTGCTTGTGTGAGCGTTGCGCAGCTCTTGGCGAGCGAAGTCGTGGGCATACTGCCGGGCATGGACGCGATGGAGTTCGAGTTCGAGGGGCAGGTCGTGGAGTGGCGCGGGCCGGCGCCGTTCTACTTCGTGCAGGTGCCCGAGGAGGAGAGCGCGGACATCAAGTTCGCGGCGAAGGGGATCGAGTACTGGGGCCAGGTCCCGGTCAAAGTGCGGATCAACGGCGCGGAGTTCACGACCGCGCTCTTCCCCAAGGACGGTCACTACCTGGTCCCGTTGAAGGTCGCCGCGCGCCGGTCCGCGGGGATCGACGTGGACCAGGTTGACGATGCCTTGAGAGTCGCCCTGGATGTCGTACGCCGCTGAAGGACCGGCCCCACCGATCGCCGGCCGTGGCACCATCGCCTCATGGAGCCAGCTCGTCCCCGAACCGGCCAGATGGTCACCGTGTTCCGCAACCGGGTGCGCCCCGAGGTGGTGCAGACGTACGCCGAGGAGCTGGCCGAGGTGGTCGCGGTCGCGCGCTCGATCCCGGGCTTCGTCGAGACCAAGACGTTCGTGGCCGAGGACGGGGAGCGGGCCACGATCGTGACCTTCGCCGACGTCGCCAGCCACGAGGTGTGGCGCGACCACCCGCGGCACCGGGCGGCGCAGCGCAACGGGGTCGCGGAGTACTACAGCGAGTACTCGATCGCGGTGGGGCAGACGTCCTACGCCAGCGTCTTCCAGCGTCCCTGAGCCGAGCGTGGTTCGGCTCGTGCCGGGGACGGTTCAGGCGATTCGGCGCAACCGGTTGATGGTCAGGCCGTTCTCGTCGAGGAGGTCGCCCATGATGTCGGCGAACCGGACCAGGTGCGGCGCCGCGAGGTGGGCGTCGAGCTGCTCGGCCGACTCCCAGTTCTCGTAGAGGTAGAAGGAGCTGGAGTCCTCCACGCCCTGGTGCAGGTCGTAGTTGACGAAGCCGTCCTCCTTGCTGGTCGGCTCGATCAGCGCCTCGAGCTCGGAGCGGAGCTCCTCCTCCTTGCCGGGCGCCGCCTTCATGTGCGCGATCACCGTGAGGAGCTCGGGGCGGTCGTCGGTCGGTGTGGTCACATCGTCTCCCGGGTCGTTGATGCTGCCTGGAGCAGGACGCTAAGCCACCGACGTACGCGTGCGCCAGACCCTGCCGCGGGCTATCTTGCGGCCATGACGATCGAGGCGTCGGACGCGGCGCGGCGCGAGGTGGCGGCACGGATGGCGGAGGCCGCGGCGTCCTGGCTGGGAGGTCTTGACGGGTCGCAACGCACCGTGGCGGCCGGTGCGGTCCCGGGCGACGACGCCGACGATGTCGAGCGGCGGAGGTGGTTCTACACCCCCACCGACCACGGCGGACTCACGATTCACCAGCAGCGCCCCGCCCAGCAGCGCGCGGCGATGCGGCTGGTGGCGAGCGGGCTCTCGCCGGCCGGCTACGTCACGGTGGCCACCACGATGGGCCTGGAGAACGTGCTCGACCACGCCGAGGGCTTCGTCACCCGTTTCGACCGCGAGCGCGGCCGAGACCCGGGGCTGTACTACCTGCGGGTCTTCGGGGAGCCGGGAGGTGACCGGCCCTGGGGCTGGCGCTTCGGGGGCCACCACGTGTCGCTGAACAACCTGGTCGTGGACGGTGCGCTGGTCTCCACGACTCCCTGCTTCATGGGCGCCGATCCCGCCTCCTCCCCGCTGCTGGGCGGCGCGGTCAACCGCCCGTTGGCCCGGGTCGAGGACCTGGCCCGTGACCTGGTCCGGTCCTTGTCGCCCGACCTGGCAGCTCGTGCGGTGCTCTCGGCCAAGGCGCCGTCGGACTTCGTCACCGCCAACCGCACCACGGTCTCACCGGGGGACCGGGTGATCCCCCTGGCGGGCATCTGGCGCGACGACCGCTTCGCCGACGACGTCGAGCAGGAGAAGCTCCAGAAGCTGAGTGACGCCATCGACGTCACGGCCGGCTACCAGGAGTCGGACCATGCGGCCCTGGAGTACACGCAAGCCCCCAAGGGCATCGCCGGCGAGGAACTCGACAACAGCCAGCGGGAGCTGCTCCGGGCGCTGCTGGGCACCTACCTCGACCGGGTTCCCGACGAGGTGTCGCCGATGGCGGCGTACGACGCTGGCGCTCTGGACGCGGTGCACTTCGCCTGGGCCGGGCCGACCGAGTTCGGCGCACCGCACTACTACCGGCTGCAGGGGCCTAGGCTGCTGATCGAGTGGGACAACACCCAGCGTGGGGCGAACCACGCCCACTCGGTCTGGCGTGACCCGTCCTCGGACTTCGGGCTCGACGTCCTCGCCGCACACCGCTCGCGGCACCACTAGCGGCCTTCGGCTCCGCGCTCCGGGCTGCGGCATCGTCAGCCGTCGGGTGGTGGTCTTCCGCCCGCGTGCGCGGTGTGTGCTCGTGGGGTGGGTCGAACTCGTAGACACCCGGTGCGGTGGTGCGGATCTGCCAGGGTTCGGCGTGGATCAGGCGGTGGTGGTGGCCGCAGAGCAGGATCATGTTCGGCAGGCTGGTGCTCCCGCCGTCGGCCCAGTGCTCGATGTGATGGGCGTGGCACATCAACGGCGGGCGAGTGCAGTTCGGGAACCGGCAGTGCTGGTCGCGAGCCACGAGCGCTTTCCAGATCGCGGCGGTCACCAGTCGTTGCAGCCTGCCGACGTCGAGGACCTCCGACTTCGAACCGAGCACGGCGGGGATGACTTCTGCGTCGCAGCACAGCCGTCTGATCGCGGAGGGTGAGAGCTGTTCTCCGGTCTCGGTGGTCGCGAACCCCGACAGCGCCTGCAGCTCACTGAGAGACATCGTCAGGGTCAGTCGCGGGACGGCACCGTGGGTGGTGGGCAGCAGGTCCGCGGTCTGCAACCGGTGACAGGCCTCGACCAGGGCGTCGAGCATCCGCGCCCCGTGGTCGCGAGGGTCCCGCCCGGTGTGCGGACACCCGGGGATCTCACACGACGCGGGGTCGCAGACCGGGCCGGCTGCGGGGTGGGGTGCGGCCAACGGGATCAAGGTGGCCTTGAGCAGGGCGGCGTCCTCGCTCGCACAGCGGCCTTTGATCCAGGCACCACCGCACTGGTCGTCGGTGATGGACAGGTGCCGGCCGAGGTGGGCGGCGCGTTCGAGGCGGTCCAGCTCGGCCTCGGCACGCCGGTCCTCACCTTCGGGGTCGACCAGGGACAGCAACCGGCGGGCGAGCTTGCGCAGGTCGGTGGCATCCAGGGCCTTGGCCTCCTCGAGCAGCACCTGCACCCCGCGCCGGCGCACCTCGCCATCACCGGGCAAGGTGTCGAGGGCGCGCTCGATCACCTGCGCCTTCGCCATCGAGAGCCACCCATCAGCCAAGGCGTCACCGACCGGTGCCAACACCGGCTCCTCCACCGCCTTCGCGAGCCGCACGGTCGCCGGGCCGGTGCCCTTGTGCCCCCCGGCCACCGCGGTCAGGTAGTCCTGCGTCGAGGCCCACCCGACACCCTTGACCGCACCGGTCGCGTCCAGCTCGCGCACCATCGCCAGCTCCAACGCGTCCAGGGTCGACTTCAACGCCTCGACCTCCGCGACCGCCTCCATCAGCTCACCCCGAGGACGCGCCGCCCACAACGTCCTACCCAACCCCCGCACCTGACCCCGCACCCCAGCCAACACAGCCGCAACCCCGGTGCCTCTCGGGTCGATCTGCTGGCTGGACATGAACCAATCCAAGCACCGAGGTCTGACAGTCTTCTGGCCGTCAGGGGCACCTCAGCGGTCGCCCGATCACATGGCTCGGGTCACTCACCCCGGCTGCTTCTGCACCTTCATGGACCCCGATGGGCCCGGACTGTCCTTTGTCTCTTCGGGCTCCGAGTCACCCGCACCCTGCTTATGGCAGTCCTGCACAGATGAGAAGTGACGAACCTGCAATGGCTCGGGAAATACGGGGTAGGTTCCCCCGGGAATGACCACGTCACGTTCGCGGTTCACAGCGTCTAAGTATCGGTGCCGGAGTGTCCGACGCCTGCCTACATCTCGGGGGAAGACATGCGCACTGTCACGCGCACACACGCAGCCGGCGTCATCGCTGGCGCAGTCGTCATTGCAGCGATCAGTGGAGCCGGCGGGGCTACCGCTGCCAGTCTGATCACGTCCAAGCAGATCAAGGACGGGACCATCACCTCGGTCGACGTCAAGGACGCGACCCTTCAGATCGCCGACCTGAGTGCGGCTGCACGTGCCGGCCTGGGCCGCGAGGGTCCTGCGGGCCCACAAGGTGCGCCGGGTCCGGTCGGCTCTGCTGGTGCGAAGGGTGAGACCGGTGCTGCGGGCGCGAAGGGTGACACCGGGGCTGCGGGTGCCAAGGGTGACCCCGGAGCTGTCGGTCCGCAGGGGCCCGGCGGTCCTCCGGGAACGCCAGGGCAGGCCGGTGGTCAGGGCCCGCAAGGACCGCAAGGTCCCGCAGGACCCCAAGGCCCAGCAGGCGTCTCCCAGGTGACCACCTTGGCGCTTCCCGTCGGCGCGACGGTGACCCCCAGCGGTACGGTGCTCGGTCAGTTGACGCTCAGCTCGCAGTACAACTACGTGGTCACTGCGGGTGTCACTGCGCTGGCATCCGTCAGCGACGGGTTGCAGTGCCAGCTGAGCAGCACCAGAAGTCCGAGCTGGGACGACATGGGAGAGACGGACGTCACTGCTCGGGCCACTGTGCCCTTGGAGCACGCCTACCCGCGCTCGGACACGTACGGCTCCTACACGGTCTACGTCGCCTGCATCTCTGCGTCCGCCAACTACGTCGTCGACACCGGACATCTCTATGCCTGGCAGGTGGGGTCAGCCTCGGGAGCGGGTGGACACGTCATCTCCGGCGCTGAGAAGCCCAAGCTGTCCTGGGAGCCGATGGGCTGACCCGGTCACGCCCATCGAGTCCTACACGGAGAGACCGTGCGCAGCCATCCACTCGGGATCGGGCTCGACGGGTTGGACCAGCTCGATGACCAACCCGTCCGGTCCGGCCACCTGCACGCGCCGTTGGCCCCACGGCTCGGTCACGAGCGGCTTGAGCAGTGAGACACCGCCGGCCACCAGCCGATCGTGCAGCTCGTCGACGTCCGGTACCACGAGCGCCAGCATGGCGCCGCGCACCCCGGCGACCGGCTCGACCCAGGTCTCGTGGCCAATACGGACGAAGTCGACGCGCAACCCTTCCATGGCTGGGTGGTGGGTGCTGACGTACCAACCGAGGTCGAGCGCCACCTGGAACCCGAGGTGCTCGGCGAACCAGGCCCCAGCGGTTGTGGGCTGCTGCGACGCAAACGCGGCGCCGATCTGCGTGACCTGCATGCGCTTCCTCTCCCTCGAATGATCGAATCGAGGGCGACCCTTGCACGCGACCAACCGTCCATGCGAATGCATTTTCGTCGGGAGGACTCGATCAACCGACGGTCGGACGGCCGAGCTGCAGCAGCTCCCGTACGAACGACCACCGATCTCAGCGGTGTCCGATCTCAGCGGTGTCCGGCGATCCCGCGCGGTTCGTAGCCCGCGTCCAGCTGCTCGAGCTCGTGGTCGCTGAGCTCGAGGTCCACGGCGGCGACCGCGTCGCTGAGGTGGGAGTGCTTGGTGACTCCGACGATCGGGGAGGTGACCGCGGGCTGCGCCATCACCCAGGCCAGGGCCACCTGTGCGGCAGAGACACCGCGCTGCGCGGCGATCTTCAACACGCGGTCGACGATGGCCGCATCCTCGTTGCGGTAGAGCGTGCTGCCGAACTCGTCGGTCTCGGTCCGCGTCGTGCCGGTGTCCCAGGGGCGCGTCAGCCGGCCACGGGCGAGTGGGCTCCACGGGATCACCCCGACGCCCTGGTCCTCGCAGAGCGGGAGCATCTCGCGCTCCTCCTCGCGGTAGATCAGGTTGTAGTGGTTCTGCATCGAGACGAACGGCGTCCAGCCGCTCATGGTGGCTACGTGCTGGGCCTTGGCGAACTGCCAGGCGTACATCGAGGAGGCGCCGAGGTAGCGGACCTTGCCTGACTGCACGACGTCGTGAAGCGCCTCCATCGTCTCCTCGATCGGGGTCTCCGGGTCCCAGCGGTGGATCTGGTAGAGGTCGACGTAGTCGGTGCCCAGACGGGTGAGGCTGGCGTCGATCTCGTGCAGGATCGCCTTGCGGGACAGGCCGGCGCCGTTGGGTCCGGGACGCATCCGGCCGTTCACCTTGGTGGCGAGCACGACGTCCTCGCGGGCGGCGTACTGCTTGAGGGCGCGGCCGGTGAACTCCTCGCTGGTGCCGGCGGAGTAGACGTTGGCGGTGTCGAAGAAGTTGATGCCTGCCTCGAGCGCGGCCTTGATCGTCTGCTTCGCGAAGTCCTCGCCCTTGACCCACGGGTGCCCACCCCTCGAGGCGTCACCCCAGCTCATGCAGCCGAGGGTGACGGCCGAGACCTCCAGGCCGGTGGCGCCGAGTCGCTCGTAGCGCATCAGGCGATCTCGCCCAGCGCGGTGAACTCCTCGTCGGTCAGCTCGATGGCTGCGGCGGCGGTGTTGGAGTCGAGGTGGTCGACGCTCTTGGTGCCGGGGATCGGGAGCATCACCGGTGAGCGGCGGAGCAGCCAGGCCAGCGCCAGCTGCGACGGCGTCGCGTCGTGCTCCTTGGCGGCGACGGCCAGCGGGCCGTCAGCCTGGGAGAGCTCGCCGGTGGCCAGCGGGAACCACGGGATGAACCCGATGTTCTCGGCCGTGCAGTGGTCGAGCAGCTCCTCGGCGTCGCGGTTCGCGAGGTTGAAGAGGTTCTGCACCGACACGATCTCGGCGGTCTTCTGGGCCTCCTTGAGGTCCGCGACGCCGATCTCGGAGAGCCCGATATGGCGGATCTTGCCCTCGTCCTGGAGCCGCTTGAGCTCACCGACCTGGTCGGCGACGGGGTACGCCGGGTCGATGCGGTGCAGCTGGAACAGGTCGATCCGCTCGAGACCGAGCCGGCGCAGGCTCATCTCGACCTCCTGGCGCAGGTAGGCCGGCTGGCCGAGCGGGGTCCACACGCCGGGACCCTGCCGGGTCAGTCCTGCCTTGGTCGCGATCACGACGTCATCGGCGTACGGGTGCAGCGCCTCGCGGAGCAGGTCCTCCGCAACGAAGGGGCCGTAGGAGTCGGCGGTGTCGAAGAAGGTGATCCCGATCTCGACGGCGCGACGCAGCACGCGGATCGCCGCGTCGTGGTCCTTCGGCGGTCCCCAGACCCCGTCGCCGGTCAGCTGCATCGTGCCGTAGCCGAGGCGTACGACGGGCAGGTCACCGCCGAGGGTGAAGGTTCCGGACGGTGCGGCGAGGTTCTCGGTCACGCGGTTCTCCTCGAGGGTGCGACGTTGGTGTCCCTGTCCCAAGTCATCGAGCGCTCGTGATGTTCCCGCCCAACCATCACGTGCTGCCTCTGGCCGTGGCTGGGACCGGCTGAGAGGCTGAAGGTGAGCAGATGCACCCACGACATGTGACGAGGACTGCAGATGAGGACAGCGACGACACTCAAGGACGGCCTGGACTTCGGCGAGGGCCCCCGCTGGCACGACGGCCGGTTGTGGTTCAGCGACTTCTACCGCCAGGCGGTCTTCACCCTGGACGCGGACGGTGCCGAGACCAAGGTCGTGGACGTGCCGACGCAGCCGTCGGGCCTGGGCTGGCTGCCGGACGGTCGGTTGCTGATCTCGAGCATGCACGACCATCGCGTCCTCCGGCGGGAGGAGGACGGGTCGCTCTCGGTGCACGCCGACCTCTCCGAGCTCGCCGACTTCCACCTCAACGACCTGATCACCGACGCGCAGGGACGGGCCTACGTCGGCAACTTCGGCTACGACCTGCACGCCGACATGGCGCAGCGCGAGGTGCCCGCGATCCTGGCCGACGAGAGCGCCGGCGCCACCCGGCTGGCTCGCGTCGACCCGGACGGTTCGGTGCACGTCGCCGCCGAGGAGGTGCGGTTCCCCAATGGCATGGCGTTGCTGGACGAGGGCCGCACGCTGGTGCTGGCCGAGACCCTGCGACTGCAGCTGACCGCCTTCGACGTCGCCGAGGACGGCAGCTTGTCCAACCGCCGGGCCTGGGCCTCGACGGCACCGCAGATGGTCGCACCCGACGGCATCTGCGCGGACCCGCAGGGCGGCATCTGGGTCGCGGCCGCGCTCGGCAACGCGGTGGTCCGCTACGCCGAGGGCGGGGAGGTCACGGGCGAGGTCGAGACCAGCCAGATCGCCTACGCCTGTGCGCTAGGTGGGTCCGAGGGGCGCACTCTCTACGCGATGACGGCGCCGTCGAGCGAGCCGTCGATCGTCGAGGGCATGGGCCTGGGGAAGATCGAGACCGCCGAGGTCTGAGCAGTCACAGAGCCTGGTGCCGGCGTACGGCTGCCACCGCCGTCTCGACCACCGCGGGGATCCCGGCGTCCTCGTCGAGCACGTGTCCGGCCTCATCCGGTTGCAGAGCCTCGAGGGTGTCGAGTTGCGACTGCAGCAATGAGGCCGGCATGAAGTGCTCGCGCTGCTCCATCCGGGCGCGGAGC
Source organism: uncultured Actinomycetota bacterium (assembly GCA_963782215.1). Taxonomy (GTDB): domain Bacteria; phylum Actinomycetota; class Actinomycetes; order Propionibacteriales; family Nocardioidaceae; genus Marmoricola. The sequence goes on along the minus strand of CAWAJE010000020.1, from coordinate 99,786 downwards.
ACCTCGAAAGGCAGGTCGAGGTGCAGGAAGAACGTGTCCCCGACGGGCGCCCCTCCGCGGAGGATGTCGCGGTAGCTGCGCTTGAGTGCGGAGCACGCGAGCACCGCGGAGGCGCCGGCCGCACGGCGCTCGGCGAGCATCCTGGCCAGCTCCTCCAGCCAGGGCCGCCGGTCGTCGTCGTCCAGCGGCTGTCCGGCCGACATCTTGGCGATGTTGGCTGCGGGATGGAACGAGTCACCCTCGAGGAACTCCCACCCCAGGCGCTCTGCGACGGTGCTCCCGACCACGCTCTTGCCGGTGCCGGAGACCCCCATCACGACGACCTGCAGGCCAGCTCTCACAACAGGCCGGCCACGGGCCAGAGCAGCGCGGCGATGGCGAAGGCACTGACGCCCAGGGTGGTCTCCATGACGGTCCAGGTCTTCAGCGTGGTCTTCTCGTCCATCCCGAAGAACCGGCTGACCAGCCAGAAGCCGGAGTCGTTGACGTGGGAGAGCACCGTGGCGCCGGCGGCGATGGCTACGACGACCAGGGCGATGCGTACGTCGCTCAACCCGCCGGCCTGGCTTGCGACCAGGCCCGCAGCCGTGGTCAGCGCCACCGTGGCCGAGCCCTGCGCGACCCGCAGAGCCGTCGCGATCAGGAACGCCTGCAGAAGCAGCGGAAGTCCGAGGTCGGAGAGCGACGACGTCAGCGCGCCGCCGATGCCGCTGGCACGCAGGACCCCGCCGAACATGCCGCCCGCTCCCGTGATCAGGATGATCGAGCAGATCGGCCCCAGCGACTTGTCGAGCAGGGTCGTGGTCTCGGACAACGTGCGGTCGCGGGTGCCCAGCACCGCGATCGCGGCGAGCACCGTGATCAGCAGGGCGACCGGGGTGTTGCCGATCAGGATGAGCAGCTCCACGAGCTTGTTGCCCTCACCGATGCTGCCGCCGGTCACCAGCGTGGTCAGCACGGTGTTGAAGCCGATCAGCACCAACGGGATCGCGAGCAGGGTGATCACGGTGGCGAAGCTGGGGCGAGTGATCGTGGTCGCAGAGGTGGTCGCAGAGGTGGTCGCAGGGGTGGTCGCAGAGGTGGTCGTGGTGCCGCCGGCAGGCTCGGCGCTCGCGCCGGTGCCCCCGTTGACCTCGCCGAAGAGCAGGTCGGGCAGGGGTACGTCGATCCGGGCGCCGAGGAAGCGCGAGACGAGGTAGACCCCGACATACCAGGAGACCAGGGCGATCGGCAGGTTCACCAGCAGGATGATGCCGATGTCGCCGCCGAGGACGGTGCCGGCCGCGACCGGTCCGGGGTGCGGCGGCACCAGGGCGTGCATCGCGGCGAACGCACCCGCCGCCGGGAGCGCGTAGTAGAGCACCGAGCCGCCGAACCGGCGCGCCACGGTGAGGATGATCGGCAGGAACACCACCAGCCCAGCGTCGAAAAAGATCGGGAACCCGAAGATCAGCGCCGCAACGCCCAGGGCGAAGGGCGCGCGCTTCTCACCGAACCGGCCGACCAGGGTGTCGGCCAGAACTTGTGCGCCACCGGTCACCTCCAGCAGGCGTCCGAGCATGACGCCGAACGCGACCAGCAGCGCGACCGATGCCAGCGTGCTGCCGAAGCCGGACGTCAGGGCTGTGGGTACGTCGGTCATCGGGATCCCTGCCGCGACGGCGGTGACCAGGCTGACCAGGACTAGTGCGATGAAGGCGTGCAGCCGCACGACCATGATCAGGAACAGGAGGATGGCGACGGCCGCAGCAGCGATGAGCAGCAGGGCGGCGGTGCCGTAGGCGGGGTCGATGGGGTCCAAGGTGTGCTCCAGAGAGTCGGAGATTGGTGGGACCGTCTCGACTATGCCGTTGATCGAGTGGCGGCCGCTACCCGTCTCACGCGCGGTCGGGCGCCTCTCGGCGCAGCTGCCGCATCGCCTCGAGCACCGCGTGCTCGCGCGCACCACCCTCACGCTCCAGCCCCGCGAGAACTCCGGCGCGATCCTCCTCGGAGCGGTTCTGGCTGAGCTTGGCCTTGGCCTCGACCCGCTCGATCAGCAGCTCGATCCCCACGATCGCGCGCAGCTGCTTCTCGACGTACACCGCCGGTGCGTCGGTCACTGCCCACGGGTCGGGTCGTCGCTGCTCCTGCTGGTCGGTGAGCCGGGTGACCGCGTCGAGCACCCACTCGGGGTCGTCGTGCACGGTGGCCCGCCCGGTCAGGTGCACCGCGGAGTAGTTCCAGGTCGGGACCACCCGGCCGTGCTCGCCCTTCGAGGCGTACCACGCCGGCGAGACGTACGCCTGGGCCCCCGCGACCACCGCCAGTGCAGGCGAGCCGGGGGCGATCGCGCGCCAGTGCGGATTCGCCCGCGCCATGTGCAGCACGAGTCGTTCCCCGTCGCGGACCAGCGGAAGGAGTGTGGCCAGCGGGTAGCCGTCCTGGCCGGTGGTGATCAGCTCGGCCGCACCGACGGCGTCGAGGAACGCCGGGACCTCCGGGTCGGCCATCTGGTTGAAGTGGGGGAGATACACCCGGCCACCGTGCCACATCCGCGGGTGTGAGACTTGGGAAGTGTCCTCGCCCGCCGCGCCCTTCGGGGTCTACGTGCACGTGCCGTTCTGCGCGGTGCGCTGCGGCTACTGCGACTTCAACACCTACACCGCGACCGAGCTCGGAGGGGGTGGTTCGCAGGCGGCGTACGCCGGCCACGCCGTCAGCGAGGTGCAGTACGCCGGCGCGGTGCTCGGGCCCGACCGACCGGAGGTGTCCACGGTCTTCTTCGGCGGTGGCACACCGACGCTGCTGCCGGCCGAGGACCTGATCCGGATCCTCGAGGCCATCAGGAGCACCTTCGGCCTGGTCGCCGGTGCCGAGGTCACGACCGAGGCGAACCCCGACAGCGTGACCCCGACGACGCTAGCATCATTGCGCGCCGCCGGCTTCACCCGAATCTCCTTCGGGATGCAGTCGGCGGTCCCGCACGTGCTCGCGGTGCTCGAGCGCACGCACGACCCAGCCAACGTGGCCCGGGCGGTGGCCTGGGCCCGGGAGGCGGGCTTCGAGCAGGTCAGCCTCGACCTGATCTACGGCACACCGGGGGAGACCGTCGCCGACTGGCAGGCCTCCGTCTCGGCCGCCCTGGGCTGCGGGCCCGACCACGTCTCGGCGTACTCCCTGATCGTCGAGGACGGCACCAAGCTGGCCCGGCAGGTGCGCACGGGTGTGATCCCGATGCCCGACGAGGACGACCTCGCCGAGAAGTACGTGCTCGCCGACGAGGCCCTCGCCGCCGCGGGTCTGGGGTGGTACGAGGTGTCCAACTGGGCGCGGAACGAAGGCGCTCGCTGCCGGCACAACGAGCTCTACTGGACCAGCGCGAACTGGTGGGGCGTGGGACCCGGCGCGCACTCGCACGTGGACGGACGACGCTGGTGGAACGTCAAGCACCCCAGCGCCTACGCCACGAGGGTCGCTGCAGGGGAGTCGCCGCAGATGGACGAGGAGCGTCTCGAGGAGTCGACCCGGCTGATGGAGCGGGTGCTGCTGGAGATCCGGCTGCGCGACGGGCTGCCGCTGCACCTGGTCGCCGCCGAGCGGGTCGACCGCGTCGTCGATCGCGGCCTGGTGGTGCGCACCGACGACCGGCTCGTGCTCACCGGGCAGGGTCGGCTGCTCGCCGACGCCGTGGTCCGTGAGCTGGTGGCCGACTAGGTCCTCCCAGTCACGCGCAGCTCACCGAGCCTTGCGCTCCAGCGCCGCCCGGTCGAGCACCGTGACCCGGCCGCGTCCGAGCGCGATCAGCTGCTGGGCCACCAGCCGCTGCAGCACCACGTTGACCGAGGGTCGCGCGGCGCCGACCAGCTCGGCCAGGTGGTCCTGCGTCAGGGGGATGGTCACCTGGGCCCCGTGGACTCCCTGGCCGGGGTCTGAGGCGTAGATGTCGGCGAGCTCGAGCAGCCGGCGGAACACCCGCTCGTCCAGACTGCTGTACATCGCCTCCACCAGCCGGTCGGAGAGCTCCTCGATTCGTCGCGCCATCAAGGAGAGCACCAGCGCCTGCACCTCCGGATGGTCGGCGCGCAGGTCGCGGAAGGCCTGGGCGCTGAGGCTGTGCGTCTGCGCGGGTTCGAGGGCCACCACGCTCGCCGTACGCCGTGCCTCGCGTCCGTCGAGCAACGAGACCTCGCCGAAGAAGTCCCCGCGCGAGAGCACCTTCAAGGTGGCGGTGTCGCCGCGCGGGGTGGTGACGCGCACCGCCAGCCGCCCGGCGGAGACCAGGTGCAGGCTGTCGGCGAGGTCACCCTCGCGGACGACCGCCTCACCGCGCTGGAACTCACGGCGCTGCGTGGTGGCGAGCAGACGCCGGCGCTCGTCGTCCCCGAGCGAGGACAGCAGTGGCCAGTACATGGGCGTCAGTCAAGCAGGCGAAGCCCGTAGCCCGGCCCTATGCTGCGAGTCCCACCACGCACCGAGTGGCCGATCCGGGGAGACGCGATGAGTGTTGTTGACGACCTGAGCACCTCGGTGTCCGCCATCCGGCTGCTGTTCGACGCGGCGGCGTGCTCGTGCGCGCTGGCCGACGAGGACGGTGCGTCGCTGGAGTTCGTGGCCGCCGACGGAGCAGGAGCCAGCGACATCGTCGGGGTCTCGATCCCGGTCGGTCGTGGCATCGCGGGGTGGGCAGCGATGTCGGGGGAGCCGATCGCGGTCCGCGACGTGCAGACCGACGCCCGCTTCGCGCGTGACGTCGCGGAGGCGACGCACTACGTGCCCACGTCCATCCTGGCGGCACCGCTGGTCTCGGCGGGCGGCGAGGTCCTCGGGGTCGTCGAGGTGCTCGACCCCCGGGTGGAGGCGACCTCGGACTGGACGCTCAGCGTCCTGGGCACCCTGGCGGCGCACATGGCCCTGGTCGTCGGTCGCAGCACCTCCGCGTCGAACTCGTTGGCCGAGCTGGGTGCCGAGGTGCTCGCGGCCGTCGAGCGTCATCGGACCGCGGAGGACCGATGAGCTCTCCCGCCTGGTCGGAGGCGTTCGACCCCGACGCGATCGCGACCGTGGTCGGGTTGCCGCTGGGAGCCGACCATGAGGCGGTCCGGGCCTGGGCGTTCGACGGGGCGACCGGTGCCGGGATCAAGGTGGCCGTGATCGACAGCGGCGTGGACGCGACGCATCCGCTGGTCGACGGCATCGCGGGAGCAGTGCTCTTCGAGCCGAGACCCGACGGGGAGTACGTCGCGGTGGAGGGCGATCACGAGGACCTCGTCGGTCACGGCACCGCCTGTGCCGCGATCATCAAGGCGATCGCGCCGCAGGCGGAGATCTGGAGCGTGCGCGTGCTGGGGGCCAACCTCAAGGGACGCGGGGCGCTGCTGCACGCCGGGATGGCCTGGACGGTGGACAACGGCATGGACGTGGCCAACATGTCCCTGTCGAGCAAGAGCGACACGATGTTCGCCCCCCTGCACGAGATCGCCGACGAGGCCTACTTCGCCGGCACCGTGCTGATCTGCGCGGCGAACAACCTGCCCGGTCCGACGTACCCCTCGCAGTACGCGTCCGTGGTCTCGGTGGCCGCGCGCCACGGCGACGACCCGCTGGCACTCGCCTACAACCCCCGCCCGCCCGTGGAGTTCGGTGCCCGCGGCATCGACGTCGAGGTCGCCTGGGCGGGGCACGGCTCGATCGTGGCGACCGGCAACAGCTTCGCGACCCCGCACGTGGCCGGGATGGTGGCGCTGCTCCGCAGCAAGCATCCCCACCTCACGCCGTTCCAGGTGAAAGCGGTGCTGCACGCCTTGAGTGACAACGCCGCCATGGCCCAGGACGCGTCACCAAGATGACAGAGGTTCTGTCAGCCAGATGACGGTCCATTCGCGCTGACGGGGAGCAGTATGTGTCTCAGCGGGGTCACGGGGTCACCGCACAACATACGGAGGCAGTCATGCAGGACGACGGCAACGACTTCAAGCAGAACGAGGATGAGGACGTCGAGGGGCACATGCGGCGTCAGCACACGGTCACCGACGGCGGCGAGGACGACGTCGAGGGTCACCGGCTCTCGGGGGTGGACTCCGGCGAGGACGACGTCGAGGGTCACCGGGCGCGTCACACGGTCACCGACGGTGGCGAGGACGACGTCGAGGGTCACCGGGCGCGTCACACGGTCACCGACGACGGCGAGGACGACGTCGAGGGTCACCGGGCGCGTCACACGGTCACCGATGACGGCGAGGACGACGTCGAGGGTCACGTGCAGCCGCGGATGGGCATCGACCGCGACCGCTGATCCGCCCACGAGGGGCTGCTGACCGGGACCGGTCAGCGGCCCTCGGTGGTGACGAAGTCGATCAGCTCCTCCACCCGGCCGAGCAGCGCCGGGTCGAGGTCCTGGAAACCGCGCACGCCGCCGAGGATGTGCTTCCACGCTCGGGCGATGTCGGCCTGTTCGCGGTGCGGCCAGCCGAACTGCTGGCACACACCCTTCTTCCACTCGATGTTGCGCGGGACCTGCGGCCAGGCCTTCTTGCCCAGCCGGTCGGGCTTCACCGCGGCCCAGATGTCGATGAACGGATGCCCGACGATCAGGACGTGCTTGCCCACGGCCGACTTGCGCACCGACTGCGCGATCCGGCTCTCCTTGGAGCCCGGCACGAGGTGGTCCACGAGTACGCCGACCCGGCGCTCCGGCCCGGGACCGAAGTCGCGCAGCTTCTCCCCGAGGTCGTCGATGCCGTCGAGGTACTCCACCACCACGCCCTCGATCCGCAGGTCGTCACCCCAGACCTTCTCGACCAGCTCGGCGTCGTGCCGGCCCTCGACGAAGATCCTGCTGGCGCGCGCGATCCTGGCCTTGACGCCCTGCACCGCCACCGACCCCGAGGCGGTGCGGGTCGGCGCGACCGGTCCCTTGCGGGTGGGCGCGACCAGGACCACCGGGCGGCCCTCGAGCAGGAACCCGGGACCCAGGGGGAAGGTGCGGCGCTTGCGACGCCGGTCCTCCAAGGTCAGGGTGCCGAGGTCGCGCTCGACCTTGACGATCTCGCCGCACCAGTCGGTGGAGACCTCCTCGACGACCAGCCCCAGGTCGGCGTCGATCTCGACGGCGCGCCCGTTCTTCGGCTGGCGCCAGTCGGTGTTCAAGACGTCGGACCCGTAGCGGTCGCTGAAGGCGTTCACCCGCAGGAGGCTACGGCCGGTGCGGCCTCGCACGGTGGTGCATCGCCGACCGTCCCGCCCCCCTCTGCGCCGAGACGTCGCAAATGAACAACGAAAACCCGCCGAGGCGTCGCAAACACCCGCCGGGACCGGGAAGTTCCTTGTCGAGCGAGCAGTCGCGATATATCGTCAACATATCGACGGAGTGTCGTGATGCAGCAGAGGAGAGTTGACCATGGGACATGGGATGTGGGGCGACTTCGAACCGTCGCGACGACAGCGCGGAGGACACGGACGCCGCGGCGGACCCGGTCTGCCGGGGATGCCTTGGGGTGTTCCGTGGGGAGGTCCGGCGGGTGGTCCACCGCCCTGGGTGGCGCACCTGTTCGGACCCGAGGCCGGTCCCGCGTTCGGCGGGGGACCCGGTGGGCGCCGCCGCCACGGGCCGCGCGTGCGCCGGGGCGACGTACGCACCGCGATCCTGGACGTGCTGCACACCGCGGCCGAGCCCATCAACGGCTACCAGGTGATCCAGCAGATCGCCGAGCGCACCGACGGGGTCTGGAAGCCGAGCCCGGGCTCGGTCTACCCCACGATCGCGCAGCTGCAGGACGAAGGACTGGTCGAGGACGCACCTACCGGCCGCAAGGCGGTCCAGCTGACCGACGAGGGTCGCGGCTGGGTCGAGGACCACGGCGCGGAGCTGGCGGCGGTGTGGGCACCGTTCGAGGCGCAGGCAGACGACGAGGAGGCGGTCGGCGTCAAGCAGGTGATCGGGCAGACGATCGGAGCGGTGGTGCAGGTGATGTCGACCGGCACCCCCGAGCAGCGCGAGCAGGCCGTACAGATCCTTGCCGACACCCGGCGCCGCCTCTACGGCCTGCTGGCCGAGGGGCCCGAGGGTCTCGATGCCGACGACGGGGACGATGTGGGCGACGGGGATGGCGCGCGGGAGCGGCCGTGGCAGGAAGAGGAGTGATGGACGACGTGCGGATCGGCGACGCCGAGCGGGAGGCGGCGGTGGCGTCGCTCGGCGAGCAGTACGCCTTGGGGCGGTTGTCCAAGGAGGAGTTCGACGAGCGCAGCGACGCGGCCTGGTCAGCGCGCACCAACCGTGATCTGGCTCCGCTGTTCACCGACCTGCCGGTCGGCCGAGCCGCCCCGGCCCAGGAATCGTTGCCGCGCAACCGCGGCATGGTGCGGCCGAGGACTCTGGTGGTGCTGCTGGTGGTCCTGGGGACGTTCTCCCTGCTGAGCCACCTGCCGGTGCTGCTCATCTTCGTGCTGGCGTGGTTCCTGTTCGGACGCCTCAGCCGCCCGGGACCGCGTCGTGCGGGCAGCCAGTGGAGCCGCGGCTACACCAGGGGCAGCTGACGCGCCATCCGGGGGAGCTGCTCGTAGGCACGGCTGACCGCATGGCTCAGGTCCTCGGCGGGGTAGGGCCACTCCGCCGCCGTGAGTGCCTGCGAGAGCGGCACGCCGCGGCCGGCGAGGTCGCGGATGGTCTCGGCCACGACGCCGATGGCGGAGCGTTGCTCGGTCGCGAAGTCGCGATCCACGTGTGCACCGTGGCCGGGCACGATCACGGTGCCGGCCCCGACGAGGCTCAGCACGAGATCGAGCGAGGACGGCCAGTCCATCGGGTGGCAGTCCTCGCCGAAGACCGGGTTGCCGGACTCGGCAAGCAGGTCGCCGGCCAGCAGCACGTCCGCGTCCTCGAGGCGTACGACGAGATCGCCGGCCGTGTGCCCCCGGCCGGGGTGGATCAGCTCCGCGGACCGGTCGCCGAGGTCGATCGCCAGCACCGAGGAGAAGGTGCGCTGGGCACCATCGTGCTCGGTCTGCGCAGCGGCGTACTCGTGCGCCGTGACGGGGACGGGCCCGAACGCGCTCCGGAGCGCGCCGTTGCCGCCGACGTGCTCGGAGTGGTGGTGGGTGTTCACCACCCCCACGAGCGGGAGTGAGGAGAGCGTCCGCAGGCCGGCGAGCAGCCGCTGGGCGGCCTCGGCGGAGGGGCCGGTGTCGACCACCAGCAGCCCGTCGGTGCCCCCGATCACACTGGTGGTGACGCCGTACTGCTCGTCGCGGGCGACCCAGACACGATCAGCGACCTCTAGGAACCGGGACATGCGCACGAGCGTAGGCCGGGCTAGTAGTCTTGGCACTCGAAGCAGGGGAGTGCCAGCAAACCAGGAGGCGAGATGCAGGAGGACCGCAAGCTCGCCGTGCTCCGGGCAATCGTCGAGGACTACGTCTCCACCAGGGAGCCGGTCGGCAGCAAGGCGCTGGTCGAGCGTCACCACCTCGGCGTCTCGCCGGCCACGGTGCGCAACGACATGGCGGCGCTCGAGGAAGAGGGCCTGATCGCCCAGCCGCACACCAGTGCCGGGCGGATCCCCACCGACAAGGGCTACCGCTTCTTCGTCGACCGACTGACCCAGATCAAGCCGATGTCGGCCGCGGAGAAGCGCGCGATCTCCACCTTTCTCGAGGGCGCGCACGACCTCGACGACGTGATCCAGCGCTCGGTTCGGCTGCTCGCCCAGCTCACCCAGCAGGTCGCGATCGTGCAGTACCCCACGCTGGCCCGCTCCACCGTTCGACACGTCGAGCTGGTCTCGCTGAGCCCGACGCGACTGCTGCTCGTGCTGATCCTGTCCACCGGCAGGGTCGAGCAGCGGGTGATCGAGCTGCCCGTCGAGCTGGCCGAGGACTCCCTGGCCGACCTGCGCGGCAAGATCCTGCGGGCAGCCGTGGGCCAGCGGATCAGCGACGCAGCAGCAGGACTCAGCAGTCTCACCGACCAGGTGCCCCAGACCGAGCGGTCCCAGGTGACCGCCGTGGCGGCGGCGCTGGTCGAGGCGATGTCCAACGAGCGCTACGACGAGCGCGTCGTCGTCGGCGGGACCGCCAACCTGGCTCGCTTCGGCGAGGGTTTCGACCAGTCCATCAAGCCGATGCTCGAGGCGCTGGAGGAGCACGTCGTACTCCTCAAGCTGCTCGGCGAGACCACTTCCTCCGGTGCCGTCACCGTGCGGATCGGTCACGAGGGTCCCTACCAGGAGCTGGCCACGACCTCGGTGGTCGCGACCGGCTACGGCCCCGGGTCCGAAAGCTTCGCCTCACTGGGCATCGTCGGTCCGACCCGGATGGACTACCCCGGCTCCATGGCCGCGGTTCGCGCCGTGGCCCGTTACGTCTCCACCATCCTTGACCAAGCCTGATCCCGACCTCTGAAAGACGACACGTGAGCCAGGACCCCTACGAGACCCTCGGCGTCGAGCGCGACGCTGACTCCGACACCATCAAGAAGGCCTACCGCCGCCTTGCCCGACAGCTGCACCCGGACGTCAATCCCGACCCGGCGACCCAGGAGCGGTTCAAGGAGGTCTCGGCCGCCTACGAGGTGCTCTCCGACCCCGAGAAGCGCCGGATGTTCGACCTCGGCGGCGACCCCTTCGGCCGGGGCGGCGGCGGTGCTGGCCAGGGAGCCGGGTTCTCCTTCACCGACATCATGGACGCCTTCTTCGGCGGCCAGGCCGGTGCCGGCGCGGGCCAGGGCCGTGGTCCCCGTCCCCGCACGCGTCGCGGCCAGGACGCGCTGGTGCGGCTGGAGATCGAGCTCGCGGAGGCCGCGTTCGGCGTGACCCGCGAGCTGAAGGTCGACACGGCCGTGGTCTGCACCCTGTGCCGGGGCAGCGGTGCCGCCGCCGGATCGCAGCCGGTCACCTGCGAGACCTGCCACGGCCGAGGCGAGGTGCAGCAGGTGCAGCGCTCCTTCCTCGGCGAGATCCGCACGCTGCGGCCCTGCGCCGCCTGCCGCGGTTTCGGCGAGATCATCCCCGAGCCGTGCCGGGAGTGCTCCGGCGACGGGCGGGTCCGCTCGCGCCGTGCCATCACGGTGAAGATCCCGCCGGGCGTCGACACCGGCACCCGCGTGCAGCTCGCCCACGAGGGCGAGGTCGGCCCCGGTGGTGGCCCTGCCGGCGACCTCTACGTCGAGATCCACGTCGCGCAGCACGAGGTCTACAACCGCGACGGCACCGATCTGCGCTGCCAGGTCGCGGTGCCGATGACCGCGGCAGCCCTGGGCACCTCGATCGAGCTGCCGCTGCTGGAGGCCGATGTCGCCGAGGCCGACTCCGAGATGGACCTCTGGGTGACCGTGGAGATCAAGCCGGGCACCCAGTCCGGCACCGAGCAGGTACTGCGTGGTCGGGGCATCCCGCACCTGCGCTCGCAGGTGCGCGGTGACCTGATCGTCACCATCGACGTGGAGACCCCCTCGCGCCTCGACGACCGTCAGCAGGAGCTGCTCCGCGAGCTCGCCAAGCTCCGGCACGAGGAGTCCCCCGACGGCCGGATGCAACCGGCGCACAAGTCGGTGTTCGGGCGGCTCAAGGACGCCTTCAACCCCAGGTGAACCACCGATGAGCCTGCCGGTCTTCCTGGGACCGGTCACCGACGCCCGCGTGGGCGAGGAGATCGTGGTGACAGGCGACGAGGCCCGGCACGCTGTCGTCGTACGCCGGACCGCGGTCGGTGAGCAGGTCGTGCTCACCGACGGCCGTGGGTGCGCGGTCACAGGCACCGTGACCGCCACCGCCAAGACCACGCTCACCGTCGCCGCCGAGGCCGTCACCCGCAGTGACCGTCCCGGTCCCCATGTCACGGTGGTGCAGGCGATCCCCAAGGGCGACCGCGCGGAGCTGGCGGTCGAGGTGCTCACCGAGATCGGGGTGGACCGGATCGTGCCGTGGGCCGCCGCGCGCTGCGTCGGAGTCTGGCGCGGGGAGCGCGCGGAGAAGTCGCTGGCCAAGTGGCGTGCCACCGCCCGCGAGGCCGGCAAGCAGTCGCGCCGCTCGTGGTTGCCCGAGGTCGACCCGATGGCCACCACGTCCGAGGTGGCCGCGCTCATCGGAGGAGCCGATCTTGCGGTGGTGCTGCACGAGGCCGCGACCTCCTCACTCGCTGCGCTGGACGTGGCCGCTGCCTCCTCGATCGTGGTCGTGGTCGGTCCCGAGGGTGGGATCAGCGACGAGGAGCTCGGGCTGCTGTCCTCGGCCCACGTGGTGCGGATGGGCGAGCCGGTGCTGCGCACCTCGACCGCCGGGGTCGCCGCCGTCGCCGCCCTGCTCTCGCGCACGATCCGCTGGGCCTGAGCCACCCCGCAAGCCCGCCGAGACGTCGCAAACGAACGCCGAAAGCCCGCCGAGACGTCGCAAACGAACGTTCGTTTGCGACGTCTCGGCGGGTCAGGGCCGTTCGTTTGCGACGTCTCGGCGGGTCAGGTGGCGACCGGGCTGTTCTCGGCGAGGGCGTCGCGCAGGACGATGCGGGCCGCGGCGTAGCGGCTGCGGGCGGTGGAGGGGTTCAGCCCGAGCAGCTCGGCCGCCTCCACGATGGTGAAGCCGTCCCAGTGGATCAGCATCACCAGCTCGCGCTGCGCCTCGACGAGCCGCAGCACCGCGTCGCGCACGGCCGTGGCCTCGGAGCTGTCGGGCACGCCCTCGTCGTGGCTGAGGTGGGTGCGCAGCCGCTCGGTCAGCGCCGTACGCCGTCGCCGTGAGCGCCGGTGGTTGGACAGGACGTGGGCCGCAATCGTGAACAGCCACATGCGCTCGCGGGCAGCGTCGCCCGCGGGAAACGCATCCACCCGCCGCCAGGCCTGCAGCATCGTCTCGCCCAACAGGTCCGCGGCGTCCTCGCGCGGCCAGACCCTCCGCTCGAGGTAGGCCAGAAGGTCGGGGGCGACGTCGCGCAGCGCTCCCCGGAACGCAGCACGCTCCGACGCGGTGAGGGCGGCGGTCACCGATCACTCCTGGGGGAGGACGAGCAGTCGTCGGTCTCGGCCACCCCGACGGCGTACGTCGACAGGCCCTTTGCCGCGAGGTGGCGCGACAGCCGGTTCTCGATCTCGCGCTGGGCAGCGGCCGGGTCGGTGCGGGCGACGATCTCGGCCATGTCGAGGTCGCGAAGGAAGACCTTCGACTCGGCGTACGCCTCGGCACGCTCGGCCGGCTTCACCGGGTGGGCGCGATCGTCGAGCTCGCGGGCGGCAAAGGTGACCTGGCAATCCTCACCCGCGGGGGTCCGGTGCGTGCCGTGCACGGCCGAGGACTCCTCGAACCAGGGGAGCGGCACCCAGCCTGCCGCCGCGGCTGCGCCGCCCACGCTCAGCACTCCGGCGACGGCCAGGGTGACGATGCCCACCCGCCGGGCTCGCTCCCGACTGGAGGCCGCGGCCTCGGTCTCCGTGACTAGCGCGGTGAGTTCACGTTGCAGGTCCTTGCTGCGCTGCGCGGTCGATGGTGCGGCCGCGCTGAGCAGCTGGTCGAGTCGGTCGTTCATAGTGCTCTCCAAGGATGGGTGGGTGGCTCTCACTGCCTACATGTCCGCTCCCGCCCACAACGTCCAGTTCGCCGGCTGTGCTTTTCGCTGCGCACCCTCGCCCTCGTCCCGCCGGCCCCTCGAGGCCGTGCGTTTGCGACGTCTCGGCGGGGTTTCGGCGTGCGTTTGCGACGTCTCGGCGGGTTCTCGGCGTGCGTTTGCGACGTCTCGGCGGGGGGTCACTCGACGGTGAGGTCCTTGGTGTCCTCGCTGGTGCCCACGCCTTCGCCGTCGGACTCGTCGGTGTCGTGCACGTGCAGGGTGTAGGCGCCGGGCGACGCCTTCACGGTGAAGGAGTACGGCGAGAGGGTGCAGCACTCCTCGGCCGTGGTGAAGCCGCGCTTGACGACCTCGTCGCCCTGCTTGAGCTCCCAGACCACGTTGGCCTCGAAGGCCGCGGCATCGCCCCTCACCGTGAAGCTTCCGGGCACGGTCTCGTCCTGGCCGGGGAAGGAGATCGAGACCGTCGCCAGGACGTCGTCGGCGCCCATCGGCTCGACGGGCTCGCTGGTGTCGATGCCCAGGACGCTCCCGGTCGGGCTGCCGTCGACCGTGAACACCACCGGGACCGGGTCGGACCCGGCACCGGCGGTCCACACCAGCGCCTGCAGCGCTGCCGCTGCCTCCTTCTTGCTGAGTCCGTCGGGGCGCGGCAGCTCGCGGGAGAGGTCGATCGTGACCTGCTCGCCGTTCCGCGTGGCCTTCGCCTCGAGGTCGGAGTCGTCGGGGAAGCGGGCGTAGTCGGGGTCGAGCGGCGCCGCAGTGACCGCCTCGGCGACGGCCGCCTCGAGGTCGTCGCCGGTCACGCCGGCAACGGAGTGCTGCTCCCGGAAGAGCCGGGGTCCCACGGCTGTGGACCCGACGTAGTAGACGCTCACCTCGGCGGCTCGACCGGCGTCGGTGTTGCCTGACGCGCTGCTGCCGTTGCCGCCGGGCGTGGCGGCCGGCGGCTCGGCCTCCTGCCGGCCGGAGAGCCACGCAGCGCCGCCGATGACGGCAGCGGTGGCGACGGCGGCCGCGAGCGTCAGCGGGATCCAACGCCTCGCGTGCGGCTCCGACCCGGGGACCGCATCGTGCTGCTCGTCGTACTGCTCCCCGTCGTCCAGCATCGCGTCGAGCCTGCTCTCGTTCCGCCGGAGCGGTGTCGAACCTGTCGGATCGCTCATCAGTCCTCCTCGAGGACGGTTCTGCCTGGAGTGGGGCGGGTGTCCGGGTGCGGCCCGTCGGGTCGTACGCCGCACCTCCACGGTAGTTGGACGGCGCCGGGTTCGTGGGGGTTCCCACGCCGGGGAGGCAATCGGGCATGCTGGCGCCATGAGCGATGTCGAGACCCCTCAGGACTGCTTGTTCTGCAAGATCGTCAGCGGTGAGATCGCCGCGGAGGTGGTGCACGAGAGTGCCACCACGATCGCCTTCCGCGATGTCTCGCCGCAGGCGCCCACCCATGTGCTGGTGATCCCGCGCAGCCACTACCCGAACGCCGCCGCGCTGGCGGAGGGGGAGCCCGGCACCGCGGTCGACCTGTTCCACGCTGCGCGAGCCGTGGCCGACCAGGAGGGCCTCGAGGAGGGATACCGCCTCGTGCTCAACACCGGAGCGGCGGCCCACCAGACCGTCTTCCACGCGCACCTGCACGTGCTGGGCGGCCGTAGGATGGGGTGGCCGCCGGGGTGATCGGGTCCGGCCGCAGCGCTCCACCGGTTCCTCGGTCACGACCTCACGCTGGGAGCCCTGATGACCGGCACGCGCCGTAGGCCCACCGTGGTGGTGGCCGGGATCGCGCTGGCGGCTCTCCTGCTCGCAGCGTGCGGTACGTCGGAGCGCTCCACCTCGAGCCCCACGCCCGTCGCGGGCGCCACGCCCGGCACCACCGCCTCGCCCACACCACACGGGGACGGACACGGGGCGGTCGTCGCTCCAGCCGGCAAGCGCAAGCCGTTGCGCGCAGGGGAGCGCCGGATCCGCCTGGAGATGCCCGCGGACTACACCCCGTCAGCGCCCACGGGGTCCGGCACCGACGACTACCGCTGCTTCCTGCTCGACCCGAAGCTGAGCGCCGACCAGTTCATCACCGGGTTCAACGTGCTGCCGGGAAACCCCGACGTCGTGCACCACGTGATCATGTTCCGGGTCCCGAAGCCCCTGGTCGCCGAGGCGGAGCAGAAGGACGCCGCGACGCCGGGGCAGGGGTGGACCTGCTTCGGTGGAGCCGGGGTCGGCAACGGCGCCCAGGTCGACGACGCTCCGTGGCTGGGGGCCTGGGCACCCGGTGGCGACGAGCAGGTCTACGCCAAGGGGTTCGGCGAGGAGCTCGGCAAGGGCTCGCGGATCGTGATGCAGGTGCACTACAACCTGCTGGCCGGCCAGGAGCCCGACCGCAGCGCGGCCGAGGTCCGGGTGGCCCCGGTCTCGGACAGGATGCAGGCCCTGCAGACCCGCCTGCTGCCGGCCTCGGTCGAGCTGCCGTGTCGTCCCAATCACTCCGACGGTCCGCTGTGCGAGCGGTCCGCCGCTCTGGCGGACGTGAAGAAGCGCTTCGGCGAGGGGCCCGGAGCGCTGGCCGACGTGCTGCCCATGCTGTGCGGCAAGGTGCGGCCCGGTCCGGTGCAGTCGTGCACGCGCACGATCGGGGAGCCTGAGACCGTGCGTGGGGTGGCCGGACACATGCACCTGCTCGGCCGCTCGATCAAGATCGAGGTCAACCCCGGCACCCCGCAGGCACGCACCCTGCTCGACATCCCGGTCTGGGACTTCGACGACCAGGGGAGCCGGCCGGTCACCGCCAAGCTGGAGCCCTTCGACACCGTCAGGGTGACCTGCCGGCACACGCAGAGCCTGCGCGACGAGCTGCCGTCCTTCGAGGGCCAGCCGGACCGCTACGTCCTGTGGGGCGAGGGCACCACCGACGAGATGTGCCTCGGCATCATGCTGGTCACCCGACCGTAGGACTCGGCACTCTCGTGACCACCCCGTAGCATGGGCGGGCCAGCAAAACCGACAGAAGGGCCGCCCCACCGCCGGGGCCTCCATGACTGAGACCAGCAAGACGGGCACCGGTGAGCCAGTCTCCCGGGAGCACACCCAGCACACCGTCGTCGTGCCCAGCAGCATCAACATGGTGTCGCTGCTCGGTCCGGGTGACGAGCACCTCTCACTGATGGAGAAGGCCTTCGCGGTCGACCTGCACGTGCGCGGCAACCAGATCACGCTGCGCGGGGTTCCGGCCGAGGTCGCCCTCGCCGAGCGGATGCTCGAGGAGCTGGTGACGATCATCCGCACCGGCCAGGGCATGACCACCGAGACCGTCGGCCGGGTGATCACCATGCTGCGCGCAGAGACCGCCGAGCGCCCCGCCGACGTGCTCTCGCTGAACATCCTGTCCAACCGGGGGCGCACGATCCGGCCCAAGACGCTGAACCAGAAACGCTACGTCGACTCGATCGACAAGCACACGATCGTCTTCGGCATCGGCCCGGCTGGCACCGGCAAGACCTACCTGGCGATGGCGAAGGCCGTCCAGGCGCTGCAGGCCAAGAAGGTCACCCGGATCATCCTCACCCGCCCCGCGGTCGAGGCCGGCGAGCGGCTCGGCTTCCTGCCCGGCACGCTCAGCGAGAAGATCGACCCCTACCTGCGGCCGCTGTACGACGCACTCCACGACATGCTCGACCCCGAGACCATTCCCAAGCTGCTCGCGGCCGGGACCATCGAGGTGGCACCGCTGGCCTACATGCGCGGACGCACCCTCAACGACGCGTTCATCATCCTCGACGAGGCGCAGAACACCTCGCCGGAGCAGATGAAGATGTTCTTGACCCGGCTCGGCTTCGGCTCCCGGATCGTGGTCACCGGCGACGTGACCCAGGTCGACCTGCCCAGCGGCACCAAGAGCGGCCTGAAGGTCGTCGAGGGCATCCTCGAGGGCATCGAGGACGTGCAGTTCAACCGGTTGACCGCCCACGACGTCGTGCGCCACCGACTGGTCGGCAAGATCGTCGCGGCCTACGACGAGTTCGACGCGCGCAAGGAGTCCTCGGCCGACGTACGCCCCCCGAGGGAGGGACGCCGATGAGCATCGAGGTGCTCAACGAGTCCGGCCTGGACATCGACGTCCTGCGCACCCAGCGGCTGGCCCGGTTCGTGATGGACCGGATGCGGGTGCACCCGCTCGCGGAGCTGTGCGTGACCGCGGTCGACAAGGAGACCATCGCCGAGCTGAACGCCAAGTGGATGGACAAGCAGGGACCCACCGACGTCCTGGCCTTCCCGATGGACGAGCTGCGCCCCGGGCTGGTCAACGAGGAGCCGGAGGAGGGCGTGCTCGGCGACCTGGTGCTCTGCCCGGCGATCGCCGCCCAGCAAGCCGAGGAGGCGCGGCACACCACGACCGACGAGCTCGACCTGCTGACCGTCCACGGCATTCTGCACCTCCTCGGCTACGACCACGCCGAGCCCGACGAGCACGCGGAGATGTTCGGCCTCCAGGCGCGGCTGCTGGGGGAGTGGCTCGGTCACCTGGCTCGTCTCCCCGAAGACGCCGAGACCGCCGGCGAGGCGTGAGCAGAAGATGACCGGCAACAGTCCCGGCCTGGTCCTGATGGTGATCGGCCTGGTCCTGACCGCGGCCGCGCTGACCACGGTGGAGGCGGCACTCTCGGCGTTCTCGCGCGCCCGTGCCGTGGAGCTGACGCAGGAGCGCCGCCCGGGTGCGGCCAAGCTGCTGCGGCTGCTCGACGACTCCCCGCGCTACCTCAACGCGATCCTCTTCGTCCGGCTGCTGGCCGAGACCTCCGCGGTCGCCCTGACCACGGTGATGTTCGTCCACGGCTTCGGGCTCTTCCGGTGGACGCCCGTGCTGGCCGCGGTCGCCCTGATGTTCCTGGTGCTGTTCGTGCTGGTCGGCGTGGGTCCGCGCACCCTGGGCCGGCAGCACAGCGAGCAGGTCGCCCTGGCAACCGCGGGGCTGGCGATCGGGCTCGGCCGGGTGCTCGGCCCGTTGCCGCACCTGCTGATCATCGTCGGCAACGTGATCACCCCCGGCAAGGGGTTCTCGGAGGGCCCGTTCAGCTCCGAGGCCGAGCTGCGCGAGATGGTGGACCTCGCCGAGGCCTCCAGCCTGATCGAGTCCGGCGAGAGCAAGATGATCCACTCCGTCTTCGAGCT
Organism: uncultured Actinomycetota bacterium; assembly: GCA_963782215.1. Lineage (GTDB taxonomy): Bacteria > Actinomycetota > Actinomycetes > Propionibacteriales > Nocardioidaceae > Marmoricola. The sequence continues at coordinate 81,090 of CAWAJE010000020.1, read as the reverse complement.
CGGTGACACCTCCGTGCGCGAGGTGATGGTGCCGCGCACCGACGTGGTCTACATCGAACGGCACAAGACGCTGCGCCAGGCGATGTCGCTGTTCCTGCGCAGCGGCTTCTCGAGGCTGCCCGTGGTCGGCGAGGACCTCGACGACATCCTGGGCTTCGTCTACATCAAGGACATCAGCAAGCGCGTCTTCGACCGGCAGGCGGCCGAGACCACCGAGCACGTCGACTCCATGATGCGCGCGGTCTTCCACGTCCCCGACTCCAAGCCGGTCGACGACCTGCTCCGCGAGATGCAGGCCGAGCGCCGGCACATCGCGGTCGTCGTCGACGAGTACGGCGGCACCGCCGGGATCGTCACCATCGAGGACATCCTGGAGGAGATCGTCGGTGAGATCACCGACGAGTACGACGCCGAGGAGGTCCCCGTCGAGGAGCTCGCGGACGGCTCGATCCGGGTCTCCGCGCGTTTCCCCGTGGACGACCTCGACGAGATCGTCGGCATCGAGATCGACGACGACGAGGTGGACACGGTCGGGGGGCTGATGGCCAAGCACCTGGGCAAGGTCCCGATCCCCGGATCCACCGTCGCCGTGGAGGGCCTGCTCTTCATCGCCGAGGAGACCAAGGGTCGACGCAACCGGGTGTTCACCGTCCTGATCTCACCGGTGGTGGACGCGCTTCCCGAGCGGTCCTCCGCCAACGGCTCCTCCCGCAGCTGATCCCCGACCGTGGTCTGAGAGGATGCCCCGATGACCGAACTGCAGCCTGAGGACCACAAGCTCGTGGTGCTCGCCCGGGCCGCCCAGGCCCGCACCGGCGGCGCCGAGGGGGCCGCTCTGCGTGACCTCGACGGCCGTACCTACGCCGCCTCCACGGTCGACCTGCCCTCCCTGCACGTCTCGGCGGCCGGGATGGTGGTCGCGATGGCCGTCACCAGCGGCGCCAAGGGTGTCGAGGCCGCGGTGGTGCTCAGCAAGGCACCGGTCGACGGTGGCGACCTCGCCGCACTGCGTGACCTCGCCGGGCCCGACGTACCCGTCCACCGCGCCAACCGCACCGGTGCGGTCGTGGAGTCGCTGACCACCTGATCCGGGCTCGCAGCCCCGGGTGTGACAGCATTTGGAGTGAGTCACCAGTTTCCGTCCCATCCGCCGAGCAGCAGTGCGAGGTGATCAGCAGTGGCGACCGAGACAGCCCTCGGCGAGAGCGCGCACGACGCGGCCGTACGCCGCCTGCGCGAGTCCTACGACGCGCTCACTCCCGGAGCCCCGGTGCGCCTGGCCAAGCGGACCACGAACCTGTTCCGCCCCCGCGAGCAGGCGACGGGCGCCGGGCTCGACGTGGCCGGGCTCGACGGCGTCCTGACAGTGGATCCCGAGGCCCGCACCGCCGACGTGCAGGGGATGTGCACCTACGAGGACCTCGTCTCGGCCACCTTGCCCTACGGGCTGATCCCGCTGGTGGTGCCGCAGCTGCGCACGATCACCCTCGGCGGCGCCGTGAGCGGCCTGGGAATCGAGTCGACGTCGTTCCGCAATGGGTTGCCGCACGAGTCGGTGCTGGAGATGGACGTCTTCACCGGTGCCGGTGAGGTGGTCACCTGCTCGCCGCAGGAGCACAGCGACCTCTTCCGCACCTTCCCGAACTCCTACGGCTCCCTGGGCTATGCCACCCGCCTGCGGATCGAGCTGGAGCCGGTGCGCTCCCACGTGGGGCTGCGGCACGTGCGCTTCGCTGACACCGCCTCCCTGGCGGCCGCGATCGCGGTGGTCGCCGACACCGGGCAGTGGGAGGGCGAGCACGTCGACGGACTCGACGGCACCGCCTTCGCTCCGGGAGAGCTGGTCCTCACCATGGCCCGCTGGGTCGACGCCCCGACCGGGGCGAGCACGTCGGACTACGCCGGCCAGGAGGTGTACTGGCGCTCGCTGCAGCAGCGCGAGACCGACCTGCTGACGACGCACGACTACCTGTGGCGCTGGGACACCGACTGGTTCTGGTGCTCGAGGGCCTTCGGCGCCCAGCACCCGGTCGCCCGCCGGCTGTGGCCCCGGCGCCTCCGACGCTCCGACACCTACCAGCGGCTGCTCGCCGTGGACCGCCGGTTCGGGGTCGCGGACCGCCTGGACCGTCGTGCCGGCCGGCCGCTGCGCGAGCGGGTGGTCCAGGACGTCGAGGTGCCACTGGAGCGGCTGGGGGAGTTCCTCGACTGGTTCGACCAGGAGGTAGGGATGCGGCCGGTGTGGCTGTGCCCGCTGCGCCTGCGTCAGCCCCCCACCGGGTCCGGAGCGGGACGGCCGTGGCCGAGCTACCCCCTGGAGGCAGGACGCACCTACGTCAACGTCGGCTTCTGGGGCACCGTGCACGTCGGCGACGACGCGCCGAACGGTCCGCTGAACCGGGCGATCGAGGACAAGGTCAGTGCCCTCCACGGCCACAAGTCGCTCTACTCGGAGTCCTTCTACGCTCGCGAGACCTTCGACGTCCTCTACGACGGCGCCAACCTCTCCGCGGTGAAGGATCGCTACGACCCTGATCATCGACTCACTTCCCTTTACGACAAGGCGGTCAGACGACAATGAGCATTCTCAAGGACATCACCCCGGGGCGACTGAACATGCCCCCGCGACTCTCCTTGGCCGAGGTCTTCGAGTCCCTGCTGGCCCAGCCGGTCCCGATCCGCTTCACGGCGTACGACGGCAGCGTCAGCGGTCCCGAGGACGCACCGGTCGGTCTGGAGCTGAAGAACGAGCGTGGCCTGGCCTACCTGGTCACCGCACCTGGTGACCTCGGCTTCGCGCGGGCCTACGTCTCCTGCGACCTCGACCTGCACCGGGTGCACCCGGGCAACCCCTACGAGGCGATGGTGCTGCTGCTGCGCGCGATGAAGTTCCGCCGTCCCAGCGCCGCCGAGGCGATGAGCCTGATGCGCTCGATCGGGTTGCCGCAGATCGTGCCGCCCCCGCCGCCGCCGCAGGAGCACCTGCCGCGCTGGCGCCGGCTGCTGGAGGGGATGCGGCACTCCCCGGAGCGCGACGGCAAGGTGATCGAGCATCACTACGACGTCTCCAACCGGTTCTACGAGCTGGTGCTGGGCCCCTCGATGACCTACACCTGCGCGGTCTACGACACCGAGGACAAGACGCTCGAGGAGGCGCAGTTCGCCAAGTACGACCTGGTGGCACGCAAGCTCGACCTGCGGCCCGGGCAGCGGCTGCTCGACGTCGGTTGCGGCTGGGGTGGGATGGTGCGTCACGCCGCGCGAGAGTACGGCGTCCGCGCACTCGGCGTGACCCTGTCGCGGGCCCAGGCGGAGTGGGCGCAGCAGAAGAACCGCGAGGAGGGGCTGGAGGACCTGATCGAGGTCCGGCACCTCGACTACCGCGACGTGGAGGAGACCGGCTTCGACGCGATCAGCTCGATCGGGCTGACCGAGCACATCGGAGTCGCGCAATACCCCGCCTACTTCGGCTTCCTGCGGGATAGGCTCGCGCCCGGCGGGCGGCTGCTGAACCACTGCATCACCCGGCCCGACAACCGGCCGCTGGCGACAGGGGCGTTCATCGACCGCTACGTCTTCCCCGACGGGGAGCTGACCGGAGCCGGAAGGATCATCACCGAGATGCAGGACGCCGGCCTCGAGGTCCACCACGCGGAGAACCTGCGCGTGCACTACGCCCGGACGCTCGGCGGCTGGGGCCAGAACCTCGAGGACAACTGGGACGAGTGCGTCGCCGAGGTCGGTGAGGGCACCGCACGGGTGTGGGGCCTCTACATGGCAGGTTCGCGGATGGGCTTCGAGCGCAACGAGATCCAGCTCCACCAGGTGCTGGCCGGCCGCACCGCCGACGACGGTGCCAGCGGGTTCCCGCTGCGGCCGACCTGGCTCACGTGAGATCCCTCCTGCGGGTGGCGCGGCTCGGCGTACCCCTGCTCGTGGCCGGTGCCGTGCTGGCCGCCACCACCGGTCCCGCCAGCTCGGCGGGCACCGACGAGCCCGACGGGTCGAGCTGGGAGCCGCGCAACGGCGCCCGGCCCGCACCGACAGGCAGCGACCCCTTCCGCCCGGGCGAGTCCTACACCGGGGACTTCCCGGACCCCTCGGTGATGCGCGTCGGGTCGCGGTTCTACGCCGCCTCGACCACGATCGCCGGCCTCAACCTGCCGATGACCACCTCGACCGACCTCGTCGACTGGACCTCACGGCCCGCCTCCGACCCCGACCAGCCCCGGGTCAACGACGCGATGCCGCAGCCCGCCTCGTGGGCGCGCAAGAACCGGGCCTCGGGCGGACGGACCTTCGGCGCCACCTGGGCACCGAGCGTGCTCCGACTGGGCCAGGGCCGCTACCTCGCGGCGTACTCGGTGCCGCGGGCGAGGGACGGACGGCGCTGCGTCTCGATGGCACGCGCCCGCAGCCCGCTCGGCCCCTATGTCGACGCCACCCGGAGCCCGCTGACCTGCCTGGGCGGTGGGGCCATCGACCCGATGGTGTTCCGCGACCGGGGCAGGATGTGGCTGCTCTACAAGCGTGAGGGCACCCCCGACAAGATCCTGGTGCGGCGGATGACCGCCAACGCCGCCAGGTTCGCGCCGCGCAGCCGCAACACCAAGCTGCTCACCCCCACCCGCACCTGGGAGGGCCAGGTGGTGGAGAACCCGGCGATGCTGCGCTACAACCACCGGCTCTACCTGTTCTACTCCGGCAACGGCTACGGGTCCCCGGCGTACTCCACCGGGCACGCGGTGTGCCGCAGCGTGACCGGGCCCTGCAAGCGGCTGGGCCGGCTGCTGTCCAGCGACGAGGAGCTCGCCGGTCCGGGCGGTGCCGCGCCGTTCTTCGACCTCGCCGGCGGCCTCCGGCTCGCCTACCACGCGTGGCGCACCGGCAACGTCGGCTATCCCAGCCAGGACGCCTGTCTCGGCACGGCCGACGGCTGCGCGCAGCGACGGCTCTACGTCGCCACCCTTGCGCCCGGCCAGGGTGACCGGCTCGTCGTACTCCGCCGCCACTGAGGTCCGGCAGGGCCGATAGCCTTGCCCCGATGACTTCGAGAACGCCGTACGACGCCGTGGTGGCCGAGCGCACCGTGCTCAGCGAGCACCTCGTGCGCCTCGTGCTGGACGTCGCGGACGACTTCGTCTCGACCGGCGTGCCCGACGAGTGGGTGGCGCTGACCGTTCCGGGACAGTTCCAGACCCGCTACTACACCGTGCGCTCGCTGGAGTCGCAGCGGCTGACCCTCGACGTGGTGGTGCACGAGCACGGGCTGGTGACCGAGTGGGCGCAGACCGACTGCGTCGGCGACCGGGTGGGGCTCTCGGCGCCGAAGGGCTCCTTCGAGCTGCCGTCCGACGCCGCCTGGGTCGTCCTCGCCGGCGACCTGACCGCGCTGCCTGCGATGGCGCGGATCGCCGAGACGCTCGGCGCGAGCACCGACCTGCCGGTGCAGGTGCACGCCGAGGTGGAGGACGGTCCGCTGCCCGACTACCTCGACGCCGAGGTCACCTGGCACGCTCGCCAACCCCGGCGAGCAGCACGCTGGCCGAGACCGTGCGCGGGCTGGAGCTGGCCCGAGGGTCCCGGCTACTTCTGGATGGCGGGGGAGTCCGCGCAGATGCGCGAGATCCGTCGCCACGCACGCCATGACCTCGGCTGGGACACCCGGCACTACGACGTGATGGGCTACTGGAGCGGTGCCCGCGGTCGGCAGGCCCGTAAGGTCGACCCCGGCCCCGTCTACGCGCGGGGCAAGGCACAAGGTCTCTCGGACGAGCAGATCTGGGCGGAGTACGACGAGATGAGCGGTCGATGACTGAACAGGACACGGCCACTCCGGCGCACCGGTCGGGCTTCGCCTGCTTCGTGGGCCGTCCCAACGCCGGCAAGTCGACGCTGACCAACGCGGTCGTGGGCTCGAAGGTCGTGATCACCTCCTCCAAGCCGCAGACCACCCGCACGGTCGTGCGCGGCATCGTGCACCGCCCCGACGCCCAGCTGATCCTCGTCGACACCCCGGGGCTGCACCGGCCGCGCACGCTGCTCGGCGAGCGGCTCAACGACCTGGTGAAGACCACCTGGGCCGAGGTCGACGTGGTCGCGGTGTGCTTCCCCGCCGACCAGAAGCCGGGTCCCGGTGACCGCTTCCTGGTCAACGAGCTGGCGAAGGTCCGACGTACCACCAAGGTCGCCGTGGCGACCAAGAGCGACCTGGTCTCCCCGGACGCGCTGGCCCAGCACCTGATGGCGATCGACGCGCTCGGCCGCGAGACCGGCACCGAGTGGGCCGAGATCGTGCCGGTCTCGGCCAAGGACGGTCACCAGGTGGGTCTGCTCACCGACCTGCTCGTCGGCCTGATCCCCGAGGGGCCGCAGCTCTACCCTGACGGCGAGCTGAGCGACTCCCCCGAGGAGGCGATCGTCGCGGAGCTGATCCGCGAGGCCGTGCTGGAGGGCGTGCACGACGAGCTGCCGCACTCGATCGCGGTGGTGGTCGAGGAGATGGCGCTGCGGGAGAACCGGCCGGCCGACAAGCCGCTGCTGCAGATCCACGCCAACCTCTTCGTGGAGCGCGACTCCCAGAAGGGGATCATCATCGGGCACAAGGGCTCCCGGCTGCGTGACGTCGGGATCGAGGCCCGCCAGCAGATCCAGGCGATGCTCGGCACCCCGGTGCACCTCGACCTGCGGGTCAAGGTGGCCAAGGACTGGCAGCGCGACCCCCGCCAGCTGCGCCGCCTCGGGTTCTGACGGAGCCGGCCAGTAACGTCTGGCCCGTGACCTGGGACCAGCTCTACGACGACGCCGCCCGGGAGCGCCTGGTCGACGAGCCCGTCAAGCGCGTGGTGGCGCCGTCGCGCACCCCGTTCGAGCGGGACCGGGCGCGGGTGGTGCACTCGGCGTCCCTGCGGCGGCTCGCGGCCAAGACCCAGGTGCTGGGGCCGGCGACCGACGACTTCGTGCGCAACCGGCTCACCCACAGCCTCGAGGTGGCCCAGGTGGCCCGCGACCTGGCGCACCCGCTCGGCTGCCACCCCGACCTCGCCGAGACGGCGGCGCTGGCGCACGACATGGGCCATCCGCCCTTCGGGCACAACGGTGAGACCGCGCTGGACGCGCTCGCCTCCTCGTGCGGCGGCTTCGAGGGCAACGCCCAGACGTTGCGGATCCTGACCCGGCTGGAGGCCAAGTCCGTCGATGCGGAGGGCCGGTCGATCGGGCTCAACCTGACCCGCGCGACGCTCGACGCGTGCACGAAGTACCCCTGGCCACGCTCCGCACCGGCAGGAGTCTCCGGGAAGTTCGGCGTCTACGACGACGACCGGGTGGTCTTCGACTGGTTTCGCCGAGGCGTCCAGGGAGCGCGCCGGTGCGTGGAGGCGCAGGTGATGGACTTCGCCGACGACGTCGCCTACTCGGTGCACGACCTCGAGGACGGCATCGTCCTCGGTCGCATCGACCTGGCGCTGCTCGACGACGCCGATGAGCGGCGGGCCACGTGGGGGACCGTGCGCGACTGGTACCTCCCCGACGCGGACGACACGCTGCTGGACGAGGCGCTGCGCCGGCTCCGCGCCGTGGGCTCGTGGCCCGGGTCGGCGTACGACGGCAGCCGCAGGCACCTGGCTGCGCTGAAGAACCTCACCAGCGACCTCATCGGGATCTTCTGCGGCAGCGTGCACGAGGCCACGGCGGGGGAGTACGGCCCACGCCCCCTGGTGCGGCACGAGGCCGACCTGGTCGTGCCCGACGCGACGGTGCGCGAGATCGCCGTGCTGAAGGGGGTCGCGGCGCACTACGTGATGCGCGCCCAGGACCGGCTCGACCTGATGGAGCGACAGCGGACCGTGCTGGAGGAGCTGTTCACGGTGCTCTGGGAGCGCGGTGAGAGCGCGTTGGACCCGTCGCTGCGCGCGGACTTCGCCGAGGCCAGCGACGACGCCGCCCGGACTCGCGTGGTGATCGACCAGATCGCCAGCCTCACCGACGCCTCGGCGCTCTCCTGGCACCGACGCCTGGTGCGCTGACGCACCCACTAGGGTCGGGGACCATGAGCGACCCCCTGGTGTGGCTGCCCTTCGACCCGGCCGATCTCGGTGACCTGCCTGCCGGACTTCGCTATGAGCAGATCGACGCCGACGCGATGGACCACGGCCTGCCCGAGAGCAGCGCCGAGGTCGAGGTCTACGTGCTGCCCTACCGGTTCCGCCCCGCAGACGGCGACGTGCTGGCCCAGCTGCCACGCCTGCGCGCCGTGCAGACGATGACCGCCGGGGTGGAGCACATTCGCGGCTACCTCCCCGACGGTGTGCAGCTGTGCAACGGTCGCGGCATCCACGACACCTCGACCGCCGAGCTCACCCTGGCCCTGATCCTGGCCAGCCTGCGTGGCGTCCCGGAGTTCGTGCGCGCGCAGACGGAGGCGCAATGGCGTCCGGAGCAGCGCGAGTCGCTGGCCGACAAGCGGGTCCTGATCGTCGGGCACGGTCAGATCGGGGCGGCCATCGAGGCGCGCCTGCTCCCGTTCGAGACTGAGGTCGTCAAGGTCGCGCGCACCGCCCGGGACGGGGTGCACGCGATCACCGAGCTGCCCGACCTGCTGCCCGAGGCCGACGTGGTGGTGCTGATCGTGCCGGGGACCGAGGAGACCACCGGTCTTTTCGACGCAGCGATGCTGGCCCGCCTCAAGGACGGCGCGCTGCTGGTCAACGTCTCACGCGGTCCGGTGGTCGACACCGACGCACTGCTGACCGAGCTCACCAGCGGCCGGTTGCACGCCGCGCTGGACGTGGTCGACCCGGAGCCGCTGCCCGAGGACCACCCGCTGTGGCGGGCTCCCAACCTGCTGCTCGTGCCGCACGTCGGTGGCAACAGCACGGCGATGCACCCACGGGCGATGCGACTCGTCCGCGAGCAGCTCTCCCGCTACGCCGCGGGGAAGCCGCTCGTGAACGTGATCAGCGGGAGCTACTGAACCAGTGGCCCCGTGCCCGACCCCGTGCTCGGCCCCGTGCCCGACCCCGTGCCCGACCCTGGGCCCGAGTTCGACCCCGGGCTTGCAGACTGGGCGGCCTCGGTCACCTTGTCCTTGATCACCGGGGCCTGCTCGCGGGCGTAGTCAGCGGCCTGATGGGCCTTCTCCTGCACCCGCGGGTCGTTCTTGACCTTGTTGAAGGTGCCACGCAGCTGCTCGTAGCGCTCGTGGCCCGCCTTGGTCCCGAGCACGTAGCCGATCCCTCCGGCGACCAGTACCAACAGCTTCTTCATGAGTCCTCCTCCTGGGAGCTGTGCTCCCGCTTCGGCTCGCTTGGGGACGCCGCCTCACGGCGGATCCTGCGTCCCAGTGCGACGTCCTTCAGCCGCTGCTTGCGAGCCTTCTTGATGTTCTGGGTGTCCTTTGCCGGGAGCTGGAGCTCCTCCTCGGCCGCCATGCCTGCCTGCAGCTGCCGCCCGCGCTCGATCTCCGCGTCGAGCTCGGCGCCGAAAAGCAAGGCCAGGTTGGTGATCCACAGGAACAGCAGGGCGACGATCACGCCGGCCAGCGAGCCGTAGGTCTTGTTGTAGCTGCCGAAGTTGGCGACGTAGAAGGAGAACGCGAACGAGGCGACCGCCCAGCCGACGATGGCGACGAACGCACCCAGGGACATCCAGCGGAACTTCGGCTGCTGCACGTTGGGAGTGACGTAGTAGAGCAGCCCGACGATCAGCACGACCATCACCAGCAGGAACGGCCACTTCGCGATCTCCCAGGTGGTCACCGCCGCGTCGCCCAGCCCGATCACATTGCCGATGGAACGTGCCAGCGGCCCGGACACGATCAGCATCATCAGCGCCACGGCCATCAGGAGTACGGCGACCAGGGTCAGGGCCAGCATGGTGGGACGCAGCTTGTAGAACGGGCGGCCCTCCTCGATCTCGTAGACCCGGTTCATCGCCCGACCGAACGCACCGACGTACCCCGACGCCGACCACAGCGCGGCCAGCACACCGGTGACGAGCGCGAAGCCGGCGGCGTCGGACTCGGCGAGCTGGCGCAGGGCCGGCTCGACGGTGCCGAGCATGTCGCTCGAGACCAGGGGGCTGAGGATCTGGATCACCTTGTCGACCGAGGTCGAGGCCTGGCCGAAGACGCCGAGCAGCGAGACCAGCGCCAACGCGGCCGGGAAGATCGCCAGCACCGCGTAGTAGGTGAGTGCCGCGGCGAGGTCCGTGCACTGGTCGTCGGTGAACTCGTGCGCGGTCTTGCGCAGGACGTACTTCCAGGACCGCTGCGTGAGGTCGTCAGGACTGTCGGGCTTGCGCGAGTCCTCGGGGTCCGGCATCGAGCTCTCGCTGCGGTGGGCGCCGCCGGTCTGCTGCTGGCTGGTCACCGGCGCCTCCACCACGCAACGAGCGCGAAGCCGACGAGCACCGCCGCGGCCGCGGTCAGCAGCTCCGGGCGAGGCTTCCCGTCCTCGGTGGTGGCACGATCGCGGACGTCGGCGACCTTGTGCCGGGCCTGCTCCTTGACGTCGAGCTTGTGGGTGAGCTGGTCGACGGTCTCGGCCAGGTGCTCGCGCTGCCGGTCGATGTCTGCCTGGATCTCCTCGGGGCTGCGGCTGGTCACGAGCGGGCTCCCTTCACGGTGGCGATGTCTTCCTTGACTCCCTCGACGGCTCGCTCCGGCACGGGCGGGACCGCCTCCTCCACCTTCTTCTTCCCGACCATAGCCATACCGCCCGCGCCCGCGAGCAGCAGGAGCGCGACGACGAGCGCGGCCAGCCACGCGGGCAGCACGAGCGCGAGCGCGAGGATCGCGGTGGTGATCAGGGTGGCCAGCCCGAAGAAGGCGAGCAGGCCGGCGGCGCTGAACATGCCGATGCCGAGGCCGGCGCGCTTGCCCTTCTCGGCCATCTCGGCCTGAGCGAGCCGCAGCTCCGATCGGATCAGCTCAGGCACCTGCTCGGAGAGCTGGTGGACCAGGGCACCCAGGGTGGGCTCGGTGCCGGGCTGCTCCGGAGCGGGGGTGGTCGCTGCTTGGTGGGCGCGTGAGTCGTTCATGGGGTGCCAGTAGCCGATCCGACGGTTCTCAAACACCCCCGGGCGGGTCCGGGCCGTCAGATCACGGCCGTAGACTCGCAGCGTGGCGGGCCGGATCCGGGAAGAGGACATCGCGGAGGTGCGCGAGAAGGCGCGCATCGACGACGTCGTCTCGGCATACGTCACCCTGCGCAACGCCGGTGGCGGCTCGATGAAGGGCCTGTGCCCCTTCCACGACGAGAAGTCGCCCTCCTTTCACGTCACCCCCTCTCGCGGCTTCTACCACTGCTTCGGGTGCCAGGCGGGCGGCGACGTGATCAAGTTCGTGATGGAGATGGACGGCCTCGGGTTCACCGAGACCGTCGAGCGCCTGGCCGAGAAGGTCGGCGTCCAGCTGCGCTACGAGGAGGGCGGACCCACCCGTCCCCGTGGCGGGCCTCAGCGTCCTCGACTGATCGAGGCGCACAAGGTCACCGCGCAGTGGTACGCCGAGCTGTTGGCCTCGCCCGAGGCGCTCACCGCACGCCAGTTCCTCGACTCTCGGGGCTTCGACGCCGACAGCGCCGCGGTGTTCGGGGTCGGGTTCTCACCGCGCGGTGGCGAGGAGCTGGTCGCCTACCTGCGGCACAGGGGCTTCACCGACGAGGAGATGGTCACCAGCGGGCTGGTCGGCCAGGGCAACCGCGGGCACTACGACCGGTTCCGGGGGCGGCTGATGTGGCCGATCCGCGACACCAGCGGCGACACCATCGGGTTCGGCGCGCGGCGCATCTTCGACGACGACCGGATCGAGGCGAAGTACCTCAACACCCCCGAGACCCCGATCTACAAGAAGAGCCAGGTGCTCTACGGCATCGACCTGGCTCGGCGCGAGATCGCCCGCGGCAGCCAGGCGGTGATCGTGGAGGGCTACACCGACGTGATGGCCTGCCACGTCTCCGGGGTGAAGACCGCGGTCGCGACCTGCGGCACCGCCTTCGGTGACGACCACGCCCGGGTGATCCGCCGCCTGCTCCAGGACCACGACGAGTTCCGCGGTGAGGTGATCTTCACCTTCGACGGCGACGAGGCCGGGCAGAAGGCCGCGCTGCGCGCGTTCGAGGGTGACCAGAACTTCGCGGGCCAGACCTACGTCGCGGTCGAGCCGACCGGCATGGACCCGTGCGACCTGCGGCTCTCCGAGCCCGACCGAGCCGAGGGCGAGGCAGCCGTGCGCGAGCTGGTCGCGCGCCGGATCCCGCTCTACCGCTTCGTGCTGAGCAACGTGGTGCAGCGCTACGACCTCGACCGTGCCGACGGCCGTATCGACGCCCTGCGCGACGCTGCCCGGCTGGTGACCAGCATCCGTGACCGCTCGAAGGTCGACGCCTTCGCCCGCGAGCTCGCCGGCATGATCGGCATCGAGCCGGCGGACGTGCAGCGCGAGGTCAAGCGGGCTGCCGCCCGCGGCGGTACGACGCCCGAGCCCGGAGCACACGCGCCGGTCGCGAGGGCGGCCGAGCTGCCCAACCCGCGCGACCCGCGGCTGTTCCTGGAGCGCGAGACCCTCAAGCTCGTCGTTCAGCACCCCGGTGCCGTGGGGCGTGCGGCACGTGAGGTCGGCGCCGAGGACTTCACCCACGGGGCCTACCGCGCCCTGTGGGCAGGGGTCGAGGCCTCCGGGGGGCCGACCGCGGCCACCCCGCAGTGGGCGGCCACCCTGCAGGACGCCCACAGCGACGAGCGGCTGCGGTCGCTGGTCAGCGCGCTCGCGGTCGAACCCCTGCACTCGGCCAAGGACCCCGACGACGCCTATGTCGCCCAGCACGTGCACCGACTCCGTGAGCTCACCGCCATGCGGCGGATCGCGGACCTGAAGTCGCGGCTGCAGCGCACCAACCCGGTCGAGCAGGCGGTCGAGTACAACAAGATGTTCGGTGAGCTGGTGGCCCTGGAGCAGCACCGCCGCAGCCTGCGCGAGCGCGCGCTGGAGAGCCAGTGAGGCTGCCGGGCAGGCCGGGACGGGGCGTTCCCGTGCCCGCCGAGGTGCTGGCCGCGGCCGCGCTCCCCAGCGGCGAGAAGGTGCTTGCCTCGGCCGGCACCCGCGACGGCGGCTGGGTGCTCGGCACCCGGTGCTTCCTGGTGCTGGTCGACGGCGAGGCGACCCGGATCCCGTGGGAGCGGGTCGAGGACGCCGGCTGGGACCAGGAGGAGTCGCGGTTGCGCGTCACCGTGATCGCCGACTTCGGGTCACCGAGGCCGTCGTACGACCTGGTGCTGGAGGAGCCCGCCCTGCTGCTCCAGCTGGTGCGCGAGCGGGTGACCGCCAGCATCGTGCTCCAGCGCCGGGTCTCGGTGCGCGGCAAGCTCGGGTTGACCGTGATCGGTCGGCGCAGCCCGACGGGCGGCCCGGTGTCCTGGATGCACGCCTACGACGCCGGGCTCGACCCCGCCGACCCCGAGGTGCAAGCGGTCGCCGAGGTGGCCCTGCGAGGGGCTCAGGCCGAGGTGGGCGAGGACTTCACCCACCCGATTTAGCAACTCCCTGCGGACTTGCTAGGGTTTGCGGGCGCGATCCCCTGTAGCTCAATTGGCAGAGCATTCGACTGTTAATCGGAGGGTTGTTGGTTCGAGTCCAACCGGGGGAGCACGATGAGGGCCTGACCTGCGACGGAGCAATCCGCCAGGTCGGGCCCTCGACCTATGTAGCCACCTTTGTGACCAACATTGGTTTCGAGGACACCTGCGAGTAGTCCTCCCCGGCCCGGCAGGGCCCGAACTACGAGCGACCATCACGGTTCCAATCTCAGCGACGAGCGTCAGTGACGAGGGACTAGAGATGCGCTGCCAGCGCGGACTTGTCGCCCTCGAAGTCGCGGCCTAGGTAGACGCTCGCAGTCATAGCCGGGTCAGCGTGCCCTAGTTGGTCCGCGATCTGCGCAAGGGGCACGCCAGCTTCTCCGAGCCAAGTTGCGACAGACCTTCGGAGCGAATGGGGTACGGCCCACTCCAGGCCCGCATCGTCCAGGATCTTGCGAACGCCTGCTGACGAGTTGCTCTGGTCCCACGGACGCTCGGAATCGAGGGTGCTGGGCGCAGGGAACACGAACCCGGTCCGCCCAACGCCGTCCGCCGCTGTCTTCAGGCGGAGAACAGCCTCTGCCCTGGTCTCCGACTCGGATCGCTTCGCGTGTCGTGCTGCGTGCCGGTACTGACTTTGGGTGCGCTCGATCTTGGTGCGGAGCCGGTCGACCAACCAGGCAGGTAGATCGAGCCTGCGTCGAGCTGAGGCGGACTTGGTTCCGTGTAGGCGGATGAACCCAGCTTCGAGGTCAACGTGCTCCCAGCGGATACCTCTGGCCTCACCAATGCGGACTCCCGTCCCGGCCATGAGGGCGATTAGGTCCGCGACCGCCTCGCGCTTGCGAAGGGTGCGAGGGTCCAGAGCCTCATCGCTGGCGCGCTTGTCAGCGAGTTCCACAACACCGTCGCACTCCGCCCGAGTCAACGCTCGGGTTCTGTCCCGCTGCGTATCGCGCTGGACCTGCGCCCTGACCGGCCTGAGATGACGGGCCGCGTTCATCGGGAGCGAGCCACTGACCATTGCGAACTCAAGGATGTTCGAGAGGACGGTCTTCGTCGTCTTCGCTGTGCCCGAACCGTGAACGTCCGCCACGGTCTGGAGGAACGACCGCAGTCGCTGGACGTTGTTCGCCTGGGTCAGGGTAAGTCCGCGAAGCGTTGCTCCCTTGATGTCCACGATCCGGTCGAAGGTGTCTTCGTAGGTCTTGATCGTCCCCTGAGCGAGCCCGGAGTCCAGGCGCTTGATCTCGATAAGCCACAGCCTTCCGGCTGTGACCAGGGGAGTGGTCGCGAGGAGGTCCACACCGCCGGTCGAGAGACGTTCCTCAACCGCATCTAGGAGACGCTGCTCAGCCTCACGCTTCGTGCCGCCGTACCGCTGAACCGCATTGCGTTCGCCGTTGTGGTCGCGCACCTGGACCCGGGCACGCCAACGATCTGCTTGGCGGACCTTCTCCGCCTTGCGCCACTTGCTGTCGACTCGTCGCTGGGGCGTGGTCTCGATCTCTCCGTGCTGGCCCGGTTCGAGCCGCCTACGCGCCATCGTCAGCCTCCTTGGTCTGTCGAGGATCCGTTTGGTCCTGGTAGTCGTTGCGCCGAGCGATCCGCAGTTGGGTCTTGACCGTGCCTTCAGGTCTGCCAGTGATCCGGCACAGCGTCTTGACGGGATCGGTCACGCCCGCTGCCTCCATGGCGTCGAAGACAGCGAGGAGGTCTCCGTAGTACGTCGGGTTCCCGCGAGGGCTGGAGGGCAGCGCCTTCGCACGCTCAGTGACTGCTGCCATCGGGTCAGGGAAGTCGAGCATCCCGAGCTGACCTGGAAGTTCAGCCATCATCCGTCCGAGCAGAGGCTCGGCATCTCGCATCACAGCGGTCGTCACTCCCCGCTCCGCTTGCCTGTCTTTCGTTCGGGCTCGGTTCACCGTGACCCTGCGGGGTGCGTGGGGAATGGCGGTGCGGGTGATCATCCACTCCGCCGATACACGCGCCAGACCGTTCGCGCCGGTTGCAATCAACTGCACCATGCTCTCGCGTGAGCGATGCTGCCACGTGATCTCTGAGGTCTCCATGACCGCAGTCTTGCAGATGCACCCCTAGGTGAGCAACCCCGGCTTGCATGATCGGGATGACTATGGTTTCATTCTGCTCATCCCAACCAGGAGGCACATGGACAGACCGAACATCGAGCGAACGGAGACCACCAACCTTGAACCCACTGCACCTGACCCCAGCCGACCTTGCGACCCGGTGGGGTTGCCATGTTCGGACTCTGGCGAACGCTCGCAGCAACCGGGTGAGCCCGCACCCGGGCTACTTGAAGTTCAACAATCGAGTCCTCTACCCGCTGGCCGAGATCGAGGCGTTCGAGGCAGCCCACTTCGTTCCAGCGGCGGTGGTCGCGTGACCGAGAAGGCCAAGAGAAACTCGAAGTTCGAGTGGCAGACAGCGTTCATTCAATCGGGTCTGACTGGCAACACGGGGTTCGTCGGCTTGCTGATGTCCACCCTGGACAACGGTGACGGTCGAGGGTTCTTCGTGTCGGCCAAGTCAATCGAGTCCTGGTCAGGCATGCATGAGCGGACAGCGAGAACTCAGATCAAGAAGTTGATGGAGGTGGGCTGGATCGTCCGGACGAGCAAGGGTGGACGTCGCGGCCAGCGGGTACTCGCCAGCACCTATCACCTCGCGATCCCTGCGGACTCCAACCGGCTGAACCTGTCATCCCAACCGGGAGGGAACGACGCCCAACCGGACGACAGCGCCCGCCCACTAGACCAAGTTTCTCTAGACCCTCTCTCACTAGACCCTCCCTCACTAGACCTCTCTCTGCTCGTTGCCGGTCAGGAGGTTCCGTGGGCACTGGTTGAAGGACTTGAAGAGAAGGAGCAGCGTCTCTTCGTCCCGTCGTTCTTCGACGGTGGTCTCTGGGTATACGCGCCCGGGCTGGATGTCGTTCCGACGGCAGCGCCTGCGCAGGTGTCGGCGGAGACAACGTTGAGTTCTCGGGAGGAACGGCTTCAGCGGAATCACTTCGTCCGAACGAACCGGGATGAAGGGTTGGACCAGTTCGGGGAATCGCTCCAACCCCGTCAGGCGCAACCCCGGTACCGATTCGGGACATGACTCCGGCTCTCGTCCGGCGCAGTTCGCCTGCTCGCTTTCCACCACTGGCAAGGCCACGAAGTGGCCTCTCTTTGGTGTCGGAGATGACCTCTAGGGTCTCAACATGCTTACCTCCCGCGAGCTGGCGAGCCTGATCTGGATTGCCGTTGCGGCGATCCTGATCGCTGTTGCGGCTATGCGGTCGAGGGATCTCCGGTCGAGCATTGCATCCGTCTTTGTGCTGGCCTTCAAGCCACCGATTTCGCTCGTCCTCGTCGGGTTCTATGCCTACATTGCCGCCCTGGTCTGGCTGGCTTCCAAGGCCGGTCTATGGAACTCCGACCTCCTCAAGGAGACGATCAGTTGGGGGATCATCTCGGGACTTGCGCTGGTGTTCTCGGTGACGGGGGCCGATGATCCGGCGTTCTTCAAGAAGGCGATGGGTCGGACGCTTGCTGCAACGGTGCTGATCGAGTTCTTCCTAGGGCTCGTCAGCTTCTCCCTGCCGGTGGAGATGCTGATCCAGCCAGTGATCCTGCTTCTCGTCGGTGTTGAGATCGCTGCGAAAAACGATCCGTCAGCCGCTCGGGTGGCCAGCTGCGTGAACCTTCTCCTAGTCATCGCCGGGTTCGCCTTCGCTGCGGGCACGGTGTTCGTGATCTGGCATGACCGCAAGGTCATCGAGTGGGACCACCAGTTCCTCATCCTCGGGATGTTGGCGTGGCTCCCGCTGGGAGCGTTGCCGTTCTTGTATCCCCTTACCTGGGGGATGAGTTACGGGGTCTTGGTTCGTATGGTTCGGTGGAAGCGGGATGAGCGCCCTGTCCCGTTCAGCGTCCGTGCAGCGGTCATCGTCGGCTTCAACTGGCACCGCGTCGACTTGGCTCGTGCGCGCTTTCATCCCGCCCACGAGTTAGCTCAAGCGACGTCGTTCCGAGATGCGATTGCCGTGATCACTAGGTTCCGTAGAACCCTGCCTCCGACCGGTTCGAGCGGGCCTGACGTCTGATCGTTTCAGGACCGGCGCCCCTGAAACCGTGGCATGGTCCTGGTTGCTGTGACACGGCGGAGGCCCGGGTTGGCCCTATGGGGTCATACCCCCATGTCGCCTGGGGAACGTATTCCGGGTGCTCATCGGTTCGGTCTTGCCGGTGCCCGGCGTGGACATGATCCTCATCGACATGCTGAACCGCTACGCGGGCTGGTCGGGCGGCGCCCGCTGTGCGGCTGCCCAACAGCTGACTAGCTTGTACTCGGCGTCGCCCGATCCCAGTGCGAGGAGCAGACGGCCCGTGTCGGCGCCCTCGCGTAGCCTCCGACAGATGCGCGACTCGTTCCCTGCTGGCGGCCTCGACATGGCTGACCTGCCGAAGTACTTCGCCGAGCTCGACCGGCGATACGCCGAGGTGGAGGCACTTCCACCCAGCGATTCAGTTCAACTTCTCACTGCCCGGCGGTTCGACGAGGCGCAGCCCGCCGGCCACCGGGTCTGGATCGCAGCAGAGCGGCAGATTGGCGTCGCAATGGAGTGCCACCGCGCCCTGATGGCGCTGCTTGAGCACCACGGCGCCACCCCGACCGCACCCTGGACACTGCTGCGCCCCGCCTTCGAGGCTGGGTTCTACGCCTGCTGGGTGCTGGATCCGGACAACTCACTTCGCAGGCGCCAACGCGGCCTGCGATGCGAGGTATACGACCACCGGGAAAGCAACGCCTACCTCCGGGAGTTCGAGGTCGTGGTTGAGGTCAGCGACGCGGTCCGCCAAACCCTCAAGCAACGCGCCGAGACGGAGAACGTCTACAAATCCGAAGCGCACGCGCTACGGATGAAGTGGGAGCCTAAGTACGCGAAACCTAACGTCCGCGAAGAACTCGGCAAGCTCGCCTTCCTACATAGAGCTGAACCGCTGGTCCGAGCCACCATGCTGGCTCACTGGCGCATGCTCTCTGGCTACGAGCACGGCCTGACATGGGCGTTGATGATCGGCTCAGACAGGGTTGCCAAGAGCAAGATTCCTGGTGGCCAGGAGGTCGCAATCAGCATGAACGACAGCGCCTTCGTGACGGCCTACAAAGCAACTATGTGGCTCATCTTCGAGGCGCTGAGCCGGTACCGGCGCCTGCACACCTCGACGGTGGGCTGAATTTTCGAGCAGCGGCTATCCCGGATGGGCGAGTCGCACGCTTCGCCCTAGGTGCGGCAAATCGAGTCGTGTGTATCCACTTCGCTCATGGGTGGCCAATCGATCCCGCCAATCGGAGGTCTTTGCCAGTTGAGGCGTTCTGCTCTGTCACTATGGCCAGCCACGAAAGGACCAACAATGATCAACCGCAGGGCACTTGTTCGCCTCCTGACGGAGACGACTTTCACTCCACTCCTTATTGGTCTGGTGGCGCTCGCGGGCGCGATCCAACCGAGCGACCAATCATTCTGGCGGGAGTTCATGACGTTCATGGGCGCGCTCATCATCGCGCTGGTGGCATGGCGACCGTATGCGGGGATGAATCTTCGTGATGGCAGCGAGGCACCACGATCGACTGACTCACCAAGCCGGTAGCCCTCGACGAGACCCTCTGCCTCGTTGGCCACTTCACTATCTGCGGCACGTGAGTGCGGATGGGTACGTACGCCCTAGAGGTCGGATGGAAACCAGATGCCCGCAAGGCCGCAGCGATCCGCAGTTCGTGCGCCCCACTTCTTCGAGACGTAGAGCCGGCTCATGGAGACCAGAAAGCGGTCAGGTCCAGCAGACGTGAACTCGCTGCCGTAGGGGTAGATCTCTAAGTACTCGTCGTAACCCTCGCTGGCATTGTTGACGAGACACATGGTGTGACCTCCGCCGACGTCGGCCTCTGGGGCTCCGTCTACCCAGCCGTCTGCAGCGGCGAACCGCTGCCGGTAGAAGTCGACGAGTTCAGACTGATTGTGTTTGCCGATGTCGATCACGGTCTCGCGCCCGCGCATGGGGTCGTCGTCGTCAGATCCGTTTGCCTGAGCCACTGGCTTTGCGAAATTCGGCAGCGGCGGTGCAACTGGATAGCCGAAATGGGCGCCGTACGACGAGAAGACTGTGAACATCAGAGCGGCAAGCGCGGCGCCCAGGAGTCCGAACGCCGCGGACACGCTCGTACTGACCATAGCGATGGTCCGCCAAACGCCAGTCCGCCAGGCAATTAGTGCCGCGGCGCCGAGCAGAGCGAGTCCCAGCCACACGAGGGGACTGAAGGGCAGCACGGCGAGTTCGAAGTCGACCTGCGCGTCACTTGTGGCCGGAGAGTCGTCGAACAAGTACGCCAGGAAGGCGAGGGCCGATCCAACCTGTGTCACCGCAAGAAGCGGGAACAAGAAGGCCGGCGCCTTGCGGCGACTGTTGGTCAACATGACCGCGAGTATCCCGGCTTGCTTCTACCGCCGCACGGACATCGGCATGTGCGGTCGTTTCCGCGGACGGAGAGGCAGGCCGCAATCTGCGACAGTTGCGGACTGGATCGTTCCATCGAACGATTCGCTCATCGTCGGCAGCACACCGATCCGTGACCAGTCTTGTGACCACTAATGAGCGTGATCGCGCTAGATGAGACGTGATCTGTGATGACTCCAGCTGGCTCGACTCACATGGATCTTGTGCTCGGTAGCGGTTAGGCGTGACGCCCAGTGACTGCGCGTGATCGATGGGGGTTGGACTCGGAGGGTTGTTGGTTCGAGTCCAACCGGGGGAGCACTGCGAGGGCCCGATCGTGACGGAGTGATCCGTGCGGTCGGGCCCTCAACTCTTTCTCCAGACCTATCGCGGATTCCTTTCTCTGACCCTTCGGGGCCGACCCCCCGCTGCGCCACGTGACCTGCCTGACTCTGAGGTCCGAAAAGGCGTAAAACGCCGGTCCTTGGGGTACAACAGTTCTGCATTCGGCTCGAACCCGAACGGCGCGCGACCACACCGGTCGGGCGAGGAGAGCTGGAGGCAGTCGCGTGGTCGGTCATGAGTAGGGCAAGCGGTGACCGGGTGCTCGGCGGCCGTTACGAGCTTCACCACCGACTGGCCTCGGGCGGCATGGCCGACGTCTGGGTGGGGGAGGACCGGGTCCTGCGGCGCCCGGTGGCGGTCAAGCTGATGCGACCCACGCTGGACGACGAGGAGATCTTCGCCCTGCGTTTCCGCGACGAGGCGCTGCACTCGGCCCGGCTGATGCACACCAACATCGCGATGGTGCTCGACTACGGCGAGGACGACGGTACGACGTTCCTGGTGCTCGAGCTGGTCGACGGCCAACCGCTCTCCGTCGTGGTGCGCGAGCACGGCGCGCTGGCGCCGCGACGGGTGCGCTCGATCATCGGTCAGGCCGCCCTGGCGCTGGGCGTGGCGCACGAGGCGCGCGTGGTGCACCGCGACGTCAAGCCGGCCAACATCCTGCTGCGGTCGGACGGGCTGGTGAAGCTCACCGACTTCGGCATCGCCAAGGCGCTCGACGCCTCGGGGCACACCCGCGCGGGCGACATGCTGGGCACGCCGCACTACATCAGCCCCGAGCAGGCGCTCGGCTCCCCGGCCACCGGCTCCAGCGACCTCTACTCCCTGGGCGTGGTGGCCCATGAGCTGCTCAGCGGCCGGCGCCCGTTCGACGCCGGCACCCCGGTGGCCACCGCGCTGTCGCACGTGCAGCAACCGCCGCCACCGTTGCCCGACGATGTCCCCGAGGACCTCGCGGGCGTGATCGAGGACCTGCTGGAGAAGGACCCGGCGCTGCGCCCGCCCAATGCGCTGGCGGTCGCGGTGCGGCTCGGCATGGCCGACCACGAGATGATCGGCCTCGCGCTCGGCCTCGCGGAGACGGTCTACGGCGAAGAGGTCGACCCGAGGACACAGCTCAGGCTGGTCTGAGCAGGCACGGGACCGCACGAGGTCGCGAGAGCCGGCGCACTGGTGAGCGCGAGGACCCACAGGACCCACACGGCGAGCAGCAGCAACCAGCGCAGGGGCGGACGAGACACAGACGGAACCCCTCAGATTGGCAACGGCGGCGACAGCGAACGATGCCACACAGCCGGCACGTCGCGCCGGGCATGGGGCAGATTCGCCGACCTGGACCCCGGGAGCTAGTCGCCCCAGCCCATCGCGAACACCTCGAAGGGCGCTGCGAACGTCGTGCCCATCCGCTGCCCGGTCCCGCGGGCCATGCCCTCGAGGAACTCGCGAGCGTCCCAGTCCTCCCAGCCGAGACCGTCGATGTAGGCGCCGTGAGCCTCGAGCGAGGTGACACCGGCGTCGAAGGAGTCGGAGGTGTCGACCCCGTGCGCCGCGCCCGGGGACCCGAAGGCCCACACCTCGCGGACCCCGCCCCAGGGCTCGGTCCCGTCGGTGAGCTGCTCGGGGAACACCCAGCGGTTGCCGGCGTCCCGGACGGCGTCGAGGACGGCCCTGCCCACGGCGATGTGGTCGGCCTGGTTGAGGTTGCGCCCGCCCCAGGTGTCCCGGAAGTTGCCGGTGACCACGATGTCGGGACGGTGGCGGCGTACGGCCGCGGCCAGCACCCGACGCAGCGGTACGCCGTACTCCAGGATGCCGTCGGGCTGACCGAGGAAGTCCACCGTGTCGACGCCGACCACGCGGGCGGACTCGATCTCCTCCGCCTCGCGGACCACCCGGCACTCCTCGGGGGCCATCGAGTCGATCCCGGCCTCCCCGCTGGTGACCATCGCGTAGCCGACCCACTTGCCCTGCCCCGTCCACCGGGCGACCGCTGCCGCAGCGCCGAACTCCATGTCGTCGGGGTGAGCCACGATGCACAGGGCACGCTGCCAGGTCTCGTCCAGCGGGGTGAGCTGATCGGTCGAGGAGTCCATGACCGCAACCTACGCCGCCCGCCAGCCGCGCGACAGGGAAGCGGAGCGGGCCACTCGCCCCCAGCCAGCGGCACGAATAGGTGCCGACCCCCTTGCGCCACTACTCTTGGGCGGTGAGTGAGAGCAGCGAAGTCCCCAGTTTCGACGAGCTCGGGCTGGACCCGCGGGTGGAGAAGGTCCTGCGTGACGTGGGTTACGAGACCCCGTCCCCGATCCAGGCCGAGGCGATCCCCCCGCTGCTCGAGGGCAAGCACGTCGTCGGGCTGGCCCAGACCGGCACCGGCAAGACCGCGGCGTTCGCGCTGCCCATCCTCTCGCGCATCGACATGTCCCAGCGCCTCCCGCAGGTGCTGGTGCTTGCCCCCACCCGTGAGCTGGCCCTGCAGGTCGCCGAGGCGTTCGGCCGCTACGCCGCCCACCTCAAGGGCCTGCACGTGCTGCCCGTCTACGGCGGCCAGGGGTACGGCGTACAGCTGAGCGCGCTGCGTCGCGGGGTGCACGTGGTCGTCGGCACCCCCGGCCGGGTGATGGACCACATCGAGAAGGGCACCCTCGACCTCAGCGAAGTGAAGTTCGTCGTGCTCGACGAGGCCGACGAGATGCTCAACATGGGCTTCGCCGAGGACGTCGAGACGATCCTGGCCGGCACCCCGGACTCCAAGCAGCTGGCCCTGTTCAGCGCCACGATCCCGCCGCAGATCCGCCGGATCATCAAGAAGTACGCCCCCGGCGCCACCGAGATCACGGTGAAGTCCAAGTCGGGCACGGCCACGAACGTCACGCAGCGCTACCTCAAGGTCGCGCACCCGCAGAAGCTGGACGCACTCACCCGCATCCTCGAGGTCGAGAACTTCGACGGGATGATCATCTTCGTGCGCACCAAGCAGGCCACCGAGGACCTCGCCGAGCGGTTGCGGGCGCGCGGTTTCGCCGCGGTCGCGATCAACGGCGACGTCGCGCAGGACAAGCGCGAACGCACCATCGACCAGCTCCGCAAGGGCAAGCTCGACATCCTGGTCGCCACCGACGTGGCCGCCCGTGGCCTCGACGTCGACCGGATCAGCCACGTGATCAACCACGACATCCCCACTGACACCGAGTCCTACGTGCACCGCATCGGTCGCACCGGTCGGGCCGGGCGCAGCGGCCAGGCGATCTCGTTCGTCACTCCGCGCGAGACCTACCTGCTGAAGTCGATCGAGAAGGCCAACCGCACCACGCTGGAGCCGATGTCGCTGCCGACGGTCGACGACGTGAACGCGTTCCGCGTCGCGAAGTTCACCTCCGCGATCGGCGAGGCGCTGCAGGACCCGCAGGTCGGGGTCTTTCGCGAGCTGGTCAACGCCTACGAGCAGGAGCACGACGTGCCGGCGGCGGACATCGCGGCCGCGATCGCCGTACTCGCGCAGGACGGCGAGCCGCTGTTCCTCCAGGACATGCCGGCACCGCCCGCGGGGCCCTCGGGCTCCTCCGGTGAGCGCCGCGAGCGCCGGGAGAGCACCGGCAACCTGGTCCGTTGGCGGATAGCGGTCGGCAAGCGCCACCGCGTCGAGCCGCGTCAGATCGTCGGTGCACTGGCCAACGAGGGCGGGCTGAAGCGCTCGGACTTCGGGCGCATCGACATCAAGCCCGGCTTCTCCCTGGTCGAGCTCCCGGCCGACCTGTCGCAGGACACGCTGTCCAAGCTCAGCGACACCCGGATCTCCGGGGTGCTGATCGACCTGCAGATGGACAAGGGTCCTGCTCCGCGCTCGGGTCCGCCGCGTCGCGGAGCCTCCGACCGACCCCGAGAGTTCGACAAGAAGCCACGGCACAAGCACCGCGACTGAGACGAGTCGGGCATTATGCGCCTCATAATGCGTATCTTCGGGATCTGTCAGTCGTTATGGCTGTGAGACCGACCTCGGAGGACCTGTGCGCATCCTGATCGCCACCCTGAGCCTGCTGCTGGCCGCTGCGACGTTGGCCGTGATGCCCGCCTCCGTAGCGGCCGAGAAGTACCCCGTGAGCTACAACTTCCTCGCCAGCGCGGCGGCGGCCGGTGTCCACGTCGACGCCGACCCGCCCGGGGCGAACGACTTCCGCTGCCGTCCGACGCGTCGTCATCCGCGTCCCGTCGTCCTGGTGCACGGCACCGGAGGCAACAAGAACACCAACTGGCAGACCTACGCCCCACTGCTCGCCAACAATGGTTACTGCGTGTTCGCGCTCACCTACGGCGTCACCGCAGGCACCCCGCCGGGTCTCGACCAGTTCGGCGGCATGGACAGGATGCAGACCAGCGCGCGCCAGCTGCAGGCGTTCGTGCAGCGGGTCCGCAGGGCCACGGGTGCGCACAAGGTCGACCTCGTCGGTCACTCCCAGGGCACCTTGATGCCGAACTACTGGGTGAAGTTCCTCGGTGGTGCCCGGTTCGTACGCCGCTACGTCTCCCTGGCGCCGCTGTGGCACGGCACCGGTGGGGACGACACGCTCAGCCAGGCGATGGCGGTCTTCGGACCCCAGAGCCAGGCCACCCCGGTGTGTGCTGCGTGCCCGCAGATGTCGACCGGCTCGAGGTTCCTGAACAAGATGCGTCGCGGGGGAGTGGCGGTGAAGGGGATCCGCTACACCAACATCCTCACCGAGTACGACCAGCTGGTGATCCCCTACACCAGCGGTCGCGAGAGGGGCATGCGCAACATCGTCGTGCAGAGCCGGTGCGCGAAGGACTACACCGAGCACTTCGAGATCGCCGCGGACCCGGTGGCAGCGGCGTACGTCCTGAACGCGCTCGACCCCGCGCACCCGCGCAAGGTGCCGTGCACCACGGTGCTTCCCTTCCACGGCCCGCCGGCCTGAGCCACCCGGATCGCGGGGGTTCGGTAAGGTATGCCGGCCGTGTCGACACCGATGGCTGCGGCGGCCCCCGGGTGGGAGCCGATGCACACCAGGCGGGAGGCGAACGATGAGCAGTGAGAGGCCCGAGCCGCTGGTCCGACGGCTGCCTGCTCAGGCCACCAGCGCCTCCGAGGCCCGCGGACTGGTCCGCCGCCTGCTCGGTGACGTGGGCCGCGACGACCTGGGCGAGCCCGCGGCGCTCCTGGTCAGCGAGGTCGTGACGAACGCGCTCCTGCACGCCGGCACCCCGGTCGACCTCCGGCTCTCCTACGACCACGGGTCCCTGCTGGCGGAGGTGGGCGACGGCACCCCGCACCTGCCGAGCATGCGCCGCTACGGCAGCAGCTCCGGCACCGGCCGTGGGCTGCGGCTGCTCGACCAGATGGCTGACGAGTGGGGGGTGAACGCACGCGAGGGCGGCAAGACGGTGTGGTTCCGGCTCTCCGCCGCCGACAAGGGCGTCGACAGCATGGAGGACGCCGGACCAGGACGTGCCGGCAAGGGCAACAACGGTGTCCACGCGGGTCACCTCGACATCGAGCTGCACAACATGCCCCTGCTGCTTCACGCCGCGTGGCAGGAGTACGCCGAGACGCTGCTGCGGGAGTTCCTGCTGCTGACCATCGGGACCGATGACGGTGATGCGTCGCTGCAGGTGCACGCCCGCGCCACGGCCGCAATCGCGGTCCTCGAGGAGCACGTGCCGCGCGTCGACGTCGCGTTCGAGGCCGAGCAGCTGATGCAGGACGCGACCGAGCCACTGGTCTCTGTCGCCGTCGTGCACCTGCCCATGGACGCGGTGGCCGCGCACGACTTCGACATCCTCGACCGGGCGATCGAGCGCGCGATCGGGCTCGCCGGGGCGGGACTGTTGCTGACACCTCCGAGCC
The DNA here is from genome assembly GCA_963782215.1 of uncultured Actinomycetota bacterium. Taxonomy (GTDB): domain Bacteria; phylum Actinomycetota; class Actinomycetes; order Propionibacteriales; family Nocardioidaceae; genus Marmoricola. The sequence goes on along the minus strand of CAWAJE010000020.1, from coordinate 54,795 downwards.
AGCCGGAGATCCAGGAGTTCCGTCGTTGGGTCTGCTCCCAGGTGCGCGACCAGGCGGCGGGCCGCCCGCCCAGCCAGTGGTCGATGGAGCGCGAGCCTCCGGCGGAGCCGCACCTGCGCCTGGTCTGGGACGCCACCCCGGTCACCGACGCCGCCACCGGTCGGATCGCCGCTGATGAGGCCAACCGCATCGTCGCAATCAGCCGGACCGCGCTCGAGCTGCTCGGCTACGCCGAGCCGGCCGAGCTGATCGGCTGCCGGATCGCGGCGATCGTGCCCGACCGGTTCCGGCAGGCCCACGTCGCCGGCTTCACGATGTTCCTGCACACCGGGCGCCGACCGCTGATCGGCGTTCCCGTGACGGTTCCGGCGCTGCGCAAGGACAGCTCCGAGGTCGAGATCGAGCTGCTCGTCTCGGTGGAGCACGCGGCCAAGGGCAAGCGGGTCTTCGTCGCCGACCTGCGCCCGGTCTGACCCCTGCTGGGCCCGCTCTCCGCTCTGGGTAGGCTCGGCCGCTCCGGGGAGGTAGCTCAGTCGGTTAGAGCAGAGGACTCATAATCCTTGGGTCGTGGGTTCGAGCCCCACCCTCCCTACCGAACGCAGGTTTGAATCGGTGCGAAGATTCCCGCCCATCTCGTCAGCATCGGCCGCAGTGGTCGGTGCGGTCAGGGCCTGGTGGTGCGACTGGCGTAGACCACCCTCGGCAGGAACGCCCGGTTGCGGAGGTTTCTGGTTGCGCCCCACCCCGACCCGCGTTGTGATGACACCGCGGAGGACTTGACCGCAGGTTGGGCTCCCTTCACGGAGTCGAGGCAGCCGGCTGACCACCGATCGGGGGAGGGCGCTGATGAAGCGCAAGGCTTGGCAGCTTGCGACCGCGGCCCTGGCAGTGATGGTCCTCGTACTGGGGTTCTCCCTCATCGACGTCGAGGGTGCCGCAGCCACACCAGAGTTTGCCGATGGGTTCGAGTCCGGGTCGACGTCGGCGTGGTCGGCCGGGACGGGATTGGTGGTGGGGACGGCTCCGGTGGCGGACGGGACCTACGCTGCTCGGGCGAACATGACTGGGGCGGCGGCCTTCGTGCACCGGAACTTGGCCACGGCGACGCCCGAGGCCACGACGAGTGTCAAGGTCAACCTGGCCAGCATCTCGGGGACCTCGTCGTTGAACTTCTTGAAGATCCGGACGGCGAGCGGGGTCGCGTTGGCGGAGGTGTTCATCACTCCGGCGGGAGTGCTTGGTCTGCGCAACGACGTGACCGGGGTGGCGGTGAACTCCAGCAAGGTGGTCACCACCGGCACGTGGCACACGCTCACGTTGCGTGCGGTGATCGCCGGGACGGCCAGCACCACTGAGGTCACCTTCGACGGTGCCACGGTCGGGGGCCTGGGGTCCTCTTCGGCCAACTTGGGCACCACTCCGATCGGGCGGGTCCAGATCGGGGAGAACGTCGCGGGCCGTACGGCGGACATCAGCTATGACACCGTCACGGTCAACGGCCCCGACCCGACCCCCACCCCCACGCCCACCCCGACCCCGACCCCGACGCCCACCCCGACGCCGCCGGTGTTCGCCGATGGGTTCGAGTCCGGGTCGACGTCGGCGTGGTCGGCCGGGACGGGATTGGTGGTGGGGACGGCTCCGGTGGCGGACGGGACCTACGCTGCTCGGGCGAACATGACTGGGGCGGCGGCCTTCGTGCACCGGAACTTGGCCACGGCGACGACCGAGGCCACGACGAGTGTCAAGGTCAACCTGGCCAGCATCTCGGGGACCTCGTCGTTGAACTTCTTGAAGATCCGGACGGCGAGCGGGGTCGCGTTGGCGGAGGTGTTCATCACTCCGGCGGGAGTGCTTGGTCTGCGCAACGACGTGACCGGGGTGGCGGTGAACTCCAGCAAGGTGGTCACCACCGGCACGTGGCACACGCTCACGTTGCGTGCGGTGATCGCCGGGACGGCCAGCACCACTGAGGTCACCTTCGACGGTGCCACGGTCGGGGGCCTGGGGTCCTCTTCGGCCAACTTGGGCACCACTCCGATCGGGCGGGTCCAGATCGGGGAGAACGTCGCGGGCCGTACGGCGGACATCAGCTATGACACCGTCACGGTCAACGGCCCCGACCCGACCCCCACCCCCACCCCCAGTGGCGACCCGGTCCTGATGGCCGCCGGAGACATCGCGTGCGACCCGCTCAACTCGGCGTACAGGGGAGGCGCTGGCACGTCGAACGCCTGCCAGATGAATGCCGTCGGGCAGCTGATCCTGAACGACCCGACCGTCACCGCGGTGGCCGCGCTCGGCGACATCCAGTACGAGTGCGGGGGGCTGGCGGCCTTCAACGCCTCCTACGACCAGACCTGGGGTCGGTTCAAGGCAATGACCTACCCCGCGGTCGGCAACCACGAGTACATCAAGTCGAGTACGACGACTCCGGCCACCGACTGCGACCCCACGGGCAACGCGGCCGGCTACTTCCAGTACTTCGGCGCCCGGGCCGGACCGGCCGACAAGGGCTACTACAGCTACGACCTGGGCACCTGGCACGTCATCGTGCTGAACACGAACTGCAGCTCCTCGCCATCGATCGGGTGCGGATCCGGCAGCCCGCAGGAGACCTGGCTCAAGGCTGACCTGGCAGCACACCCCAACAAGTGCACGCTGGCCTACTTCCACATCCCGGTCTGGACGTCGGGCGGCCGGCAGGCGAACAACGCCAGGACCTTCCAGCAGCGCCTCTACGACGCCGGCGCCGAGGTGATCCTCACCGGCCACGACCACACCTACGAGCGGTTCGCACCCCAGGATCCCAGCGGCAACCCGGACCCCGAGGGCCTGCGGGCGTTCGTCGTGGGAACCGGCGGCGCGAACCACACGACGAAGGAGACGCCGATGCCCAACAGCGTGGTCCTCGACGACAAGACCTTCGGCGTGCTGCGGCTGGAACTCCACAAGGACAGCTACGACTGGCGCTTCGTCCCCGTCCCGGGTGGCACGCTGACCGATTCGGGGACGGCGAGCTGCCACTGACCAGGCAACCCGGTCCCAGGTTCGGGCGTGAGGGCACTCGGCTGCGGCAACCACCACGGGGGAACTAGAATCCGTTCGTGAGCGAGGTCCATGTCATTGCCTACTTCGGGGACGATCCCACCCGGACCTATCAGCTGATCCAGTGGCTCGACGTGCTGGAGATCCTGACTGAGCGGCATCCGGTGGCGATCGTCCTACGCGACCCCGCGTCCGCGGACGTCCTGGCGGCGCGAACCTCCCTGCCGATCCACACCGTGCCGGCCTTCCACGAGCTCACCGAGCTGTACGACGAGCTCGAGGCCAAGGTGGTGCTCTACTGCAACAACTCGATGCTCAACTTCCAGTCCCTCGTCGAGGGTCGCTCGCTGCACGCCCACATCAACCACGGCGAGAGCGACAAGCAGAGCATGGCGAGCAACAACGCCAAGGCCTACGACCGGGTCTTCGTGGCCGGCGAGGCCGCCGTACAGCGTCATGCCGCCGGCCTGATGGAGTTCGACCCCGCGCGGCTGGTGCGGATAGGTCGGCCGCAGCTGGACCTGCGCCCGGCGTCGCTGCTGCCGCCGAGCTCGCGACGCACGATCCTCTACGCCCCCACGTGGGAGGGGGACGCGGAGTACAACGACTACACCTCCGTGGACTCCATCGGGACCGCAATCGTGCGTTCGATCCTGGCGGTGCCCGACGCGCGGCTGGTCTACAAGCCGCACCCCAAGGTGACCACGAGCCTCACCCCGGCCGTGTGCGAGGCGCACCACGAGATCCTCGCCCTGGTCGCCGAGGCCGCAGCCCGGGAACCCGACGCGGGGCACGCGCAGATCCTGAGCGGCGACATCCTCGCCGTGATGCCCGACTGCGACGCGATGGTCACCGACGTCTCCTCGGTGGGTCTGGACTGGCTCTACCTGTGCACGGACCGGCCGATCTTCCTCACCGACCGGCACCACGACGCCGAGCGCCTGCGCCAGGAGGTGCCGGTGAGCCGCTGCGCCGACGTGATCGACGAGTCCAGCCTGGCCGACCTGACCGCCCTGCTGTCGGCGCGGCTCGAGCACGACGAGCACCACTTCGCGCGGCTGGCCATGCGTCACCACTACTTCGACGACCTGCAGGTCGGGGACAGCACCCACCGCTTCCTCGAAGCCGTCTCCGAACTGGTGGCCCTGCGCGACCGGCTCCTCGGCGGCACCCACCCCGGCGAGGGCGAGGCCATCACGGCCTGATCGACCCCTCCTGATCGCCCGATCTCCCGGGTCGCTGGGCATAGCCAAGTGCTGCTCCGCCGTGAGACAACGAGAGCCCAGGCGGCTTTGGTGCGTCACGGATCGAGGAGAGGCGGAGAAACCCCATGGAGCAGACCCCGGCGGTGGTGAGCTGGACCCGACGGCTCGAGGAGGCCTCCGGGCTCGACGGTCCGGTGCGGCTGATCGAGCCCGCGATCAGGGCTGCGTTCGGCTCCGGCGCCCGAGGCTCGCTGCTTCGGGGGGAGTGGCTTGGTCACGCGGTGCACCCGTTGCTGACCGACCTCGTGCTCGGGACGTGGAGCTCGGCCACGGTGCTCGACCTGATCGGTGGGCCCGATTCCGCCGTACCCGCCCAGCGACTGATCGGTACCGGCCTGCTCGCCGTCGGTCCGACGGCCTGGACCGGGTGGGCCGAGTGGTCCGCAGCGGGGCCGCGTGACAAGCGCGTCGGTCTGGTCCATGCCGTCACCAACGCGGTCGCGATCGGCATCTACGCCGCGTCCTGGAACGCCCGCAGAAGCGGGCGGCACGGTGCCGGCGCACGGCTGGCGCTGGCGGGTGCGACCGTCTCCGGGGTCGGTGCCTATCTCGGTGGTCACCTGGCGGCGGCGCGCAAGGTGGGCAGCCGTCACCCTGCCTTCAGCGCGAGCTCCTCGGAGGTCTGAGGCTCCGCGGACGCGGACGTACGGGCGGTCCGTCACGACCGCGACCAGGTGCCTGACCGAGCGTGGTTAGGTCGGGGCGGTCGCGGGTACCCCCTCGAAGCCATCTACCCCCTGACAGAAGGAGCCCACCGTGTCGGACGACAAGCAGGTCGCCAAGGAACTGGTCGAGACGCTGAAGGACGGCGAGCGCGGGTTCGCCAGCGCTGCCGAGAAGCTGCGCGACGGTGACCGCCCCGAGTGGGCGACGACGCTGCAGCGCCTCTCCGAGCAGCGCGCCGGTTTCCAGCGGGAGATCGTCGAGCTCGGCCACGACTACGGCGACGACGTGGACGAAAGCGGCACGCTCGCCGCCACCGTGCACCGCGGGTGGATCTCGCTCAAGGACGCCCTGACCGGTGACGACGCCGCTGCGGTGCTCACGGCCGCCGCGACCGGCGAGGACCACGCGGTCTCGGAGTACGAGAAGGCCCTCGAGGCCGACCTCAGCGCCGGCTTCCGTGAGGTCGTGAGCCGGCAGCACACCGAGGTGCTCGCGGCGCGTGACGAGGTCAAGGCTCTCCAGGCCGCCGACTGACTCATCCAGGGCCAGGGGCCGCGACGAAGGTTGTCGCGGCTTCTGGGCTCGAAGACCGATTTGCGCGAGTACTGTCACCCCATGTCACGCCCGCAGCTCGCGCGCCCTCGGTCCCTGGCCATCGGATTGGCCCTCGCTCTGGGAGCGGCAGCGCTCACCCCGATGAACGCCGTGGCGCAGGCCGCCACCGGGCCTGTTCCGGCCCGGCCCGCGGCGGCACCGGTCGCGGCACCGGTGACGCCGCTCCGGGCGGCCGACCAGGTCCGCGCCGTGCGCCGCGCACCGAAGTGGCGCACGATCGACCGCGTCGTACCAGTCAGGACGGGCCCGAAGAATGACATCGCCATCGGGATCGACACAAGGTTGTACGTGCCCAGGAGCGCCAGTCGGCGTCGCCCGCAGCCGGCGATCCTGATGACCCACGGCTTCGGGCTCGAGAAGTCCTCCAACGAGGTCGTCAGCACCGCACGCTTCTTCGCCTCGCACGGGTACGTCGTGCTGACCTACTCCTCGTCCGGGTTCGGGGACAGCGGCGGCTGTGTGACGCTGCAGTCGGCCGACTACGACGTGAAGAGCGCCTCGCAGCTGATCACGGCGGTGCTGAGCAAGCGCAAGGACGTGAAGCGCGACCGTCGTGGCGTCGTCGTCGGCACCATCGGAGGCTCGTACGGCGGGGGGATCCAGCTCCCACTCGCCGCTGCCGACCGTCGCGTCCGCACCAGCGTGGTGGGCCGGACGTGGAACAACCTCCTGTACTCCCTGGACCCGAACAACCGCGTCGTGCCGGGCGATCCGACCGGCTTCGGCCACGAGCTGAACCAGCAGGGTGTCTTCAAGCAGCAGTGGACCTCGCTGTTCTACGCACTGGGCAACTCCCAGCCTGCGAGCGGCAAGGGGGGATGCCCCGAGGCGAAGACCGCCTCGCAGGACCCGGTCGAGATCGCCGCAGCCCCCGGGTGCCCCGGTTACTACCTCGCGCTGTGCCGCACGGCCTCGCTGCTGACCTCGACCGGCGACGCCGACGCGGAGTCGCGGACGCTGGTCGCCAAGGCATCGGCCTCCACGTTCATGAGCAGGGTGAAGGTCCCCGTGCTGCTGGTCCAGGGGCAGAGCGACACCTTGTTCAACCTCAACGACGCCACCGCGACGTACACCGCGCTCAAGCGCCGGCACGTCCCGGTCTCGATGATCTGGAACTCCGGCGGGCACGGTGGCTACAGCTCCAAGCCCGGTGAGTGCGAGGTCTACGACGGGATCGACCGGTCGGTCCGGACGATGAACCGCTGCTACCTGACCCAACGGTCCCTCGGCTGGATGGATCACTGGCTCCGCCGGACCCGCGCCGGCCGTGGCCCGTCCTTCAGCTACTACCGGGACTGGGTGAGGTACGACGGGCGCGGACCCAACGACGAGCAGTACGGCACGTCCGCGCGGTTCCCGTTGCGCCGGAGCGCGACCACGTTCACGCTCTCCGGTACCGACGCTCTGGCGGCCCCCGGAACGACGGCGGTGGCGGGGTCGGCGAGCTTCGTGAATCCCAGTGGCGGCAGCCCCGCGGCGTACTCGGAGACCTCCAACTTCAGCGGTCCTGACTCCTCACCCAGCTCTGCGGACCTACCCCCGCAGGAGGTGGCGGGCCAGTTCGCTGCGTTCACCTCCCGCCCGTTCGCCCAGCCGGTCGCTGCGGTGGGCATCCCGTCGGCTCGCCTGAGGATCACCAACTCCAACCACCAGGACATGGTCTTCTTCGCCAAGGCCTACGACGTGGCGGCGGACGGCAGCGCGAGCCTGATCCACCGCCTGATCGCCCCGGTGCGGGTTCCGGCAGGCGCAGTCGGCGCGCCGGTCAACCTCAAGCTCGCGGGGTTCGCGCACCGATTCGCCAAGGGTCACCGGGTCCGCCTGGTGCTCTGCTCGACCGACCAGACCTCCTACAACGCCAAGGTTGCCGACGTGCTCACCGTCGCCACCGGTGCGGGCTCGACGTTCACCCTGCCGGGCAAGCTCGGCTGAACCGTCCCCGCCGCGGTGGCGGGGACGGTGCTCACAGGGGCAGTCGTCGTCCCAGGGCGGTGACGATCTCGTCGTCGGTGAAACCCAGCGCTCGGGCACGGGTCACGAAGTCGGTCGTCATGCTCGCCAGCAGCTGGCGCCGCTTGGCCGACGATGCCCGACCCGTTGCGGCCACCCGGGTGCCGCCGCCGCGACGGGAGCTGAGCAGTCCTTCCTGCTCGAGCTCGCGGTAGGTGCGTGCGACGGTGCCGACGGCGACTCCGAGGTCGCCGGCGAGCTGGCGCAGGGGAGGGAGCCGATCGCCGGGGCCGAGCTGACCCGCGGTGATCAGGTCGGCGAGCTGACGCCGCAGCTGCTCGTACGGCGGGGTCGGGTCGTCGGGTTCGACGGTCAGCGCGAGGCTCACCGGGCGCCTGCTCGCGTCGGTGTCGAGGTGGCTGCCCCGGGGGTCACGAGACGCCCCAGGAACCAGCCGAGCAGTGACAGAGCCACCGGAACGCTGGCCACGAGGACCCATCCCACCGGGTCCATCCAGGCACGTTGGCAGTTCAGCCGAAGCAGAGCCGTCCCCGCGAAGAACGCCACTCCGGCGTGGCTGGCGGCGACCGCGATGCCTACCGCGGCCAGCACCCGCGTCGTGGATCGGTGGCGCAGCACGTCGTCGCCGACGTCATCCGGCGCGAACCCGCGGGGACGGCGTACGACGGCGGTCAACGCCGCGGCAGAGACCAGCCCGACGACCAGGAGCAGGAGAGCGAGCGGCGCGGAGTAGAAGCTGCCGGGATAGGGGCCGGCCGCGTTGGCGAAGTCGCCGCAGCGTGCGGCGATCTGCCGTCCGGCGCGCCGCATGTCGTCGGAGGACGCGGTGAGGGTGGTCAGGACCAGGGTGGCGAGGTGCAGCACCGTGATGCCTGCGACAGCTCTCGCGAGCGTGTGCGGCAGGTAGTCGGCCACTCGTCGCGAGGTCAGCGAGGCGGTCCGGGGGCCGGAGGGGCGCCGCGGCCGCACGACGGTCTCAGCCAGGCCGACGCCGGCGACCACGAAGAGCCCGAGGATGGCCGGCGCCAGCATCGTCCCGCGACCAAGGTCCAGGCTCCGGTGGGTCAACCAGGCCACGACGACGCCGATCAGGAGGGCGGCGGTCTGGATCACGCGCACCCATTGCCACTCGTGACGGGTGTCGACGGATCCGCGGACCATCGAGTGGGCGGCCAGCGCCGTGATCGTCAAGAGCAACGGCCCTCCGATGAGGGCGATGAGCAGGAGCACCGACATGAGCTCTCCTCGGTTTGTGTCATATGATTGTGACAAGATCAGGCTCGCTCACGGACGGCATTGTGTCAATGATGCGACACAAGGAACTGTCGGAAGATGCCGTGCTTGCCCTGTCACGGCGGGGTTGCGGCTGTGTTGGCTGGGGTGCGGGGTCAGGTGCGGGGGTTGGGTAGACGTTGTGGGCGGCGCGTCCTCGGGGTGAGCTGATGGAGGCGGTCGGCGCCGCCACCAGCCTGCCGAACATGGTCCTGCTCTGCGGCCACCACGACCGCCTGATCCACGCCACACCCTGGTCAGTCGGGCAGAGCGCATTGTCGCCCGCCGAGGCCGGTCCAGGCCCTAGAGTGTGCCGACGGCCGACCCGGGTGGGCATGCCGGGAACTGGGGGAGTGCTGTGCTCGGGTCAACCATTGCGCGTCGTGCGGGGGTCGCAGCGGTCGCGCTGCTCGTTGCGTCGGGAGTGCTCGCGTCCGCGCCGGCGCTGGCAGCTCCGGCCGGGGAGTCCTACGACTCCTGGGTCACTCGGGAGGACGCGCCGGACGCCGGGGACAGCGTGACCCGCTCCTGGTCCGGTGCCGGCGCCAACCTCCGCCTGAGCGAGTACGAGGGCCAGCTGACCGCCTACCGCTACCCCTCCGAGGGGAGCGGCATCGACGCCAGCTTCGTGCCTCCGGCAGGTCAGAGCCTGCGCGCCGGAGCGACGTACCGCGCGGAGGGGTGGCCCGCAGAGCCCACGGCCAAGGCCGGCCGGCTGCTGGTCTGGCGTGACGGCACCATGTGCGGCAAGACCCAGGAGGAGCTCTTCGCCGGCTACTGGCCCGCCAACCCGGTGACCGGGACCTTCCACGTCATCGAGCTCGTGCGCGACGCCCAAGGCACAGTGACGCGGTTCGCTGCGACCTACGAGCTCAACTGCCAGGTCGTCGGCGGACAGCCCGGACTGGAGGGCAGCATCGCGGTGAACGCCACCGCCCCGCCGGCATCGGTGCCCGAGGCGCCGGCCACCCCGGCAGCGGTCACCGACCTGGTCGCGACGAACGTCGGCCCCGACAGCGGGGGCGTCAACACCACGACCCTCACCTGGTCGAACCCACCCGGCTACGGCGATGTCAACGTCGAGCGGGTGCAGTCCTCGGACCGCAGCAAGCTCCCCGCCTTCATCGGGGCCTACGACGTCCAGCAGTACCTCGGCCGGGCGAGCCGCTACTTCGAACCGCGGATCGACTTCATGGACAGGCGCACCTATCGCGTGGTGCCGCGCGGTCCCTCGGGTCGGCTGGGGCCGGCGACCCTGCTGCTCGTGATGGGCACACGTCTCAACATCCCCGAGCCGACCCAGAAGGTCACCATCGGCCAGGAGGTCGAGCTCGCGGGACGCCTGAGCGAGTCGTATGACTACGTGAGGTTCTCCGACGTCATGAAGGGCCCCGGGCTGGTCGGACGCGCGGTCGTCCTGTGCCAGCAGTCCAGCACCCACTTCGTCGACAACGCCTGTACGCCGGTGGACCGCACCAGGACCACGGAGGATGGCCACTTCACCCTCTCGGTGACGCCGAGGGAGAACAGCCTCTACACCGTGGTGGTGCCGGCGACCCCGCAGATGCTCGGCAACGCCTCGCGCGTGATCACAGCGCTGGTGTCGCCGCAGGCCGACCTCTCGGCTCCGGAGGCCGAACGGGTCAACGCGCGGGCGCTGGTCCGGCGCGGCTCGGTGATCCACTTCTCCACCTCACGTGCCCGAGCCGGTGCGCGCGGTGTCGTCCTGCTCCAGCGCCGGACCGGGAAGGCGTGGCGCACCGTGCTCACCAGGCGCCTGGACGCTCGTGGGTCCCGCAGGATGGCGGTGCCCTACCGCGAGCGCACCCGTGGCCTGCACGCCTACCGGGTGGTCAAGCCGGGCGATGCGAAGCACGCAAACGGCTACAGCCGCACCGTGCACGTGCGGGTCGGCTGACGGCTCGGTCAGGCGTGGTGCGCCAGGCGGGGCCGGCCCTCCAGGCGGTCGGAGTCGGGTAGCCGGCGGCGTCGGATCATGTGCACGGTCATCAGCACCGAGGTCAGTGCGGCGTACAGGCACCACAGCGAGGCGAACGCCTCCAGGTAGACGTAGGCCACGCCCATCAGTCCGACCAGGTTCACCCAGCCGAACACGACCAAGGAGCGGTACGCCGACAGCACCGCCGGGCCGATCACCGCGACGACGTAGCCGATGGACAGGACGTCGCCGTTGCTCAGTCCGGTGACGTACTCCAGCGCGTGGGGGTGGGCCAGCACCGACACCGGCGCCGAGAACACCTCCACCGCGAAGATGGCCGACATGACGATGCCGAGCAGCACGAAGGGTGCCACCCGGAGCCTGGCGCCCTGCGGTTCCAGCATCAGCACCGAGAGCGGGAAGAGCGTGGGCAGCACCACCATCGCGTAGCCGACGTACACCACGGCGGCGGCCTGTCGCAGGGGCTCCGAGACGGCGTAGCCGTCCAACCCGGCCCAGATCACCGCCTCGACGAGCTGATGGAGCGCGAACAGCAAGGGGAGGGAAGCGAACGGCAGCTCGCGCGCATGACGCACCTCGCGCAGCGCCACGACGGCGACCGGGAGCAGCACGAGACCGGCCACGACATCGGCCTCGAGCGAGAAGCACACGACGGTCCCCTCAGCCCGGGTGGTCGGCCGTGGCTGGATCCACGGTGACGCCGTGCGGTTCACTTCACCGTACGCATGTCCGTTGTGTGCCCGGATCGTGTGCCCGGTCGTGTGCCCGGCCCGCTCGCGCTCCGGGACCCCCGGGCATGATGGCACCCCCACTCCAGGAGGTCTGCGTGACCCAGCTCCGTCCGGTCCCCGTGGCCCGCGCCCTCGTGCGCTGGTCCCTGGGCCACGCCCTGCCGAGCACCCTGCTGCGTCGCGCTGCCAAGCAGGGTGATCTCCACGGGCGGATGTTCCTCGCCACCCAGCAGGGTGACCCGGCGGTCCTCGAGGCGGCCATGCGGGACCTGCGTGTGCACGGGCCGTTCTACCGGGGCAAGTTCGCCTCGGTCAGCGTGGACAACGCTGCGGTCCGCGCGCTGCTGTCCAACCCGGCCTCCGGCTCGTTCATCGTCGGCGGAGAGGGCACCACCCCGATCGCTCGACTGCAGACCTGGGCGATGCAGGACGCCCCGCTCGGCCCGCTCACCCCACCCTCCCTGCTGGTGACCGAGCCGCCGGACCACACCCGCTACCGCAAGCTGGTCTCCCGCGTCTTCAGCGCCCGGGCCGTGGAGAAGCTGCGCGACCGCACGCAGCAGATCGCCACCGACCTGCTGGACCGGATCGACCCGAGCAGTCCGGACGACCTGGTGGCGTCGTACTGCAGCCTGCTGCCGGTCACCGTGATCGCCGAGATCCTCGGCGTCCCCGAGCGTGACCGCGACAAGGTCCTGCGGTTCGGCGCTGCCGCCGCACCGAGCCTGGACCTCGGGCTCTCCTGGGGAGAGTTCCGACGCGTCGAGGCGGCGTTGCGCGACTTCGACCAGTGGCTGGCCGAGCACCTCGAGACGCTGCGTCGCCAGCCGGGGGAGGACCTGCTCAGCCAGCTCGTCAGCGCCCAGGAGGACGGTGTCGGGCTCACCGACACCGAGCTGAAGTCCACCGCCGGGCTGGTGCTGGCAGCCGGCTTCGAGACCACCGTGAACCTGCTCGGCAACGGCATCGCCCTGCTCGCCGGCGACCCCACGCAGCTGCACCTGCTGCGCGAGCGCGGGGACCTGTGGCCCAACGCCGTCGACGAGGTGTTGCGCCTCGACCCGCCCGTGCTCCTGACCGGCCGCATCGCGGCGGACGACACCGAGATCGCCGGAGCCAGGATGCCGCGCGGCGCGGTGATGGTGGGCCTGCTGGCCGGGGCGAACCGCGACCCCGCCGTGTTCGCGGAGCCGGCGCGCTTCGACGTCGCGCGTGAGAACGCCCGTGAGCACGTCTCCTTCTCGGCCGGGCGGCACTACTGCCTCGGCGCGGCGCTCGCGCGGATGGAGGGGGAGGTCGGGCTGCGGACGCTGTTCGAGCGCCATCCCGATCTGCGGCTGGAGCCCGGGGCGGTACGCCGCAGCACCCGGATCCTGCGCGGCTACGAGCGGCTGCCGGTCACCCTGCGGCCCTAGCCCGGGCGGTCAGTCCAGCAGGGCGGCGACCGCGGCGGAGGCGTAGAACGGCTCCAGCTCGGCCCGGACGATCCGCTCCAGGTCCCCGGACTCCCGCAGCGCCGCGACGGCCTGCGGCGCGATCCGGACGAGGTCGGCGACCAGGTCCTCGCGACTGAGGTCGAGCTCGTCGAGCAGCTCGGTCGGGGTGTAGCCGCCGAACCGGTCGAAGAAGGCCTCGACCACCACCTCACCGAGATGGGCCACGTGCTCGTTGGCGACGGTGCTGACGGTGAGCTCGTGCGCCGCACCGACCACACGTGTGATCTCCTCGCGGGTGGCGAAGCGACCCAGCCCCACCACAGGTTCTGTCGACACCAGGTCCCAGACCTGCAGGACCGCCGCGCGCGTCGTGGGGTCGCGCAAGGTCTCGATCACGATCCGGTTGAGCCGGCCCACGGCGAAGGTGCCGCCCTTGCCCACGGCGTCGCCGATCAGGCCCTCGAACTGCTTGTCCGCCGCGCCCATCATCTTCGAGGCGGCACTGGTGCCGAAGGACATCAGCGAGCCCAGCCCGGGCACCTTGTCGGTGACCGCCTTGTTGGCCTGGAGCACCTCGCCGACTATGCGACCCATGAACCGGGTCGCGATCGTGCCGACCAGGGGGCTCGCGGTCAGCCCCTCCAGGGCGCGCCCGAGCACCGGGTGCAGCGCGAGCAGCTCGTCGAGGAGCACCTCGACCCGGTCGCGATCGATGAGGTCGCCCAGCTGGTAGGGCTCCGCCGGGCCGTCGTACACCACGCCGGTGAGGAGCTCGACGATGCCGCTGACCGCTGCGCTCCCCGGCACGGTGGCGAGCGCCCGCACCACGATCGCCGCGATCGCCTCGCGGTCGACGAGGTCCTCGAGAGGATGCCGCCCTGCCGCGGCGAAGAGCTCCTCGGCCAGCCGCGTCACCGTGGTGGTGAGGCACTCCCCGCTCAGGCGGTCGAGGTGGAAGTCGACCTGCGCGTCGAGCAGCTGCTGGGCGACCGGCTGGGCTGGCTCGGACTGGACGGGCTTCGGATGGGCAGGCACGGGGGAGACGCTACGCGCTGGCCCCGGCCCCGGAGGGGGACTGGGGGCTCGGGCTCGGATGCGGGGCTCCGGCACGCAGCAGACGCTCACCCTCGATCTCCACCACCACGGGGTGGGACCAGGCCTGGGAGAGATGCGCGTCGACGTCGCGCGCGGGGTCGAGGCCCACCGGCCGTAGCGCACCACCACCGCCCAGGGATCGATCTCCATGGTGCGCGTCGCGGTGGGCGAGCGGTGAGAGACCATCCGCACCCTGCGACGGGTCGAGCACGCCTCGACCAGCAGGGCCGTCGACTCGGGGGAGGACGTGCACCAGACCTCGCCGGGCAACCGTGGGAGGACGTCGACTGGGAGGCCGAGCCCGGCTGGGACTGGACCTCGGCAGCCTCCGACACCCCGGAGCAGCTCTACGCGCTGCACGACGCCGCCGTCGCCAGGTCGCGGGACCACCTGGCCGCCGCGAGCGGACGGTGGACTCGACCAGCTCATCGACTTCGGGGCTTCGGACGGGGAACAACCCCAGCCTGCGCCGGCTGCTCTGCGACCTGATCGAGGAGTACGGCCGGCACACCGGCCACACCGGCCACGCCGACCAGCGGCGACGAGGACTCGTGGCCCCACGGCACGGCCGACTCGAGTTCGTGCGTGAACGACGTCCCCGCGGTGGCACGACTCCGTCTCAGGGTGAGTCACTGGACGTTCGCCGGCACCAGGTGCCGACAACTCTCCAGCGTCCGGCGGCCGAGATCAGTGGCTGGGCTGCAGAGCGCGCACCGACTCGCCCGCGAGTCGAGCTGGATGACTCTGGACCGATGCCGCGCGGCTCTGCTAGACACGAACGATCTGGCATCTCGGAAGCAGGTGGCGACATGCGACGGTCCACGACCCTGGTAGCAGCGGCGACGGCCGCAGTCCTGGCGCTCAGCGGCACCACGACCGCGGGGGCCTCCGACGCCAAGGACCAACGGCATCGCAGCCGACCGGGGTTCCACACCTCCCAGCCCGCCATGCTGACCCCGGTCAGGGCCGGCGTCACGGTGCGGCCCCTGCTGACGGTCGGTGACCGAGCCATCCGGGGCTACCGCTTCGAGGCGGTTCCCGACGGCATCTCGGTGCGCCGCGGCCGGCACGGACGGGTCAATGTCTACGTCAACCACGAGACCAGCAAGATCCCGTTCCCCTACTCCGCCGGGTCGCCCTCGGCGGACACCGGCGAGAGCGACTTCGACAACGCCCAGCTGAGCCACCTCGTGCTGAACCGGCACGGGGCAGGTGTGCTGAGGGGCGAGATGGTGATCAAGAGCAAGAAGGGCTTCCAGCGCTTCTGCTCCAACTACCTCGCCACCAGGCGCGAAGGCTTCCGACGCCCGACGCTGTTCACCAACGAGGAGTCGCCGGACTACGTCTACCGCAAGGAGGACTCGTGGCCCCCGGTCCCGGGCAGCCGGCGCGAGCAGGAGGCCGGGGTCGTGGTGGCCATGGACGTCAGGAGCGGCAGGCACAAGGCGATCTACGGCATGGGCCGGCACAACCACGAGAACGCCGTACCGGTTCCGGGATACGGCAAGCCGGTGGTGCTCTCCGGTGACGACACCTACACCAGCGGGCCGCTGACCGGGGTCTTCCCCGAGGGAGCCGTGCCGGCGCAGTCGCAGCTCTACAGCTACATCGCCAAGAGCTCCACCTCGCTGATGAAGGACAACGGCAACCTCTGGGCGTTCGTGTCCGACACCCCCGGTGTCAAGAACTACTACGACGTCGCCCCCGGTTCGGGGACCAACGTCAAGGGCCACTTCATCAAGGTGCCCAAGCGGATCGCCACGGGCCAGAACCGGGACGGTACGACGGTCAAGGCCGCGGACCTGGGCTACCCCGCACCGCCCGACGACGGCAGCTGGCAGACCGACCTGCGCAAGCAGGAGGCCACCGGCATCGACGGCCCCCAGTGGGTGCTGGAGTACTGGAGCGACATCCACGACGTCTTCCAGTTCGTGCGGGTCGAGGACATCGCCTACGACAAGCGGCGCGGCAAGCACAACATCGTCTACCTCGCCGACTCGGGCCGCGGGCGACGGCCCGGGTCCACCGAGGACACCGCGTTCCCCTCGACCAACGGCCGGGTGTGGCGGATGGTGCTCGACAAGCGCAACCCCCGGAAGGTGAAGTCGCTGCGGGTGCTGGTCGAGGGCGACGACAGTCCGGTCAAGACGCTGGACGAGGTGCACCAGCCCGACAACCTGGAGTCGACGAGGGCCGGCCTGATGGTCACCGAGGACCCGGGGTCGAGCCAGCAGTTCCCGGCCGGGTCCGATGACCCCAACGCCACGACCGCCCGCCTGTGGTTCGTGCCGTTCTCCGGGACTCCGCACGTCCTCGCCAAGGTCGACCAGTCGTCCGACGGCGGGAGCACCGACGTCGACGGCCGGCCCAACGCCGGCTGGGGCGCCTGGGAGTCCACGGGAGTGGTGGACGCCTCGAAGGCGTTCGGACCCGGGGCGTTCCTGATCAACGTCCAGGCGCACTCGCTCTGGGTCGACACGGCGCCCGGTGAGGACAACAACGGCGACGGCGAGCCCGACTTCACCTACAAGCGCGAGGGCGGCCAGCTCGCGCTGCTCAGGGTTCCGACGAGGTAGCCCCGAGCTCGCGGCGCTCGTGCAGGCGCTCCTGGGCGGCGGGGAGGAACTCCAGGCACGGCGCATCGCTGTCGGGGTGCTGCTCGTCGAGGTGGAAGGTCCAGCGGTCCATGGCTGCCATGAACCCGTTGTCGCCGCCGGGACGGTACGCCGACCAGCTGCGCTCGCCCTTGGCCACGCACTCGGTGCAGCTGATCTTGTAGACGAACTGCCGCTGCGCGTCGAGGTCGATCCTGACCTTGGCGAGGGGACCGGCCTGGGCGGCCGCCTTCCGCTCACGAGCTGACCGGCTCGCCGTCATGTCCCACCCCTGTCGTCCTCGGAGAGGGGAGCCTACGCCCGCCCGGCGGTGCTAGCGGATCCGGATGCGGCGCTGGACGGCGACGAAGTCGAGCGTGGAGGTCGAGGGGACCCTGAAGCGGAAGACGCGCTTGCCCCGGGGCAGGTTGGTCAGCGTCGCCGTGGCGACCCCGTCGGCGATCGGCACCTTGGCAACGAGCTTGCGGCCACGACGCACCTCGAGCAGGCCGTTGATCGCCGGGACGCCGCTGGCGCTCAACAGGGCACGCAGGGTCAGGCTGCGGCGGCCCGAGGTGGTGCTCAGTGAGAGCCGCGGCTGGGCGCGGACGACGGGCGTGGACGGCGTACGGGTGTCGAGCTCGTCGTAGCCGGGGCGGGTCAACCGCAGGGCGGCCACGACCCGGGTGCCCAGGTCCTCGACGGTGAGGCGGTAGCTGCGTCCGGTGGCACCGTCAACGGGGCTTCCGTCGCGCAACCACTGGACGGCCACGCTGACGTCGGCGGGTACCTCGGGCAGGCCGATCGACAAGGTGCTGCCGGGGCGGGCGCTGCCGGTGACCCGGGCGGGCTCGGGGAGCATGAGCTCACCCTGCGCGACCGGGACGGTCTCGGCCGAGGTGGCCTCCACCGGGGCATAGCCGGCCCTGCCGGCGGTCACGGTCACCGAGACCGACTTGCCCACGGTGGCGGGCGGCAGCTCCAGGCTGGACCCGGTGGCACCGGTGAGGGGTCGGCCGTCGGCTCGCCACTGGTACTGCAGGCTGTCCGGCGTCGGGCTCCAGGTGCCCGGGTCTGCCGAGAGGGTGGCGCCCACCCGGGGATCGCCGGTGATGCTCGGCTTCTCGGTGGCGGACAGAACCGCTGCAGCGACGGCCTCGGTCGGGGCGGAGGTCGCCGTGGCGCTGGGGAAACCGGTGCGGGAGGCGGTCACCTGCACGGTGATCTGCTTGCGCAGCTGGCCCTTGTAGAGCTTGCGGGTGGGGGCGGTCGCACCGCTGATCGCGACGCCGTTCTGCAACCACTGGTAGGTGAAGGTCGTGTTCTGCTGGCTCCACGAGCCGGGGGAGGCGGTGAGCACCGAGCCGACCTTGGGGGTGCCGGTGATCGTCGGCAGTGCGGTGTTGCGCAGGTCGACGTCGTTGAAGTGGACGAACCCGCTGGGCCAACCGCTGGTCGCCCGGGTGACGCGGGCCCAGGAGAAGTCCCCGCCCCAGCTGTCCTGGGAGACGATGATCTCGTCCGCGGAGATCACCTGCTCGACGTAGGCGACGTGCCCGGCGGACCCGGCCGGCTTCACGCCCGCCTTCCACCACGCGACCGAGCCCACGGTGGGTGTGCTGTCGGTGATCAGGTTCATCGCGGTGCCCCAGTTGGTGGCGTTGCCACCTCCGGACCATGGTCGGGCGTTCGGCAGGCCGCTGCGCACCATCCGGTAGGCGACGTAGTTCGTGCAGTTGTGCCCGGCGTACATCCGCCAGTACATCGTCTTGCTCGCGGCTCCGTAGCCACTGTCGGACATCCCGGCCTTGAGACAGGCGGCGTAGCCCTTGCAGAGCGTGGTGACGGTGGCGGAGGCCGGAGCGGCGCCGGCGGTGAGACCCACGCCGCCGCACAGCAACAGGCTCACGCAGAATGCGACAAAGCGACTCCACCGGTTCACAAAATGGGAGTGTAGTTACGGAAGTCGCATTGAGTTGCAAAACAGACAAATAGTCAAGCCGCCACGCCGAGTCGCCACGGCGGGTTCCGCCGCGACGCCCGCCGGGCCGGCATGGCACGATCCTGCCATGGACAACTCCCGCCCGATCGAGACGTGGCTCACCGACATGGATGGGGTGCTGGTGCACGAGGAGGAACCGATCGCTGGGGCCACCGACTTCATCGAGGCGCTGCGGAGCTCGGGCAAGAAGTTCCTGGTGCTGACGAACAACTCGATCTTCACTCCGCGCGACCTGCGGGCCCGGCTGCTGGGCAGCGGGATCGACGTACCGGAGAAGGCGATCTGGACCTCGGCGCTGGCGACTGCGGACTTCCTCGCCGACCAGCGACCGCACGGCAGCGCCTACGTGGTGGGGGAGGCCGGGCTGACCAACGCGCTGCACGAGATCGGCTACGTGATGACCGACCGGGACCCGGACTACGTCGTCCTGGGTGAGACCCGGACCTACTCCTTCGAGGCGATCACCAAGGCGATCCGGCTGATCGAGGCCGGCGCGCGCTTCATCGCCACCAACCCCGACCCCAGCGGGCCGAGCGCGCAGGGCACGCTGCCCGCGACCGGGTCGGTCGCTGCGCTGATCAGTACGGCGACCGGGCGCATGCCCTACTTCGTGGGCAAGCCCAACCCGTTGATGATGCGCAGCGCCATCAACCGGCTCGAGGCGCACTCCGAGACCACCGTGATGATCGGTGACCGGATGGACACCGACATCGTCAGCGGCCTCGAGGCAGGGCTGCGCACGGTCCTGGTGCTGACCGGGTCCACCCGGCCCGACCAGGTCGAGACCTTCCCCTACCGGCCGACGCGCGTGGTCGACTCGGTCGCCGACCTGGTGGAGCTGGCCGCCACGCCGCACTGCGAGATCTGAGCGGCGTGGCCGGCCGTCGGGGTCAGGAGGCCGAGGCCCGGGCGAGCAGGTCGACCGCACCCTCCGAGGAGTTCGGGGTGGCCGCGCCGGCCAGGGCGATCTCGCCCTGCTCGGCGGTGAAGTGGCTCGGGATCACCAGGATCACGAGGTCCTGACGGTCCGAGGTGCGCAGCAGCAGCACGTGGGTGTCGTCGCCGGCCGCACCACCGACCTGGATGTAACCCGTGCGCACGGGGACCCGCTTGGGCGGGTCGTCCCAGTCGGGCGCCGAGATGGTCGCGCGCACGATGCGCCCGCTGGAGGCGGGGAAGTGGTCGACGAGGTCGGCGAGCTCGACCTCGAGGTTGCGGCTCTGCGGCCACCAGCCACCGTCGAGCGGGCCGCGGCGACCTTCGTGCTTGGCCATCCGCAGTCGCAGGGGAACGCGCGCGGGCGTTTCTTCGTAGTCCTCTTCAGCCGTCGACATGATGCTCGCATTCTGGACCGGTTCGCGGGCTCCGGACGGAGACGGGGAAAGGGACGCGGTCACCCTTAAGCCTACAGCCCGGGCGGGTTGGCTCCCTCAGTGGCCGTCGGCGTGCGCGGCGTCGCGGATCTCGCCGACCAGCTCCTCGATCACGTCCTCGAGCGTGGCGACGCCGATCACCTGGCCCTCGTCGTCGACCACGCGCGCCATGTGCGCACCCTGCGCCTGGATCACCTGCAACGCGTTGGCGAGCGTGTCCGAGGCGCGTACGCCGGCGAACGGGCGCACCCACTTGTCCTCGACCATCCGCGCGCGTCCGTGGGGGTCGGACTGCAGCACGTCCTTGATGTGCAGGTAGCCGGTCAGGTCACCGCTGTCGCTGACCACCGGGAAGCGGGAGTAGCCGGTCTGCGCGCAGATCCGCTCCACCTCGGAGGTGCGCGCGCCGCGTCGCACGGTCTCGAGGTCGGCGAGTGGGAGCAGGACGTCGGCCACGGTGCGGGAGGTGAAGTCCAGGGCACCGGCGAGCCGTTCGTACTCACCCTGCTCGAGCATCCCCTCGTGCCGCGACTCCACCACCATCGCCTCGACCTGCTCACGGGTGAAGGAGGAGGACACCTCGTCGCGCGGCTCGATCTTGACCAGGCGCAGCACGCCGTTGGCGACCATGTTGAGCCCGTGCACGATCGGCTTGAGGACCGTGACCACGACCATCATCGGCGGGCCGAAGATCAGCGCTGCGCGCTCGGGACCGGCCAGGGCGAGGTTCTTGGGCACCATCTCGCCGAGCACCACGTGCAGGTAGACCACACCGGCCAGCGCGATCGTGAACGCCACCGGGTGCGCCCAGGCCTCGGGGATGCCCAGGGCCGCGGCGCCGGGCTCCAGCAGGTGGGCCAGCGCCGGCTCGGCGACGGCACCGAGGCCCAGCGAGCACACGGTGATGCCGAACTGTGCGCCCGCCATCACCAACGACACGTTCTCCATGGCGCGCAGGGTGGTGCGGGCCATCCGGGAGCCGGCCTTGGCGCGGGGCTCGATCTGGGTACGCCGGGCCGAGACCAGTGCGAACTCGGCGCCGACGAAGAACGCGTTGCCGAGCAGCAGCACGAGGCCGAGCCACAACGCCGCCTGCGTGCTCACTGGTCCTCACCGGCCTCGGGAGCGAGTCGCTTGATCGAGATCCGGTCGACCCGGAGGCCGTCCATCCGTTCGACGCGCAGCAGGGCGTGCTCCTCGACCGGTTCCTCGTCGTCGTCCTCGGGGATGATCGTGGGCAGCGGCACCAGCACCCGGTCGCCGCGCGCGGGGATCCGGCCGAGCTCACGCACCAGCAGACCCGCGACGGTGTCGTAGTTCTCGTCCTCGGGCAGCCGCAGGCCGGTGGCGTCGGCCACCTCGTCGGGCCGCAGCAGCCCCGAGATGATCCAGGACCCGTCGGGGCGCTTGCGCAGCCGCGAGCCGTAGCGGTCGTGCTCGTCGGCGATGTCACCGACGATCTCCTCGACCACGTCCTCCAGGGTGACCACGCCGGCCGTTCCGCCGTACTCGTCGGAGACGATCGCCATCTGGAAGCCCTCGCCGCGCAGCAGCGAGAGCAGCGGGTCGAGGCGCAGCGACTCGGGCACGACAGTGGCCGGCACCATCACCTCGCGCACCCGGGTCTCCATCCGCTCCGAGCGCGGCACGGCGACCGCCTGCTTGACGTGGACCGACCCGACCACATTGTCCGAGGACCCCTTGATCACGGGGAACTTGGAGAAGCCGGTGGTGCCGGAGAGCTCGATGATGTCGTTGACCGGGTCGGAGACGTCCACGCAGGCCATCTGCACGCGCGGGGTCATGATCTCGCCGGCGGTGCGGGGCCCGAAGGCCAGCGAGCGCTGCACCAGGTTGGCGGTCTCGGAGTCGAGGGTGCCCTCGCTGGCGGACCGGCTGGCCAGCGAGGACAGCTCGTCGGAGGACCGTGCCGAGCGCAGCTCCTCCTGCGGCTCGACGCCCATCGAGCGGACGATGGCGTTGGCCGAGCCGTTGAGCAGGTTGATCGGCAGCTTCATCGCCGTGGTGAAGGCGCGCTGGAATCCCTGGGTCGCCTTCGCGGTGCCGAGCGGCAGTGCGATCGCGATGTTCTTCGGGACCAGCTCGCCGAAGACCATGGTGGCCAGCGTCGAGATCGCCAGGCCGAGGAAGACTGCGGTGGGGGTGACGGCCCCACCGGGCAGGCCCATCGCCTCGAGCGGGCCCTCGATCAGGCGCGAGATGGCCGGCTCGGCCAGGAAGCCGATGGCGAGGTTGGTCAGCGTGATGCCGACCTGCGCGCCGGAGAGCTGCGTCGAGAGCGATTGCAGCGCTCGCTGGACGCCGACGGCGCCGGCGTCACCGCTCTCGGCGGCGGAGGCGACGGTGGAGCGGTCGACGGTGACGAGGGCGAACTCGGCCGCCACGAAGACGCCGCACGCGAGCACCAGGCCCACCGAGATCGCGAGCAGCAGCCATTCCATGCCGCCCATTGTGTCGGGTCCGCCCGCGCCGCGGTGCATCGGTCGCTCCTCGGGACGTGTTGGGCGGCAACTCTGGCCGCGGCGACTGTCCGCAGGGCACGATGGTGGGAACCGTCGAGGGGTCCGACCACGTTGGACACGACAAGGAAGAGGTGGCGGTCGTGTTGCGGATCTCCGGTGTCGCACTGAGCCACGTCGGGTTGGTGCGCAGCGGCAACGAGGACTCCGGCTTCGTCGGCCCCACGTGCATGCTCGTCGCCGACGGTGTCGGGGGAGCGGCCGCGGGCGAGGTCGCCTCGGCGACCACGGCGTACGTCGTCTCGGCGTTGGCGACCGCCCGTCGCGGTGCGGACCCGGTCGAAACCCTGCGTGAGGCGGTCTCCCTGGCCCAGCAGCAGGTCGCGACCGGCGTGCTCCGCGACCCGGCCCGGTCCGGGATGGCGACCACGCTCACCGCCCTGCTCACCGACGGGTCCAGCTTCGCCCTGGCGCACGTCGGCGACTCCCGCGGCTACGTCTTCCGCGACGGCGAGCTCGTGCAGGTCACCCGCGACCACACCTTCGTGCAGCGGCTCGTCGACGAAGGGGCCCTGCCGCCGGAGCAGGTGCCGGAGCACCCGTGGCGCAATGTGGTGCTGCGCAGCGTCAACGGCAACCTCGAGGAGACCGGTGACATCGCGCCGATCGCGCTGGCGCCGGGTGACCGGGTGCTGCTGGTCAGCGACGGGGTCAGCGACCTCGTGCAGCCGGCCCGCCTGGAGTCGATCCTGGCGCGGCACGCCGACGACGAGGCGGCGCAGATGATCGTCGACGAGGCGCTCACCTTCGGCGGCCGCGACAACATCACCTGCCTGCTGGCCTCGGTCGTCGACGGGCCGGAGGCCGATTCCGAGGGGACCCTGGTGGGCGCCGTCCGGGACCCCTGCAACGTCGTGGACATCTCGATCGTGAGCGGACGAAGCGCCTGAGCGTCATGGCACACTGCGGCCCATGACCGTGGTCGATCGTCCCCGGCTCGAAGGCTCCGTCGCCGTGCGCGATGGACGCAGGCTCTCCTTCGCCGAGTTCGGCGCCCCCCGGGGTGCCGCACTGATCTGGATGCACGGCACGCCGGGTGCGCGGAGGCAGGTGCCGATCGAGGCCCGCGCCTACGCCTGCGAGCACGACCTGCGGATCATCGGCGTCGACCGCCCGGGCATCGGGTCCTCCACACCCCACCTCTACCGCAACATCCTCGACTGGACCGGCGACCTCGTCGAGCTCTGCGACGTCCTGGACATCGACACCTTCCGGGTGATCGGGCTCTCCGGGGGCGGTCCCTATGCGCTCGCCGCGGGTGCCGCACTGCCCGAGCGGGTCCACGGGGTCGGCGTACTCGGGGGCGTGGCACCGACCAGGGGCCCCGACGCCATCAGCGGTGGCCTGGTGGCGCTCGCGCCGTACGTCGCACCGCTGCTCTCGCTCGCGCGGGTGCCGCTCGGCTTCGCACTGGCCCAGGGGATCCGGGTCGTGCGACCGGTCGCCGGCCCGATCCTCGACGGCTACGCGGCGATGCAGCCCCGCGGGGACAAGAGGCTGCTGGCGCGACCGGAGTTCCGGGCGATGTTCCTCGACGACCTGCTCAACGGGGCCAGGTCCCAGGTCAGCGCCCCGCTCGCCGACGTGGTGCTGTTCACCCGGCATTGGGGCTTCGAGGCGCCGGACGTCGGGGTGCCCGTGCACTGGTGGCACGGCGACTCCGACCACATCGTCCCGCACGCCCACGGGGTGCACCTGGCCGAGCGGCTGCCGCACGGACGGTTCAGCACGATCGCGGGGGAGTCGCACCTCGGCGGGCTCGGGGTCGCCACCGAGGTGCTGGAGCAGCTGATGGATCTGGGCCCGCGCCGCACTGCAGCGGTGCCCGGCTCCCGCACGCGATAGACCAGTGCGTGTGGCTGCTGGTGCAGATGCCGGTTTTGGGTCACAATGGCCTCACAAGTTCACACACTGCACACGAGTGACTCACTCGTTGCTCCACTCGAGACCGCTGGGGAAGGCGTACCTCGACGCCGGAGCAGGAGGAGGTCCACCGTGACACGTTCAGCGACCCGTGGAGTTGTCTACATCCACTCGGCGCCGTCTGCGCTGTGCCCGCACATCGAGTGGGCCATCGGCGGCGTACTCGGCGTGGCGCCACAGATGGAGTGGATCCCGCAACCGGCCCAGGCCGGGACCTACCGCACCGAGTACACCTGGAGCGGGGAGTCCGGCACGGCCGCCCACATCGTCTCGTCCCTGCGCGGCTGGAACCACCTGCGTTTCGAGGTCACCGAGGAGGCGTCCTCGGGCACCGAGAGCGCGCGCTACTCCTCGACCCCCGACCTCGGTGTCTTCCACGCGGTCACCGGCCTGCACGGCGACATCATGATCCCCGAGGACCGCCTCAAGGCCGCCGTGGTGAAGTCGGCGCTGGGTGAGACCACCTTGGAGCTGGAGATCGACAAGCTGCTCGGCAAGCCGTGGGACGACGAGCTGGAGACCTTCCGGCACGCGGGCGACGGCGTCGCGGTGCGCTGGCTGCACCAGGTCGTCTGAGCCAGCCCGAACTTGGGCCCCGAGAATCAGGCCCGGTCGCTGAGGTAGGCGATCAGGTCCTGTACGCGCACGAACCGCTTGGCGGCCTCGTCCTCGATGCGTACGCCGAAGTGGCTGGCCGCACCCTCGAGGATCTCCACCATGGCCAGGGAGTCGATGCGCAGGTCGTCGACGAAGCTGCGCTCCGGCAGCACCTCGGCGGGAGCCAGCCCGGTGACGAGGTGCACGATCCCGGCGAGTCCTGCCCCGACCTCTTCAGCTGAGGCCCCGACGGGGGGTTTGGTGGGCGACATGCGGGGGACTCTAGCCAACCGGGACAGCAGAACGCGTCCCGGCGGCATGCCTGACTCGGTGGGCGACATTTGCGGACCAGTGATCAAAAATGCAACGAGTACTGGTCTAATAGTTGTAGTTTGCACCAGCCCAACTCTTCCGAGGAGTGCGCGTGACTCGACCACAGGGCAGTGCCGCAGTGCTCCAACGCATCACGATCCACGGTCACGAACGCGCCTACCTCAAGGCCGGCAACGGTCCGGCGCTGCTGCTCCTCCACGGCCTGGGGTGTGACCACACCACCTGGCTGCCGGTCTTCGAGGAGCTGGCCGAGCGGTTCACCGTGATCGCCCCCGACCTGCTGGGCCACGGCCAGAGCGCCAAGCCGCGGGCGGACTACTCCGTGGGTGGCTACGCCAACGGGATGCGCGACCTGCTGACGATGCTCAACATCGACAAGGTCACCGTGGTCGGGCACAGCTTCGGCGGCGGGGTGGCGATGCAGTTCGCCTACCAGTTCCCCGAGCGCACCGAGCGGATGATCCTGGTCGCCCCCGGCGGCATGGGCCCCGAGGTGAGCCCGCTGATCCGTGCGGTCACGCTGCCCGGCTTCCACCAGGCCATGGGGATGGCCACCCTCCCCGGCATCCGCCACGTCGGCAAGGCCGGCCTGCGTGCACTGAACCGCACCGGCCTGTCGGCGACCCGCGACCTCGGTGAGGTGGCGGAGATCTATGAGTCCTTCAAGGACCCGCACGCGCGCGCAGCCATCCGGCACGTCGTCCGCGCGGTGGTCGACCTGCGTGGTCAGATCGTGACGATGGTGGACCGGGCCTACCTGACCCAGGCGATGCCGATGCTGGTCGTGTGGGGCTCCGACGACCACGTGATCCCGGCCAAGCAGGCCCACCGGGTCGCGCGGATCGCCCCAGACGCCGTGGTTGAGGTGATGCCGCACTGCGGACACTTCCCGCACAAGGACCATCCGGAGCGCTTCGTCCGGGTCATGGACGCCTTCATCCGCGGCACCGACCCGGCGAGGTACCACCGCGGTCGCTGGCGCCAGCTGCTGCGCAACGGGCCCCAGGAGCCGCTGAACACCGCCCAGGCCGGCGAGAGCCCGGCCACTCCGGTCGCCCAGCTCGCCTGACCCGTCTGCAGGCTCCTGGCGCCGTCGGGGCCTTGGTAAGATCCGGCCGGTTCTCGCGCACGCGATCTGCGCGGTGCGGGAGGCGAGCACCCGGGAGGGCTGGTTGTGGGCGCCGAGGCGACGCGGGCGAGACGCACACGACGTGCGCCCGGTCGACGTCGGCTACCGCACCGGCGAGCCAGAACCCTGGGGCAGACCCTCCGAGTGGTCCTGCTCGCGGCAGCCGTGCCCGGTGGCGGGTTCTTCTGGGCCGGCCGCAAGCTCGCCGGCGCCTTGGCGGTGCTACTGAGCCTCGGGGCCCTCGCGCCGCTGGTCTGGTTCGCGGGCCGCAACCGCCAGACGCTATTGCTCCTGGTCTCGGACCCGGTGCGCCTCAAGGCAGCCGCGCTGATGGCCACGATCGCCCTGGCGATCTGGGCGGTCGTGCTGGTGGCGACCTACCGCACCGTGCGCCCGCCGGAGCAGCCGCGCGCGCAGGCCCTCGGCGGGGCGGTCTTCGTGAGCGCGCTGTGCCTGGTCGTGGCCGCGCCTGCCGTGCTGGCAGCGCGGTACGCGCTCGTGCAGGCGGATCTCGTCGAGAACGTCTTCCAGGACAACCAGAGCGCCACCGCCCCCGAGCGGCCGGTGACGCGTGAGGATCCCTGGAACGGGGCCACGCGGGTCAACGTCCTGTTGCTCGGCGGCGACGGCGGCATCGACCGCGAGGGCGTGCGCACCGACTCGATGATCCTTGCGAGCATGGACACCCGCACCGGGGACACCACCACCTTCAGCCTGCCGCGCAACCTGATGGATGCGCAGTTCCCCGAGGACAGCCCGCTGCACGACCTCTACCCCTACGGATTCCAGGGCGAAGGGGACGACGGCAACTGGATGCTCAACGCCGTCTACCGCGAGGTGCCCTTGCTGCACCCGGGCGTGCTGGGGCGCTCGGACAACGAGGGCGCCGACGCGATCAAGATGGCGGTCGAGGGCACGCTGGGGGTGCCGGTCGACTACTACGTGCTGATCAACCTGGCCGGCTTCGAGAAGGTCGTCGACGCCATGGGCGGGGTCACGGTCAACATCAACGAACCGATCCCCGTGGGTGGCAACACCGACCGCGGCATCCTGCCGGACTACTACCTCAAGCCCGGACCGGACCAGCGCCTCGACGGTTTCCGGGCGCTGTGGTTCGCGCGCGGGCGGTTCGGCAGCACCGACTACGCCCGGATGGAGCGCCAGCGCTGCATGGTCGACGCGATCATCACCGAGGCCCGTCCGATGACGCTGCTGCGGCGCTACCAGCAGCTGGCGGCCGCCAGCAAGCAGATCGTGCGGACCGACGTGCCCAACACGTTGCTGCCGGCACTGGTCGACCTCGCCACCTCGATGAAGCAGGGGCGGGTGCGGTCGGTGGTGTTCAAGCCCTCGGCGTACTTCAACTCCGCGAACCCCGACTTCGACTGGATCCGTCAGGTGGTGCGCAAGGCGCTGAAGCCGCCGCGCAAGCCGGCGACGACGGCCAGCCCGTCGCCGAGCGAGTCGCCCGGTCAGTCGCCCAGCGAGTCGCCCGGTCAGTCGCCCAGCGAGTCGCCCAGCCAGGCGCCTGGTGCCTCGCCCACACCCGACCCGGGCGCGCCGGTCGAGGCGGCGGACAGCTGTGCCTACGCCCCGGTCGCCGAGGACGGCGGCTCCGGGGAGGCCTCGGCGTCGCTGGGCGACTGAGCCTCGCCGACGGGACTGTCGGACTCCGCGGACAACGTGCGAGCCGTGGCCACCACGATCACCAGTCCGAGCCCGACCAGGATCAGTCCCAGCCCCGTGAGCAGCCGACCGAGGTCCCCGGTGGTCGGCCAGGACACGACCAGCGCCAGGACCCCGAGCCCCAGGGGCGCTGCGCCTCGGCGCAGCGCCGCCCGGAGCGAGGAGACGCCACTCAGGCGTCGCCGCCTTCTTGGGCCACGTCGGCGACCGCGGTCGGGTCGTCGATGCGGTACTTCGCGAACGCCTCCGCCACGACCTCCTGCTTGACCTCGCCGCGGGCGGCCAGGGCGCGCAGCGCCTGGACGGTGACGCTCTCGGCGTCGATCTGGAAGTAGCGGCGCGCCGCCGGGCGGGTGTCGGCGAAGCCGAACCCGTCGGCGCCGAGCACGCTGTAGTCGCCGGGCACCCAGTGCGAGATCTGCTGGGGTACGGCGCTCATGTAGTCGCTGACCGCGACCACGGGACCCTGCACGTCGCGCAGCTTCTGGGCGACGTAGGGGACCTGGGGCTCCTCGCCCGGGTGGTTCAGCGACCAGCTCTCAGCGGAGACGGCGTCGCGGGCCAGCTCGTTCCACGAGGTCACCGACCACAGGTCGGCTGCCACGCCCCAGTCGTCGGCCAGCAGCTGCTGGGCCTTCTGGATCCACGAGAACCCGACCCCGGAGGCGAGCAGCTGGACGCGCGGCGCCTCACCGTTGCCCTCGACCTCGGGAGCGCTCGAGTAGTGGTAGAGCCCCTTGAGCAGACCCTCGGTGTCGAGGTTCTCCGGCTGCTTGGGCTGGGCCATCGGCTCGTTGTAGACCGTGATGTAGAAGATCACGTTCTCGCCCTCGGGGTGGTCCTCGCTGACGGTGTACATCCGTCGCAGGCCGTCCTCCATGATGTGCGCGACCTCGTAGGCGTGCGCCGGGTCGTAGTGCACCACCGCCGGGTTGGTCGCCGCCAGCAGCGGGGAGTGCCCGTCCGCGTGCTGCAGGCCCTCACCGGTCAGCGTGGTCCGGCCGGCAGTGGCGCCGATCAGGAAACCGCGAGCGAGCTGGTCGGCCATCGCCCAGATCGAGTCACCCGTGCGCTGGAAGCCGAACATCGAGTAGAAGATGTAGAACGGGATCATCACCTCCCCGTGCGTGGAGTATGCCGAGCCGGCGGCCGTGGCCGACGCCATCGCCCCGGCCTCGGAGATGCCCTCGTGGAGCATCTGGCCGTCGGTCGCCTCGCGCCACTTCAGCAGCAGCTTGCGGTCGACGGACTCGTAGCGCTGCCCGGCGGGGTTGTAGACCTTGGCGCTGGGGAACATCGCGTCCATGCCGAAGGTGCGGTACTCGTCCGGCGCGATCGGGACGATCCGGGGCCCGATCTCCTTGTCCTTCATCCAGTCCTTGAGGAGCCGGACGACGGCCATGGTGGTGGCGATCTTGTTCTTGCCAGAACCCTGCTTGAGCTCCTCGTAGAGGGCGGCCTCGGGCACCTTCAACGGCTTGGCGCGCACCACCCGCTTGGGCAGCGAGCCACCCAGCTGACGACGGCGCTCCATCATGTACTCGATCTCGGGGGAGTCGGCGCCCGGGTGGAAGAACGGCGCCGTGCCGGTGGACTCGTAGGCCTCGTCGAGCTCCTTGTCGCTCATCGGCAGGTAGAGCCGGTCGCGGAACTTCTTCAGGTCGTCCTTCTTGAGCTTCTTCATCTGGTGGGTGGCGTTCTTGCCCTCCAGGGACTCGATCGTCCAGCCCTTGACGGTGTGCGCCAGGATCACCGTCGGCTGCCCCACGTGCTTGGTGGCGGCGTCGAAGGCGGCGTACACCTTGCGGTAGTCGTGACCACCGCGGGGGAGCTTCTCGATCTGCTTGTCGGTCATGTGCTCGACCATCTTGCGCAGCCGCGGGTCGGTGCCGAAGAAGTTCTCGCGGTTGTAGGCGCCGTCCTCGACCGAATAGGTCTGGAACGCACCGTCAGGGGTGCTGTTCATCGCGTTGACGAGCACGCCGTCGACGTCGCGGGCGAGAAGGGCGTCCCACTCGCGACCCCAGATCACCTTGATCACGTTCCAGCCGGCGCCACGGAACTGCGACTCCAGCTCCTGGATGATCTTGCCGTTGCCGCGGACCGGGCCGTCGAGCTGCTGCAGGTTGCAGTTGATCACCCAGGTGAGGTTGTCCAGCTCCTCCCGGGCGGCCACGCCGATGGCACCGAGCGACTCGGGCTCGGCCATCTCGCCGTCACCGAGGAACGCCCACACGTGCTGCTGGCTGGTGTCCTTGATGCCGCGGTTCTGCATGTAGCGGTTGAAGCGCGCCTGGTAGATCGAGTTGATCCCGGTCAGGCCCATCGAGACGGTGGGGAACTCCCAGAACTCCGGCATCAGGCGCGGGTGCGGGTAGGAGGGCAGGCCCTTGCCGACGCCGTGCTGCACCTCCTGGCGGAAGCGCATCAGCTGGTCCTCGGTCAGCCGGCCCTCGAGGTAGGCGCGGGCGTAGATGCCCGGCGAGCCGTGCCCCTGGATGTAGATCTGGTCCCCGCCGCCGGGGTGCTCCTTGCCGCGGAAGAAGTGGTTGAAGCCGACCTCGTAGAGGCTGGCCGCGGACTGGTAGGTCGCGATGTGGCCGCCGACCTCGAGCCCGGGACGGTTGGCCGAGGAGACCATCACCGCGGCGTTCCAGCGGATGAAGGCGCGGATCCGGCGCTCGGTGTCCTCGTCACCGGGGAACCACGGCTCCCGCTCGGGGGTGATGGTGTTGATGTAGTCGGTGCTCCGCAGGGCGGGTACGCCGATCGACTGCTCGCGCGCGCGCTCCAGAAGCCGCAGCATCAGGTAGCGGGCCCGGTCGCGACCGCGGTCGCTGACCAGCGCGTCGAACGAGGCCATCCAGTCCTGGGTCTCGTCCGGGTCGATGTCGGGCAGCTGGGTGGGCAGCCCCTCGTGGATCACCGATACCCGCCGGGTCTCGGCAGGCTTCTGGGTCTTGTCGTCTGCATCGCTCACGGCAACATGTTGTCACTTCGGGGAAGCCGAGGAAATTTACCGGCGGGTAGCAGCGCCGACCTGCACGACATACGCCACGAAGGCGGCGGTTTCGCGGCCTCGGGCGGCGTGGTCGCCGGCGTACGTGCCCGGCCCTCCCTCACGCACGGCGAGCGCCTCGCGCACGACCCGGTGGAAGCGCTCGGGGTAGTGGGTCAGCGCCCACCGCCCGGCCCCCGACTTCGTGGTGAGGGTGCCGACCTCGAGCAGGTGGTGCAGCCGGGCGACCCCCAGGACGCACCAGCTGCAGGTCTGCGGCGCCTCCGCCTCCCGCGGCATCGCCTGGAGCGCGGCGGCGTTCTGCGCCCAGTACGTCGCCAGGTTCTCGTGCGTGAACGCGGCCAGGCGGACGTCGTCGGTCCATACCCCGAGCTCGGCGGGAGCTCGTCCGCGGACCGTGACTCCGTGCAGGGCGATCTCGTGCCAGGCGACCGGGTTGAGGTCCTCGCGGCCCTCCTCCTCGAAGTGGCCGTGCAGCACGCAGGGCACGTCCGGGCACTCCGACGGGTCCCCGGCGAGGTCCTCGGCCAGCAGGTGCATCCCGTCGAAGGGGAGGGCGGGGTGCTGCACGCCGATCTCGGCGTGGCACGCGCGCAGCGAGTCGAGGTCCTGGTGCCCGGGACGACGGGCCAAGGTCGCGACGAAGTCGACGTCACTGGTGCCCGGGAACCACTCGCCGAACGCGAGACCCCCACGCAGGTAGAGACCGGTGACCAGGCCCGGCGACTTCCGGTCGACCAGCGCCAACCACTCGGAGCACAGCGCCGAGACGGCTGGGGGAGGTCCCTCGCTGGCGTCCACGCGGCGACGGTAGCGTCTGCCAGAATCGTCGAGACGGTACGCGTGGGGTTGCGCCTGGCTGAGAGGTCTAGTGGACTACGGGCACCAGAGCCCCGGACCAGCCGTGGGTGAGCTGTCTTGAACAAGTGAGTGGAGGACAACAGGTGAGCCCGAGCGCAGGGGGCGCGGACGTCCAGCTGGGCGACCGCCTAGGACTGAAGCCCGGGATGGTCGTGCAGGAGCTGGGCTGGGACGAGGACGTCGACGACTCGGTCCGCGAGTCGATCGAGAACACCGTCGACGGTGACCTCGTCGACGGTGACCACGGTGACGTCGTCGACGTCGTGCTGCTGTGGTGGCGTGACGACGACGGGGACCTCGTCGACGCTCTGGTGGACTCCCTGACCGACCTGGTCGGCGGCGGAGTGATCTGGTTGCTGACCCCCAAGGTGGGTCGCCCGGGTGCCGTGGATCCCGCCGAGATCGCCGAAGCCGGGCCGATCGCGGGACTTTCCACCACGACGACCGTTGCAGTGGGTAAGGAATGGACGGCGACGAGACTCGTCGCCCCGAAGACCCGCTGAGCTGACGCGCCGCTGTCGGCCGGCATCACCCCAGGAGGCACCCGCAGCATGTTCGAGAACCTCACCAAGCAGGCGCTGCGCCAGGCGCGACTCGTCAAGGTGATGGCCGCCTCCGGCGTGATCCGTCCCTACAGCCCGCTCACCCTGGCCGGGATCGGCAAGACGATCTACGACTGGGGGATCGGCTTCGCCGGTGGCATCGGCGCGCTGGCGCTGCGCTCCCCGGACAAGATCGGCCTGATCGACGAGCTCGGTGAGCTCACCTGGTCCGAGATCGACGACCGGGCGACCCGGCTGGCCCACGGGCTCGGCGAGCTCGGCGTCAGCGGCGGTGACAGCGTCGCGGTGCTCTGCCGCAACCACCGTTACTTCCTGGAGGTCTCGACGGCGCTGTCCAAGCTCGGGGCCGACATCCTCTACCTCAACACCGCGTTCTCCGCGCCCCAGCTCGGTGAGGTGTGCGACCGTGAGAAGCCGGTGGCAGTCGTCTACGACGACGAGTTCAGCGCGTTGATCGACAAGTCCGGCATCGGGCTGACCCGGGTGATCGCCTGGCACGACGGAGAGCCC
Organism: uncultured Actinomycetota bacterium; assembly: GCA_963782215.1. GTDB lineage: Bacteria > Actinomycetota > Actinomycetes > Propionibacteriales > Nocardioidaceae > Marmoricola. Next base: position 21,606 of record CAWAJE010000020.1, on the reverse strand, counting down.
GGCGACCTGGCCCACGTCGAGGCGCTGATCGAGAAGGGCTCCGCGGAGCCGTTGGGCGTTCCCGAGCACACCACCCGGCCGGTGATCCTCACCTCCGGCACCACGGGCACCCCCAAGGGGGCGCCGCGTGGTGAGTCCGGCATCGACGGCGCGGTGGCGCTGCTCTCGAAGATGCCGCTGCGCAACGGCGGAACCGTGCACATCGCCGCACCGTTGTTCCACACCTGGGGCTGGGCGCACCTCAACCTCGCGATGCTGCTGGAGTCCACGCTGGTGCTGCGGCGCAAGTTCGATCCCGCCGAGTGCCTCGAGGTGGTCAAGAGCCACAGGTGCGACGCGCTGGTGGTGATCCCGGTGATGATGCAGCGGATCATGAAGCTCTCCGAGGAGGAGCGCTCCGGCGACTTCACCCACCTCAAGGTGGTCGCCGCGTCCGGGTCGGCGTTGCCCGGTGACCTCGCCACAGAGTGGATGGACTGCTTCGGCGACAACCTCTACAACACCTACGGCTCGACCGAGGTCGCCTGGGCCACGATCGCGCAGCCGCAGGACATGCGCGAGGCGCCGGGAACAGCCGGCAGGCCGCCGTACAACACCGTCGTGAAGATCTACGACGACAAGGGCGAGCCGGTCGCCGACGGTGGGTCCGGGCGGATCTTCGTCGGCAACACCATGCTCTTCGGCGGCTACACGGGCGATGACGCCGAGAGCAAGGAGATGGTCGAGGGCCTGATGTCCAGCGGCGACGTCGGCCGCTTCGACGAGGAGGGCCGCCTCTTCGTCGAGGGTCGTGACGACGAGATGATCGTCTCGGGCGGGGAGAACGTCTTCCCCAAAGAGGTCGAGGACTGCCTCTCCCGGCACGAGAACGTCCAGGACGTCGCGGCGATCGGCGTGGACGACGACGACTACGGCAAGCGGCTGCGGGCCTTCGTGGTCAAGGACGGAGAGGTCGACGCCGACACGCTGAAGGCGCACGTGAAGGACAACCTCGCCCGCTTCAAGGTGCCGCGCGAGATCATCTTCCTCGACGAGCTGCCCCGCAACGCCACCGGGAAGGTCCTGAAGAAGGACCTCAAGGAGTACGACGAGGACGGGGAGCCGGTCGAGTCGGGGGACGAGTGACCGGTCGCTCCCGGGCGGCTGGCACGATGGCGGCATGACTCTGGCGATCGGTGACCGGGCCCCTGACTTCACCCTCAAGGACCAGCACGGGCAGGACATCACCTTGTCGACGTACGTCGGGAAGAAGGCGGTGCTGCTGGTCTTCTACCCCTTCGCCTTCAGCGGTGTCTGCACCGGGGAGATCACCGGTCTGCGGGACCGGCTCGGCGACTTCGAGACCGATGACACGACGCTGATGGCCCTGAGCTGTGACCCGATGTACGCCCAGCGGGCCGTGGCCGACCGGGACGGCATCTTCTTCCCGCTGCTCAGCGACTTCTGGCCGCACGGTGCCACGGCGCAGGCCTACGGGGTCTTCGACGAGGTCTCGGGCTCCCCGAAGCGCTCCTCCTTCGTCGTGGACCGGGCAGGCCTGGTGCGCTGGGAGGGTCACAACTCCCGCGGGATCGGCCGCGATCTCGACGAGCTCGCGGAGCAGCTGCGAGCCGTGGTCTAGTTCATCGGGACTAGATTCGGCGGTTGCTCTTGGATCCGGCGCACGGATAGTGCAATCTTGTACATGTCGCGCCGCTGGTGACCCGAGACGCCAGCGGCGCGACTTTTATTTTGCCCCCGTGCGGCCTCGCGCCCCGGGTTGGCTCACTCGCCCGGCGCTCCCGTAGTCTGTGCCCGCACGATCGCGGCCGAGGCGCCTCACGGCTGGTCGTCCAGGGCGTATAGCTCAGCGGTAGAGCCCCTCGCTTACAACGAGGTGGTCGGGGGTTCGATCCCCTCTGCGCCCACCCGCAGCACCAGCACGCCGGCACTCGCGGGCACGGCCGAGCATGAGCACAGGAGAGAGCGGCAGTGACCGGCACGCTATATCTCATCGGTGGACTGGCGATCCTGCTGGCCGCGGTGCTGCCCTCCGCGCTGAGCCGGCTGGCGCTCTCACCGCCGATCGTGCTGCTGGCCGCCGGCATGGGGATCGGGCTGCTCCCGTTGGGGGAGCGGATGCTGGACCCGTTGCGGCACCGGGCGGTGATCGAGGAGGTCACCCAGCTGGCCGTCCTGCTGGCGCTGATGGGGGTCGGGCTGGCGCTGGACCGGCCGCTGCGGTTCGCGCGGCCACGGGAGTGGCTGCGCTGGTCGGCCACCTGGCGCCTGCTGTTCCTCGCGATGCCGCTCAGCATCGCGGCGATCTGGTTCGTGGGCTGGTGGGGTCTGGGCCTGGCGCCTGCCTCGGCGCTGCTGCTGGGCGCAGTCCTGGCCCCGACCGACCCGGTGCTGGCCGGGGACGTGCAGGTCGGTGGACCGGACGTGGAGTCGCACGAGGACGAGAGCGATGAGCGTCACGAGGTGCGCTTCGCCCTGACCTCGGAGGCGGGGCTCAACGACGGTCTGGCGTTCCCCTTCGTCTATGCCGCGATCTTCCTGCTCGCCAAGGGGGACCCCGGCTCCTGGATCGGCAGCTGGGTGGCCTGGGAGCTGGTCGGCAAGGTGGTGGTCGGCTTCGGCGTCGGCGCGTTCGTGGGCTGGGGACTGGCGAAGCTCGCATTCGGCAGCCGGCGTACCTCGGTGGCGTTCGCGGAGCGGGGGGAGCCGCTGCTGGCACTGGCCGCCGTCGCGATGTCCTTCGGGGCGGCCGAGCTGGTGGGTGGCTACGGCTTCATCGCGGTGTTCACCTGCGGGATGGCGGTGCGCAACGCCGAGCGCAGCCACCGCTACCACCAGGAGATGCACGGCGTGGTGGAGCGGCTCGAACGGCTGTTCACGCTGCTGATCCTGCTCTTCCTGGGGATGGCGATGACCCGGGGACTGCTCAGCGCCCTGGACTGGCGCGGCGTCACGCTCGGGATCGCCCTGGTGCTGGTGGTCCGTCCGCTCAGCGGAGTGCTCAGCCTGCTGCCGCTCGCTCGCCGCGGCCACGGCATGAACAGTCGTGAGCGGCTGGTGACCGCCTTCTTCGGCGTACGCGGCATCGGGTCGCTGTTCTACCTGGCCTACGCGGCCGGGGAGGCGGACTTCGCCGACCTGCCCTGGCTGTGGGCCACGGTGGCCTTCACGATCGGGCTCTCGGTCCTGCTGCACGGCGTTCTCGCCAAACCCGCGATGAGCTGGCTGGAGCGTGGAGAGGCCGGCCACTGACGGTTTCCGCGCAGGTGGCTAGGGTGAGCAGCATCCGACCGTGAGGGGAGTCACAACCGTGATCGTGCCGTTCTCAGCAGCCGACTTTCTCGACCGTGCGTTGGCGGTGTACGCCGAGCGCACCGGCATCGTCGACGAGCCCGATCAGCCTGCCGACTCGCTCGGAGACCTGAGCTACGCCCGGGTGGGCGAGCTCGCCCGTGCCCAGGCGGCCAAGCTCGACGAGCTCGGCGTCGCCGTCGGTGACCGGGTGGCCTACGTCTCCCACAACAGCGCCCGGCTGTTCACCGCGTTCTTCGGTGTCTGCGGTCACGGGCGGGTGCTGGTGCCGATCAACTTCCGGCTCTCCCCCGACGAGGTGCGCTACATCGTGGAGCACTCCGGGGCGAGGGTGCTCTACATCGACCCCGAGCTGACCGAGCAGCTCGCCGACGTCGAGTGCGAGCACAAGTTCGTGATCGGCGACGACGAGGACATGTACCTCGAGGGCACCGACCCGAAGCCGTGGGAGCACGAGGAGAACGCCACCGCGACGATCAACTACACCTCCGGCACCACCGCTCGCCCCAAGGGCGTGCAGATCACACACCGCAACATCTGGACCAACGCCGTGACCTTCGCGCTGCACGCTGGCGTCACCGACCGGGACGTCTACCTGCACACGTTGCCGATGTTCCACGCCAACGGGTGGGGAATGCCGTTCGCGATGACCGGCATGGGCGTCACCCAGGTGGTGATCCGCAAGATCGACGGGGCGGAGATCCTCCGGCGTGTGGAGAAGCACGGCGTGACCGTGATGTGCGCCGCCCCGGCGGTGGTCGCTGCCGTCCTCGATGCCGCCGAGAGCTGGGAGGGGGAGGTCCCGGGCCGCGACAAGGTGCGGATCATCGTGGCCGGTGCCCCGCCGCCCACCAAGACCGTCGCCCGCGTCGAGGCCGAGCTGGGCTGGGAGTTCATCCAGATCTACGGCCTCACCGAGACCTCGCCGCTGCTCACGATCAACCGCACCCGCGCCGAGTGGGACGACCTCGACGGCGAGGAGCGCGCGAGCAGGCTGGTGCGCGCCGGTCAGCCGGCGATCGGGGTGAGCCTGAAGATCTCCGACTCCGGGGAGGTGCTGGCCCGGTCCAACGTCTGCCTCGAGGGGTACTGGGAGCAGCCGGAGGAGTCCGCGGCCGCCCTGGCCGACGACTGGTTCCACACCGGCGACGGCGGCGTCATCGGCGACGACGGTTACCTCACGATCCAGGACCGCAAGAAGGACGTGATCATCACCGGCGGGGAGAACGTCTCCTCGATCGAGGTCGAGGACGTGATCTTCTCCCACCCCGACGTCGCGGAGGTTGCCGTGATCGGCGTACCCGACGACAAGTGGGGCGAGACGATCAAGGCGCTGGTGGTCAAGAACGAGGGCTCGGACCTGACCGAGCAGGAGCTGATCGACTACTGCAAGTCCAAGGTCGCCCGCTACAAGGCGCCCTCGTCGGTGGAGTTCCGTGAGGAGCTGGCCCGCACCGCGACCGGGAAGCTGCAGAAGTTCAAGCTGCGCAAGCAGTACTGGGAGGGCCGCGACCGGCAGGTGAACTAGCCTCGCCCCCATGCCCACGCCCATGTCCACGCCCACGCTGGGTCAGGTCACCGCGCTGCTCGACGAGTGGTACCCGCCGCACCACGCGGACGGCTGGGACGCCGTCGGCCTGGTCTGCGGCGATCCCGCGACGGAGGTACGCCGGATCCTGCTGGCGGTCGATCCCGTGGTGGCGGTCGCCGAGGAGGCGATCCAGCTCGGGGCCGAGCTCCTGGTCTGTCACCACCCGCTGTTCCTCAAGGGCGTCCACGGGGTCGCGGCGACGACGCCCAAGGGCCGCACGGTGCACCGGCTGACCACGGCGGGCTGCGGGCTGTTCACCGCGCACACCAACGCCGACGCCCCGGCGCTCGGGGTCTCGGAGTCGCTGGCGCTCGCGCTCGGCCTGCTGGACGTGCGACCGCTGGAGGCCGACCCGGTCGCGCCGATGGACAAGATCGCGGTGTTCGTGCCGGTCGCTGCCGCCGAGGGTGTGCGCGCGGCGCTGGCGGCGGCCGGTGCCGGCGCGCTCGGGGACTACGAGGCCTGCACGTTCACCACGGCGGGCGAGGGACGGTTCCGGCCGTTGCCCGGGGCGCACCCGGCCGTCGGTGAGGTCGGACGCGCCGAGGTCGTCGAGGAGGTGCGGGTGGAGACGGTCTGTCCGCGGCACCTGCGCGAGCAGGCGATCGCCGCGATCAGGACCGCGCATCCCTACGAGGAGCCCGCCTTCGACGTGCTGGAGATGGCCGCGCTGGCCGAGCCGGCACGCGGGTCGGGACGGATCGGCAGGCTGCCTGCCCCCGAGGCGCTCTCGGAGTTCGCGGCCCGGGTCGCTGAGGCGCTGCCCTGGACCGCCCACGGTGTCCGCGTCGCCGGTGACCCCGAGCAACGGATCGAGACCGTCGGGTTGTGCGGCGGATCGGGTGACTTCCTGCTCGATCGGGCCCGGTCGGCGGGCGCCGACGTCTACCTCACCTCCGACCTGAGGCACCACCCGGCCTCGGAGTCACGTGAGGACGGGGCCATGGCTCTGGTCGACGTGGCCCACTGGGCAGCTGAGAGCACCTGGCTCCCGGTGCTCCGCCGTCGGTTGGAGGAGTCCCTGGGCGATACGGTGGAGGTCCGCACCAGCTCGATCAACACCGACCCGTGGACCTTCCGGGTCTAGAGGCACCAACCGAAAACAGGAGACTGCCCTGAAAGCCGATCCGTTCGTGCAGCTGAGGCTCCTCGACGTCCAGGAGCTCGACTCCCGGCTCGACACCCTCAACCACCAGCTCAGCAGCATCCCCGAGGCCGCCGCGTTGCAGGAGCTCGCGGCCCGGCGTACGGCGGTTGAGAACGCCGTGCGCGACCTCCGGATCTCGGTCGAGGACCTCGGCCGCGAGCAGCGCCGCGCCGACGCCGACGTCGAGCAGGTCAAGACCCGTCGCGAGCGGGACCAGGGAATGATCGACTCCGGTCAGGTCTCCGACCCCAAGGCCCTGCAGCGGATGCTCGGCGAGCTGGAGTCGCTGCACCGCCGGATCGGGGACCTCGAGGACGTCGAGCTCGACGTGATGGAGCAGCTCGAGACTGCCCAGGCCTCGCTGGTCGCGCGGACCGAGGAGCTGGCCGCCCTGGAGACGCAGGAGTCCGAGCTGCGGGCGACGCTGGACCAGAAGGCCGCCGAGCTCACCGAGGAGGTGCGCACGGTCACCGCCGAGCGGGCTCCGATCGTCGCCGGGATGCCGGCCGACCTGCTCGCGCTCTACGAGAAGCTGCGCGCCCAGAAGGGCGGGGTCGGAGCGGCCGCGCTGCGGCGCAAGGAGTGTGGCGGCTGCCGGCTCACCCTGAACGCCTCCGACCTCGGACTGATCGCCAAGTCGCCCACCGACGAGGTGATCCGCTGCGAGGAGTGCAACCGGATCCTGGTGCGCACCGGGGAGTCCGGCTTGTGACCAGGCGGGCGGTCACCGTCGAGGCCGACGGTGCCTCGCGGGGCAACCCCGGCCCTGCGTCGTACGGCGTGGTGCTGACCGACTCCGCCACCGGCGAGGTGATCGCCGAGCGCGGCGAGCGGATCGGGATCGCCACCAACAACGTGGCCGAGTACCGCGGTCTGATCGCCGGCCTCGAGCTGGCCCGGACCCACGCGCCCGGCGCCGAGGTCGAGGTGCGGATGGACTCCCAGCTCGTCGTGGAGCAGATGAACCGGACCTGGAAGGTCAAGCACCCCGACATGCAAGCGCTGTGGGAGCAGGCGACCAACCTGGCTCCCGCGGGCACGCGGTTCACCTGGATCGCCCGCGCGGAGAACGCCCACGCCGACCGGCTCGCCAACGAGGCGCTGGACGCGACGCAGTCGAGCCGGCCCGAGACCAGCCGCGGCTGGGGGGCACCCGGGGGCAGTCCCACCAACCTGCTGCTGGTGCGCCACGGCGTCACCGACCACACCCTGGGCAAGCTCTTCTCCGGCGGCCTGGGCAGCAGCAACCCTCCGCTCAACGAAACCGGCCGGGAGCAGGCGCGGGCCACGGGGGAGTGGCTGGCTCCGCTGGCCGGGACCTTCGACGCCCTGATCAGCTCGCCCGTGCTGCGCACCCACCAGACCGCCGAGATCATCGGGGAGCTCCTCGGGCTCGAGATCGAGCACGAGCACGGCATCGCCGAGATGGAGTTCGGCAGCTGGGACGGGCTGAGCTTCACCGAGGTGCACCAGCAGTGGCCCGACGCGCTCTCCGCCTGGCTCGGCGACCTCGACTCGGCGCCGCACGGCGGGGAGTCCTTCCGCACGGTGGAGAAGCGCGTGCTTGCCGGGCGTGACCGGATCCTCACCGACTTCGCCGGCAAGACCGTGGTGGCGGTCAGCCACGTCACCCCGATCAAGACCCTGGTGGCGAACTGCGTGGGTGCGCCGCTGGACGCGGTCTACCGGATGGAGCTGGCGCCCGCGTCGGTCACCTTGATCTCCTACTTCATGGGCGGTCCCGACGGCGACCTGCCGATGTCCAACCTGCGGCTGTTCAACGCACGGCCGACGCAGATCTTCGGCTAGACCTCGTCGACGATCACGTCGAGCTGCTGGCCGTGGCGACCTGGCGCGGCGAGCTCCACCTTCCAGCCAAGACTGGTGATGGTGTCGGCGAGAGCGCCCGGGGTCGCGGGGGAGGCGCCGCTCTCCAGCAGCGCGCGCACGAGGCGCCCCTTGGTGGCCTTGTTGAAGTGGCTGACCACCTTGCGCTGGGTGCCCACCTGCTGGAGCACCCGCACCGTCGCCACCCGGTCGGCCAGCTCGCGCTCGGGTCGCCAGAAGGCGGCGTAGGTCGTCGAACGCAGGTCCACCACCAGTCCGCGACCGGCTGCGGCGACCATCACGGGGTCGAGCACCTCGCGCCATCGGGCGCCGACCACGCCGAGTCCGGGCAGGTTGATCCCCCCGGCCAGCCGGTAGGACGGGATCCGGTCGCCCGGTCGCACCAGCCCGAACAGCGAGGACGTGATCGCCAGCGATCGGGAGGCACGCCGGCGGGCCGCGGGGTCGAGGGAGGCCAGGTCGAGGTTGTCGTAGAGCACCCCGGTGTAGATCGCGTCGGCGCGCGCTGTCGCAGCGGTCCGCAGGCGAGCGTTGCGGCGTACGTCCTCGGCCTGGGTGGGTCCGAGCCCCAGGGTGCGCTGCGCGAGCTCGAGGAGCACCTCGTTCTGCGTCGGGGTCGCCGGGTCGTGGTGGGTGCCGCAGAGGTCAGCGAGCGCGTCGAGGACAGCCTCGCGGGTCTGGGTCAGCTCCGGGAAGCTGAGCGTCTCCAGGGCGAGCGGCTTGCCCCGCGTGGGGGCGGACTTGCCCTCCGACGGCGGCAGCAGGATCAGCATCGGCTCAGCCTAGGTGGGGCCGTGGGCGAGGGGTGCATATCGTGGTGAACGTCATGCGGTCCCCGCGACCGTCCTGCAAGCGAGGAGTGGCTGTGGGCACCCGTGTGCTGCGAGCGAGGAACCCCGAGAACGACGACCTCCGCAAGGGTGTCGCGGAGATCCAGTCCGAGCAGGACCTGCGCGTCGGCTTCCCGCCCGAGGTGGAGGGGGCGGCCGAGCAGGCGGCGGGCGAGCCACGACTGCCCGATCTCGACCTGACCCACCTCGAGCTGATCACGATCGACCCCGCCGGGGCGATGGACCTCGACCAGGCGATGCACCTCGAGACCGACGGCGACGGCTACGTCGTGCACTACGCGATCGCCGACGTGATGGCCTTCGTGCGCCCCGGAGACCCCGTTGACCTGGAGTCGCACCGGCGAGGCGAGTCGTTCTACGCCGCCGACTGCAAGATCCCGCTGCACCCGCCGGTGCTGAGCGAGGGAGCGGCCTCGTTGCTCCCCGGCCAGGAGACCCCTGCGTTCGTCTGGACGATCCGGCTCGACGCCGCGGGGGTGGTGCTGGACGCGCGGGTGGAGCGGGCACGGGTGCGCTCGCGCGAGCGGCTCGACTACGAGACGGTGCAACGCACCGTGGCGGCTGCACCCGAGGGCTCGACGCTCGCCCTGCTGCGTCGGGTCGGTGAGCTCCGGATCGCCCAGGAGGTGGAGCGCGGGGGGATCTCGCTGCCGATGCCGTCGCAGGAGATCGACATCGAGGACGGCCGCTGGCACCTGGAGTACCGCGAGATGCTCCCCGCCGAGTCCTGGAACGCGCAGATCTCCCTGATGACCGGGTTCGCGGCTGCCGAGATCATGATGAAGGGCACGATCGGCCTGCTGCGGACGCTGCCACCCGCCCCCGAGTTCGTGGTGACCAAGCTCCGGCGGACCGCGCGGGCGCTGGGGCTGGACTGGGACAAGGGCATGGGCCACGCGGACTTCATCCGCTCGTTGGATGCCGCGCGGCCGGCCGAGGCGGCGATGGTGGTGGCCTCGACCTCGCTGCTGCGCGGGGCCGGGTACGTCGCCTTCGACGGTCGGCTTCCCGACCAGGTCGAGCACGCCGCACTGGCCTCGCCGTACGCCCATGTGACGGCGCCGCTGCGTCGCCTGGTCGACCGCTATGCCCTCGAGGTCTGCGCGGCCCTGTGCGCCGAGCAGCCGGTGCCGCAGTGGGCGCGAGACGGGCTGCCCGCACTGCCGGAGATCATGCGCGACTCCGGCCGCGCGGCCAGCGCCTACGAGGGTGCGGTGATGAACCTCGTCGAGGCCGAGACGCTGCGTGACCGGGTGGGGGAGCGCTTCGACGCCGTGGTCACCGAGTCCGACGAGGACGACGCACGCAAGGGCAAGGTGATGGTGCGCGACCCCGCGGTCGAGGCCCGGGTCACCTCCACCTCGGCGCTGCCCGTGGGCGAGGAGGTCAGCGTGACCCTGACGACCGCCGACCCGGCCACCCGGACGGTCCGCTTCGAGCTCTGATGCGTTGGCCCGAAGGCCCCTTCGTCCCCCACGCCGGCCACCTCGTAGGTCGTCCCGGCGACGTACGAGGAGGCGGGTCGCTTAATCACATTTAGTGGGTTGGCGTCCATAGCAACCGAAAAGAAAGTTCAAGAAGCGAACAAGTGGTCTAGTCACGTTTGCGAGGTTTGTGAGACACACCTCAAACTTACCCCGATCTGCCCCTGATCAGACGAAATCCCCGGCATCTCCCGGTGCTCGTCAGGTCTCGGGCCAGCTCTCGGACGGGATCTCTCCTTGCCGACCAACGAGTGCAAGGAGCGCCATGAAGGCGAAGCAGACCCTACGGGTCCTCGGAAGTTCCGTTGTCGTCGCGGCCCTGGCGACCACGACCCTCCCGTACGCCGGCGCCTCAGCCGCAGCCGCCGCGAAGACGTCGCTCGTCGCGAGCTCGCAGGACGGCACCGCTTTCGACTTCGACGAGTACACCGACGGGGACCTCACCGTCCAGGTCACTGACTCGATCGCCGGGGCGGTCGACGTCGACGACGCCCAGGACCTGGCCTACTTCTGGACCGTGAAGCCCTTCGGTGCGGCGACCACCGTTCGGGTGCCGGCGACCGGTGTGGACACGCAGACCGACGACGTCAACGGCGAGTTCCTCGTGAAGCTGCCCCAGGGCCAGGCTCCTGGCACGTACACGCTGAGCGCAGGCCTCGGGCCGGACGCGACGGCCGCCCGCGCGATCCCCAGCAAGGTGCTCCTGAGCGTCAAGGCCGGCAACGCCGCGCTCACGCTCGACGACTCGGACCCGCTGCAGGTCGCTGCCGGCACCGAGCACCTGCTCGCCGGCGGGCTGCGCCTTGAGGACGGCACTGCGCTCGCGGCGCGCGCGATCGACTTCGACCTCAAGCGCGGAACCTCCGGGAGCGACCCGGAGGCCGACGCGGGCTTCCTGCCCGCCGCACCTGGCCCCAACGGAAACACTCCCGCCGTCACCACCTCGACCCAGGTCCTCACCGGCACCGACGGCACCCTCGAGGTCTTCCTCTCCGACCCGGCCGAGGACGGCCAGGGAACCGAGCTCGGCGGCAAGGTCACGGTCGCCACCGCCACCACCCCCGACATCGGCAACGCGGCGGCTGACACTGCCCTGAGCGTCGACCTGGTGGGAAAGACCCCACCGGCAGGCAGCACCGCGGTCCTCGACGGACTCTCGGGCGACGCCACTCCTGGACGAGCCCTGACCAGCAAGCTCACGGTCACCGCTCCCGACGACACCTACGACGTCGACCCCTCGACGCCGGGTGTGCAGGGTGACAGCGACTCCGACCGGGACCCGGTCGACGGACAGGTCTACTCGCTGACCCTCGACCACGGTTTCTTCACCACGGGCACCGGCGCCTTGCCCTCCACCGTGGGGGACCCTGCCGGTGACCTCACCGACCTCGGCCAGACCCTGGTCGGGATCACCGACGCCAACGGCGAGGTCCCCCTCCAGGTCGGGATCGCCCGTGACCCCGGCTTCGACGACGACGGCCTGGTCACTCTCACGGTCAGCGCCGTGGCCGGTGACCTGTCCGACGCCAAGAGTGCCGACTGGGACACCACGAACCCGCTCAACGGACACGTCGAGGTGGCGCTGTCGCCGGAGAAGGAGCAGGACTTCGCGGTGAACCCGGCGCTCGCCGGTGACCGGACCTTCTACGAGGTCTTCGCCCGCGACCAGTTCGGCAACCCCGTCGACGGCAAGCCGATCGACCTCACCTACTCCGGTGACCTCGACGACTGGGACTACACCGACGACTTCATGCGCTCGGACCTCGACACCTCCGGCGACATCTGGGTCGACTCCTTCGAGGCCGGGACGATCAAGATCACCGGCACCTGGTCCGGCGCCCCGTCGTACACCTACAACGGCACCGCGGGGTCGACCGTCACCGGCACCCGGGACGCGAAGGGCTCCGCCAACGCGCGGTTCTACGAGATCGACTTCGACGCCTCGAAGTACTCGATCCGGTCCTCCGCCACCGACGTGGTCACGGTGGGTACGGCGGTCAGCCAGACCGTGCGGGTGGTCGACCAGGAGGGCAACCCCGTCCGGGGCTACGACGTGCAGTTCTTCCGCAGCGGTCCGGACAAGATCCGTGGCGAGGCCGTGGCGAACCGAGTGACCAACCGCAGGGGTGAGGCGTCCTACACCTTCCTCGGCACCGCACTGGGCCGCGCCCGGGTGACCGCTGAGATCACCGACGGCGTCAGCAGCCGGACCCTGACCCAGGACACCGTCTTCGGCTCCGCGGTCACCGCACAGCTCAAGGGCAAGCGTGGCACCGGCCCCGACCGGATGACGGTCTCGGCCAAGCCGGCACCGGCCGGCACCAGCGTGCAGCTCTACCGGGTCTCTGCGGGCAAGCTCTACCCGGTCCGGGCCGGCAGGCTGGACCGCTCCGGGAAGGTCTCCTTCAAGCTCCGGGACCGCAACGGCCGCGCGAAGACGGCGTACGTCGCCATCGTGCGATCGACCCCCAAGACGGTGGCCGATCAGTCGAACACCATCAACATTCGCTGATCCTCACAAGCACACCGAAGGACCACGTTGCGCACTCCACTGCGTCCCGCGTTCGACCGCCGCCGCTCGGTCGGCTTCACCTCCGTCTCGGTGTTGGTGGGCACCCTGGTGCTGTCGCTGCTCGTGGGTCAGGTCCCGGCGGGGGCGGTGTCGGTGGCGCCGACCGCCGCTGCGAGGCCGGCTGGTGTCTCCGACGTGCGGATCGGCCTGATCCGCTTGGCCGGTGCGCTGGCGGCGGCCGCACAGCAGCCGGCGCTGTCGGAGGACCTGCCGCTGACCGACACGTCTGTGCGCGACGTGCTGTCCCTGGACACCGCGATCGGGACGATCATCGACGACACACTCGAGACCCAGCCGGACACGACGCTGAGCACGCTCGACGACGCGTTCGCCACCGGGCCGGTGGTCATCAAGGAGGTGGCGTCCCCAGCGGGTGCCCCGCAGGACAGCCGTGACTGGAGCCTGGGTATCAAGCTGGACGCCGCCCGGCCGGTGGCGCTGGTCTACCCCGACGACGAGCTCCAGTTCGGCACCGCTGCTCTCGGCAAGGACCTGAAAGCCACCCTGCGTACGACGATCCGGTTCCGCTACGACCCCAACGAGGTCGCACTGCGGCGCTTCGCCGTGGTGGGCAGCTCCACGCTGACCACCCACGCCTGGACCGACGGCGGCAAGCCCGACTCGGTCGGCGAGCAGGTCCCGATCCCGAAGTTCAAGCTCGTCGACGGCTTCGTGGAGCTCGACGCTGTCGGCACGGCGACGGTCGACACCACCACCGTGCTGGCTCTGCGTGACCCCAACGGTCGCGGCCAGATCACCACCGAGGACCTCGAGTTCAGCGACGCCGCCGAGCTGTTCACCACCACCCAGTCGCCCGGTGCCGGTGACGTCTCCATGGACCTCGAGCTGTCCACCCCGATGTCGAGCCAGGCGACCGGCACCATCACGGTTCCGGGGGCGACGCCGGTGGCGCCGAAGCCGGGTGCACCGACCCCGGCGTACGCCCGACCCGGCTTTGAGGCATCGGCCGCCCTGAAGCAGCTCTCCTCCCTCACCAGGGTCCAGGCGATGACCGGGTTCACCCAGTACACCAGCGCGCTCCAGACGGTGGAGGGCGCTGCGGAGCAGCAGTTCCCGCTGCTCGACCTCTCCCTGACCGATCTCTACTCACCTGAGCAGAAGCTGCGCAGCCTGCTGAGCGAGCAGGCCACGGCCACGATCTCCTGTGGGGCAGCGGACACCTCGCCGCCCAGCGGTGCCCCCCGTCCCGGCCAGGTCCGTTACTGCCAGGCCGTCACCTCGAGCTTCGAGGCCAAGGCCGGTACGCCGATCACGTGGACCTCCCCGGATGCCGACGTCTCGATCGATGTTCCCAACCAGGGTGCCGGCACCGTGGGCAAGTCACCGACCAGCAACGTGGCCGTCTCCGGTGGGAACGGGTTCCCCACGCTCCTGGTGAGGTTCACGAACGAGGACGGCGCGGAGTACCGCGCCCGGTCGGCGATCGCCTCGATCCAGGCACTCGGCCGGGCGGTCGACAAGCTGGGCCTGGGCGGTGCCGTGGAGTACAAGGCGGACAAGCGCGCGCTCGAGATCGCCGTCGGTCAGCGTGGTTCCGAAGCCCAGACCGAGACGGTGCCCACCGGTGGCAACGGCAACCTCGCTCCGCTGACCGGACTCGGCGGGCTCTGCCAAGCTGCCGAGGGTCTCAGCCCACGCCGCTGCCTGCAGACAGGCGACACCGCCGACGAGCTGAGCGCACCCCAGCCGCAGGAGGGCCAGGCCACCGTCGGGACCACGGGCCGCTTCTTCCGCGCCGACCTCGGGATCGGACTGGTCGACCCTGCCGATCAGCCCACCGCCGGCCAGACAGCGCCGGCCGAGCCGACCTTCTACGTGCGCCCGGACGACGATCAGCGCCTCTACGAGGTCAAGTCGGTCACCGCGAAGCTGGCCGAGAACGCCGCGCTGGTCGCACGGATCGGGTTCCTCCAGGTCGACGTCGACGTCACCGCCTACGACCTCACCCAGGACTCGAGCAGCGCGGCGGCGTCGGTCTCGGTGCCGACCTCCACAGTCACTCTTCCCAGCAGCGAGACGGTCGACGGCGTTGTGACGGTGGCGAGTCTGCTCGGCGGGAGAGGCCGACGTCGCCGGGGCGCCCAAGACGCCGCAGGTGAAGCTCCAGGTCGAACGCGGACTGAAGGCCAGGGCCACCCTGGGCGTTCAGGACTCCCAGCAGGACGAGAAGGACGCTTCCGGCGCGCTCCTGCGACCGGTCAGGGCCCAGGGGACGGTGCGGGCAGCGTGGCCGGACCTGCTGCCGGAGACGCTTCCCACCGTGAGCACCGAGGGCGACTACGACCGCCTTCGTCTCTTGGACGTCGTGCCCACGCGCCAGGGGACCATGGGCCCGGCGACCGGTGGCAAGACGATCGCGGATGCGGATGCCGACTTCCTGACCCAGTTCGGGATCAAGACCTCGATGAGCGCGGACGAGCGCCTGGTCACGCGGCCCCTGCTCGACCTCGGCGTCCCGGGCTCCAGCAGCACGATCTGCTCCCAGTTCCGCGTGGAGAGCGCGCACGAGCTGACCTGCACCCAGGGCCCGCTGGCGACGGACGGCACCGTGGCCCCGGGCCACCCCTACCTCATCACCGGCGACCAGGACGCGCTGCGCGACATCCTGATCGAGGACCTGGCGGCCGTGCAGAACTCCTTCACCGCTCCCGATCCCGAGCTCGGAGCCGACCGGACGTTCCCCCTGGTCGACGTACTGCCCGGCGAGATCAGTGCCGCGCGTGACGCCCTCGGAGTAGCCGTCCAAGGGGTGCAGGAGCAGGTCACTGCCGAGGCCCCCGAACCCGGCAAGCCGGACACCCGGATGCCGGTCTCCACGATGCAGGACTTCGCCACCACCTTCGGCAAGCTCCTGAGCCAAGGGACCACTGGCACGGACAAAGAGAAGAGCCGGACACTGCGGTTCAGCCTGACCCAGGGCACGACCAGCGCCCGCAGTCGGCTGGTGCTCGAGACCGGGCTGGAGACCACGGGAACGCGCAATGCCCCACTCCGGGTGGCTGTCGGCACCAGCGAGCTGAAAGTGATCGCCACCACCGCCGGAGGGAAGGACCAGGTCGCCTCGCCCAAGGTCGATGTCGCCTCGCAGGCGAAGTACGTCGTGGGGGTGGACCTGGACGACGCCACCTCGCGGGTGCGCGCCGACACCGGCGTCAGCGAGCAGATCCTCAAGCTCTCCGACAACTTCGCGAACGTCGCAGCCTCGCTGTCCGGCAGAGATGTCGACTACGGCTCGGCTCGGGTGAAGTCCGGGGCAGCCAACCTCGTCAAGCTCGGGATCGGCGTCGGCGCGAACACCGGCCCGACCGGTCCTGCCGACAGCTGGATCGCCGTCGGTGACCTGACCTCCCAGCTCACGCAGCAGCGCGTCCCCGTGGGTGCCCCGCAGACCTGCGGCACACCCGAGATCGCCGCCTGCCTCGACCTTCCCCTCCTGGAACCTGCCGATCCCGGTGCCACCCCCGCCCCCGCTCCTAACTCGGTGATGGTCAAGGTGGCGCTGAAGGCCGACGAGAGCTCAGGTGGCAGCGGCGGCGCGCTGAAGCCCCAGCCGATCGCCTACCGGTTCCTCACCGAAGCCCTGGGCGGACTGAACCTCACCCTCGCCGACGCTCTCGACGGCGACCAGACCCTCGATGAGAAGGGGTCACCGCTGAGCCTGCCGCTGATCGGGACCAACCTCGACGCCGGCGCTGATGTGCCGGCGGACGTCGACCGCTTTGTCGCCGCTGCGCGCTCCAAGCTCACCGAGGTCGAAGCCGTGAAGGAGTCAGACCCGAGCAGCGACCTGGTGGCGAAGCTCAACGCTGCACTCGTGGCGGCCGGGGTCGAGGTCAAGAGCAAGAACATCACCGTCACCGCTGCGCCGGTGAAGCTCAGCTGCACGACGGATCCTTGCACCGGTCAGACGGTCGACAAGGTGCAGCAGGTCCTGGTCGATCTGAAGCTCGAGGGCGCCCTGCCCGTGCAGAAGACGCCTTTCCAGGCCGGTCTTGCCGGGGCGGGGATCATGAGCGACCGCACGGTGAGGACGACCACCAAATGGACGCTGAACATCACGGTCGGGATCACCCGCGGCGCCGGTCCCTTCGTGCAACTGCGCACCCCGTCGGCCGATGACCGCCTGCTCAAGGTTCACGTCGAGTCCCACCTTGCCACCCGCGACGAACAGTCCGGCAACTGTCACAGCTGGGGGCAGTTCAACACCTGGACGAAGAAGGGCCCCAACGATCCGACGGGTGCGGCGATCACCGACGTGAGCGTCCCGTCGACCGGGAACGGTGCGGCGGAGTGCATCGACGCCTTCGTGGGCAAATTCCCCTCGGTGCTCGTAGACCGGCGCGAGAGCGGGGAGAGGGGCACCTCCCTCAAAGCCGACATCTTCGTCGACGTCAAGGTCCCTACCGGCGCCACCGCCAACCGCGTCTACCTTCCGACGCTCTATGACAAGGCAGTCGATTTCACGACCTCGGCCGTTGGCGACGGGGGGTTGTCGGTCTTCTTCCAGTCCTACGCCTCCATGGCCGGCTTCTTCGACGTGATGGGCACGATCGACCTGAAGTGGAAGGACGGCGCCTACGTCGGGGACCTGGCCTTCGGGCGTCTGAAGATCGACGTCACCACCTTGAACAACGCGGTCCTGCCGGGGTTCGACAAGGCCAAGAAGTGGCTGGCTCCGCTGAACCCGGTCGTGGACACGCTCACCCGGCCGATCCCGGTGGTCTCCGACCTCTCGCAGGCGGTCGGCAAGGGCCCAGTCTCCCTGCTGACCCTGCTGCAAGGCACCAGCAACACCAAGATCAAGCTGATCCTCAACTTGCTGCAGCTGCAGAACCTGATCGCCGGAGGGCCGACTGATCCCACCGAGCACGACCTGCGCTCCATCGGCGTCGGGCTCGTGGGTGGATTCACGATCACGCCCAGCAAGCTCACCCGAAGGAGCTGCACCGAGACGCTGGTCGACAAGGACCAGAAGCAGAGCACCCGCACCTACAAGGGGACCGGCGAGTCCGGTGCCTGCGTGCCCGATGACAAGAAGGCCAAGAAGGAGAAGGCGAAGGACGACGCCCAGCTCCCCAAGGGCACCAAGGTCGAGAAGACCGACACCAAGACCAGCTACCTCAGCCTGCCGAGCGTGTCGCTGCCGGTGCTGCAGGACACCAGCGAGATCTTCAAGATGCTGCTCGACACCGGTGACATCACGATGCTGTACGTCGACCTCGGACACGCCGGGATCTCCCGCCAGATCGTCCGGATCTTCGGACCGTTCGCGGTGGGGCCGGTCCCGGTGACCGCCTCGATCGGCGGCACGGCAGGTCTCGACGGGCGGTTCGCCTTCGGGTTCGACACCCGCGGCCTCTCCCGCAAGATCGAGGCTCTCGACACCGGCGACATCGGAGGGTTCGACAAGCTCGTCGCGCCGGGTGCGCCCACGATCTCGCTGTTCAGCGACGGCTTCTACATCGACGACCTGGAGAACGGTGTCGACGTACCGGAGATCGTGCTCACCTTCACGGTCACGGCGGGCGCGGCTGTCAGCATCGGCATCTTCGAGGCAGGCATCCAGGGTGGGGTCACGCTCGAGCTCAATCTCGATGCCTTCGACCCCAACGGCGACGGCAAGATCTACACCGACGAGTTCGCCGGCGCCTCCTCGGGGCCGGACTGCGCCTTCAACGTCTCCTCGACGATCCAGTTCTTCTTGCAGTTCTACTTCTCGATCAGGCTGTTCTTCTACACGATCAACGAGGCTTTCGACATCTATCGCAGTCCGAAGCTGAAGATCTTCGAGTTCAACTGCAAGAAGGCGGAGCCCGTCCTGGCCACCTTCGAGAACGATGGCGGGCCCAAGCTCAAGCTCAACATGGGCGCGAGGGCGTCAGATCGCAAGGCCTACACAGACGAGCCCAACGAGAAGTTCACCGTGCGCCAGCTCGGGCCGGCCTCGGGCGGGATGATCACCCTCCAGGTGAGCGCGTTCAACCTGGTGCAGAACTACCCGGTCACCGCCGGCACGAAGATCGTCGCCGACGGTGGCGCTGGGTTCGACACCGTCCGGCTCTACCCAGCGCCAGTCCTGACGACGAATGCCTCGGGGCAGCCTGAGCTGCTCGGTCCCGAGGATAAGGACTTCGTGACGCCCGTCTTCACCGTCACCTCGGACCTCAAGGGCGGGGCCGACGGGGACACCATCGAGACCAGCGACGCCCCCGACACGATCGACGGTGGCGAAGGCAACGACTCGATCCGCTCCGGAGCCGGCGACGACGTCGTCACCGGCGGCGGCGGGATCGACCTGATCGACGGTGGTGAAGGACGCGACACGGTGCAGGGTGGGTCGGGGAACGACCGGCTCACCGGCGGTCCGGGTGCGGACTGGCTGCGCGGGGACGCCGGAGACGACGTCCTGGACGGTGGCATCGGTGCCTCGCCGGAGATGCTCTTCCCGACGATCAAGCCCGCCAGGATCCGGCCACTGCTCGACGCCGGTGACCTGGTGGTGGGCGGCGACGGGGCCGACAACATCAATGGCGGTGACGGCTCCGACATCGTGGTGGGTGGCAGCTACTCCGACACCGCCCCGGCGTACTCCACCGCCCAGACGAACACCGTCTACGGCCTCGACGAGACCAACACGGTCCACCAGGTCGACGTGACCAACACCGAGACAGTGACTGCTCCGAGCGAGCAGGTCATCGCTGCCCAGTGTGCGAGCGATGGTGCTGCCGGGGAGACCGGCCCCGACGTCGTCAGCGGCGGTGGCGACCGTGACTTCGTCATCGGGGGCGCCGGCAGCGACACCTTGTCAGGCGGTGGCGGGAACGACGTGGTCTGCGGCCGGGCCGGCAACGACCTGCTCGAAGGCGACGGCGTCGACGTCCCGGTCAAGCTCCAGGGCGACGACCTGGTCCGCGGTGGACCCGGCCAGGACCGGCTCTACGGCTCCGGCGGCAAGGACGAGATGTTCGGCGACTCCGGCGACGACCTCGTTCGCGGTGGCAACCAGGACGACACCATCTCCGGTGGCGCCGGTTCGGACCTGCTGCTCGGTGAGGGCGGGCTCGACACCGTCGACGGCGACAGCGCCCCGGGGAGCCCCGAGGTCCCCGCGGACGCAGCGGACGACGACAGGTCGGGCCGGGACGTCGTCTGCTCGACCTCGACCAGCATCGTCAGCGGCCGGATCGACCTCGACGGCGACCTCGCGGGCAACGACGACGGACGTCTCGAGGGGCTCACCGTGGTGGGCGGCGCGCTCGAGGACGTCACCGGGACGAGCTACACAGGCGTCCTGGCCGGGGTGGTCTTCGTCGACGGCCTGGCCGACCTCGACGGCAGCGGCAAGATCGAGGCGCGGACCCGGTCCGTCGTCGGCGACACCGGCTCGATCCCGCTGGCGGGCATCACCGGCGCCGGCGGCAACGGTGACTGCGTCCTCGGCGGCGACGAGGTGGACAGACGCCTCGACGGCGGAGTCGGCGCCGACTACGTCGACGCCGGAGCCGGCGACGACAACAATGTGCACGGAGGCCCGGGCAACGACCTGGTCCGCGGAGGCGACGGCAACGACCTCGTCCACGGAGATGCAGGCGACGACCTCGTCGCTGGTGACGCTGGGAGCGACACTCTCTTCGGCAACCAGGGCGAGGACGTGCTGCGCGGCGGATCGGGGGACGACCTTCTGGCTGGCGGAAGCAGCTCCGCCGGTGCCCCGGACGGGGCTGACGAGGTGCTCGGAGACGGCGGTGACGACGTCGTCCTCGGTGGCAACGCGACGCTGTCGCGCACGGTGATCCCCGGCACGGCCACTCCCGGTCTGGGCATCACCCTGCTCAAGACGGACGACGCAGGGCCCGATGACCAGGTCTATGGCGGCTACGGCGACGACTGGGTCTTCGCCCAGGGCGGGGACGACAAGGCGTACGGCGGGCCGGGGGCCGATGTGGTCGAGGGCGGCCCCGGCGACGACCGCGTCCAGGGCGATGACGGGGCGGACCTGCTCGTCGGTGGATCCTCCACCACCGGTGCGGTGACCGTGGACCGTTCCGCGAGTGGTGTGGATGACGGCAACGACACCGTGGTCGGCGACGAGGGCGTCGACGGCCTCGACGGTGCCGACATGATGGTCGGTGACAATGCGCGGCTGCAGCTGGTGGTGGGCAGCAACCGGTCGCGGTGGAACCGGTTGCGTCCCGACGTCGAGGTCGAGCTGTTCGACGTACCCGGAGCCTCGGCGCCGGCCGCGAGCTCGAGCGGCAAGGACACGATGCGAGGTGGCGGTCTCGACGACCTGATCCTGGGACAGAGTGGTGACGACACCATCAGCGGTGGCGACGGTGACGACGGCATCGAAGGTGGCGCCGGCGGCGACGCGGTGCACGGTGACGCCGGCGATGACGAGCTCATCGGTGGGTCCTGGACAGCGGCCACCTATGACGGCGGCAACAACGACGTGCTGTTCGGCGACGCCGGCGACGACCTGCTCCTCGGAGACAACGGCAACCCGGCCAACGGCAGCGAGCCCTACGTCAAGCTGCTCGATGCCCCGGCGAAGGGTGCCACGACCTCACCTGCCTTCTTCGGGGGCGACCAGCTCCTTGGTGGCTCTGGTGAGGACCGGCTGTTCGGCCAGGGTGGCAGCGACGTGCTCGATGGCGACG
The DNA here is from genome assembly GCA_963782215.1 of uncultured Actinomycetota bacterium. Classification (GTDB taxonomy): domain Bacteria; phylum Actinomycetota; class Actinomycetes; order Propionibacteriales; family Nocardioidaceae; genus Marmoricola. Next base: position 120 of record CAWAJE010000020.1, on the reverse strand, counting down.
CAGGCATGGACGCGATCGAGGGCGGTGCCGGTGCCGACACGTTGTCGGGCGGATCCGAGGACGACGTACTCACTGGCGGCAGCTCGTCCAGCGACGGCGTGATCTCGCCCCTGCGGACGG